>JARKQC010000307.1 GCA_029974985.1 Bacteroidota bacterium | reverse complement strand
TGGATGCGTATATAAGGTGGATTACCAATCACAACATCGAATCCACCATCAGCAAATATATCAACAAACTCGTTTTCCCAGTCGAATGGATTTATACGGCGAATATCTTGAGGTTCCAGTTCTATATCGTTATATATATCTTTTCCGATTAAGCTGTTACCACATTTGATATTATCTCCCAAGTCAGGTAGTGCTCTTTCTTTGAAGAGTTTTTGTTGGGCTTCTAAGACATCTCTGTTTTCTCCTTCTAGTACCTTCAGAAGTAAGCTTAGTTTAGTTACGTTAACAGCTTGGTTGTCTATGTCTACGCCATAAATGTTGTTTAATAGTATTCTTTTCTTTTCTTGGATGGTGAGATGCAATTCACCATTATTTCCGATGTATATTTTATTTTTGAGTCTTTGTTTGTCTTTTTGTTGTGAATAGTAGTCCCTGTGCCATTGTAATAAGTATTTATATGCTCCGAGTAAGAAAGAACCCGAACCACATGCGGGATCTAATATACGTAATTCAGATACCTTGTTTGGAGTCTTACCCTTACATAGTTTACCCACCGTATTTTCTACTATATAATCCACAATATACTGAGGAGTGTAGTATACTCCACCGGCTTTTTTCACTTCTGGCTTTTCTTCTACCTTGGCTTGATGTCCTTTGGTTAACCGGATAACTTTTCCAAGGAATTGTTCATATACATTACCCAATATCTCAGGTTGTAGTACAGAGAATTCATAAGGACTATCAGGGTAATAGAGACTTTTAATAACTGTTTTAAGTATTTTATCATCTATTTCAAGGTTAAGAGTTAGAGTATCTGGTTCGGCTGGCCTACCTTTCTCTTCATGGAAATGAAATAGCCCTGAGTTGTATTTTGCATCGGCATCTAAGCATAACTTGGTGAAACTTTGATAAATGTTATCGTTATCAAGTAGAGATTTCAGTCTACCATATTTTTCTATTCCTCTGTCTTCACACATCCGTAGAAATATAATTCGGTCTATTATTTGCTGTACTGAATAATTTAACTCGTCTACTGTTAGATCGGCGTTTCTGAGTGCTATGTTTCGGGCGAATAATTCCCTCCAGTTTTCTATCTCTGATAAAAATTCATCGTCGACTTCTGCTGTTCCCCTCTTCTTTTTGGTGCTTTCAGCATACTTGTCAAATGACCCCTTTAACACTGCATCCTTGGAGAAAGTATTATAGAGATAATCCCATTGCTCAACATAATCCCTGAAGCTCAAATACTTTATTCTTCCGACGCTGGTGCTGTCAGTTTTTTTAGGCCGGGTGCTAGAATCATATACTGCCAGTTCATCAAAATCAGTTAAAACAGAAAGAGATAACTTAGCGCTCCATGCATACCTACGGAGCTGGAAAGAAGGTTTTTTATCAGTGTTTATATTAACAGATGGCTTTTTGGCTTCGAGAAAGAATATTTTTCTACCGGCAAGTGTAAAACAGTAATCTGGTGCTTTAGTATCACCACCTATCTTTATAGAATCCTCAAAAATAACATCCTTATACTGTGGTGCTGCACCGGATACATTGTCCACATCCCATCCCAGGGTTTTAAAGAAGGGGTTTATAAACTCCTGTTTAAGCTGTTCCTCTTTATAGGATGGATTCTTATATGCTTCTATGTTCCTTTCAAATTTATCCACTAGTTCTACTATTTCAGCAGGTGCATCAACCAATTTAATCACCGATAATTGTATTAAAAAATCTTAACTTATTTTTTTCTATTTTCAAGAATGCAGAATTAATACATATATTAAACAATTTATACGCAATAATTTCTGAATCAGAGGGGTAAAGAAGGGCGGATTAGTGTGGAGTACATGATGATAGGGAATTGTACGAAATGGATTTAGGGTACTGGAGGAATTACTTCAAAAGACTTATTAAAGACATAGATATAACTAAGAGAAGGAGATGTACAGGAAGAGACTTAAAAGAAAAAGATTTAATTTTGCGAGGTAAAAATTCATATAATATTTTCTCTTAATAAGTATCCATTTTCAGATCCTTTTTCGATTAAGAAGTTTAATATTAATATAAATTCCCTTTTTAATTGATTATTTTTTCTTAGAAGTTCACGGTTTCTATATGCATATTTCCTAACCAAGTTCTCTAAATGAAAGATCGTGTTCTTTTCTAATTCATCTGACCATAAGTTTTTATTGTTATTTAACATTCTTGAAATCCATAAAATACCGTCATTTAAGTAAATACTTCCTATACCGTTTAATAATTTTGAAATAGAAAATAGAACTGAAGGACAATGCCCGATATCCTCTGAAATCTTTTTAAAAAATCTTTTATCTGATTCTTTTAATGTATGCCATTCTATTGCATTTTCCTTCCACATGGTTTCAGCAAAAAGATAACCTTTTATAACCTTTCTCGTGTTCCAACTGTCTCCATCTTTACATAATTCAACAATTTTTTCATAAAACAGATCCCATACTTTCCAGAAATTGTTATAAGCATTTAGCCTGTCTTCTGCATAAACAAATATTCTAAATAGGTCTGCCATTGATTCAGAATTGTTGAAATTCTCAAGAAATGGTTTTAAAATATTAGAGATATCTAATTCATTGGAATTCAAGGCGAAATCTGTTAATTTTTCTAAAAAATCATGTCTTACATGGTAATCAATTTTGTCTTCCTTTTTATCCGCTAACAACCTTTTTGCAACACTCGAAATTATAATATTAGCCAATTCTTTATTTTCTTCATCATCAGTTTTTGATGGTATTAGCTGAAAAGCTGTTTTCAAAGTATATGAATCCACTTTTTTTGCTTCATTTAAATCAAAATTTATGTCATTATCAATGACGTCTTCTATCTTCTTTTCATTTTCATTAACAAATTCTTCTATTAATTGAACTTCTGACACCACATGATCAAATTTATTTATATTTTTTTTACGTAATTGGATTCTTAATTTATCATATTTTGGTTTTAAGACTAAATATCCGAAGAGTAAAGACTGAGCATCATCAAAACTTATGTCCCAAAGTTCCAGTATTGCTTTTTTCGAATAATCACAAAATTCACCATCCATCCCCATCGGATTTTGATCAAATAAAGTTAAAAATAGAATAATTTTTATATCCTTTTCGTTCTCTGGAAATTCCTTAAATAAGAGAGGCAAGACAGAAATTGCTGAATCTACACTATCCCATAACTGATGCCAATAATTCTCTCTTAAAGGAGAATAAGCTACACTCAAAATAATATCTTTACAAAGGTTAATTTGTTCTTTAGAAAGTTTTCTGTAATAAAATCTTATTAAAACAGCACATACATCTCCAGGAATAGTATCATAAAAAAGACCGAACTCTGGATCTTTAGATTTGTTCAAACATTCAATAACTTCATTTAAATCTTTTATAACTAATTCAACATTGTCTTCATATTCATCATATTTTTGATATCGAATATCATTTCTTATTTTGTAACTAGCCCAATGTTTCAATGGCATATATTTCATTTTACTTAAACTTTCATTGGTTGAATCTTCACTGAACTTTCTAAGGTCAGGATCCATTTCTGGGTTGAATGTAACAATTGTTTCTCCATTTTTTTCTTCAATTTTAGGAGACATCTTTCTGCTGTCCATCCTAGCTAGATAAAGTTTCCAAGTTTGGTTAAACTCGTTTTCTTCAGTTTTATCAGATTCTTTGCGATATTGGTCTATTATATCCCATATTATTTTTCGTCTCGTACCCATTTCTTCCATACTAATTTCTTTATTTTCATTAATTTGATAAATTAAAACCAGATTTTCTAAGGAGAGCTTTCTATGTTCATCATCACAAGTTTTAATTCTTTCATTAAGATGAATATCACGTTGGAAATTATAGCCATGTCCAATACTGTATAAATTTTTTGCACCTAAATCTAATGACATTCGGCCGGTATCGTAAATAAAAAATTCCTTTGTTCGAAATAACACCTTTGCAACATTAAAAGTTTTATTAGGAAATGCTAATACAATACTGACTACTACAGCTGTAATAGAAGCTGATCTTGAGTTTTTAAGCAGATATAAAAGCCAAGGTTCTAAAACTTTTGAGTCAATATTTTTTGCTATTTCTAAAAAAAACTTTTCTAAAGCCATATGTATTGATTGTAAAAGATTAGAAGAATTTTTGGTGCCTCTATACATATTCCAAAGTACATCATCAATATATTGTTTAATAGTTTTTCCATTTTCTATGAAAACATCTATTTCAATAACTTTTTCTTTTTTTAAGTCAAAAACACCTTCTTGTTCTAAACCAAAAATTTCACCTTTTCCTAAATCAGATTTAGCATAACATTCAACCGCTTTATTGGTAAAAACTAATATGAAATCAATAGTCTTTTTAAAGTGATGCAGAAGCAGCCAGTAAATAGGTGTTTGAAAAGAGCTTGAAGGAAAATAATTAAAATTAGATGTTTTTAAACAAAATCTAGAATCATGATCAAGTGGATCATAATGAGGTTCTACAAAAGGTAAATCGCCTTGATGTCCAGAATCATGAAAATCATCTCTTTTAGGACTTTCTGGAATTTTAAACCAAAATAAATCTGCCAATTTTAAGACATATTCAGGAAGAGCTTTTATGACCTCTATATTGTCCCCGATTTTTGTCAGAATTGCCTTTATTAAAGTATTGTAGGGATCTCTGTGGTTATTCCATTTATTTAACAAAATTTCATCGAAAATTGTAATAAGTTCATCCTTTATTTCACTGGCTCCATATAAAATAGTTTGAATCAGTTTTTCTTCAAAATCTTTATCAAGATATTTATCCTCTTTAATTATCCATTGGTAATATTTCAAAGCTATTAAACTTGATAATTTAGTCGTTTCTCCTTCTCTGAACTTACTATTCCAATCGTGTGTTATAGGGAAGATAAAATCAATATTTTCAATATTAATTACATCAATATTGCTAAAAACAAATTTTATAAGACTTTGCCAGCCTCTACCTTTAGGTTTAGTCAAAATATATGCTATGGGGAGTGTATTTACGTTTTTTAGTCCTAATTTTTCAAAAAAATCGTTATCAACTTCTTTACAAGCTATTCTAAGTAGTAAAGTAATATTTTTCAAAAATTTTTGATCATTTTCTAATAATTTTTCTTTGGATAAGTCAAAAAAGGCATCAGAGTAATCAGAAAGCAAAACGGAAACTAAAATCTCATCTTTCCAAAAGTGCTTAATTTCTTCATCTTGAACAACTTCTTCAATAAATTGTTTTATAATTTCATCTTTGAGTAAAAGCTTTTCAGACACCCAATTCCTAAAGCTCCTGCGAATTGGCAAGGATTCTCCAATTTCTTCGAAAAATTCTTTATTACCTTGTTTCTTTATGAATTCAGAATTAATTTTCTTTTCTAAAGCCCACTCTTCATATATGTCATGAGTTATGAAATAACCTGCCGTTTCATATCCTAAAATTCCGTCTTGATATAATTTATTTAGAATTTGATGATCGAAATTCGGATTAACAAAAAATTGACTTTCATTTGCTCTTAGAAAAGCGGTTTGTAAAAAGCATTGCTCTCTCGCAGGTTCTGACTTCCTTATTATTTTATTCCACAGATTATTTTTAAAATTAAGATAATCTATTATTTCGTCTTCATTATAAAACTTCAAATATTCATTTAAATAAAATGGATTTTTTATAAGTTCTAACAATTTTGGGTCTTCTGGAAGAGAGAACTTATATTTAGATGCCAATTTTTCTAATTCGGGCTGTTTTAAATTTTGAATATGCAAATTAAATGGAAAGATTTTATGTATCTCAAAAAACTGGAAATTTAAATCATTTAGATAGTTGTTTCTTGTGGTAAAAATTATTTTCCAATCATTTTGAATTAGATCTTTTAGAAAAATTTTAAATGTATCCGTGTTTTGGAGTTCTAACAACTTTTCAGCTGAATCAATAACAACGATCTTAATTTTTTCTTTTTTATGGGCTTCTAGGAAATCTTGTAGTTCAAATCCACTGAATAAATCATTTAATTTATTTATACTAAATTCATTAGCCTTAAATATATAAAAGGGAATTTCGTTCTCAAATTTTTCATAAAGGGTTTTAATAATTGCTGTTTTACCAACTCCACCAACACCACTCACGATTAGTATTTGTTTGTTATGAAGTTCTTTTTCAATTGTTTCTAAGGCTTTAATCCTGTCGATTTCTATTTTTTGATTATTAAAATCTATATTGGTTTGAATTTCGTATAATACTGACTCGGTATGTAATTTTTTTGCCTCAATAAGATTAACTATACTTTTATCCAAATTAAAAAAGTGTTGTAAGATACTTTTATTCTCTATCGTAACAAAAGGAGATTCGAAATAACTTGCAGTTCTCCATATTATACCAATTTTTAATTCTTTAGCTATTTTTTCTGTTTCTATTTTTGCTTGGGGATCATTTTGGTTTTTTCCTTGACCCCAGTCTTGGTTAGTATAAAAAATAATCTTAGTTATATCAGGATAATCTCTTTTACTTTTCTTCAGAGTACTGATTAACTCATTCTTATTAGATGATAATGTAGTTTCATAAAACTTTGCCTGCCAACCGATTACTTCATCAGATTTAGTAATGGGATTTGTTTCAATTCCGGATTGATTTTTGTAGCGAAAGATTCCTAATGGTCTATCAAACTCCTCACAAAATAATAAATAACAGAGCCATTCGAATTCATTCTGAGAATTTTCACTAAATTTAGCCTTAAATTTATCCCAGTCCGGTTTAATTATGGACATAATGATCCTCTTCTCATAACTTAGTTAATTTAATTACATTTTTAATCAATTAAACAGTTCATTTATTTCTTTCATACTAGTAAGTTATTTTAATGATTTCAAGAATTTTCAAAACAAATCTATATCATCAATTCTAAAAACAAAGTTTATTACTACGGTACATAATTAATACTTTCTTAAGATCATCTAAAACATTATCATCTCTTGTATCCTTGATTTATCTCCATTTCTTCTATTTCTGCCTCTATTTTTCGGCTTACAATTTTTTCTACGTGGTCACCGAGTTTATATTGTGAATCTAATTTTCTGATTTTAAACCCACAATTGACACATTTCCATGTGTACCACAAATAATGTTTAATGATTTCTAGTTTAGTTTTACATACAGGACATCTAGGCGGAGTTTCAACATTAATGTAGGGGATACTAGAGTGCGAGTATCTATAATATCTATGTGACAATCCTTCTAAACCTTCTACAAGTTCGTCGCGTCGTGGAATTTGAATAAACCACCAAACATCATCATAAAACTCTTCTCCAATTTTTTTCCAACCATTTCTTGGAAAGGATTCATATGGAGAACCTGCATATTCCATTTTATTTTTCATCCATCTTATTATGATCCATATTACTAAAGCTATACTTATTATAACCCATACATAGCCAGGAATATAGTTAAATATCTCAAACCAATTTCCAGTAGTGATTTGAGAGATAAAAGACGCGATAATAGGGACTAAAATTATGGTCAAGGTCGGTTTCACTATTATATCATACACTTCTTTCTTAATTGACATTAATCCAAATTAGGATTTAAATATTAAAATAATTTTCCTAATAAAAATAATACTAGGGGGATTTGTTATGACCAATCCTAAAATTAAAATTAAATACTTATAAGGAATAATGTGCCAGTCTATTTATTTGGTTTTAATTATGATTATTTAATCTTCGGCGTTTTATTGCCCGTCAAACTCCCCCGCATCATGCCTTACGATCCCATCAGGTGTTGAGTTTAAATTTCAATACTGGTTTAAAGGAACGCTTTCTTTGGATTAAATTCGCGCCACAATTAATCATTTTATTTAACATATAACACAGAATAACTTATTTCTTCTCCCCACAACACCACCTACCGAATAAAAACAAGAAAATACCAACAATACAGTCAAAAAAGCAATATCATAAGAATAAAACCCACCTCTCCCCGAATCAATAAGGTTAAGTAGGTATGTAATAATACCAAGATTATAATTTATAGGGATGGAATTAATTATGGCGGGTAAGAATTATGGTTGGATGGCCCTCTTTGTCATCTCTTTGTCTTGTTTTATCATTGCTTTGGATAGTACTTTCATGAATGTGGCCATGTTGTACCTGGTTAAGGACCTGCACACCACCCTGGGGAGTGTTCAGGCTATAATAGCTATTTATTCCCTGGTGATGGGGTCTTTCTTCCTCCTGGGGGCTAAGCTGCAGGATGTAATTGGTAGGAAGAGGACGTTTCTCAGCGGGGCCCTGATATATGGGATAGGGGCTTTAATTGCCGCGGCCAGTTTAAACAGCAGCATGCTGCTACTGGGCTGGTCGGTGATAGAGGGATTAGGGGCTGCTTTGATGTTGCCGGCCACAGCGTCCATAGTCACCTCCACTTACTCTGGTAGTAAACGGACCTTTGCCATAGGATTTGTAGCAACCATCAGCACCATCTCCGTTGCAGTAGGGCCGCTTTTAGGGGGTTTTCTCACCACGTTCTACTCCTGGAGATGGGGGTTTGCACTGGAAGCTGTAATAGTGCTCATCATGCTCCTCTTGTCCTACGCCCTGGTTGAATCGAAGCCCACCCTGAAATGGTCTGATATAAATATTAAAGGGGCTGTCCTTTCTGCAGCGGGGATTTTAATAGTGATTTTAGGGGTGCTACAGTTGAATAATCCCGCCGCCTGGGTTAATTATTCCGGGACACTCATAAATCAGGCCGGATTTACACTGGTGATGGCCATAATCCTAACCGGTATTCTACTCCTGCTCATCTTCTTCTTCTACCAGAGAAAACTGATTAACCAGGGCAAAACCCCCTTCATGAATGTTGATATCTTAAAAAACAGTACATTCACACTGGGCGTCATCTGCACCTTACTGGTAGCTTTAATCCAGGCAGGGATTTTCTACCTGATACCCCTCTACGTGCAGATCAGATACGATGCCAACGCATTTTCAACCGGTTTATTACTGTTATCAGCGGCACTCGGGGCTTTAATTTTCTCACTCAGTGTAAGTAAGCTCGTAAAATACATTAAACCCCTCTATCTAGTTTTTATAGGGTTTATGGTTTCCATTGCTGGTACTTTGATGCTGTACCTTTTATTTTTAAATTCTGTGGATTTGAATATGTATGATCTGCTTCCTGGTTTATTTGTCCTGGGGGCGGGCCTGGGAATATCCGGTCCTAATCTTAGAAACATCGTCCTCTCCAGTCTAAAAGAAATAGAGTACGCCGATGGTTCCGGGATCATCAGCACCTTTGGTTCGGTGGGCTCTGCAATTGGAACTGTTCTAATTGGATTAACCTATTTTATAGCGGTATACTTCGCTATGATGTCTTCACTCCCCGTTGAATATCCCCAGTACCAGAGCCATCAGAATCTGGACCAGGATATATATTCATGGGTGGATAAGGTACTGCATCCAGATATATCCTCCCTGAAGGATGATCCTATCCTTAATATTATAACCATAGATTCCAGTGCCAAGGGCATGCAGATGGCACTGTTATTTTCTGCAATCCTGCTTTTTGTAGGATTCCTCCTATCCATCTTCATCAAGCCCCCTCCCCAATTAAGTTAAAAACTAATTAATTTTTTAAACTCAGGGGTTTGTTTCAATTTTGTGACAAAATGGATAATCTTATAAACAACAATGTGAATAGAAAATTTTAGGATAATCAGGGGGTCTAATAATTACATATAAACCTAAAACTAA
>JARKQC010000268.1 GCA_029974985.1 Bacteroidota bacterium | reverse complement strand
TTTTGTGAAACCTTTTGATTTATTTAATGAATATTTATATCGTTTTGCTATTTATAAAAACAACAATAATAATTATTTACTTACAGATTTTAATCATATAATTTTTGATGGTATGTCTCACAACATATTCTTTAGAGACCTATTTATTAATTACAATAATCTTATTGATTCAAATACTAGCTACAAAAAAATTATCATTGATCATGAAAACATCAATAACAGTACAATTGTCGAGAAAGAAGAATTTACTGGTTATGATTTAGCTATTGAAGAAGAAAAATTGAAAAATAGTGAAAAATATAAAAGTGCTGAGAAATTCTTTAAAGATAAAATAGAGTCATTTGAAGGAGTTAGTGAAATTAACCCTCAATTTATATCAAATAAAAACTCTAAAAACAATTTTAATCATTCAAATCTTACTAATTCTACTAATTCTCCTAATTCTACTAATTCTATTAATTCTAATAATTCTAATAATTCTCCTGATCCTAATAATTCTCCTAGTCCTTCTAATCTTATTAATTCTATTAATTCTTCTAAATCTTCTGATGGGATTGATTTAACTGATAATCCTTCTGAATCAAATCAATATATTAATATTAGTAAAAAAAAGATTTTAAAATTATCTAAACAACTAAAAATAACTCCAAACATAATATTTTTAGCAGCTAGCAATCTAACAATCAATAAATTTGCTTATAACCATGACACACTAATTGCTACAATTTCTACTGGTAGAAATTCTGTTAAATACATGAATACTATTGCTATGATGGTAAAAACATTCATTTTAACATTAAATACTAATAGTAATTTAAGTATATCCCAGTATCTTTTAGATATCAATGAAACATATTTAAATACACTTGAATACGATTTTTATCCAATATCTACTATTGTTGAAAAATATGATGTGAAGCCCGACATATTTTATGTATATCAAGGAGATATCGATGAAACATACGAAAATGTTTCATTTGAAGATTTAGAAATTGATTCAGCAAAGTTCAAATTTTCAATAAATATTTTTGAAGAGAAGGAAAGCTTTAAAGTTAAGATAGGATATTATGAGAAATTATATTCTGAAAAGTATATTAAAATTTTTTTAAACAGTCTTAATATTATTATAGATGAATTGACCCAAAATCCAAAGAAACTTGTTAAAGATATAGGTATTTCTAAATCAGCTGAAGAACTTAGTAATAAATACAAAGCAGAACCAGTTCAACAAGAGCTTTTAAACAAAATTTTTGAAGAAACTGTAATCGGAAATGCAAACAAAACAGCTTTAATAGCTGAAGATGGAGAATTAACTTATGATGAGTTAAATAAAAAAGCTAATAAGATAGCTAATGCCCTCATAAAGAAAGGAGCAAATGTAGAAGACAAAATAATGCTCATATTAAAAAGAGACAGTAATTTAATAGCATCTATTTTGGGAATAATTAAGGCAGGATGTACATTTATACCAATCGATCCAGAATATCCAACAGATAGAATAAAACATGTAATGTCTGATAGTGAATCCAAATTTATAATAACTAATTTTAATCTAGATAAATCAGATTTAAATAACTTAAATAACTTAAATAAGATAAATAACTTAAATAAATTAAATAATAACCCAAATAAGTTAAATAAGATAAATAAGATAAATAAGTTAAATAAACCAAATAAGTTAGACAAGCTGGGAAATTTAGAAAATAAACTATATGTAGAGGATTTATTAAAAGAAAAAGATGAATCTAATCCTAATCCTAAACTAACTCCAAATAATTCGGCTTATATCATTTACACTTCTGGCTCAACAGGTAAACCTAAAGGTGTGATTTTAGCCCATAGTAACATATCTAATTATGTTAATCCTTCTAAAAAAAATGTTTTAGCTTATGCTTTAAAGAAAAAAGCAAATAGGCTATTAACCATAACAACTGTGGCATTTGATCTATTTTTACATGATATTTTCCTTACACTAATGAATGGATTAACTGTAGTTTTTTCAAATGATGAAAGTTCAAAAGATCCAATGAAACTTTTTAAATTATTTAAAACAAGTAAGGCTGATGTTTTTTCTACTACTCCATCAAGAATAAGGCAATATTTAGAGTTTAAGGAATTTGAAAATTTATTGAAAAACTGTAAAATTTTAAGTATTGCTGGGGAAAAATATCCTCTGAAACTTCATAAAAACATTACAAAAGCTACAGATGCTGAAATATATAATGTTTATGGACCAACAGAAACCACAATATCATCTAATACAAAACATATTGTTAATGATTATATAACTGTAGGAAAACCTTTACTTAATGTAGTTGAAATGGTTGCAGATATTGATGGAAATCCATTACCTCAAGGAATAATGGGAGAATTGTATATCGGAGGAACTGGTGTTTCTAAAGGATATTTAAATAGAGAAAAACTTACTAAAGAACGATTTATCAATATTAATGGTGTAAACTACTATAAATCTGGAGATTTTGCTATTGAAGATGAAAATGGAGAGTATATTATAATAGGGAGAATGGATAATCAGATAAAGCTTAGAGGACTTAGAATTGAAATTGGTGAAATTGAGAATAATATAAACAATTATTCTAGTATAAAGGAAGCAATTGTTTTAATAAAAAAGGTTAAGTCTAGTGAACATTTATGTGCATACTTTAGATGTGATGAAATTATCGATATTGATGATTTAAAATCTAAACTAAAAGAAAATTTAGTCCCCTACATGATTCCATCTTATTTTATCCAATTAAAAGAATTTCCTATAACTCCCAATGGAAAAACAGATGTGAAAAAATTACCAGAACCTGATGAAGTAGTAGATGAGATTACTAAAAATATAAGTCAAAAAGATGAAATAATTAATAAATCTCCCAGTAATATAGTTGAAAAATACATCTTAGATATTGTTACTGATATATTAGGATATGATACTTTCAGAGTTGATGCAGATTTATTCCAAATAGGTTTTACATCACTTTCTATCCTTAAGTTAATGGTTAAAATTCAAGAAAGATTTAATATAGAACTTACTTTAGCTAACATAATGGAAAATGGAACCATAAAAAATATAGCTAACCATATTATTAACACAAAATTTTCAAATTTCACTGAAAATATATTACATGAAACAATAACATTAGATTCAAAAGAAATAAGTGGAACAATTAACTTCTCTGGAGAA
This sequence comes from Bacteroidota bacterium, assembly GCA_029974985.1. Classification (GTDB taxonomy): domain Bacteria; phylum Bacteroidota; class Ignavibacteria; order Kapaibacteriales; family UBA2268; genus JANJTB01. The sequence continues at coordinate 811 of JARKQC010000268.1, read as the reverse complement.
AAGATAAATACTGATCAATATTTTCCTTTAACTCAAAATCAACTTGGAATATACTTAGATTGTGTTAAGAATCCAGCTAAATTAATATATAATATACCTTTTGCAATATCTTTTGATAAAAAAATTAATGTAGATAAATTAATTGAATCTGTGAATAAAGCTATCAACAATCATCCATATATACTGACAAAATTAATTGAAGAAAAAGGACAAATTTATCAATTTAAAAATGAATTAAATGAATTATACATAGATATACCTATTTTTAATGGAAATTTAACTGAAAAAGTTAAAAAAAATTTTGTTAAACCTTTCAAATTACTAAATAATCATTTGTTCAGGTTTGAAATACATCAAAATGAAGAAAGTGTAACTCTTTTAGTTGATTTCCACCATATTATTAGTGATGGTTATTCATTGAATTTATTTTTCCATGATATTAAAAAAGCTTATTCCGATGAATCATTATCTGTTGAAAAATATAGTGGATTTGATTTATCATTAACAGAAAAAGAATTTGAAAAGAAAAAACAGTACAAAGAAGCTGAATTATACTATAAAAACAGATTGAAAGATTTTGATGGAGAACAGGTAATAAGTCCTGATAAAAACTGTGATGAATCAACTGGAGAAGTTATGTATTCATCTATATCTACTTCTAAAGATAAAATTGATGAATATTGTAAGAATAATCATTTAAGTCAAAACACATTATTTTTATCAGCAACAATATTAACTTTAAGTAAATTCACATTTAATAGAAATATTTTATTATTCGCCCTATTTAATGGTAGAGATGATATAAATTATT
>JARKQC010000192.1 GCA_029974985.1 Bacteroidota bacterium | reverse complement strand
GGAATCATTATCACATTTGTTATTTGTTTTTTCATATCTTTGATAACTTACACAATTATTCCTTCAACCAACTTAAGCATATTAGAAATTAATCTAATTAATGCAATTGAAGTTATTGGAGTTTCAGTTATTGGAGGATTTATAGCTACATACATTGGAAAAGAAAAACAATTACTAAATGGAATTTGTGTAGGGTTAGGAATTATTCTTATTTCAATCATATCCAATGTGTATTTAATTATTCAAGGCCATTCAAATCTCGACTCATCCAGCCCGATCATTACCCTATTTGCAACTTTAGGATATATTTTAGCTCCAACATTAGGTAGCTACATTGCAATAAAAGCAACTTAATATCCAAACGACAATGAGTTACTAATTTTGGACATTTTAATATTTAGGAAACATCACAAATTTTAGACACAAAAGATACTTAATTTATAATAAATAAACGTAAAGGACTTATTTCTAACCATAAGAACGCCGGAGCCGGTTTTTATAATTATCATTAATTGTCACTCATGATTATATAAAGATTTGGATTATTACGCCGTATTTTTAAGGATATCAAAAGGAAAATTAGTAGGATAAGTTAATACTTTAGGATTTTCCATCAGAATTTTGTTGGAGAAGTAATAAATTGTTAGAGGAGGACTAAGTTTTTGTTTGTATTTTATTCGGAGAATAAAATGATTAGAAGGAGTTTTGAGATTGGGGTTTTTGCAAGGAAATACAAAGAAATAATTTAGTTAATGTTTTTTAATGTTATCACATCAAATAAAGATTATATTATCAAATTACAAATTTCTCAAAATGGGGGGGGTATATAATGACTACACAAAAGCGTAAAGGTCCTAATTTTGATGATATGATTAATCAATGGCATGACCCTGATGTATTGCATGCTTATATTAAAAATGTGTATAATGAAAGCAAAAAAGGAATTATTGATAACGATTTAACTGAAGAACAACGTGTTTCTGCCAGCATTTTATATCGTTTAGAAGTTTTTAGAGCTTCAATGCAATATTTAGAAGAATTTGGATTATATTTTATTTCTTATACCGAAAGTCCTGACAATATAGCCAAAAAATTAGTAAAAACTGCACCTAAAGATGTAAATAACCTCTTTAAACAATTTAAACAAAATAATCATGATAATTTTTCCCAAGATATTAAATCAAAAAATTACAGAGAATTATTGAAAGAAGTTTTTGCTTATGATATCATCCCACAATTAACGTTAAATAATAATAATGAAATCCTTGCCAAAGATGTTCCTACTTATATTGAAGAATCAATCGATTATATTAAAGAAAATATTGACAATTTCGCCGAATTTTATCTTAGATATATAGATTTATATAATTCAATTAAACACGGCACACGGGTCTTCCCCCATAAACTAAAATATTTTGAGCTCAAGGGACAAAAAAACATCAAAATTAACCTTGAAGAAGATTACATTACCGCAATTTGTAAAAGAAGTGATGGAGAGGTTTATTCTCTAGAATACCCTGTTAATCTTCTTATGGAACAGTCCATGTCTGTTTCTAACTATATAAACAAAATATTTAGCTATTTAAGGAAAATAATCAAATATAAATTATCAAACCCTGGAAAAATTAAACTTACATTCTTTAAATCTATTCCTAACTCTAATAAAGAGGAATACATTAAAGTATCTAATGCTGAATCTGTCATGATCATGCCTAAACATCCAGAATTAGAAGACTTTGTTGGTAATCCCCTAGTCGGAACAAAGGCGTTCAATATCATAAAAAAAGGCAAAACAATCTTTTTACATACAAAATTCGATGAAACTATTTCACCAGATTATCCAGTCTTAATTACTCTAAAAGGAAAACTAAGTGATGAATTGGAACCCAAATATAGATTAACAACCATATTTAATTTTGACATCTTGAATATGGACGTTAAACAATATCTTGATTTAATTGAAATGCACGGATTATCAGAAGATGAAGTGGATGGCATTATTATATTTGATGATTTAAACAATCGAGCAGCAGGTTCTAAATTAAAACCAGATAATTTCGATTTACCAAAAATAGAATTAATCCATGATAAGAGTATTATTAAATTTTTAATTAAACTACAAAAGATTACGCAGAAAAGAATACCTACTCCTTTGGATTTGTCCCAGGGCCATAAATTAGTTATATCCCACAAAATCAATGAAAAAATTTCAAATAGGGAAGAAGCGAATGAAATAATTGCGAAATTAAAAGATCAAAGCAATAAAGTAAGATATACAGTTTTTAATATTAAAAAGATAGATTTAAATGGGAATATAATCTGTTCAGATGAATTAGGAACCCTCCATGGTACTTGGATAAATTTTAACTTTGAAGATTCACAAACTGAGCAAAAATTCAAAGAAATTATTTATGAAAATCCAAAAGGACACTTACGGCATGTTATTGAAGGAATTGATGCTGATCCTAACGACATTATTAAAGAATTTAATTTATTTGTAAAGGATCCAATAAATAACGATTATCCGAAAATTGTAACAAATGATAAAATCATCAATAATCCTAAATTTGATTTAATATTTGATTACAAGTTCGGAAAACCTGAATTCTGGTATCAAAACCACATTGTGAATATTTTAATAAAAATTATTAAATAAACGCATGATTAAATTGAGATTTCATTATAAGGTTTTAATCAACCCCCTCATCTAAACCTCACCCTTCAATTCCCGTAACTCTTTTTTCATCCCTGCAACAAGTTGTTGCAGTTCCCGGATCTCGTCTGAAGAATATTTCACTGGTGAACTTTTGACATTTAAGTAGTCATTATACCTCAGGTAAGTTTTTCGGAGGTCATCAGGGTCGGCTAGGTAGTATGCATCCCGGACCCTGTCTTTTAGCTTGTGACCCATCATGTGCTCCCGGATTTCCTCTGCCATTCCGGCATTTATTAGTTGGGTGTTGAAGAATTTACGTAGCATGTGGCTGGTTGCTCTGTAAAAGCCGTCCTCATCCGGTTCCCAGTTAAGGAATCTATTCAACTTAGTCATAGTTGCGTTTTACGAAATAAAGTTTGATTAAATCTTACTAATAAATAAAAAGTCAACCATTTTATTATTTCAAAAAAAATGCTGAACATGATGCATTAACTAACTTTTTAAACAATTAAAACAGTATTTTCATTTAGATTGAGTTTGAGCAGGTTTTGATATGGAAAAAATGCCTACATTAAATTTGTATTCTAAGGATGTTGCATATTTGACAAGTTTCTGTTTCATTTTAAAAATATTAATTTTTTTATTTATTTTTTTTAAACGTTCATTTTCATCCTTAATTTTTGATGTTTCCCTCATTTCCTGAAAGATAGTATCAAAAAAATTACTCAATTTATCTTCCTCGAGCGGTACAATAATAGCATTATCCTTTTTCACACTAGTAAATATAAAAAGACAAGGAAATTCCGTGTACTTAATATCTAAAATATTCGCATAATCAATAACCCAATCTGGATTTGTAGAATTCTCTTTAAATTCTTCCTGTTTATTGGGACTATAATTGTTTTGAGAGGATATTAATTCATTTAAAGATATATTTTTAGGGTAAGGAGATACGAACAGGCAGTTATTTCCACTTAATCTATCTAACATCCCCCAATTTTTGATTATATACCTAGCTATAAATTTTTCTTCATCAATAAAACGAGCTAACAATAATACATAAAAAGGATAATTTGGAACTTCATCCATTATTCCCGGTAATGAAGGAAGTTTATCAACTTTTTGGAGTTCTTTGATTTCTTTAAGATTTTCATATACCACTGGTTTTGGAAGTTCTTCCATAATTATAGGTATGGACATATTAACACCACTATTCTTATCTTTTTAATAATATAAAAATTTTCGGATATTATAGTGTTCTGTCTAAAAAAATTAAGCTGAAAAATTAGAATTAAAACTCTATTTTAAACATAAGAACGCCGGAGCCGGTTTTTATAATTATCATTAATTGTCACTCATGATTATATAAAGATTTGGATTATTACGCCTTATTTTTAAGGATATCAAAAGGAAAATTAGTATGATAAGTTAATACTTGAGGATTTTCCATCAGAATTTTGTTGAAGAAGTAATAAATTGTTAGGGGCGGACTAAGTTTTTGTTTGTATTTTATTCGGAGAATAAAATGATTAGAAGGGGTTTTGAGTTTGGGTGTATTGGAATGAATTAATTAAAATTAAATTAGAATTAGTCATAGTTTATTAACAAGATTTATGTAAAGTAGCAATAATGTGATTATGGAGGGACAATTTTGGTATAGGAAAGTGGAATATACTTGGTTTAATAGCAATTGGTTTCTTAGTTTACGCAGTTGTGGCATTTTATGGATGGAGGAATATGAATGGACTTAAGAAAAAATTTTGGCAGGTATTGGATTGCAGGTTTCATCTTGAATTTAATTCTTTTTGCAATACAAATACTTGGCGGAATTTCAATAAATAATATCCTTTTAAATCAAAAAATAATCTTAAATAACAATACTTTAATGTTGATATTTGTGATCATTGCAATAATGATTTTTATATTCGGATTCTGGATTTATGGCCGTATAATTGAATTACTCTACAAAAAAATCATTCAAAAAACATGACTAAAAATCATGAAAAAGGAATAATCTCTGATATATTGAGTTATAAAAACTTGAATTTTTTGAGAAGAAAAAAATAAATTGTTAGGGAAGGACTAACCTTTAGT
>JARKQC010000186.1 GCA_029974985.1 Bacteroidota bacterium | reverse complement strand
CATTCTATTCTTTTTTTTAATATTTACTATATGTTCTTACAATTAGTATTTTAGTAAGTTTAATAATAAGAAACTTTGCTAATACAAAATGAGGAGTAATATAATATTAATCTCACATTTTAATTGCATGATTATATTGTTAGTATTTAATATTAAATAACTTTTATTTTCAACAGCTCATGACAAGTAATATTATATTACTCCTCAAACACTCCAGGATAAAAAATAGTATATAATAAAATCATAATTTATTGTTGATGTGGAGAGGACTGTTGAAACAAAATGTCATTTGAAAAAATATTTCAAACAAGTTATGATGAATCAATATACCGAAATCGTTTATTATTAGACCATGAATGCCCACCGACTGATTTTCCATTTAGAAAAGATGAAATGGATACTATTGCAGGGTTAATTAATCCTATATTAAAGAATAATAAACCGACTAATGGTATAATTTATGGTTCTTGTTCTACTGGTAAAACTACTGCTATTAAAAAAATATTAGAATATTTAGAAACACAAAGTAAAGTAGTTCCAGTTTATATTAATTGTGAATTAACTGAGAGTAAAAGGGAGGTTTATAAAAAAATAATTAAAAAATTAAAAGGGGTGGATATTAATCAGAATCGTATTGGTACTAATGATATTCATAATAGTATTAGTAATTATCTTAAAAATAGTAAAAAAGGGTTAATAGTGGTTTTGGATGAAGCCGATGAGTTATTTGTTAATAAAAAGCTTAAAGGCATAATTAAAGGTTTGCTTAAACTTCATGAAGAGTATTATGGTGTTCGTGTGGGGATTTACATAATTGTTTCGGATAATATTGTGTGTGATTTAAGTAGTGATTTAAGTAGTCTTTTATTGCCTACTGAAGTTTTTTTTCGGAAATATCCAAAAGAACAAGTATATGAAATATTAAAAAAAAGGTGCAGGTTAGGTTTTGTTCAAGGAGCTATTACAGAGAATCAAATAAAAGAAATAACTAATTATTCTATTAATATACGGGTAGGTCTTGGTATTTTAACGGAGCTGGGAGACATGGCTGAGAGAGATAATAGTAAAAAAATAAAGAATGAATATTTAGATAAGATAATAAATAAGCTTATATAATATTTTTATTGTTGGAAATTATTTATAAAATCATCAACTTTACGGTTCGCTTCTTCAGCCATGATTTGAGCATTATTAGCTTTGTTTTCTGCTATTAAACGAGCTTCACGCTCAGCCTTCAACTCTTCCCTTAATTCCTTAGTAACTTCACTATCCACACTATTAATAATAGTCTTATTAATAGTTAATTTAGGCAAATGCTCCAAGTATTTTTCTTTTATCCTTTTGGGATTGTGTTTAAAATAAGCATTTGTAATGGAGTCTGCTTGTCTACCTTGTATAGTATTAGCAAAGCCAATATCTTCAATAGCAGTAGCATTAAATTTACGGAGGGCATGGGAACGGAAAAAACGCCTTCCTTTAACTCTCCCCCACCCCATTTTTTCGTTTAATCTTTGAAACATGGTTAATATGCTTGTTTTATTATATTTAAATAATTTTTCTTCTAAAGATAATGTATTCCTTGTTTTTAAAAATTCTATTATGGCAGTGGTGGCTTCTGGACTGCAACATGTGTAATAAGGATAATTGGTTTTTAATCTCACCATTTCAAACAATGGTATTATATCATCTTGATTTTCAAGTTGAGTTAATATAATTTTTAAATCTTTATTATTGTCATGGTAATCAGTTGTTGCTTTAATAAAGTCTTCAACAGTTAAATGGATTGTTTCATTCAAAGCAGTTCCACTAGTAGCCATAAATAATATTATTGCTTTATGTTTTTTATTAACAGTTTCTTTTAATACTTTTTTAATGTCTTCTATAGTGGGGATATCATTATATCTTTCAAATTCATTTTCTTGTAGTTGGAATGGGGGTAATTGTGGGATTTCTATTTCAAAATGACGGTATATTGTTGTTATTCTAATCATTCGTGATTTAATAGTAGTGGGGCTTAATTTTTTGTTTATCATGTATTGGCGAAATTCCAACAGCCTTATTTTAATTTTACGGTTTTTTAGCCTTACTCTTTCTTCTTCTTCATGGTCTGCTTCTTCTATTAATTCGTCTATTGTTTTATTGTGGAGTTTTTCATATTGTTTTGTTGGGATTAAATATGTTTCTTGTGTTGATTTTTTTATATTTCTTTCTATGAATAATTGTTCTAATTTTTTCATAGATTTGTTTTTGTTTTTAATAGTATTTATAAAGTATGCAACTTGTTTTATAGTTCTAAGCCAACAGCATCAAAAACATTTTCAAGATTTCTTACTTCTTCCATAACATCATCAGGGATTTTTTGATCAACTGTCAAAATCATTATAGCATTTCCACCAGCTATATCCCTACCAACCTGCATAGTACCAATATTT
>JARKQC010000160.1 GCA_029974985.1 Bacteroidota bacterium | reverse complement strand
TCCTTTCTGGGTTCTAATGGTGTAAAGATTACTTTTAAATTTACCCACACCCTCCTCTTTATCTAGATATTTACCCTGGATAGACTCCCCTATTGCATCAGGTTCCCACATTTTAGCCTGTTCTTTTTCTTCATCTTCATTTTTGACTTCAATCCAATCGGTCATTTTTTAGGTCTCCTATATTTATTGCAGGTTTTTTTACAGAATTATCTATAAAGAAATATAATTAAAATTAATTTTACGAATTTATATTACTAACTTTTAGGTACATAGGTCAATTCAGTACAATAAGGCTCTAATTCCATGGCTATTTTTGCTAGTAATTTTTTATTGTTTGTTTCCCGACGAGATAATATATAATCTGGAATTTCAGGTGGTGAGCAAACTTTATAATTTTCTGGCGGTCGAGTGATTGAATAGTTCTTTTGAACTAATGTTACTATCCCATTTGCATATACTTTTGATTTACTAATGTTAGCTTCTTCTAAAAAATTTTTTAGCTGTAATATATTAATTATCAATTGTTTTCCAGGATTTTTTTCCATTTTAGAATATTGATTATTCTTGTAATGGAACCATTGATTGCCGTTAATCCTATACTTACCACTGTAATTTTTTGTTTCTATTACGAATAATCCAGTTGGACCCACAACGATGTGATCAATATTTCCGTAACCGCCGGGTAATTCAACATCATGAAAAACAAAATAATTTTTTGGAAGTGTGTTCAACTTTTCTAATACTATATTTTCTCCTTCCAGTCCTTTTACCCACCTTTTACCATCCTCATGTTTTCTAGATTTCTTATAATATCTCATTGATTTGGCTTTTTTATTGGTGTATTTCTTTCCTGGTTTATAATAGGTTTGGGGTGGTGTATTTTCAGGGTTATATTTTTTTGGTTTATAAGATTTATTAGATTTAGTTGATCGGCGTTTATATTTTTTCTTTGGTTCGTAAGAACTATATCCTATTGTCAAAACACCGATTAAAATAATAAATATGGATATTGGTGAAAAAATTAAGAATAAGATAATTCCTATTATGATTAGAAACAAACCTACTACTATTAAATGTGATTGTAGATATAATGTTGACAATTCATTAGGTTTAATATTTGTTATATTATTGTTTGTTTTTACTTGGTTATTAGACGAATATTTAGTATATTTTCTTTTCCTTTTTATTTTTTTACTTTTATTCTGGTATTCTTCAGCTTTCTTTTCTGTATACGTCTTACCAATACTCACACTCTCTCTAATAGTTCCAGAAGAATCAGTAGGTGGGAAATTTTTATTTTCAGGAGCATATATTAGTTTTCCACCGCATTGGCAGCTCTCAAAATCAGCTAAAGATTCATTTTTCTGGAGTTTATAATAGCCATGACATTTTTCACAGACGATAAAAACGTTATTTGAAATTTGAAAAACCCCCTAGAATACTCTTTATGAAACTAAATCATAACATTTTCCTTTTTCTTACTCTTAAGGGTGTTTTTATTACTTTTTGATTAAAGTCGGTAAAAAATTCAGAAATAAATATGATTTATCATATTAAAATTTAGTATTATTATTTTTTAAAAATGCATTATTATTATTTAACCCTTTCCTTTTTTTAGTGATAGTAATTGATAAATATAAATTAAATGAATAGGATGTTTTAGCTATGAAGTAAGAATATCTTTTCATATAGCTTAATTTAAGGGGGGAGGATTATTGAAAAAAACTAGTTCAATTTTAATTATCTTATTAATTTTGAGTATTGTTTGCATCGCGGGGTGCACTAATTCTGACGATAATAATTATTCGGAGCCAAATGAATATTCCAATTCAAGTCAAACACCAGTAGAACCAACAAATACAGAGAAAACAGATACTGAAGATACACAAGGAGATACATCTTCACCCACATCTAGTCCTTCGAATCAAAATAGTCAAACTTATGTTGGGAGTGTTAATTCAGATGTGTTTCATTATCCTTGGTGTTATCATGTTGATAAAATAAAATCGAATAACATGATAACTTTTAGTTCTAGAGATGATGCTTTAAATTCTGGATATAGGCCTTGTAAAGATTGTAACCCATAATATAGTATTAAAGACAATTGTATAAGAAGAGTATGACTAAAAATAAATATCTAATTTTAGATCTAATAATCATATTTCTAGTTGTTGTGGACTTAATAATAGTTATTTATTACACTATTTACCCCTTAAAAATTCCATTTAATATTTTAATTTTTGATTTATTGGTTGTTTTAATATTAATTGTAGAGTTCATTTTCAGATTAAGGCAAGCTAAAAATAAAAAAAAGTTCATGAGAAACAATGGTTTAGAACTTTTAGGTATGGTACCACTTATAAGTGAGTTATATATTCCAGAAGTTGCTCTTTTAGGTTTATTTAGATTTATAAGATTTACAAGACTATTACGATTATTAAGAGTAATAGGATTATTTAAAAAAACTCAAAGAATTTTCACCGAATTTCTTAAAAAAACCCACATGGATTATGCGATAGCAATTTTTATTCTAATCCTGATAGCGAGCGCTTTCAGCTTATATTTAATAGAAATTAATATTAATCCAAACATCGATTCTTTAGATGATGCCTTCTGGTATGTTATGGCAACAATTACTACTGTTGGTTATGGTGATATATCTCCTCAAACAGAAATGGGGAGAATAATCGGAATTGTTATAATGTTTACAGGAATAGGATTTATGAGTTTACTTACAGCTTCTTTAGCAACTTTTTTTGTTAATAGATTTACACATACTGAAGATATTTCTATTGAAGATAAATTAGACAATTTAGAAGAACAAATGAACAAGAAATTCGATGATATGCATTCAGAGATAATAAGCCTAAAAGAAGAGTTGAAAAAAAAGAAATAAAAACTAATATAAATCTATAGATATATATAGGGATTGATAGAATTCTAAATATGGGGTTTAGATGATTGTTTGTAAAATTTCAATCAATTAACTCAACTAATCCATCAATCCGGTCTAAGTATTTGTCTATTTTAAATTTTCTGCGGAGTCCCTGGTCGTTCATATAGCGTACTTTTCCGAAGATTTTTCTCTCTTTCCAGGCGCGGTCGTGTTTGCCGAAGCACCAGGCCACACCGGCGTAGCTGTTAGGGTCTCTGCCATCCAGT
>JARKQC010000150.1 GCA_029974985.1 Bacteroidota bacterium | reverse complement strand
TGGATATTCTTTAAAATTAAAAAAACAGCTGAAGGAAAACCAACAAAAGCCGGAATTTGGCTAGCTATTATTTTAGCAGCCGTTATATTTGGTATCGGCCATTTACCAACAGTAATGGCTATAACAACGCCCACACCCCTGTTGATTATCCGTACCATTATTTTAAATGCCGTTGGCGGAATTATATTTGGATGGCTTTACTGGAAGAAAGGACTGGAATCTGCTATGATATCTCACTTTTCTGCAGATATCGTGCTACACGTAATCGTGCCATTTATAATATTGATGTAAAACATTAGATTTTACATCCCTCTTAAAATTTCAGTTCCACATTCCAAAAAAGCTGGTTTTACTCTTTTTATGTGATATAGAGGTTTGTCTCATAATTTGTATAATTCACAGTAACACTGCTCGTTACTATTCACCAATAATAGGAAAAAAATTTTTAGAAAAAAACAATATTATATTATACAAAGAAAAATATCGGAGAAGTTAATGTCTTCAGGAGGAGATTAAAATGAGATTCATGATGATCATGATCCCGAAAGTCTATCAACCGGATACACCGCCCGAGGAGGGAGCTGGAGAAGGATTTGCACCGCCAGAGGAAGCTGTCGCCAAGATGTCCAAATATAACGAGGAATTGTCTAAAGCAGGGGTACTTCTCTCTCTTGATGGGTTACATCCCCTATCAAAAGGAGCGAGAGTAGCATTTTCGGGAGAAAATGTAAAAATAACAGACGGGCCGGATATAGAAGCCAAGGAAGTAGTTGGAGGTTACTGGCTAATTGATGTGAAATCCAAAGAAGAAGCAGTGGACTGGGCAAAGAAAGTACCTGCCGAAGACGGAGATGTTATTGAGATAAGAGAAATATTCGAGATGTAAGGTTACCAGTAAAAATAAAGCTTATTAATCCTCCCCGATAAAAGAAAACGTTACTAAAGGAATAAAAATTACTTTACCTTCTTTCTTTATTTACTAATTTTATTTTTTTTACTTCTTAGCAGCTCCTTCTATACAATAATAATAGTCCGTTAGTTTATATTCTGCCCAGATGGGACAAGCAGGGCACATGCATCCATATTTTTTAGGATCACAATCGGTATTTCCACGAGAGCAGAAAAGATGTTCTTTATTACTAAACATACATTTATTGTGCGTTAGGCATGCGGGGCACCGGCATCGTCCTGCATTTTCTTCCGTATCAGGTACCACTCTTTTCTCAGACATTACATCACCAAACCAAATTAAACAATTATCCTGAAAATGTCGGACTGTTTATTTTATGTCATTTGAAATTATATAAATTATGATGAAGATGTTATAAGGTGAAATAAGATGGCATGGAAGAAGTATGCAAACACCTGGTATTTGCAGATCTAAACAACAAAAACGCAAGATATTTAGAAGCACATGCACTTGAACAGTTAGGATACCAGACAGAAAATGGCACATGGAGAAATAATTTCCTGGTCGGTGCGGCTGAGTTGAGAGGAAACAAAGTTCCCACAGCAGTAGATAATACAGATGCACTGTTAAATATGCCCACAGAATTACTATTTGAATTTATGGGACTTTTAATTGAGAAAAATCGAGCAGAAGGAAAAGAAATTAAAATAAACCTGAATTTAACTGATAGAAACGAAAAATGCAATATGGCTTTAGAAGATTCTGTATTAATCCCTCGGATGAACTACCAGGAAAAGTCCCCTGACATGGAATTAACCATTTACATTCCAATATTAGTAACCCTACTTTTAGGTGAAACCAATTATGACGAAATTACAAGTGACAAATCGAAATTTAAAGGAAATTCTGAAGACTTAAAAGAATTTTTAGGTATTTTCTCAGGCTTTGATTACGGATTCAACATGGTGATCCCATAAATTATTTTTTCCTTAAAATTATTTTCTACCCTTTTTTATCTATTAAAACACTGAAATTGTGAATATGAAAAATAAATTTTTTGCCTGCTTTACTAACTCGTTTGGTTGGTAGTTTACCCTTTCCTCCCCCAAGAGCAGGCAGTCTGTCCGGTGCTGGGTTTTTCCAAGTCAAGTTGGCTCAGCCAGTTTCTTAAGAGGACCTTAGGCACAAGTCAACTGAATGACAGTTAATTTTTATTATAACCATCTATACAACTTATATAGTTGTAAAGTTATAATACAACCAATAGAGTTGTAAAACCATCTATACAACTTATATAGTTGTAAAGTTATAATACAACTAATAGAGTTGTTGTATAAAAATAAGGGTAAGATCATGAAAAAAGAATTGAAATTTGTATTGTTGGCTGATGTTGTATGTTCACGTAAAATAGAAAATAGAGATGATTTTCAAAAAAGTTTGGTTAAAGTATTGAACGAAATAAATAAAGAATACAATGAGGGTATATACGCAAATTTTAAAATTTTAAAGGGATTAGATGAAATTGGGGCTGTTCTAGAAAATTTTAAACACATTTACAAAATAATAAGTAGAATTTTGGATCGAATTTACCCAAATTCAATGCGATTTGCACTCGTATACGATTATATTGATACCGCTTTAGATAGTAAAGACATTACAAAGATGGACGGTCCGGCATTTCACAGAGCATCTGAGATGATTTCATCTCTTAAAGAGTCAAAATCCTTTTTTGATATGTCAATTAATGACGAATGGGCAAAGCCTATTTCTGCATTGATTAATTTAATTTTGTTATTCAAGGA
>JARKQC010000086.1 GCA_029974985.1 Bacteroidota bacterium | reverse complement strand
ACGAAACACCAGACACGGTGTACCAGTCAAAGTTTATTGATGAACAGCAGTATCTTCGTGCTGTTAGTTAGAGACATCAGGAAAGCCCAATCCACTGATAAAATCGTTCAGATGTGTCTTGTCAAATGGGCTCACTATAGTATTCAGTTGTTATTCATGAATATTTTTATAATTTTATGTATACTAATATTTCTGTTACTCTCTTTAAAGGTTATTAATAAAAAATACGAGTATTTTGTCTTTAATAGTATATTTTTTTTAATATCTATTATTAATATCATTAAAGATAACTTTACACCTGACTTAATTATCTACAATTCTGAATACTTATCAAATAATTTTTTACATTTTGAGCCGTTTTTTATTATTTTGGCTTACATATCTAAAATATTTAACTTTAAATTTTATTTTATTTCTACTGTCTATTCTATATTGACATTTTATTTTTTATACAAGTCGATAAAGCAGTTGTCAGTAGATTTAAATTTATCACTGATGCTTTTTTATTTTATACCTGGAATGTATTTAAATACATTTATTCAAATTCGCCAAATGCTTGCAATTGTAATTGTATTGTATACAGTTTTACTTTATATTACTAATGATAAAAAGTTGCAAATACTTTTGGTTTTATTTTCAATACTTGTACATTATTCAGCTTTAATTTTTTGGATTATATTTATAATTTTGGTAAACAAAAAACAAAAATATCATACTTTGATATTGCTAATCAGTTCAATAGCTACTTTATTTTTATCATTTTTTACACGACTAGATCTTTTTCTATTTAAATTGATAAAATTAATTTTAATTAATTTTAGTTTATTAAATAAATATATTTTTTATTTAGACCAAATATTGAATAATAACATAGAAATGGTTTCAGGTCAATATTATAAAAATTTATTCTTTACACTTATTGGCTTATTTGTTGGGTTAATAGTTTTAAAATCAAAAAATAATAATGAAATTTATATAAAATTAATGACTAACCTTTATCTTGTCGGAATTATTATTTTAAACATAACAATGTATATTGCTCCAATATCAAGAATGTTTTATTATTTTGGAATTTTCCAAATTTTTTTAATGCCATATGCAATATCAAAGTTCAAAAATAAGACATTAGCTCTAACACTTAAGGTTTTTGTTATTACTATATATTTTATAATTTTTATAAATGGATTAAATTATACAGATACTGTTGGCAATCATGTTTTCTATAATTATTCAAGTTATATTTTTTAATAAGGAATAGAAATTGAAAATATATATTGATGGTTTGTTTTATAAATCTTCAGGTATTGGCAGATACTATGAAACAATTATTAAAGAAATATCAAAAAATAAAATTGAAATAATTACAGCAATACCAAGTAAATACAAGAGTGCTTTCTATGAGGAATTTAAACATATACAATCTATTGAACCTATATTTGTTAATTATGATAAAATTTCTGCTAAGGGTTTTATACAACATTCCTTATTGTTAAAAAAAATAAATTATAAAGTTGATATGTTTTTTTTCCCTCATATTAATCTTCCTTTATTTTTCCCTAAAAAAACAATTGTGACAATTCATGATTTAATTCCCTTTACAAAGTATTGGGATAGGAGTATTTTTAAAAAATATTTATTTAAATACTTTCTAAAAAGAAGTATAAAAAAAACAAAAAAAATTATTTGCATTTCTAATACCGTGAAAAATGAGTTAATGTCATATAGCAAACTAGCACAAAAAAAAGCACAAGTAATTTATGAGTTTCCAGAAGAAAAGTTTGTAAATAATAAATATAATAAAGAAGAAAATATTATAAATAAACCATATATACTTTTCATTGGAAATAGAAAAAGACACAAAAATTTAAAAAACCTTTTATTAGCTTTTAATGAATTAAAAGAAAGTCTAAATCATCTGTTAGTTATAGCAGGTTCAAAAGATAGTAAATTAGATGAAGTTGACGAACTCATTTATACACTTAAACTTCAAGATAAAGTTATGCAAATTGTTTCTCCTGATGATACAACAATAATTAATTTATATAAATTTGCAGATTTATTTATATTTCCTTCGCTGTTTGAGGGTTTTGGTTTGCCTCCATTAGAAGCTGTTAGTATGGGTTGTCCTGTAATTATGTCAAATATACCAATATTAAAAGAAATATTTAATAATAGTGCTTTATATTTTGATCCTTTTGATATAAAAGATATTAGTAGTTGTATAAATAAAGTATTAAGCAATGATATTCTTAAAAAAAGTCTTTTAAAAAATGAACAACAAAGAATTAAATATTTTAATAAAGAAGAGATAATAAAAAAATATATAGCATTATTTAACGAGGTGGTAGACGATGTTGAATAAAAAGATTCTACATATACCAAATTACTATTTGCCAAACAGGGGTGGTATTGAACAAGTAGCATTTGATATCGTTTCGGGTTTGAGAAATGATTATGAACAGAAAGTGATCTGTTTTAACCATGAATCAGAAACAAAAATTGAACCATATGATGAAATACTGGTCTATAGAATAGGCTATAAGCTAAAAGTAGCTTCCCAAGCTATATCTTTTAAGTACTTTTTTATTTTAAAAAAATTAATAAAAGAATTCGATCCTGATATTATATACATTCATTTACCAAATCCTTTGATTGTTTTTTATTTATTGTTTTGTGATATTAAAGGAAAAAAAATAATAATACATTGGCATTCAGATATTATAGATCAAAAAATTATAAAAATATTCTTTTTACCTTTCCAAAAAAGAATTTTAAAAAAAGCAAATATGATTTTTACTACGAGTGAAGAATACAAAAATAATTCTGACGATTTAAAACAATTTATACAAAAAGTAAGAGTCATTCCAAATGTTGTAAATATAAAACGTTTTGTTTATTCTGAAGATAATATAATAAACTCACAAAAAATAACGGAACAATATAAAAACAAGAAAATATTATTATTTGTAGGAAGACATGTCCCATATAAGGGTTTAGAATATATTATTAAAGCGAGTGACTTAATTAATAAAGAAGCAATTATTGTAATTGCAGGAGAAGGTCCCATAACAGGAGAATTAAAAGAACAGGCAAAAAATAAAAACAATATAGTCTTTATTGGCCGATTAACAGAAGACAAATTGAAAGAATATTTTGCATGTGCATATCTATTTTTATTTCCATCAATTACAAAAAATGAAGCTTTTGGACTTGCTCTTGCAGAAGCATTATATTGCGGTGTTCCAGCTGTAGGCTTCCAAATACCGGGTTCTGGAGTCAATTGGGTCAATAAAGATGGTTATACTGGTTTTATGGTAGAGAATAGAAATTATGTTGAATTGGCACAAAAAATTAACTATTTATTAGAATATCCAGATATACGTGATAAAATGTCTAAAAATGCTAAACAATGGGTATTACAAAACTTTATGTATGATGAAATGATAGCGAAAGTGAAGAAAGAAATAAAAGAACTTCTAATTGAAATTTAACTAATAAAACATAATCTTGTAAGGATAATTTTATGACCCTCACCATCATCGGCGGTTCTGGCTTTATTGGTTCTCGGCTCTGTGCATTGCTGGAAAAGGCAAACATTGAATTTACAATAATCGACAAAAATCCTTCTCACTTCTATCCTGATAAAGTCATAAAGGCTGATATACGGGACTTTAGCGCTTTGCAAGCGGCTATTAAACCCTGTGACTGCATTATAAACCTTGCGGCTGAACACCGGGATGATGTAACACCCAAAAGCCTTTACGACGAAGTCAATGTTGAAGGATCTCGAAACATTATTAAAGTATGTAGAGAGAAAAACATACAGCACATTATCTTTACAAGCTCTGTTGCCGTATATGGTTTTGCTCCGCCAAATACGAATGAGCAAGGAGCCATCAACTATTTTAACGATTATGGCCGCACAAAATGGGAGGCGGAAGAAGTATACCGGAGTTGGTATAATGAAGCCCCTGGAGTTCGGACGCTCACCATTATCCGCCCGACTGTTGTATTTGGGGAGCGGAACCGCGGCAATGTGTACAACCTGTTACATCAGATTGCAAAGGGCTTTTTCCCCATGGTGGGAAAGGGCACCAATGTTAAGTCTATGGCCTATGTAGAAAACGTTGCAGCCTTTATCCTGTATATGGCACAGCATAGTAAGGGCTATAGCCTCTTTAACTATGTTGATAAGCCGGACTTTTCTATGAATGAACTCGTGTGCCTTGTCAAAGAAACCATGGGCAAAAAACCTGTCACAGGCTTTCACTGGCCCTATTGGCTTGGCTACACGGGCGGACTTGTTTTCGATGTGCTTTCAAAAATCTTAAAAAGGAAACTCCCTGTTTCGAGTATCCGTGTAAAAAAATTTTGCGCTACAACACAGTTTAATACAAGTGTTCTTACCGCTACTAGCTTTATTCCTCCTGTTCCATTACAAGAAGGCTTGCGACGCACCATCCAGTTTGAGTTTATCAATAAAACAAATCCCAACGAAGTGCTTTTTTATTCAGAATAATACAAGGAACTCCCAATGAAAGGTATCATCCTTGCTGGCGGTTCGGGAACCCGCCTATATCCTATTACCCGTGCCGTCTCAAAGCAAATCCTCCCTGTCTATGACAAGCCTATGATTTACTATCCACTCTCGGTGCTTATGCTGGCGGGTATTCGGGAGGTACTCGTTATTTCTACACCGCGGGATATCCCTGTGTTCAAAGAACTCTTAGGAAACGGCGAATGGCTTGGTATGCACTTTGAATATGCCGTGCAGGAACAGCCGCGGGGTCTTGCAGACGCTTTCATTGTTGGGGAGTCGTTTATTGGTACTTATTCCGTTGCTCTTGTGTTAGGAGACAATATTTTTTATGGACAGCGCTTTACCGAAACGCTAAAACGAGCTTCCGCAATTGTGAAGGGAGCGACCATATTTGGCTATTGGGTTAAGGATCCAACATCATATGGGGTCGTAGAATTTGACAGCCAAGGCCGCGTGCTCTCTATCGAAGAAAAACCTGCTAAACCTAAATCTCATTACGCAGTGCCAGGGCTTTATTTTTATGATAATGAAGTTGTTGACATTGCAAAGCATGTTAAGCCCTCTGCCCGTGGCGAGATAGAAATAACGAGCGTTAATAACGAATACCTTGTACGCGGTTCCCTCCGGGTAGAACTCCTGGGTCGTGGTATGGCCTGGCTTGACACCGGCACCTATGATGGCCTCCTTGAGGCAGGCAATTTTGTGGAGGCTATCCAAAAACGACAAGGGCTCTATGTGGCGTGTATCGAAGAAATTGCGTACCGTAACGGCTGGATTAGCCGGGAACAGCTTCTTGGATTGGCCGCCGGAATAAAGACCGATTATGGAGCTTACCTTAAATTTGTTGCTGAAGAGGACTAACACATGCCGTTTACCTTTACATCCTGCCCCATTGAGGGCCTCTTTATTGTAGAACCCCGGGTCTTTTTTGATGAACGGGGTTTTTTTATGGAATCCTATAAAGAAAGCGATTTTACTCTCGCCGGTATTCAGGGACCCTTTGTACAAGACAACCATTCCCGATCATCCCGCGGAACTCTTCGGGGACTGCATTTTCAGCGTCCGCCTTATGCCCAAGGCAAACTAGTCCGGGTTACCCGCGGTGCAGTTTGGGATGTAGCAGTAGACCTCCGGCCGGGCTCCGAGACGTTTGGTAAATGGTTTGGGATTGAACTATCAGAAGCAAATAAAAAACTGTTTTGGATTCCTGCAGGTTTTGCCCATGGTTTTGTTGCCCTGGTAGACAATACAGAACTCCAATATAAGTGTACCGCAGAGTACCATGCCGCAAGTGACGGCGGGGTGCGCTGGGACGACCCTGATATCAGCATCCCCTGGCCAGACCTGGGGCTTTCCTATATTATTTCCGAAAAAGATCGGAAACTGCCGTTCTTGAAAGATATAACAAAGGATATGCTATGATCTGGCTTGTTGGTAATAAGGGCATGCTCGGTACAGAGCTTACACATCTTTTTGAAGTAAATAAAATGCATTACGTTGGTACCGATCGAGAGGTTTCCATTTTGGACCTAGAAGCAATGCGTACCTTTACGAAAGATAAAGATATATCCTGGATTGTCAACTGCGCTGCCTATACCGCGGTGGATAAAGCGGAGGATGAGGTAGAACTCTGCCGCGCACTGAATGCACAGGGCCCTGAAAACCTGGGTACCCTTGCCAGGGAAATCGGCGCCAGAGTTTTGCATATCTCTACCGACTATGTATTTTCCGGCACCCCTTTTCTAGAAAAAGGAACCCCCCGGCCTTATAGAGAAGATGACCAAACCGGGCCTACCGGTGTGTACGGTAAAACCAAGCAAGAAGGAGAGCGGCTCCTTATGGCAGCGGCTCTGAACAGTATCATTATTCGCACTGCCTGGCTCTATGGCAAACATGGTAACAACTTTGTGTATACCATGCTCCGGCTTATGAAAGAACGGGAAGCTATCGGTGTTGTGGCTGACCAGCGGGGGAGCCCTACCTGGGCATATGATCTTGCATCTGCAATCCTCCACCTCATCAACCTGCCCAAAGAGAAACTTAGCCCCGGCATTTACCACTACACTAACGAAGGCGAAACCACCTGGTATGATTTTGCACGGGAAATCTATCGGCTTGGCCGTGAACAGGGATTGCTGGAACGGGATTGTGTCGTGAATCCCCTCACAACCGATCAGTACTCTACCAAAGCCCGGCGCCCTGCCTACTCGGTCCTCTCTAAAGAAAAAATTAAGGCCCTCGGCGTAACCGTCCCCCACTGGCAGGATAGCCTGGCCCGCTTCATGTACCAACTGGCAAAAGCCTGATGCCCGAAGCCATTTGACAATCCCTCTATGATGTGT
>JARKQC010000078.1 GCA_029974985.1 Bacteroidota bacterium | reverse complement strand
GTATGTATTTTAGTTACTGGTTTAATGTATGATTATTTTTTTGTTTCTAATACGGTGTTTATGAAAAATCAAACATTTGAAGATATTAATGTTAGTGTTCCTTCTGAATCTATTTTTTTTAAAAATCCGAACTCTGATATGTATTCAAGTGGAGGGGCTTATGGTGTGTGGGTGATTCCTTTCAATTTGAATAATTCAAGTTATTCTAGTGTTGATGATTTTCAACATGAGTTTATTAAAGAAGATATGTCTGAGATAAACATTTCTAATCTTAATGATAATGCAAAAGCATTTGTTTTAAATAATAGTAAAAATGATGTTGCAGTTATTATTACTAATGATGAAAACAATATGGCTATTATTGTAAGAACAACTAATGGTCAAGATTTAGCTGTTCAAATGGCAAATAGTGTTCTATTTCCTAATTAATTAGGAAACTTTTTTTTATTTTTTGTATATTAAAATTATAAATTTTATAAGTAGTAATAATTTTTAATTATTTTAATAAATTATTTAGACTTTTCAAAAAATAACAAACGAAATTGGAAAGGATTTTAAACCCTCAACCTTAAAATTAATAATATTTTTTTCAATAGCTTACTTTATACTATTCTTCAAATAACTTATTCTTATATTTCCATTAGTTTAAATTAATGCCTATCTTGAAATCTAGTAGTTTAATTAACGTTTTCTACAATAATAATTGAAGTATTCTAAAAATTAGTATTTTATTAAGTGTTTAATCTATCATGTTAAAATGTAGTTAACGGACTTGGCGAGATTTGAACTCGCGCTCTAACGATTAGGAGTCGTTCGCCTTATCCAAACTAGGCCACAAGCCCTTATATTGTATATTATATAAAATTAGTATTTTTAAAACAAAAAGTAGTTAACGGGCCGGGAGGGATTTGAACCCTCGATCTACGGATTAGGACATCCGATGCCATTTAATTTTAGTTTTAATAGTTTTTAAACGGTTTTATATTTAATTATTAATTTTTATAAGTTTTTTTC
>JARKQC010000072.1 GCA_029974985.1 Bacteroidota bacterium | reverse complement strand
GCATCATTTCCACCGTGTCCAAGAGAATATAATGCGGCAGATACTAATTGACCTTTTCGAAATAATTTGTCCACTTTGTAAGGCTTCCATCGTCTAAAAATCCAATATAATGCTATCATAAAAATAAATCCACCAACTGCTCCTATAATTGGAGCAAGAGGAATAAACATAATAGCTTCTTCGAGTTTGTGCCAATTTATGATACTAAATCCTTTGTAAGCAATGCCAGCGCCAGCTAGACCGCCTAATAATGCGTGTGAAGAACTTGATGGTAATCCAAGATACCAAGTTAGCAAATTCCAAAAAATCGCACCTATCAAGCCCATCATTACTACATAGAGAAATACAAAATCAGTTGGATCAATATCAATGATTTTTGAAATTGTATCTGCTACCTTTGGTACAAAAATGAACATTGCTATAAAATTAAAAAATGCTGCCCATAATACTGCAAAACGTGGTGATAACACACCTGTTGAAACTACTGTTGCAATTGAGTTTGCCGCATCGTGGAATCCATTGATTACATCAAATATTAAAGCTATCGTAACAGCTATAATAACAACTATTAACATACTATCCATAAGTAAATTACTCTTTTATTATTTTTAAGCTGATTCGATAACTATTCGTAAAATTATTCCTGCAACCTCTTCGGTTTTATCCATTATTTTTTCGAGACGCTCATAAATTTCTTTCCATTTTATTAAATCTATTACATCTGTTGTTTCAAATAATTTTGCAATACTATTTCGATATATTTCATCTGCCTCTTTTTCGTATTTTCTTATATTATAGCAATTCGTTTTGATGTCGTCTGGATTTTTGATATTTCGTAACAAATGAATAGCTACATCTAACTCTAATACTGACTTGTGTATTAATTTTACTAATGGTTTGGCATCGGGCTTAAAATCACTAATATTATATAGCTTCATTTTTAGCATTGTGCTATTAATACCGTCTGCTATATCATCCATTCTTTTTATTAATCTGTGAATATCTGTTCTTTCGAATGGAGTTATGAAGGTGTGTAATAGTGCATCGGTACATTGATGAGTAATTGTATCCATTTCTTTTTCGAGTTTTTTTATCTTTATATTTGATTCTTCAAATCTACTAAAATCATCTGATAAAAGTAAAAACTCGTTGGATACCTCGATACATAG
>JARKQC010000045.1 GCA_029974985.1 Bacteroidota bacterium | reverse complement strand
TAAAATAAATTTTTTAATTTCCAAAAATTTCACCTTCAATTAATTGAATCAAATTAAGATTATATCTTTGACAACGGATTAGATCTAAATTTATTTAGATAATCAACTACTTTCATTGTATGTATAGGAAAATCCTCAAGTTGCATATTTCCTCCCTTAGATGTTATTTTCTCAAGTTTAAAAATACCAGGCATTCCGTCATACTTTTGAGTTTCGTTGATCAAATTGGATAAATAATTTGAGCTTTCAGTGGCTTGATCTATATCATTTTGAAATAAATGAAAGGTAATTTCTGCAATACATTTATTCATTTTCTCTAAGCATGGCTCTATTGAAAAGTTTTTAGGTAAATTTTCAATTTCTGGTTTGAGTTTTTTCCAATTAAAATTTTCTAAAATTTCATCTCTATTAATCAAAATATCCATATGATAAATGACTTTACTAGGATCATTCTTATCTTGTTTTGCTCCAATATCAACACTTCCAAGGGGAAATCCGCAGTGTTGTACATAATTTCTTAATTTAATAATGAATCTATATGCAAAAAATGAGTCAAATTTATCCGATGTTAAATCGTCGAAATCCTTTACTTGTTGAGAATCTTTACCATATTCATGTGTTAAATCAGTTCGAGAATGATCAAGAAATGTTTTTACTGCAGTTAAATAGTTGACAACACGCCTATTTAAATTTAACATAATATTTTCCACGATTGCAGGATGCATTTGATTATTTTGGATATATTGATCAAAGTGAAATGTTTTTTCTACATTATAATCCTTAAAATTATAATTAACTAGTTTAAATAAATCCAATTTTTTATTTATTAAATTTAAATTAGAACAGGCTTTTTTAAATTTTTTATACTCATCAGATGTTAATGGTCTTATTTCCCTAATATCGAGGCGTGCCGGAGTCCCATCATCACTATCTTTATCTGGATTAGTTGTAACACCTAATACTATCTTGTTCACTTTAAAATCCTCTCCTGAAATTGTAATTGTTTAGATATCGAAGGACAATATGTTGTACACTACTAAATAACCTTCTCAAAAGATTTTTCATTAATAAGATATGTTGAATATTGGACAGTTATTCATAGGGTTTCATATTGAACTAGAGATCCAAGATGAATAAGAGAAACCCAGGACCGGACAGACTGCCTGCTGTGAGGATTGCTCGAGGAGGAAAGCTAAACTACCAGTGAATCATTGTATAAGTCTCCAGGTATATTTCTTTTTTATAATTTTTTGATTAATAATTACTTAATTGAGAATAACGGGATTCTTCGGTGAACAACAAAGGAGAAAAATTTAATGTCAACTACAGAAAGAAATGTAGATTACCTAAAAACCTATTTAATTCATAATTTAATGCTGTTATTGATATATGTGTCAATGTTTTATCTATGTAAAGCCATTTTAAAAGTATTATAAGGGGATAATAAATGAATGAGCAGGACATAGTGGAGCAAATCAATAATTTATTAATTAATGCTAAGCAGTCTGGACCAAAACGCGATTGGGATAATCAACATCAACATCTCGAAAATGTAAAAGAGTTGTATAAGCAATTATCTCCCGAATCAAAAACAAAGATTCAAAAAGACTGTTATTATGTACATAAAGAATTAGGGCATTTATATTATATTAAATCTCAACATAAAAAAGCTTTATACCATTTACAGAAAGCTAAGAAACTATCAGACTTCAAAAAAGACGATTTCTTGACTAAAGCCTTAATGGATCACTTTGAAGTGGATTCAAGTTTAAAATTATATTTGAAAACAAATTCAAAATCCTATTTAAAAAATTTAAAACGGATTAATAGTTCATTGTTAAAAAATTTGCATAAAATTCCTCCAGATTATCATTTTCAAATTGAACATAACCAATCCGTCCTAGAAGAGATAGGTAAGGGTGCTAAGGTGAAAACAGTAATATGGTTTGAGATTCCATTTCCGCTTTTTATTCAAGAACAAAATCCAAT
Source organism: Bacteroidota bacterium (assembly GCA_029974985.1). Classification (GTDB taxonomy): domain Bacteria; phylum Bacteroidota; class Ignavibacteria; order Kapaibacteriales; family UBA2268; genus JANJTB01. Next base: position 5,895 of record JARKQC010000045.1, on the reverse strand, counting down.
AAAATTTAGAATAGATGGGGTATTACATATCTTAGAAATTGAAATTCTTGAAAATCCGATGGCTGATTTTAGAGCAGAAGGAGGTGGTTTTGTAGAGCTGATTGAAGATAAATATGGTCTTGTAAATAGGTCAAAGATAACGCTAACTATCTTTAAGTATATTGACCCGGATGAAAGGGTAGAAATGAAAACTTTTTCAGAAAAAAATGAGATATCAAAAATTATCTTAGAGGCTACAAATGCATTGAATTACTTTATTGAATGTTATAGAGTAACCACTGGGAATTATTGGATCGAAACTGTATATTACAAAATGATACCAAATTTTACTTTTGAGATCAAGGTTGGTCATCCTAAATCTGGGACACAAACGGCAATAAAAGATCATTTGATACGATATTCTCCGACCGAGCCCCCAATTAAGCCTTGGCTCAAAAATACTACAATAAGCAATTTGGAAGGTTGCCTAGAAAAAGGAGAGATATCATTATGGCAAATATTATTATTGGATGCTAAAGATTATTTGCTTCGAAAAGAATATAGGGAAGCCATCTATTCCATAAATGGGCATTTGAAAACTATCTTATGTTAAAAGCAAGGAGAATATTATCAGAAGCGTGGGGAGAAGAAGAAACTAATAGATACTTGGATGGCGAACTTATATTTGAACGTCACAAATTAAAAGATTGTATTGATCAAGATAAATTTAATGATTGTGTTGCCAGAGGAAAAATAAGCCCTGAAGTTCCAACAACCAATCAAATATGGAAAAAATGTCATGATGAACTGAAATTGACAATCAGTAAAACAAAATTATCCAATATCGTAGATAAAATAAGAGAGAAAAGAAATGAAGTGATGCATGGTGTAGAAATAAGCGATGATTTAGAACAGGTCGCCTTTGAAGCCATCGAGAATTTTGAAAAATTCATCGAATACTTTGGCAAATGATAAGTTTGAATGGCAATTTTAAATCAAATAGTGGATGAAATTCATCATGTATGTTTATAATCCTGGTATTTTATTATTTGACAATGGAATTATTTTTGCATCTGTTTAGTGTCAAAAACTAACCAGATTATATTTGTGTCCCGGTAATATTCTCTTTTCTGATTTGGTGAGTATCCTTTTATTCAAAATTAAAAATCGACAATATAACTTTGATTATTGAACTTTAAAAGGTAATAGGTCTTTTTTAACTAAATTTATCAATAATAAGACAGTATAAACTGATATTTTAAATTGTTAAATACTGAAATTGTTTAGATTGAAGTAAAAATTCAAAAAAACCTCAATTTGGAAAAAAATTGAATTTTAGGTTAAAATTTCATTCATATATAGCCCAAACAATCGGTATACTGAATGTTTTCGTAATTTAATAATTTTTCCCGTATTTTTAGGATTATTTACTGCGTTATAGCATCATATTACGAAATCAAAATTCAAATTTGATAAAAAAATCAAAAAAAACATATTCAAATTTAATTTTTGAACAGTTTTCTTCGATTAATTCTCTAAGCCATAAATATTTATTTAAAATTAAAAATTTTTAAAGTTTTCCGGATTTCATTTATTTTTTTAGAAATTCTTTAATTTTTAATTTTGCTACGAAATGTGCTTTTTAATAAGTCAGAATGCTCTATATTAGAGTTCATAGGTTCTTTTTGTAATTCTAAGATAATATAATCCATAATACTCGCTTTATATTTTTGGGTCTATTTTTCCATGATTTTCTTAACTAATTATGTTTTGATTTGATATTTAACTAAACCAGTTTGGCGGATAAATTCCTTTATTTCTAAATTTCTCAACATCAATTAATCTAAGATTTCCTTGTGGATTGTTGTGATCTTCATAAGTTTCCATTCTTTTTTCCATTTATCTTTAAAATAGATTTCATCAGAGCCCCGTTTAGATTTCAAATTTAAATTAGCTTCAACCGAGAGTTTGTGAGTTCAAAAATTTAAAATCAATATTTTTAATTATACATGTAACAAATTCGTAAATATTAGGTAAAAAACAATTTGAAGTGAATCGTATAGTTTCACCAGCCTCCTGACTGATGAATGATATCTGACCAATTTTAATACCCAATGATTTTCCCTGTCAACTTCTGGGAAACTTTGCATAATGTATTGCTATCATCCCACGATATTAGATCTGCAACATCTATGGCAAATTAAACTCTTTCCATGAACCAAACATGGTCTTTTACCTTTTCGTTCTCCACATATGAAACATTTTTCCATATAATCACTATTATTTCTGTCTATAATCTCCTTTTGCTAATGCTAGTAAACCATTGAAATACGAAAGAGATGATGTATCCGACAATTTATATAAATATTGATTGTTTATATTAATTACTATGATTGATTCAAAGATAGATGAAATAATAAATAAGATTCTTTACATTTGTGAAAATTCTATAATTTATGATGAATATCTTGAAAATCACAGACATGTATCAGCTAAAGGTATTGAATTTTATGTAGCTAATTATAATGAACAATATAATGAAATATTATCATATTTTTACAGAGAAAATAACATAGACCGGAAATACTTCTCTAAGGAATATATTTTTGATATAATTGACATTCTTATTGCAGAAACATTAGTTTTGGGAATATGTATAATAAAAAATTATCCTAAAATATTAAAATCTAAATTTAAACGTCTTTTTAATGAAAAATTTCAAGAAGTCATGGTTTACATTCCCATTTATGGCTTAAATCTTGAAATCAATGAAATTAAAATTGGTAATGTTGAAATAAAAAATATGGACGCTGATGCCGTAAATTTATTAGCAGATAATTTGGAAAGACTGCTAAGAAAAAACCGCTTTTTTAAACCAGAAAATTACGAAGAAGAAATTGATCGTTATCGAGGATATGTGCTAAATTTTGAAAATAAAACTGTTGCTATTATTTCATTACGTGCTGATGAAAAAACAGCTATCAAAATTGCCGAAGAGGAAACTTTAACTGTTTTAGATGTGTTACAATTTTATTCTTATCTTTTTTACCACAGAGATTTAAATGCATATTTAGGAATTGAAGGAGGAGTTGCTAGAGGATTTAATAACATAATCGCACATAAAAGTGATTTCAGTGATTATAATCTGACCGATCGGTTAATAGGTGCTAAGCATCTTTTTACTATTTCTGAAGAAGAATTAGAAAAAATGGAAAAATTTGGTCTAATAAAATTGTCAGATATTTTAAAAAGACAATTAAATACTTTAAATGATTTTCAAAAAAAACTGCTAATAGGAATTCATTGGTTTTCAGCATTTAGGACTCAAAATTTAGTCGAAAATCAATTTATATCTTTGATGGTAGTATTAGAAATCTTTTTATCTGTTAGAGGCGAACCAGTATCAAATTATATCGCTGAAAATGTCGCTAGAATATTATATTCTGATTTTGAAGAAAGAAAAAAAATAAAAATTAAAATAAAAAAGTTTTATAGAAAAAGAAGTGATATTGTTCACGGAAGACCTGAAGAGATGCCAGAAGAAAAAGATTTTGATGAATTTGAATGTTTAGTTTTTAACTTGACAAAATGGATGGTTTTGAATATGGACAAATTTGGTTCAAAAAAAGAATTAATAGATTATTTAGATGATAAAAGATTATATTAATCGTTATTAAATCCATTTTTTATTATAATCATCAGTTCTTCGTAAGATCTGATTTATAAATAACCCAAGATCAAACTGGTCCAGCATCATAACCTTACCCACACCTGACAAAGTCCTGCATGACTTCTCCTAGAGTATCACTTACGTAATCTTCTGCCACTGCCCGGAGCTCGGAGTTTGAACTGATATTTGTTACTATTTGAAAGTGGATTTTTGCATCCATTTAAATCATAAAACTAACTAGATCGTATAGGTGTCCGGGCAATATTTCTATTTTTATAAGAGATCTAAAAGTCTTTATTAAATTATACAAATTAAATTATATCTAAACATCCTTCTTTAAAGGATTCAATAGTATTGATGAAAGTACCATGGGGATTTTCTTCTTTTGATTTACTAACATAGTTCCTAAATCCTAGCAACTTTAAATAATCATCTGAGAATTTAATCAAAGTCTTTAGAGCCATTTTAGAGAATATAAAAGGGTTTATTATGATTGAATTTTTAAATTCATGTTTATAAATACCCCATTTCGCAATTTTGGATGGATTTTTTTTATGTTTAGGAAAATGATTTAATATTGACCTATCTCTCTCAATAGAATGAATTACATGCCCATTTATTGTAAATGGTTTTTTATCAGGCATCTCTCTGTGAATAATAACTTCCCTTAAATCGTAAATGAGTCTAATAAAATCTAGATTCTTATTTATATGATTCCATAAATCAATATTATTTCGATTAATTGATTTTAGAAATTCGTCTCCAATTCCGGGATTTAGAGTAATTTTTTGATGATAGTCATTTCTGAAAGTGATTTCTAAAATATCTTTAGATGTCAATGCTAGAGCATCGAATATTCCGGATGTAAGTGCTATGAAATAATTGAAATAGTATAATGTATCATCTAAAGTGTCATTATTTACTTCACTATAGTATTGGATTCCTATTTCATCTATACTCCTCAGAAGATAATCAAATCGTGTTGCAAATGCATCTAACTGAGGTTTATCAATGAGAGCACCAACATTATAGTGAGGTATTTTGGATCTAAATGAATACCAATACCAACCACCTCTATTAATACCATAAGGTTGGAGTTTAGGATCAGCATGAGTATAATATACATTCCTATATTTTAAAAATAAATTCATAATCTCCTCTGTTTCATCCAAATTAACTATATTAAAATGATTCTTATTCTTTAAATAGGAATGAACATAAGATTCGATTTCTAATCTATTTTTTAATAAAAATTTATTATCTGTTGTCAAAATTTGTGTTTTTGGATCGAAACGATTATTTAAAGAAGAATGAATGAAAGCTAAAAATAAAGAATTAAATTCAAAACCTTTTAAAGCTTTTTTATTGGTTATTTTCCTACCAGATTCAATAATATAATTCATAGTATAAGGAAAAAGCTGTTTAGAAGATCCAATTAGAATATTTCGCACATTACCATCGTCATTATGAATCTTTGTAAATGGGGGAATTATATTTAATTTTTCAAAATTAGATCTAAATGGGGATCTAATAAAATTGAAATATTCAGAATTAGAATAATTTAATATTTTTTCAGCATTTTTATTATTTTCAGATAACAAAATATTATATGATTCCGAATCCACAAGTATCTCTAAAATATTCCCATCCTTAATTCTTAAAAGATCACTCATAAAATCACATTATTTTGTGTAATGTAATTCATACTTTAAATAACCATTGCAACAGCCAAAGCAAACAAGGTGGATCAAATACAACTAAAAATGACCTTTATTAATAAACAGATTTCATTGAATAAATTTGCCACCATCATTATTCATAATTGCGGTTCTAATTAGAAGAATAAAAAAAAATATATTGAATTAATATTAATCAATTTGTCTAATGCCTATGGTTCTCTTAAGAGACACTGATGGGCTCTTCAATGAATATGAAAAACCCACCACAGACAGACTGCCTGCCCTTGGGGTTTTCGGGGGATGGGTGAGATACCAGAATCCTATTCCTGATTTTTATATAAAATAAAAACACCTAACAGCATCAAAATACCAAAGAAGATTTGGTATAAACTGAAAGATTCTTTTAATATTAAAAATGCTATTAAGGCACCGAATAATGAGCTGAGAGCATAAATTGATCCAGTTCGGGTTGAGCCAATTTCCCGGATGGCGAAGTAGATTAAAACCAGGGAAAGACTTAAACACCCAATGCTTACCATAAGCAGAAGTGGTAACTGATTTAAAGGT
>JARKQC010000014.1 GCA_029974985.1 Bacteroidota bacterium | reverse complement strand
AAATGGTTTTGCTGGGCTTTTCAATCCTTTGATTTGAGCATCTGGAATAGGTGGAATAAGATAAATTGTATAATCCTCTACTTCACCATAACTTGAACTACCGCAGGGTGTCGGATCGCTTGAATATGTAAGACGTACTCTTAGTCGCGTATATCCAGCAGTTGCATTCATTGGTATTGTAACTTTTCCCGTAAATGTACTTCCGCCGTCACTTGATGATAAAATAATTTCTTCTGAGCTTGTATCGAATTTACCATCTTGGTTATAATCTATCCAAACTCTTGATTTGTCTGAACTCCAAGCATCACCATTATAAACAACAAGTTCATAAACCTCACCCATCTTAGCTGTAATTACAAGATGAGTATAATCTGCAATTGTACTAGACCAATTATCATCTTTGTTGATAAAATCACTACCAAATGCGAAAGCAATTATTTCCTCATCATGATAGGTCGTACTCGCAGAACAATAATCCAAAGAATTAGATGAGGCATATAGGAAAGGTATAAAAAATATACCCATTAGAAGTATCCTCATACTTCGAAATAACATTGTATAGTTAGACATAATAACACCTAAAAATTATTTATAAAAATAAAATATTAAATTAAATTCATTATCAAAATTAGCAAATTATCAAATATTAAAGTAATTAAATTAATTTATATTTACAAATATTTTTTAAAAATAATTTGGAAAAATCAATAATTTATAAATATTATATAAATCAATTATTAATAAATATTAATATGTCGTTAATATTAAATTCATAATCATATATTGATTTTAACATATATTATTTTATGAGTATTAAAATTACAAAAAATATTGTTATAATCGCTTGAATAATAAATGGAATAGCCGATTTGATTATAAATTCATATTGAGATATTATTAGAAAATTAATATTATTAACTCAAATTATTCATTTCAAATTTTTAATCCACAATAATTTGTCAGAAAAATTTATAATACATAGAATTTTAATATATTTTGTGCTAAGAGTAGTTTAAGCACTTTTGTGCGACCTGATATATTTTACTCAACGAGCAAAATGCTTGTTCTACTTAGTATCAGCTTTTAAATATTAATTATCAACTAATATGGATTATTAGCCTTCGCTCAGAATGGCTATCATTATAAAATATCATTCAATTAAATATATTTTTTTAATATAAAATTTGGGATAATGTTATAGAATAAAAAAAAAGAGGCTGAAACCAAATTTTGAAACAGCCTCTCTAAATTTTATGTTTATGAGATGATTATAATAAGGAAAATACGGCTGTTAAGCCAGCCATTACAATTGAAACCATTGTCATAAGTTTAATTAAAATATTTAAACTCGGTCCAGAAGTATCTTTGAATGGGTCGCCAACAGTATCGCCAACAACAGTAGCCTTGTGTGTATCACTACCTTTTCCACCAAAATTACCTTCCTCAACATATTTTTTAGCATTATCCCAAGCTCCACCTGAATTTGCCATAAATACTGCTAAAACGAAACCACTACCCAAACCACCAGTAAGCAAGCCCATAATTCCGGGCACACCGATAATTAGACCAGTAAAAATTGGAATAATTACAGCCATTAAAGATGGAAATATCATTTCCATTTGAGCGCCCTTTGTAGAAATTTCAACGCAACGCTCATAATCTGGTTCAGCCTCGCCAGTTAAAATACCTTTTATTTCACGGAATTGACGGCGAACTTCTGTAACCATCTTTTGTGCCGCTCTTCCTACAGCATTCATAGTTAAACCGCAGAAAACAAATGTCATAACAGAGCCTATAAATACACCTACTAATACTTTAGGGTTCATTAAATGTATATTATAATAAGCCATAAAGTCTGTTATTGAGGCATCAGCAGTATTTATAGCTTGACCACCAATTTCAATTGTTGTATTTCCGACACGAATAAGTCCAATTCTTATCTCTTCGATATATGAAGCTAATAATGCAAGTGCAGTTAATGCGGCAGAGCCAATTGCAAATCCTTTGCCCGTAGCGGCAGTTGTATTGCCTAATGCATCAAGAGCGTCAGTACGTTTACGAACTTCTGGTCCTAACTTACTCATTTCCGCATTTCCACCAGCATTATCTGCAATAGGACCATAAGCGTCGGAAGCAAGAGTAATTCCGAGAGTTGAAAGCATTCCTACAGCGGCAATTCCGACACCATAAAGACCATTGCTAAGATTAGCCATATCAAAATTTGCGGCTAGAAGAAACGATAAGAGAATTCCTACAACAATAGCGAAAACGCTCAAAGCCGTGGATACCATGCCAATACCAATACCAGAAATAATAACTGTTGCTGGACCAGTTTGACCAGCTTCCGCAATTCTTTGCGTCGGTTTAAATGCAGAAGAAGTATAGTATTCAGTTCCAAAACCAATCACTAAACCAACAACTAATCCGACAATCACTGCAAATGATAAATTAAGCCAATTAGGTAAATCTAACAAATAAAAAATTACAAAAGTTCCAATAGCAATTAAAAATGAACTTGTGAAAACCCCTCTCTCGAGACTCCTCATTAATTGCTTCATATTGGCACCCTCTTTTGTTCTTACAACAAAAATACCGAGGATAGATAATAAAATTCCAAGTGCCGCAATTAACATTGGTGCAAAAATAGCTTTTATCTGAATATCATTAGACCACTCACTACCAAAATATGCTGCCGCACCTAATGACGCAGTTGCAAGTATCGAACCTACATAAGATTCATAAAGGTCAGCACCCATACCTGCCACGTCGCCTACGTTATCGCCAACATTATCAGCTATTGTAGCGGGATTTCGAGGGTCATCTTCAGGGATGCCCGCTTCAACTTTACCAACAAGATCGGCACCAACATCAGCCGCTTTAGTATAAATACCTCCACCAACGCGAGCGAATAATGCTTGTAACGAAGCACCCATACCGAAAGTAAGCATAGTCGTAGTAATCATTATCATTTTGTGTTTTTGGTCAGCTTCTTCGACAAAAAAGTCGAGAATTTTATACCATATTGAAATATCTAATAAAGCTAAACCAACAACGACAAGCCCCATTACAGCACCAGAACGGAATGCAATTTTAAGACCCGCATTAAGAGATTTACTTGCTTCGTTTGCAGTTCGAGCTGATGCATAAGTCGCAGTTTTCATACCTAAAAAACCAGCTAAACCGCTAAAAAAGCCCCCTGTTAAAAAGGCAAATGGCACCCAATGATTTTGTAAATTAAAACCATAGGAGAGAATGGCAAAGAATATTGCCATAATTATAAATACAATAATTACAACGCGATATTGTTGCTTTAAAAATGACATCGCTCCACGACGAACATATAAAGCAATCTTTTTCATTGTGTCTGTACCTTCATCAATTTTCATCATTTCTTGATAGAAGTACCAAGCAAATCCTAATCCTAACAAAGAGGATATTGCAATGAACCAAAACATTAAATCTGTTGTCATAATAATACTAATTAGTTATTAAAATCTGTTACAATTATTTATATCTTTTACAAAATTAAAAAAGCATTGATAAAAAATAATATATTTAATTTGCAAATATAAGTAAAAATTTATATGTAAAATTGAATTATTGATTAATTATTTATAATAATCAATTATATTTGTTTCTTTTTATTGTTTTGGGAACCATGCAAACATAGAAATTGTCGCTATTATCGGATAAAATAAATTAATTTTATAAAAAAAATAACACTCAATTATTAAAATATTATAGTAGCTTTATATTAAAAATTAATTAAGATTTATAGATTTATGTTCAATAATATGATATATTGCAAAAATTAATAAAAAATGAGTAAATTTTAATTTTAATTAATGATTATATAATTTATTTTTACTACATTTGATATTGGAAAAGTGTATTTTTAAAATTAATTATTTTACATACACTTTTTAATTCATAAAAATTTTGATAACAATATTAATGGAGTTTAAAAATGCGTGTATTAGTGTCTGATGGAATCGAAAAAATCGGTTCAGAAATGTTAAAAAATGCAGGTTTAGAAGTAGTTGAACAAAAATTAACTCCTGAAGAACTTCTTGCTGAAATAAATAAATACGATGCGATTATCGTTCGCTCTGCAACAAAAGTAACCAAAGAAGTTATTGATGCAGGTACTAATCTTAAATGTATCGCTCGCGGTGGTGTTGGATTAGATAATATTGATGTTGCTTATGCAAAATCAAAAGGTATTCCCGTATTAAATACTCCCGGTGCATCATCAATTTCAGTAGCAGAGCTTGCTATTGCTCATATGTTTGCACTAAGTAGATTTTTGCATTTAAGCAATACTGAAATGAAACAAGGCAAATGGCCCAAAAAAGAATATAGTAAAGGTATCGAATTAACAGGTAAAACCGTTGGTATTATTGGTTTTGGTAATATTGGTAAAGAAGTTGCTAAAAGATGTCTTGGCTTGTTTATGAATGTTGTGGCTTATGATCCATTTGTTACAACAACTGATTTGAACGTTAAATTGGTAAGTATGGACGAGCTTCTTGCAAGTTCAGATTTTATTACTCTACATATTCCATTTATAAAAGAAGACGGCCCAACAATTACTGCAAAAGAATTTGACAAAATGAAAGATGGCGTTATACTTATTGATTGCGCTCGTGGTAAAGTTGTTGTAGAAAAAGATTTACTTGCGGCTCTTAATAGTGGTAAAGTTGCAAAAGCGGCTCTTGACGTATTCGAAGTTGAGCCACCAACTGAAGCACAAGCAGAATTAATCAATCATCAAAATGTTTCTGTAACTCCACATATCGGTGCTTCTACAATGGAAGCTCAAGATAGAGTTGGTGAAGAAATTGCAGGTAAGGTTATCAATACTTTAAAATCATAAAAAAAATATTCTTTAGATTATTAAACAAATATTTAGCACTCATTTTTTATGAGTGCTTTTTTTTTTATTAAGTTAAATCATTGTATCCCGATTTCTCTTTTCTCTATTGACTTTTTAAATTGTCAAAGTCAAGAAAAAAAATTACTATTCCTCAAAATAATCTAAATCAATTTTTTTAATTTGATAAGTCTCAATTGGGGTAACTCCAACATTGTGTTCTATCATCAGGATTTCAATTAGAAAAGATTGCTATTTATTGAAAAGCGGTTTAGATGCTTTCTTTCAATCGTCATAAGATTATAATCTCTCTTTTTTAACAAACCACTTTTAACAAGTTTTTCAAATTCAATAGAGGCTTGCTCAAATGAGGCTAATTTAGTATCATTTTGATATTTTTTTTCTTTTTTAAGAAGAGTATATTCAAATTTTTTTATAATATTATTTTCCATAATTATATAAATTTTCAATTATATCAAGAACAATATTTTCATTTCCGTCAACAATAGGTACATAATAAGTAAAAACATCAGATACAAAATATTCCTCAATTGCTAATAATTTCAATTCTAATAAGCTTTGTATCGAGCTATCTACTGGTGGTTTCATATATTAAATTCCATTTTATAGATTACATTGCAAATTTTCAATTTAAACAATTTTCATAAATAATAAAAATATCTTTTAATCAAAACATAAAAGGCTAAACTAAAATAAGATTAGTTCAGCCTCATAGTATCAAAAAATATTAGAAAACAAATTATTTACGTTTATAACTTTGGTAAAATTCAGCAATATATTCGAATGCTTTTGTTAATACTTCTTCTTGCGGAAGAGTAACGATTCTAAAATGTTGCGAGCCGGGTTTTTGTCCAAAACCAGAACCGGGCACAACAACAACTCCCGTATTTTTAATTAATTCAGAACAGAAATGACTATCGTCTTCAACATCTATCGAAGGGAATGCATAAAACGCGCCTTCTGGCTTAACAAGTTTAATTCCTTCGATTTTTTCTAATGTTTTCATCATTATATCACGGCGCTGTTCGAGCTTTTGTATCATTGTTTTTAGATGGCTTTGGTCGCCTTCTAAAGCAGGTTGTATAGCATATTGCTCGGGGTGATTCGCAGATACTCTTGCACGTAATAATTTATTAATAGCCTCGACGTAATCGCCCATAATATCCTGACGACCGCTTACAACTCCCCAACCAATTCTAAAACCGGGAGCAATGAAATTCTTTGACAATCCAGAGAAAGTAATGCAAGAAGCATCTTTATTTAAAGCGGCAATAGATGTTAATTCTTGATTGTCAAAAATTAATTTATCATAAATTTCATCAGCGATGATAACTAAATTATGTTCGAGTGCCAAATCAATGATTTTTAATAAAGTTTCTTTTTTACTTATCGAACCAGTTGGATTATTAGGATTAATAAGAACAATAGCACGTGTTTTACTATTAATTTTTGAACGAATATCTTCGATATCGGGTTGCCAGCCATTTGATTCATCTAAATAATATGGATTTGGCTCTAATTCGAGTTTGCTTTGAATTGCAGTGTAAAGCGGGTAGCCCGGTGTTGGCATAAGGAAATTTTCGCCACGATTAAGAAGTGCAGTCAAACAAATTTCGATTGCTTCGCTTGCGCCAGTTGTTACAAAAATATCAAGAATATTATTTATACCTTTCTTTTCAGCATCGCGAGCAATGGCGTCGAGAGCAGATTTAATTCCCGTTGATGGAGCATATCCATTTTGATTATTTCTAATAGCGTCGCAAGTCGCATCAACGACAGTTTTTGGTGTTTCGTGATCATAAATATTGGGGTCGCCAATATTTAGATAATACATTTTTTTCCCAGATTTTGCAACTTCATTTGCTAAAATAACAATATCACGAATAGCATATTTTACATTAATAGTCTTTTCTGCTGGTATTATTTTTCTTAGTGTCATTTTAAAAAATCTCCATTTATAAATTATTAATAAATACAAAATGAAAAATTACATTTCTTTAATTTACAAAAGTAATTAAAATTTAATTAGTTATTTAATAAAAGCGGGATTATAAAAATTTATTTATTTATTTTATTCTAAAATTAATTGCAAATAATTGTTTGATATTTATTTTCAAAAAAAAATTATTTTAGAGAGCGATAGATTTTTATTCCTAATCCAATTGAAAATCTTTTCCAAGATTCATTTTTTAATAAATCAATTATATTATATGATAAATGTAAATTTGGGCTTGCATAATAGCCAATTCCTAAATCTAAATCGTAACTAATATTTAGATATGGACTTAATATAATTTCATTCAAATCACTAATTTTTCCGTTAGAAATTATACGTTTTTCAAAAGGTACATTATTACTAATTGCTTGTTCTGTATATTCTTTATCAGCTTGAATTAATATTGTTGTAGTTAATCCAAAGCCATATTTTAGATGTGTATTTGAAAGTCTTCTATTTATAGCTATATCAATTTCGCTTGCTGAAATCTTAGAATTTAATCCATAATCAGTTATAAAATCGCCATTTCGCGTTGGAACAATTGTTCTAATAATAAAATTTGAATTATTTATAATATATGAAATACCAAAATTAAATGATGTAAAAGCATCGTACCAATATTCGCTTGTAATTCCAAAATAATAAGATTTTCCGTCTCCATCTTGGAATTTACAGCATTCTATAAAATCCTCTTTTAGATTAAAATCACCATATTCATTTATCGAAATATACCCTGCTTGTAAACCAAGATAAAATTCGGGTATTTTGTATGGCATTCTACTATCTTTTTGCCAATCAAAACCCTGAGAAAATGAATTGATTACAGAAAAGCATAATATTAATAAAATTAATAAAGATTTGTAATATTTAATAATATTTGTTAAACTCATTTTATTATCGAAAATGGTTTAACAATAGTATATTGCGGAGTTTTTAACATAATAAAATAAGTTCCAAATGGTAAAATATCAAAACTAAAATTCATTTTATAATTTCCCGAAACTAAATTTTCAGAAATTATATTTTCGACGATATTACCTAATATATCAGAAATACTAATATTTACATAAGTATTATATGGCAATTCAAAATCAATTTGATATGGATAAAAATCATTTTTATAAAAGAGATTCAAATTAAATTTGCCAGATAACAAAGGAACAGCTTTATAATCTAAACCGCAAATTGAATCAGTCGTATAAATACCATTTTGATTAATTAATGTAAAAATATCATTACATTTTCCATCGCTAAATTTTGGATTTACAAAACTAATTTCTGTAGCTGGTGCATCGCCTAAATAGCTTTTAAATTTAATAAAAAACAATGTATCTTTTTTCTTAAAATAGCTTTGTTCAGCCGTTACAATTTCTAAAAATAATTCGTTTTTTTGTGGATTTTCAAAATTCTCACCTATATTAAATGCACCTTCACAAGCAGTATTAATAGTCCTTATTCCATTATATTCAAGTAAATTTCGATTATAATATAATGATGTAGTAAAAGATTTTGCATATTGAGCGGGCGACATATCATTAGAATTTAATACTATCGGCACTTCTATATTTGTACCGGGCTTTGACTTTAAATCATGTGGCATTGATAAATATGCTGTTATTGGTGGTACACTTTTGGCGGATAAGTTAATTTCAACTATATCATTTGGTGCTAATTGATTATTTACTAATAGTAATTTAGCAGAATAAGATTTATATTCTCCAGAATTACCTTGAAAACTGATATTAATAAAAGAGCTTTCACCAGCTGGTATAATTGTTTGAAAATCATTTGAAAAAAAATTACCTTCTGGAAATTTAGGATTAAAAAGAATATTGCGAATTATCAAATCAGAATTACCAGTATTGTAAATTTTTATTGTTGTATCTCTATTTGATAAACAATTTGAATTATTAACAATAATATTTCCAAAATCAATTTCATTTGCAGAACTTAATAATATAGGGCTTTTTACATTTGCTTTAATATAAAATTGTATATATTGTTTTTCTGGTTGAGTCCCAAGAAAATTCCTTTTTAAAATATCACTTTCAATTTGCAAACGGGCAATATATTTACCCGGTTTATTTGGCGAAAACGATATTTGGCAAGTACTTTCATCATTAATAGGAATGTGTTTGCCATTACTTGCGAATAGTTGTTTAATAACAAAATTTTCATTTGTTGAATTATTGTCAATATTCAGTATTTTTTGGCTTAAAATACCGAATGGAAAATTACTTTTATTTTCAATTTTTATATCAATATTAATATTATTATCAATAAAAATATCACCTAAATCAATAGTATCATTATACCAATTATAATTTGAGGATTTAATTCTAATATCTTGCTCTGCTCCATAGCCAGAAACCATTGTCCAAGCATAATCAATCGAATCTGGAAATTCATTAGGCAAGGGTCTGTAATTTAATTTCAGAAGCAAAGAGTCGTTCCCGCGATTTTTTGGGTAATATCTTATTGGAAAAAAGAAAATATTTTGTGGCGATATTTCATTATTAATTGGAAATTTCGAAATAATAATTTCTTCTTCCTCAGCTGATTGAGTTATTAATTTTTTCTCAAATCCAATAAGAAATTGATTTTTATTCCAAACATTTTTAACCCTCCAATTTTTGTCAATATTAATATTGGGATAGACATATACTGTATCGAAACAAATAGCATCTTCAAATCCAGCAACAAAATAAGGCGTTTTTTTTACTCTTAAAAAAAATGTATCAATTTTTGAAATTGGTCCATCATCAGGGGCATTGGATTTTAAAAAAGATAATCCTAATAATGCCTCGTGCCAGCCCGTATTTGAAATTGTTGTATCGCCAGCAATAAAACTAATGCGTAATGTATCTGAATCCCCGGATTCAAATATTTTTGGTAAAACGGGATTAGTAGTATTTCTTCTGAATAAATTAAATTGATTTGCTGTTGGGTCGTTTGGACTAAGACCTAAATAGAATGTAGGCTTAAGCGGATTCATTAGTAATGGTTTTTCGCCAGAATTTTTGACAAAAAATTTGATATATAAAGTATCATTCAAAAAACATGGTCCGTAATTTACTATTCTTTTTTCTGATGGTACAATAGACTCAATTAGTGATGCATAATCAATAGATTTGCTTGTAACAACAAAAAGAAAGAAAAATAATGCACTTAAAATATAATTCAATATTATTAATTTATTCTTTACCAACATTGTCCTTAAATATTATTTACTTGTTATTGAATTTTTTATAATAATTGTAACAAAATCAATTTTAAATAGTCTTAAAAATAATGAAAATGTATATTATAATAAAGTTTTTTTATATAATTAGCAATAATTTATTAATTATTTTCGTTTGATATATACATATTACTACAAATTTTATTTTATTTTACGAGGATTTATATATGTATAGAAATATTATAAAAATCGTATCTGTATTTTTGATTGTATTTACAAATTTTGCGTTCTCGCAACCTAAGATTGAAATCGTTGGCGGCGCAACAAAAGATTGGGGTAAAGTTACTCCAAAACAAAGCCCACTAAAACACGAAATGATTATAAAAAATGCGGGAAATCAAACCCTTAAAATTACTCGTGTAAAACCTACTTGTGGTTGCACGACTGCACCTCTCAAAAAAAGTGAATTAAAGCCAGGAGAAACAACTACTATTGACGTAACACTTAGCATTCAAGGAAATTCCGGCAAAATGCACAAACAAATTGCGATAGAGTCTAACGACCCAAATAATTCCTATCTAAATTATATGCTTATTGCTGATGTTGTACTGCCTCTTACTGTTAGTCCTACGACTTATATTCCTTTTAATGATTTACAAGTTGGAACTGAATCTACTGCAAAATTAAAAATCAAAAATACTTCTGATGCTAATATCGTATTGTCAAAGTTTCAGACAAATATGCCAGAAATTCAACTTAATTTGAATAAAGAGACTACTCTTAGTCCGGGACAAGAAATCGAACTTATTACAAAAGTTAAGCCTTCAAAAAGCGGTAATCTTAGTGCAAGAATAAGCATTACAACATCGAATAAAGAATTTCCAGAGCTAATTATTAATGGTTTTGGTACTGTAAAACCATCACCATTCTTTAATAATTAATCTCTAATATATAATATATTTATCAAATAATCACCCCAATAAATTATAAAAATTGGGGTGAATTTTTTTATTTAAAATTAAATATAAAAATAAATTTAAATTATGAATATAAATTATGATTTATTACAAAAATCAAAATTAAAACAAAATTTTTACTTACAAACACCTGATATAATCGCAAAAAATCTTTTAGGAAAAATATTAGTAAAAAAAAATAATGATGATTTTTTTGCTGGTATTATCGTCGAAACCGAAGCTTATTTATGTGAAAAGGATTTAGCAAGCCATTCTGCAAAGGGAAAAACAAATGCAAATTCGGCTATGTTTATGAACGGAGGCACTCTCTATGTATATAAAATTTACGGGATTCATCATTGTATAAATGTCGTAAGCGAAAAAGAAAACATCGGTTCGGCTGTATTATTACGTGCTATTGAGCCAATTTATGGAATAGAACTTATGTCGAAATATAGAAACACTAACGATTTATATCGCTTATGTAAAGGTCCCGGGAATTTAGCAAAAGCCTTTGATTTTAATTTAAATGATAATAAAAAATCCTTTTTAGAAGATGAATTATTTATTTCTGAATATAATATTTATAATAATTTTGACTATGATAAAAGTAAACGTATAGGAATAAGTAAATCACAAGATTTATTATTAAGATTTTTTATTAAAGATTCAAAATTCCTTTCTGGAAAAAAACAATTACCCTAATATATAATTATAATTTTGTTTTTTTATATTTATGAAATTTCTATTTTTTTAAAAATTTTTCTATATTATTTCCAATTTTTATAAAATACATTCCCGTTGATAAATTTTCGATATTTATTCGATAACTTACCGAAAAATTATTAATTGACTCTCTTAAAACTTCAATTCCCAATACATCATAAATCTTTATATAATTATTTTGTTCGTCATTACTTGCAGTAGGAGAGTATATCAAACTATTGTCAAAAGATATATTTATATAATCACTCGTTGGATTAGGATAAATTTGAATATTGTGTTTACTAATATCGTTGGATTCAATTGAACTTATAAAATCAAGATTAAGCTTTGCTATTGTCGTATAATTGCAAGCAATTAGCAAATTATTACTTTCATCACTATAATCAAAAGAGTTAGCTATATCATAATTTAATGATTTACCGACATATATATAATGTTTGAAATTAAAATTTTTATCCCAAAATAAAATATTACCCCAAGAATCTATCGTAAAATAGTCGTTAAATCTCGCACGATATGTAATATGTTTGATTGAAGGGAAATCTTGCTTTGGGCTAATTTCTACGGGCAATACAGGGGTATGAATTATCTCCTCATACTCAATAGCCCATACCAAAAATTTGCTTATAGAGTTAGAAGAACTTACAATCTTGCTATCATTATCTATAAATTTAATAAAACTAATACTGCCAGTTGGAAACTCAGATGGATAAGTAATCGTATATTTTAATTTGATAGTCTCAGAAAAATCATCAATATAATAAATTTTTATGATATTACCTTTTGTGCCTACTGCAAACATCTTTGAATTATCTGAAAATGCGATATAAGTGATTACATTGCCAGCATCAATAATAAATTTTTCTTTATCTTTTTGAAATCTTTCTAAATTTAAAAGAACAAAATTATTATTAGTTATTGTCGAGCCGTACCATTGTAAATCATTTGATACTATACCATAAAAACGGACTACCCCACTTAAATCTATTGATTTTAATATATTTTTACTGCGTGTATCAACATAATTCAAATTAAAATTAGTATAAGAAAATGTTATAAGAGTATCTTTAATAGATTTGTTTAATATATAAAGAGAATTGCAATCAAATTTATACTCATCTTCAATTTTGCCCGTATGGGTATTTCTTAATGATATCCGACCTTCGTTGCCATATACATAAAATTTCTCTGTATTATCATTAAATGTTAGACCATTCATATTAATTATTTTTCCAAATTTATCAAAATCAGATATTGTATAGATTTCTTTTAAATTTATATTATTTGATAATAATACTCGAGAACTCGATACGAATATTATTTTTGTATCATTAAGACAAAAATCTGCTGAGCGATATGCATTCGGTGGTGAAAATTGCCTTATTAGCTCGTGTGTTGAAGTTTTATATAAAAATAAATAGCTATAATATGATATTAAAAAATTTTGCCCATTTTCTGAAAATTTGATTTGATATGGAATACCGTAATGATTATTTGTAATTTGAAAACTTTTATTAGTATCTTTTAAATTATAAAACTCAAAATTATTATCCGATATAAAATTTGTAAATATTGATAGCCATTCACCATTATTTGATATCTCGTACTGATTTATTGATATTTGAGTGTGGATTGTTCGTAACAATTCCAAACTCTCGGTTTCATATACTGATATTTTGTTATTGTTACTTTTTATCGCAAAATATTTGCCATCTTTTGAAATATTTAAATAATAATTACTCGTATCTACGTGGAGTGTATCATAATGTAATATTGTATAATTATCGCTATCGTAGCTTACGAGTATTAATTCATTTGCCCTTTTTGAAAATAATGTATATTTTTTACTTGCATAATTATACTTAAAATTGGATATTTCCTGATAAGTAAATGGAAGCGAAATTTTATTTTGTAATTGATATTCATTTTTACTATATGTATATAATGTATCTAAAAATGTATAGTAAAATAGAGATTTGTCGCTATTTAGCTCCATTGTTGGAGGTATGAAATATGTATTTGTCGGTACTTTCTTTATTAATTTATGGGTTGATAAATCAAAAAAATGAAGCTCGAAATTGCCCATTGTCGTGGCATTTTGATACGAGCCGACTAATTCTATGACTACACTACGATTGCTATCAAGCCAATACATTGATAAATATTTATCTATATCGAATGTCGTCCAGTCGGGTTTGACTTCTACCGATTTTGAATTTGCACTGAGTAATACTATTGATAATAATAATAGTAGAAATCTTTTCATAATTATCTCTAAATATTTTTATTAATTTTTGACAATGGGGCATGCCCCATTGTCTTACAGTTAATCTCCCCATTGCCAGAGAACCGTACCCTGAGCGTAGCCGAAGGGTCGCGCCGGCTAGATGTCCTACACTTTAAAAGTGTAGGACATCTGAAGTTATCTCCAGAATTTATATTATATATATAATATTTTCAAAAAACAAATATAAGTATATTTTTATTATAAATCAATAAATTAATCAATTTATTTAATTAATATTTTATTATTATGTTTTAATTTATTGTTAATTAATTTAATAAAATACTATATTTTTCTATCTTAATAAATTTATATATAATTTAGACTTATAAAAAGTGTTAAGTATTATTTATGATTGATGGCATATTATTTGATTAGAAAAGAAAAAAATTAATTTTTTAATAATTATTTTTAACAAATTTTAAAATTCAGTATATATACTTAAAAAAGCCTTTGAACTTAATATGTATTTTTGAAACGTATAAAAAGTTTTTTTTATTTTTATTTGAGAAAGCAAATGTTAAATAATATTTCTAATAATTCTTTTGGTGATTTTATGAAAAAATTTACGAAAGTAAGTAGTGCTTTATTAGCGCTATTCGTTATTTTCTCGTTCTCTTTGAACGAAGTCTCTGCTCAAGATTTCATTATGAGCACTACTGGTGCTACTTATAATGCTACTTGCGGTGGTGTTATTAAAATGAAATCAGCTACTGGACAGATTCAAAGACTAAATAGCAACCCTTTGGGTACTGATGATGCTAATGCTATCAAAGGTATTGTGGATTGGGCTGCAAGTGCTGAACAATCAGTACAAGCGTTGTACTACGAAAAAATGATGCTTTCTGGTGGCAATAAAACTATCCCCGGTGGTGTTAATATCGTTGGTGAAGCTTGTAGTCCAGGTGAACTTTTCCCCGGATATGATGATTTTGCTACTTATCCTTTTGTTGTGGATGATCCAACTGGTACAACAAATGATTTTACGGGTGACTTTACTTATTCTGGTGGTCCTGTTACTGTTTTCCCACTTGATGGCGATGATGCATATAAAGATTTAGATCTTACTGGAACTGGTCCTTATACTATTGAAGATGGTAAAACAACAGAAGTTACTGGTACATTTACAGCTGGTCCTTCTGATTTAACTGTTGAAGGTGATTTAGTATTAAACAATGGCCCAACTGATAATTCTACAATAACTGGAAATACTACTATTGATAATGGTGGTTCTATTCAAGTTGGTGGTGGCGACCTTACTTTCGAAGGTAATATTACTGTTGATGATGGTACTCTTAAAGGCGGTGATGGTGATATTATTATTGATGATGGTTCTACTCTTACTTTAACTGGTAATAATGGTAAAATTGATTTAGATGGCGGCGAAGAATTAATTATTACTGGTACATTTACTAACGGTGGCAATGGTACTAACCTTGACTTAGCTTGTACTTCAGTTGTTACTTATAATGGAACTGCCGCTAACCAAATTGTTGTTCCTACATTAGCAAGCAATCCTTATGGTATATTGAATCTATCTGCTGGAACTAAACGTGGTGGAACAGCTTCTTATGGTAATAATATTGAAATATGCGGTGATTTCTCACTTGCTGGCGGTAACTTAGATATGGTAACTAATACTGGTTACTTAAATATGCAACACGTAGCTGGTAATGTTACTTATACTGGTGATTATGAAGTTGTTGGTAAATTCCGTCGTACAATGGATGCGCCAGTTGCAAATACTGCATATACATTTAATAACGTAAATACTAAACTTGCTTATAGTACTGTAGGTACTGGTACTTATTATGAATTAGATGTTAGACCTGTTACAAATCCAAATCAATATGATGGAACAATGGATGTAAAGAGAAAGATTACTGCTAATTATGACGTATCTGGTGTTACTTATGGCTTACAATTAGGTTACTTAGCAAGTGAATTACCATCATTTACTGGTGATGCTGCTGGTTTAACTGAAAATGATTTCAAATTCTTCGAAGCTACTGCGGGTGCTATTGAAAAAGTTGCTGGTACTGGCTATGCACACGATCAAGCAACTACTTTCCACTATGTTAGCTTAGCTGGCTTGCAAAATGGTAATGCTGCGGTTGGTGATGGTACAATCGAAAATATTATCGCTTCGGGTAATGACATCGTTCTCCGTGCTAATAATACTATGTACTCTATTGTTGATGGTCGTTGGTCTAATCCAAATGTATGGGATGAAGGTAGAATTCCTAATGAAAATGATAACGTAGAATTACGTACAATGGTTTATGTCGGTATTGATGGTCCATTTGCTGGTACATCAGGTGGAGCTGATAATACTCCAACATTAAATACACAATCTGAATTTGCTGACTATGGTACTGGTTATGCGGCAAATAAAATTACAATTGGTAATGTTCAATATGCATCACTTATTATCGGTAATGAAGATAACGGTGCTACTTATGTTCATAAAGCTAAATTTAATGGCACTTCATTCATTAATAATAACACAAATGCACCAGCAGGAACTTTCCCAATTATTGCAAAAGGTTCTGCTGTTAAAACTGGATTTAACGGTCTTTGGTTAACAGATTACGGTACAAATCCATCAATGTTTGGAGCGCAACAAATTGAAAACAATGGTACTATTAATAACCAAGGTATTATTGAAGTTGGTCAATAATAGTTAGAATTAACAGAAAACAAAAACTTTCTCGGCAGATGTCCAACACTTTGAAAGTGTTGGACATCTAAAGAGAACTAAAAAAACAATTTTAATAAAATTTAAGGTAATAGAAAAGGTAAAAATAATTAAAGAGATATGACAAAATTAATCAAACATATAATTTTAATCATTTTTATTATTGTTCCAAGTATTTCCTTTGCACAATATACTATTGATAATACGGACGGAAAGCTCAATAATATGGGTACTATTCGAGTAAAGAGCGGTCAGACAAAGGCATTACCTGATACAATAGGTGGTCGTGTAGAGTTTTTACAAAAAGGTTCAACTTCGCAGCAAGTAATACCTAATATTGTATATAATCAATTAGTTATTGGAAATACTGCCTTAAAATTAATTTCAGACGAAAGAAAAGACGGCGATAATGTTCGCTCGATAATCGTTCGAGATTCATTAATCGTTCAAGATACAGCAGACTTTACAAATCAATGGATAGGTTTAAAGTCAGCAGAAGTGCAAGCCCGCTCCACAGTAAAAAACACAGCAAGATACCATAGTAGCAAAGATTTAGTTTTTAACGGAGAAGAAAAAGCACAAGATTTACTTGGCGATGGACGATTTTCACGCATTAGAATAGAAAATAAACTGGGTGTTGATGTTCGCGGTGGTGGTTTTAAAATTGAGGAAAATTTAACGCTAAAAGAAGGTGAATTACGCAACTCAGCAGAAAACAACTTTTCAATAGCAGACTCTGGTAGAATATATCGTCATACTCAAGGCTCGATAGCTTATGAACCAAATCTCGATAAACAAATATCTGTTCATTATCTTGGACAAGGTGATATAACTACGGGTGCGGAAATTCCCAAAGGCGAAAACGAATTAAGCAATTTATATGTAGAGCATCGTGGCGAGCTTAATTTAGATAGAAATGTATCAGTTGTGGACACATTGTTCGTAGGCGCAAAAATCAATGCATATAATGATACTCTTACTTTACAAGGTGAATTAAATCCAATATTCGCAGCCGATCCAAATAATCAAATAGATGGCAAATTTAGACGCAACACATTAATTACGGGCGAACCTATATTATTAAATGCAAGATCAATTTGGGCAAGATTTAATTCGGATACAGATAAATCAAATATAGTAGCATTAGTAAGCGATGTAAGAGCAAAGAAATTCCACACTTTACCAAAAGGAAATGAAAAAGTAGAGCGTACATATCATCTTAGTGGTGTAAACACGTCGGGCGAGCAAGTATTAAGCGGATTTAAGATGGATTTTAGTTTTGCTTGGCGCGATTTAGATGTTAAGAATTTAGATGAAAGCAATAATTTAGTTCCCGAAGAACTTGTTTGGCAAAGATGGGCAGAAACAAATTGGTTTGATATTCAGCCAAGTGAAAAGCCCGCAGTAGATTTCGGCACTGGTTGGGCAAGAGGTTTTGTAGAGAGCCTTGATGAATTTGGCTATTTTGCGATTGGTCTTCCAAGCAGGAGATTGGATTTCTATGTATTCCAAGCAAATGTATTTCTCGAGGGACCATATATAGCTGGAACAAAAGGTTTGATGCGTCATGATTTATGGGATAGAAATTTAATAAAAGCCGCAGATATAACTGCTTACCCATTAAATCTTGATAAAAATATAACACCTGAATTTTTAGCACAAATCCCTGATTCTGTTGTTGATATCGTAGTAATCGAACTTCGTAAAACTCGAAATTCTGAACCCGATTTAGTAAAAGCGGCATATTTACACAAAGATGGTCGTTTATTAGATAATTTTGGCAATACTCTTACTTTTAGTGCTAAAGAGGGTATAGATTCAAATGGTGGACGTTACTATGTAGGAGTTCGCCATAGAAACCATGCGGCTATAATAACAGACACACCATTAATGATTGATAGTGCAAGCCAATATTTGACATATAATTTAAGCGACCCAAGTATAGTCGAGGGTGGTGCGGCAAGTCTGCGTCTTGTATATGCAAATGACAAAGGTGAGCAGTATTATGCATTGAAAGGTGGTTTCTTGGCAGACGACCCAACGGGCTTACATAATCAGCTAAACTTTTTAACATATTATACACGCCATTTTGAGCAACGTTCTGCATGGCTTGATTTTACAAAAATAGGATATTTTAATACTGATTTTAATTTAAGCGGTATAATCAATACAAAAGATTTTAATATAAGCTGGAATAACCGTTTAGCAAAATAAATACAATACTATTAAATGAAAAAAAAAATATACATACAAATATTGTTTTTTATAACATTCGGACTTCTATTTACTTATCAAGCTAAGTCAGATATTTTGATAGATACTTTAGCATTTATTAAAATAGCCAATTCCCATTTAATAGATAATCAAACCCTCGAATTTGATATTTTAATCGAAAGAAAATCAGATAAATGGTTAAAATTTGCAAACGGCTCATTTTCATTAGGATTTGATGATACAACAAATTTTACAATAAGCCCTAAAGATTTTCAAATTTATTCAATGAAATCTGAGCTAAAACAAGATATAGAAATAGGTGAATCAGATATTCCGACACGTGGTTATCGCACAGACTATCAAATATATAATAATCGTTTGAGTATAACAATATTAGGACCCGAAAATTACGAAGATTGCGATTCAGTATCTTTAAATAAAACTTTATTACTCGGTACATATCGCGTCCAATCGAAAAATAATGATTTACCATATTATAAAATGCGTTGGCTACGCCCATATACTTGGTATCAAGCCTGTGCATTCAAATTAGAAAACGATTCCTTGATAAATAACGAGTTAAAGTATTATTTAAGCGATGATAATGTCTCAATGGAGGACAGCACTTCTATTACCTATGTATTTATAGATGATACAACAAGTAGAGAAGTGGGTCCCGTCTTTTTTAGTGCTGCATATATTGGACAGAAAAATTCGGAATATGATTGGAAAGTAAAGAATGAATATGATATTGTTGGATATTCTGTATATCGTACAATGGAAATACCCGGTGCGAGTAGTATAAAGTTTGATGATCAGTTGCTTGGAACTTGGCGCGACGGCGAAAAGCATAACCCTGCATTTAAAGCTTTAGGAAAATATGATGAGGTTGTTCAGTATGGTGAGTTCCCCGATCAGATAGAATTTAGAGGCGGTAACTATATTTATTCTCTATATGCAAGTGTTAAGGATACCAATGGTTTGATAAGTGATGTATTTTTAGATTCGGCAAAAATTCCCGCACCAAGAGCGGTAATTGTCGAGGCACGCGCATTAGAAAACCCATTTAGAGACGAAACTACAATTGAGTATAAAATTGATGATGATTGTTATATCACAGCTTATGCAAATGACTTACTCGGAAAAGAGATAAAAAAATTAAAAGATGAAAACGGTATCGAACTCGATAAAATAAAAATAAATAAAGGCGTTCATACAACAAGATTTGTGGCGCCAGAATTAGCATCGCAAGGACTATATAATGTAATAATTACAGCTTATCCAATATTAGACCCAACAGTTGAGGTATCACGCGCTGTAGTAAAAGTACAATTAGTTCGTTGATAATAATTAAAATTAAAAAATAAGAAGTTACTAAGTTGCGTAAATCATTTTTGATTATATTTTTTTTTCTTTTTTCAATTAGCATCTTTGCAAAAGATGTTTCTATTTTATATCCTACATCGAAAGATTTAGTAACACCGGGCGCCCCAATCAATATTTTAATAAATAATCCACTTGGTTATCCCGTAAATTTATATTATCGCTTTGATAACGATGATTGGGAATTATTAGTCGAAAATTATAAATTAGAAGAGTTTGATTGGTTTGTACCTTTAACAAAATCGAGTAATATTTATTTCAAAATAGAAAGTATAAATTACGAGCAACCACAACTTTATTGGCACGAGGAAGCTGTTTCAATAGCAGAAGTTCGCTCGGGAATTTTCACTCCATCGGGAAAATATATTGTAACTTCTGCCGCGGATAGATATGTAAAATTATGGGATTTTAATAAGCGAATACTGTCAAAACAAGTGAATTTATCCAATTATGGGAAAGTAAATTTCTCATCTCCAATGAATGATAGTATAACTGCCGTAGCCGTTGATACAATTCTTACAATAATTAATTTTTCAAAAGCAAATCCTATTGAAAAAGCAATTGGTTTAAATAGTGTTAGTCTCGGAGTAGATTGTACAGAATTAAATGGTGGAATGATCGCTGTAACAACTTCTGACTCTATTGTTTATGTATTGAATAAAAATGGCGAACTGATACGGACTTTTAAATCAATTTACGAAAAAGTTTTATATTCAGTTCGATTTAGCAAAGATGCAAAATTAATTTGTTTCGCTGGATATAACGGTTATATAGAGTGCTATGATTTTAATTCTGGTGATTTATTAGTTGGTATTAAAGCACACGGAGATGATAACCATATAAATAGTGTAATTTGGTCTATTGATATCAGCCCTGATAATAAGAGAATATTATCGGGTGGTACAGATAGAAAAGCAAGAGTATGGAGCATCGAAACGGGCGTAGAATTAGCAAATTACGAATCTCATAATAGTCATATTCGTTCGGTACGTTTTTCACCAGACGGAAATTTAATGATTTCTGGCAGTTTAGATAATACATTTCGGCAATACAATGCAATTAATTTAAAAGAATTTAGTAGCGTTGTTATTAATCATAACAGCCCAATATTATCGGTTGATTATTCGCCCGATTCAAAATATATAATAAGCTCGGGTCGCGGTAATGATTTTAAAGTATGGCGAAATTTTACTTATGATGAGATGCTCGATTCAGTTCAATCATCATTAAAAAGAAAATTTTCTATATATATTCCTCATTTAGTTGCAAAATTAAATGATAAATTTCAAATACCCGTATTATCAAATTATAATAAATCAGAAGTAATTTTTGATAAAGATGAATATGATATAAAATTAAGTATTGAATTTCCTGTTTTATTAGTAGATTTACCCGATTTTGATATTAAACCAAATCGTAAATTAGATACTTTGGAATTTTCTGCAAAATTTTATCCCGAGAAAGATACGATATTATTGATAGATGCTTTAACCTTATTAGGTGCTGAAAAATATGGTGCAATTCGAATTTTAAATGTTGAAAGTGAGGGAAATCTCGAGATATTAACCGAAGATGGCTCAATTACAATAATTGATGATTGCATAGGAGATTCAGAAAGAAATTTAGTATTAATGGATATTGAGCCCAAAATAGATATTAGTCCAAATCCAGCAAATGATTATATAAATATAAAAGTTGGCATTCTTGAAGATGATAATTACGAACTTATTATTAGAGATATAGACTCTAAAATAATAATGAGAAAAAATCTATCATATCTTAAATCTGGTGATTATAATTTTGATTTAAGCACTAAAAATTTAACAACTGGAATTTATAATTTGACTATTACAAATAAAAGATTTATTTTTAAATCAATATTAATGATTAATAAGTAAATGATTATTATAAAAACGCAACATAAAGTAAATTTTATTTTTAAATACTTAATAGTATTTTTTTCATTTTATGGAATATCCTATTCGCAAGCACCTTTGGGCGAAATACAATCTATTGTATTTGATTCAAATGGAGATACTTTAGTTCTCAACCGCCAATATGGTGATTTTTGGTATGGCGTATATGGTGGAATTAATTTATTAGATTATTTTGGAGATTTGAATGTTTACTCAATCCCCGGCGAGTTGAATAATCCTTTTAATAGAATAATAAATTACAATTCTGGCTCTGGTAAAGGATACTTTTTTGGTGGAATATTTGAATATAATCCAAAAGGTGAGAATTGGGGCTATCAATTAAAATTAAACTTTTATGATTTGAGAAATTTTGAAAGTCAAACAATCCCTATTAATGACAGTTTGCAGACAAATTACGAAGTTCAATCAGTGTTGAATCAAATTACAATATCTCCTACTGTTAGATATAATTTACCTATCGAAGGCTTGCATTTATATAGCGGATTAAATTTAGAAATAGCACGAGCTGCTGATAAGAAAAATAAGTTAATAAAAAGGTTTGTTAATGGTGGCGATATTTATGAATCTAATTATATAGATTTCAATAATATTGCTTTTGGCTATGGATTGAATATTGGATTTGGTTTTGATTTTATGATAGCAGATATTTCTCGTAAATCAAGAGCATTTGTTACCCCATTCGCTGAGTTGCAGCTTAGAAGTAGTATGATTAATGATAACTCTTCAAATTGGCTTTCAATGGTTGCAAAATTTGGCTTCCAAGTTAAGCTCGGTGCAGACCAAATTGTAGTTGATACTTTGTATTTCGATCCAACTTATGTGCCACCACCACAATATTTAGCACAAGTAAACACAAGAGAGAAAATATCGTTTGATGTAGCACTTAATCAATCAGAAGATTTTATTGCAAGTTATATTAACTATATTCCTATTGAAAAAACAAGCCCAGAAGAAGTGGTATTAGCTGAAGCAAGTACATCAAATAAAAATAATCTTGATACAAGTAAAAGTATAGTTGCTGAAATTCCCCAAAAACCACAAAAAGAAAGTACGTCCCCAAGCATTGTTGTTGAAAAACGTACTAATATTGAAGCAAGAAAAGGGGTAATGGAAAGATTTTCTTTTCCTAAAACAGAAAGTATTTCTTTAACTGAAGATATGAAAAGTTATCTTAATAAAGTAGCAGAGTACTTAAAGAAAAATCCAGGTTCGAGAGTACTTGTTGTAGGGCATTCAGATATGAGCCCTTCATTGGAAAAAAATACATTGAGGGCAAGGCAACGAGCAAAGAATGTTGAGAAATATTTACTATCACTTGGCATACCACAAGGAAGAATTATCGCCAGCTGGAAAGGTACACTTTTTGCAGTAGCTCCAAACGATACAGAAGAAGGTCGTTATAAAAATCGTCGTGTCGAGATTACAATTGAATAATAATTAAGAGGATAATTAAAATGTCAGAAAAAATAATATGTATAATTGAGGATAATTTGCCTATTCGAAAATTATTCTCTACACTGTTGCAAAAAAGTTCTTATGAAGTTCATGCATTTGACAATGCAAGTGATGGTATTAATTGGTTAAAAGAAAATAAACCATCGCTTATTTTACTTGATATATTATTGCCTGATATTAATGGTTCTGATGCAATTAAAATTATTCGCAGTATCGAAGGATTTGATAAAGTTCCAGTAATTGCTATCACCGGATTTGCAAGTGATGTTGATAAAGATATGTGTTTATCTGGTGGCTTTAACCATTTTATGACAAAACCAATTAATGTTGCGACATTTGTTAGCGATATAAGTAAATTTGTAAAATAATTATAATAAAATATAACGGTTAGTAAAAGAAATGAATAATAATAATCAAGATTCTTACGAACTTATTTTAAAACAAACGACAAAAAAGAAAGGAAATGTTCTTGCTTTTAAAAAAACATATCCAGCTTATATTATTTTAATTATTTTTATTATAGCAAGTTTTTTTGTTCGGCATTTTATTGCATCTAATATTGAATCAAATCTCAAAAATGAATTTGATAAATCTGTTTCATCTGTTACAAATCGCTTAACTGCGCACTACTCTAAGCAAATCGAGGTAATTGTAACAATGAGCGGTTTGTATGATTTGTTAGTAGAGGTTGTCAAAGATTATTTTGAGCTTTATGCCACGATACCTACGACAAATTATCCATCTATATTAAGCGTTGCTTATGCACCACAAGTTTACCATTCTGATATTGGACAGTTTATAATTAATGCTAGAAATTTAGGATATTATGATTATAAATTAAAAGTAGAAAGCCAAAGACCAATTTATTTCCCTCTTGTAAATATTGTGCCAGAATTTACAAACTTACATAGGTCTGGTATTGATTTAGCTGTTGATCCAATAGCTTTAGAAGCAATCAATAAAGCAAAAATTAATAATATGATGACTGCAACGGAAGTTTACAATGTTAGAGAACCAGATACGCTTGGCTATTATATATTTTATCCAATTTATAAAAGAGATTCAAAAAGAGATACAGAAGTAGAAAGAAAAGAGAATTTTCAAGCAGTATTAAGCCTTGAAATAGATTTTAATAAGTTTATTGCAGAAGCCTTATCTGGTAAAGATGATATTCAAAATACAGCAATGCCATCGGATACATCATTTATTTTTGAAATTTTTGATACTCATAATAATGGTCAAGAATATTCTATTTTTAAATCAAAAAATTATGAGGTATTAAAAACATATACACCTAAAATAACTCAAAATGCTATAATTAAAATTGCCGATAAAGAATTAAAATTAGTATTTTATACAATCCCAGATTATGGTGGTAAGTATCAGCAATTATTGCCAAATTTATCTTTAATTGTATCGTTAATTCTAAGTTTTGCATTTTTTGGATTTGTTTTAACACAAATGACAAATAAAGCAAAAGCACTCGATTTAGCAGATAAAATGACAAGGTCGCAAAGAAGAATAGTAGATACTTCTAACGATATTATTGCAATTTTGGATAAAGATTTGGTATGGAAAAGTATGAATCCCGCGTCGCTTGCTGTATTGGGATATTTACCTGAAGATATTCAAGGTAAAGAATTTGGATTTAATCTTTTAGATAATCAGATTATTAATAGATTGAAAAATAGCTATAATGAGAGCAAAGAAGACCATATAGAAAAATTTGATATTGAAATGGTTAAAGCTGATGGCACGCATATTTGGGTGGATTGGAGCTTTACTTACTCAAATGAGGACGCTCTCATATATTGTATTGGACGGGACGTTACTTTAGAGAAACAAGCCGAAGCTGATGCAAAATTAAGAAGTAAACAAATCGAGGCTACAGAAATAATTTCTCGCGAAGCAAATTATTCAAAATCATATTTTATGAAAGAAATGTCTCACCAACTTCGTAACTCACTAACGGGTATTTTGGGTTACCTTCAATTATTACAAACTAAGGTGTATGATAATGAAGAAGAACTTGATATGTATGTTGATTTAGCCGCTACAAGTAGTGAAGAGCTATTTACTTATGTTACTGATATTGATGAAGCCGCTAAATTAAATGAAGTTGATTCAAGTAATCTGATTATTCATAATATTCAACTTGGCAAAATCATAAATAATTCTATTGATAATTTCAAAAAATTAGAAACTACTAAATTAATCGAAACTGAATTTAATTTTGAAAATGATAATATTGTTTCGAATATTTTAGGTACGAAAGAGGAAGTTGGCCTTTTAATTGATGATTCGATTTCTTTATTATCCGAAGGTGTTGATAAGATTTCTTATGATATAAATGTTGAAGTAAATCCTTATGAAGGCGCTGTAGAGCTTCAAATATTAAGTTCAGGTAATAAAACCGTCTTTGAATTAATCAATACTTATAAATCAAATAATGACAATATTATAGATATTTTAAAATTTGATAAAAATGATGTAATACTAAAATTGCATAAAATAAACTCTACAATGAGATTATTAAGAGGAAGTTTCAAAGTTGAAAGCTTCGGAGAAAAAGATGGTAATCTTATTTCAATTATATTCAAATCAAATAAAATAATATAATATAATATAATATAATATAATAATTTGATTTATTGATAATAATTTTTATTAAACCCTATATTATTTTTAAAAATATGGGGTTTATTTTTTTTAAAGTCAAAGATATAATATTTTTGTATTTTAAATTAATTTTAAATTAAAAAATGAAACAAAAAATATATATACCCTCAAATTTTCCTTTTATAGATATAATTGCTAATATTGAAAATATTTGTAAAATTAGAAATTTTGAATTAATTAAAACAAGTGAGAAAATTTGTATAGAGCATACTTTATCAAATAGAAGTGCATTATCTTTATTAAGTCCACTTGGATATGGGCTTGGTGTAAAAAATGCAGATTTTAGAATTGTACCTACAAAAATTGCGGCATTTGTTGGTTATTCATCAAAATCATCAATGTTTTTTAAGCAAGGTTTGAAAAATATTGAAAAAATTGCTGTAAATGACACCGAAATTTATTTGGTAAAAATTGCTCAAATTTTGCTTTCAGAAAGATATGATATTGAAGCAAAATTTGAAAAAACTGAACTTAAATTGCCCGATATTTTAAAAAATTATGATTCGGCAATTCTGTATGAACATAATCATTCATATCATTCTATAGATATAAGCGAGGATTGGTTTGAAACTTATGAGATACCGTTAATAGCTGGCTTATGGGTTGTACGTAATGAAGAAGAGCCCATTGATGTTATTGAGCTTACTGAAAGTTTTGCAATCAATGGATTAGAAGAAGAAATTGATATTAATCATTATGATAGCTCAAATATCGAACATCACCACCGTGAAGGCAAAATTCTTACTCAATGGAATGATGAAATAAAAAATTCTTTTGAACAAACACTCGAATTATTATATTATCATAGATTATTGCCCGAAATTCCATCAGTAAAGATTTATGGAATTGATTAGCATTTATTTTAATATAAAACGTCTATGAAATTTGACTTTTATTTATTACTTTTGAATATGTTATATTATTAATTTATTACAATGGCTAAAATTCAAAAAAAGAATGAAAAATCCAAGGTTGAATGGAATTTTCCCTTAATAAAACAAAATTATTTGATTTTACTAATTGGTATAGGCACAATATTACTTGGATACTTATTAATGGCAACAGGAATTACCGAAACTTCAGCCACCCTCAATGGCAAGTGGAATAATTTCTTTGCTGTTGATTTAGCACCAATTATACTTGTTATAGGTTATTGCGTAATTATACCTTATGGAATAATTAAATATTTTTCTCATAAAAATTTATCTGGCGAGTAGCTTATAGTATGCAAACCAAATCGGGATATGTTGCGATAGTTGGTAAACCAAATTCAGGTAAATCAACATTGCTAAATTCTATACTCGGCAGTAAATTATCAATTGTTACGCCAAAACCTCAAACAACACGAAAAAGAGTATTAGGAATATATACTAAAGATAATATTCAAATTATATTTCTTGATACACCGGGCGTTTTGAATCCAAGATATACTATGCAAAAAATTATGATGGATTATGTTAATGAATCTATAAGCGAGTCCGACATAATTATTGCATTGATTGATATGGGAAAATATCACAAGGAAGGCATTACTGAGCAAATGCTTGAATTAGTAAAAATTGCTAATAAGCCCGTTATTGCAGTATTAAATAAAGTTGATTTATTAAAAGATAGAAAAGAAATTTTACCAATAATTGATAATTTGAATAAATTAAACTTATTTACTGATATTGTACCTATTTCAGCTTTGAAAGATATGAATATTGATGAACTAATCAATACGATTTCAAAATCATTACCAATAAGTGATTTTTATTTTGATTCAGAAATTTTATCTACCCAAAATGAAAGATTTTTTGTTTCCGAAATGATTAGAGAAACTATATTTTTTCTTACAAAAGAAGAATTACCATATTCAACAGAAGTTTCAATACTTGAATTTAAAGAAAGAGAATTTGGTAAATGGTATATAAATGCAGAGATAATTGTTGAGCGTGATACACAAAAAAGAATCATAATAGGTTCTGAAGGAAAGTTAATTAAAGAAATTGGTGAACGCTCAAGGAAAAAAATCGAAGAACATCTCGAAAAAAATGTTTACCTTGAATTATTTGTTAAAGTTAGACAAAATTGGAGAGACGATTCGTTTAGGCTAAAATCCTTTGGTTATTGATTGTTAATATTTTATAAATTATATTGTGGGGTAATGATGTGAAAAGCGTTGCTATCTATGAAAATACAGAAAAACCTGAAGCAATTAAGTACGCCACTTTAGCAGCCGAAATTTTAGTAAATCTTGGAATTGAATGCGTTATTCGCCCTTCATTGTTGTCATTTTTACCTGAGCATATAGAAGGCTCGGTGAAAATTCAACAAGTATGCGAATTTGATAAGTTTGCTGATATGGTGATTTCTTTCGGAGGAGACGGCACTATGCTTGCCGCTTCACGAGAAATGCTAATGTGTGAAATACCAATAATGGGATTTAATGTCGGTAAACTTGGATTTTTAGCTGAATATTCTATTGAAAATTTAGAAGATAATATCAATAAAGTAATTAATGGAAATTTTAGATTAGTTGATAGAGCAGTGCTTGAAACAACTATTGATAACATTAAACACTATGCTCTTAATGATTTTGTAGTAGAAAAAAGAAATTCATCGAAAATGATTACTATCGAGGTATTTTCTGATGAGCATTGTGTCGGATTTTATAGAGCTGATGGATTAGTTCTTACAACGCCAACTGGCTCAACAGCATATTCATTATCTTGCTCAGGTCCAATTATTGCCCCTTCGGCTAAAGTATTATGTATTACACCAATTTCGCCGCATTCATTGACTTTACGTCCACTCGTGTTGCCAGATTCTAACGAAATTACATTCCAAATTAAAGACGGTGGTGGAGGAGTTATTTTAGTAGCTGATGGTAATACTATAGGCAATATTAATACTAATGATATTATAAAATTCAAATTATCTGATGAAAGAGTTAGATTAATAAAACCGCAAGACAGCTCATATTATGATATATTAAGAAAAAAATTATTATGGGCAACAAATGCCTATGATATGCCAGTGTCTTTAAGGAGTAATATTTAATGGATGTTCTATCCTTTATTAATTGGAATGTATCGCCAGAAATAATTAAATTAGGACCAGTTACTATTAGATGGTATGGTTTGCTATTTGCTTTGGGCTTTGTTATTGGCTATCAAATAATGTCGGGTATTTATAAAAATGAAGGTAAAACAATTAAGCAACTTGATTCTTTATCAATTATTATGGTCTTATCAACAGTAATTGGTGCGAGACTTGGGCATTGTTTATTTTATGAACCAGAAATTTATTTAGCAAATCCATTAAAAATTTTATATGTATGGGAAGGTGGCTTGGCAAGCCACGGTGCTGGTATTGCAATTATTTTTGCTTTAATATATTATTCAAAAAAAAATAAAGATATTTCTGCTTTATGGGTACTCGATAGAATTGTAATAGTCGTTGCACTTGCTGGATTTTTAATTAGGCTCGGTAATCTTTTTAATTCAGAAATTTATGGAATACCGTCAAATGTAGCTTGGGCATTTATTTTTGAACGTATTGACGCGATACCCCGGCACCCCGTTCAACTTTACGAATCAATATCTTATCTAATAATTTTTATTATTTTATATACAATTTATAAAAAATATAAATCTGAATTAAAAAGCGGTTATACATTTGGCTTATTCTTAATTTTTGTATTTGGAATCAGATTTATTCTCGAATATTTTAAATCATATCAAGCTGATTTTGAAGTTGATTTACCTTTTAGAATGGGGCAAATATTAAGTATTCCATTTATAATAACTGGAATATATTTTGTTTATAGAGCAAAATTTAAAAGTAATTAACTATTATTTGATTATAATAATTCATTATTTTACTAAATTAATGTAATTATTAATCATTTATGTAGTTTTAAATATAAATATATTTTGATAGTATAAAAAATATATGTAGTTTTGATAAATTCATTATTACATAAATTAATTTATTTATTTATGCTTGATAAATATTTAATATTTAGTAGCAAAATTTCATATTTTCCTCTTATTATTAAGGAATCTTATATTAATTACCTGATAAAGACTTCTTTTTACTTTATCATTCCGCAAATTTTATCCTCAAAAAAATATCAAAGAAAACAATTAATTTTTTTAAAGTATAAACTATTTTTATATTATGAAATGATTAAAATTCCCGGTATTATGCAACTGCGACAGTTGAGATTTATAATAGTTTAGCACTCTTTACTGTCGCAAAAAAAATATAGCACAAAGTATATTAAAAAATAAGAGTTAATCTTATTGATGACTAAGTTGTTTTTATATACAAAATTTTATTATTTAATAATTTTTGTTATAACTAAAAATTCATTTCGAGGTTTATATTTTTTTTTAAAATTAATTTAAAGGAGTCTGAATTATGCTTGTAATATTATTTGATTATAATGGTACTATTAATATCCAGCCAATAAAATCAAGAAGTAATAAAATAAATCAAATAATCGCAGCGCAGATTATTGGAAAAGGTAGTTTAAATGCCGACCCAGAAACAGGTAAATTTTCCGCTTCTGCATTTTTTGAACAATTTCCAGCAATATTTCACCCATTTTCAGTTGGTGTTTCGATTTTTGGTATAGCTTGTTCACATGGTAGTTATAGTAATTATGGAGTTCCAAATATTTATAATCTATCTAATGGAAATTATAGGAGTAGAAGAGAGATTGTATTAGTAAACAATAATCCGCAAAAAAATAACAATCAAATCATAATAGAGGGTAATTTTCAAAAAGTATCTCCAAATATTTATAGAGCAAGTGTCGAAATATCGGGCAATTATATTGATAACAATCAACTAAACTATAAGATTCCACCAAACTATGCACTTCCATTAACAAATCAAGCAAATCCGAATAGTTTGCAGGGTAATTTTAGTATGGGTATTCCAGATACAACGGGGGGGACAACACCAATTACAATAAATCATATTTATCAATTTACTAATGGAACAACCTTACCTATAAGAAATTGTATTACAGAAGTATTTTATAATGCTGAATCATTTTGGGATATAAATAAAAAAGAATTATTTTTATCTGGAACTTCGATTATTAAATAATTAATAATTGTATATTATTTATATGATTTATAATAATTTGTAAAATAATTAAGGACTGAATATTTTATATAAATCTGAATTCAGTCCTTATAATATAAAAGTTTTATTATTTAATCACTAAAAATTTAGTAAAAGTAATAACAATAACAATAACTTAATATTTTGTATTAACATTAGGATAAACATTCTGTCTAATCTTATCATTATTGTCTCATTTTGTAAAATTATTTTTGGATTTATAATTGAAATTTTATTAAAAAAGGGATTTCTTATTACTGAAATCCCTTAAAATTTTAGAGGTGTAATATAATTAGGTTTTACTATTTATTAAAAGCCATAAGTTAGTCCAAAGAAATAACAATTAGAAGAAGTACTTAATGATTGAGTGTTGTTTTGAATCGAATACATTAAATTTGAATTTTCATAACCAGTAATAAATCCAAGTGATGAATTATTAAATGGTTTGCATTCTAATCCAATTGAAAATCGAGTCATATATTTTCCAAAATTTCCACTACCAATTGCGGCTTGGATATATGGTTGAGTATTTAGTACTTCTAAATAATCTGCATTGTGTTTAATAGTAGCGGCGTACCAAAATACAGATTGAGTTGAATTTATCAAAATAAATTCGTTTTCGGGATTAGTTTCTCTTGCTGCGAATCTTTGTTGACCAATTTCGAAACCTAATTTAAAAAAGCCAGAATTAAGATATGTAAACCCTAAACTAATATTATTAAGCGAATTATCATTATTAATAAATGGATTGCCTAAATCATTATTAATATTATTTATACCTTTAAGATAAATAGCAAAATTATTTGAATTTGAATTCAAAATTTCTGACATATTAAATATTGGATTAAATTGAGTTGTATTATCTAAAGACTTAGTATTTAATCTATTCAATTCGATATTAGATAAATCAATTTTTGAATGTGTATTAAAATTATCAGTAACTAAATTTGAATTATTAGAAACTACAATAATCGTATTTTCTTTTTTATCATTAGTTTCTCTTGAACTAATAAGTGGAATACTATTTTTTAACTTAGTTTTATTATTAGCAATACCACTATTATTAATTTTATTATTCTGAACAACATTTTTATCAATTTTTTCAACGATATTTTTGATAATATTAGATGTATTTTCGATATTATTAGTAGTGTTATTCGAATAATTACTATTACTATCTGCGTTTACATTCATATTATTATTGAAAATATTATATGCTGTAAAAGAAGCAATTAATAATATTGCAAGCGGTACAGCCGACCTTTTGAAAAATGTAAATAGCAGCGGACTACGCCTAATTATACTATTCGAAGCATTTGGTGGAGGAGCGTATCCTAATGAGTCAAAAATTGCTTTGACTGATTCGGGCGGTGGCGTAAAAGCTTCGGTATCCTTTTGAATTGCATTACGAACTGCGAGATGATTTTTTAGCTCGTATTGTAATTCTGTAGAACTTGCCAACTCATCATATAACGACGCTTCTAATGAAGAGTCAAGCTCGCCATCAATAAGCTGTGTTAAAAGTTCCGACGATGTTTCGTTTGTAAATTCTTTCATTTTACTATTTATATTATTATTTTATATTCTCATTTATTTCGAGTAAATACGGAGAAAGAATATCTTTAATTCTTTGTTTTGCCCTATGAATTCTAATTTTTACGTTTGCAAGTGATTGCCCTGTAATATCGGAAATTTCATTATAAGACAAACCGTTATATTCTCTTAAAATCAAAGGCTCTTTATAATCATCAGGCAAAGTTTCGAGAGCGTTTTTAATCAAATCCATCATTTCGTTTTTTTCGGATTCAGTTTCACTTGAAGAATCAGCAACCATAAAATCTTCAAAACTTACCGATTGTTTTTCCCTTTTTTTATAATTGACGCATAAATTACGTGCAATTCTTAAAATAAAAGCAGGAACATTTGTCATCTCTCTATCTTTACTTGCACTTTGATGAAATCTCAAAAAAGTTTCCTGAAAAATATCCTGAGCTTCTTCCTTATTTCCAATGAACCGTCTGCAATAAGCAAAAATCCTTGATGAATGCCTTGAAAAAATTATAGAAAAAGCTCGCTCAGCAATTTTCTTATCCTCGCAAAGCATATAGTATAGTTCTGTATCACTATATTCATCAAAACTTTTTCCCATAATTTAGCTTTTCAATTCATTCAAAAACAATAACACATAATAATAAAATTAGTTACAAAATTATTTTAAGTAATATTCCAAAATTCTTCAAGTAATTCTTCGAATGCATAAAAACCTTTTTTCTTGTGAATTAATTCTGCGGCTTTTAACGCTCCCATAGCAAACCCCACACGGTTACGAGCTTGATGAGTAAGTTCTATTATGTCTTGCTCCGAATCGAAATAAACTGTATGTTTACCCGGTTCGAATCCACCTCTTGTAGAGCTAACGTGAAGATTTTCCTTATTAATTTCATTTTCAAGACAGCCAGTAATAATATTTTTTTTATATTCAATATTATTAAGAATTATATTTGCGATATTTAAACTAGTTCCCGAAGGGCTATCTTTCTTTTTTGAATGATGTATTTCGTGGGTATAAACATCATAAAATTCGAGTTTGTTTAATAATTGAGTTCCATAATTAATCATTTTAAAAAATAATTGCATACCAATTGAAAAATTAGAACCCCATACTATTCCGATATTATTATCTTCTGCAATATGTTGCACAATATCTTTTTTATTATACCAGCCCGTAGTACCAATTACTAAATTCTTTTTTGCTTTTGCAATTATTTCAGCATTTCGAATTACTGCCGATGGCATTGAAAAATCAATAGCAACATTAAAATCATAAGTATCAGCCTCGAAAATTGGATTATCTATATCATAAATTTCGCTTACGATTATGCCTTTTTCTTTTGCAAATTTATGAATTTCCTTACCCATTTTTCCGTATCCAATTAATGCAATTTTAAAATTATCCATTTTACACCTACAATTAATAATATTCCAATTAAAATAAAATTATTTTATTTATTTTTGACGTTAATTAATATGATAATATTTTGAAACTAAAATGTTTAACTATGAGCGAATTAATTAATACATATTTTGCACCTGCAAAAAGATCAACAGTTGAAGAGTTAGAAGAACAAAAAAAATATTTCCAAAATCAGCAACAATTAACTTTTTTTCTTGATTCAGTACCGATAATGTATTTAATTTTAAATGAAAATCGGCAAATTATCTATGCAAATAAAACTACTCTTTGTGCTTTGGGAATAAATGATTTTAATACAATTCTTGGACTTAGACCGGGCGAAGCAGTTAATTGCGTTCATGCAAAAGAAATGACGGGTGGTTGCGGAACAAGTGAAGCGTGTAGATATTGTGGAGCTGTTAAAGCAATTATAAGTTCAATAGATAATATACCAAGTATCGAAGAATGTAGAATACCAACTGATACAAATAGCGCCTTTGATTTACGAGTTTTTACAAGTCCTTACGAAGCTGAAGGCAAAAAATTTGTAATATTTTCGATTGTAGATATTAGCGATGAGAAAAGAAGAAGAAATCTTGAAAGAATATTTTTTCACGATGTACTTAATATTGCTGGTGGAATTAAGGGAATTTCTGCTGTAATTCAAGAAAATCCCGAAGAAATTAATGATTTTAAAGATTTATTATACGATTCGAGTAATCAATTAATGAACGAAATCCTTACTCAACGAGATATTACAAATGCAGAAAATAATGAGCTTAGTTTACATATTGTTGATGTAAATTCAAAAAAAATATTAAATTTTTTAACTTCATTTTATTCTCAACAAGAGTTATGTAAAAATAAAACTATCGTAGCTAATGAAAATTGTGTAAATATTAATTTTAATACAGATGAAGCCTTATTATTAAGAGTGCTTGGTAATATGACCAAAAATGCACTCGAAGCATCAGATAAAGGACAAACTGTTACCTTAAATGTCAATATTTCTGAAGATAAAAAAAGAATTATTTTCTCGGTACATAGTCAAAAATTTATACCTCGAAAAATCCAACTTCAAATTTTCCAAAGATCTTTTTCAACCAAAGGTGCCAATAGAGGGCTTGGAACATATAGTATGAAACTTTTAAGCGAAAAATATCTAAAAGGAAAAGTTAGTTTTATTAGTGATGAGCAGTTTGGAACTACTTTTTTTGGCGACTATCCAATTAATTTTGAATAACTGATTTATTTATAATCAATTTTTAGCAAGTATTAGCATTGATGATTTTATATTAGTATAAATATTAAATAAAATATGTTCAAAAATAAACATAATTATAAAAATAATTTTATTATTTGCAAAAAAAGTATTATTTTTGATGTTCTAAACTTTTAGTGGAGAAAAAAGTTATGACATCATTAGAATATGTAAATAATTTGGCAATGGAAAGAGCCAAAGAACTTAAAAAAAGCAAAGACGGTGAAAATTTTTCTGAAGCACCAGATTTTCGCGAAGGCGATACAGTAATTGTTGCTGTAAGAGTAGTCGAAGGTGAAAAAGAGCGTATTCAGAATTTTAAAGGTATAGTTTTAGGTTTACGTGGATCTGGAATTAATAAAACTTTTACAATCCGTAAAATTTCAAATGGTATTGGAGTTGAAAGAGTATTTCCCGTAAATTCCCCGATGATTCAATCAATTACAATTGAAAAACACGGTAGAACAAGACGCGCAAAACTTTATTATTTACGCGGAATGTCCGAAAGAAGAATTCGCCAGAAACTCAGCTAATTTATTTAGTTTTAAATATTCAACAAGAAGCTATCTTTTATAAATAAAAAAGATGGCTTTTTGTGTTTTTAAAATCTCATCGAAAAAAAAACTATATTTTACCCTAATTTGCTCTATATTAAATAAATAATAATATTTCATTGTGTAAATTATTATTATTTTTGAACTTATAAATATAATTAAATTTTATTGAGGAGTGTTTAAATGAAATATAGTAAGATTTTAATTAGCATATTTCTGATTATAGCATTTTATTTTAATACATATAGTCAGAGCGAAAAATACCCTTTTGAAGTGCAAAAACTGGGACAAGGTGAGCAATCAATTATATTTATTCACGGATTTGGTTGCTCAGGTGCTGTATGGAATGAAACCGTTGCAAAATTTGCTAAAGATTATACTTGCTATGTGCTGTCAATTTCTGGTTTTGCAGGTTTAGCACCACAGCCAAACCCATCTTTAGAAAATTGGAAAAATGCCATTGTTAATTTCATTTTAGACAATAATATTGATAAACCAATAATAGTAGGGCATAGTATGGGTGGAATGCTTACTCTTTCAATAGCAATGGATTATCCAGATTTGCCACTTAGAATAATTGATGTTGATGGCTATCCTTGCGAAGCAATTTTAAATAATCCCGATTTTATAGAAAATGATACACTTGATTGTACAATTTATGGCGTACATTTAGCTGATATGGACAACGAAGATTTTATAAATTCTGTTAAACAAGAGATAGAATCTCAATTAGATAATAAACAAATGCTCGATATTATTGTTAACTGGGAAATTCAATCCGATAAAATGACTTTTGGTAAAATATATTGTGAATTAATGAATTTTGATAGAAGAAAAGATTTGAAAAAAATTATTTGCCCAAGTCTCATATTAATTAATAATGAAATTGCAAATACTTTACAAAAAGAAGTTTGGGATCAATTTAAAAATCTAAAAAATGCCACGATTCGCTTTGCTAAAAAGGGTAATCATTTTATAATGTATGATGATAAAGATTGGTATTTTGTGCAATTAAATGATTTTATTCGAAATTATTAGAATTATATATTTTCACTAAATTCTGGAATAATATTTAAAAAATTATATTTTTTATGAATATAATCAATTTCTGCAACGTAATGCGTAATTCCATTTGTAACGATAAGATATTTAACGCTTAATGCCATATTATATAAAGCAATTTGATTAAATACATTAGTATTGATTTTAATTTTCGTAGATTTACACTCAACGATTATTTTTGGATTTAGCATTTTATCAAAATATACAATATCTGCTCTATAATTATTATTAGCGAGCGATATTTGATATTCAAGTTTAATTCTTGATAATGGATAATTTAAGTATTTAACAATATATGTTGCAAAATTTTGCCGAACCCATTCTTCTGGAGTTAAAATTATATATTTTTTTCGGAAAATATCGAAAATCTCATAATTTGAATTAAATCCTTGCCTAATTTTAAATTCGTATTGTGGCAAGTTTAATTTTGGAAAATTATATAAATCATTAGTGGGTATCGGAGCAGTCATCACAATTCAAATATGGAATTTTGGGTTTTGGAATTTTAAAAATTTTTTCAACTTTAATCGCGGGTAACTTGCCAAATTCTTTATTAAGATAAGTAATTTGCCCGCTAATTTTTACCCAATCATTATTTTGATAAATATTAGTATCATCAATAATTAAATAAATTGATACGGGCTTTGCGTGAGCTTTACAGCAAATAACCAATAATCTTTGCAACAATAATTCACCATTATTCAATTTAAAACTTGAATCTCGACCAATATAACCAATTGTGCTTATATTTTGTGTTAAATCTGGTTTATCGTAAAATAAAGAAATGACTTTTTCTATTGAATAATATTTATAATCACTTTCATTAGAATACTCTGCATCGTAAGATTGAGGAATGCCTTTTAGAATAATGCTTGAATTATTATCTTCATCATCATAAGCATATAATAAGGTATTTGATATTAGAAAAATTTGTAGTAAAATTATAAATAATCTCATAAAATTGAAGAGCTTATATTAATAATTGTTTTAAAATAATTTTTTGATAAAAATTAACCCACAGTTTTTTAGAGCTGTGGGTTATAACAAAAATTAATCTTTTAATGATTTAGAGATTTTAATAAAATCATCTTTTAAAAGTTCTTTATTTTCTGCAATAGTCCAACATAGAATTTTATAAAAATAATATTTTGTTTCAACAGAAGTGATTAGCATATAATAACTGCCATCATCATTACTCCAACTTAATTCAGCTTGGCTATGAGAATTACCATTTGATTTAAAATTTACATTTTTAGATACTTTTCTATCTGCTACATCTACCATATAAGAGCTTAAAA
The DNA here is from genome assembly GCA_029974985.1 of Bacteroidota bacterium. Taxonomy (GTDB): domain Bacteria; phylum Bacteroidota; class Ignavibacteria; order Kapaibacteriales; family UBA2268; genus JANJTB01. The sequence goes on along the minus strand of JARKQC010000014.1, from coordinate 82,588 downwards.
AATTATCAAGAAAATCCTTAGTATCTACAAATTTAATCCCTAATGTAGATAAATGCTCTTTTGAATCCTCAATTACAATGCAATATGCTTCTTTATTGATATTTTGATACTGTAACGATGCCGCATCGTTTAATTGAAAAGTTCGTGTCATATAGTCGGGTATATCGAGAGTATAGCAATTTCCACCCTTTTGGGGTGAAAATGAAGCAGAAAACAAATTAACAGCTATTGCTGAAAATAGTATGCTAATAAAAATAAATCTCTTCATTAAAAAATTCCCTTAAAAAATTAAAAATTATAGTTTAATAAATTCTACACGGCGATTTTGTGCTTTGCCAATAGCAGTATTATTTTCTGCAATTGGCATTGAATCGCCCTTACCAGAAGTTTGTATTCTCGATTCCGAAATTTTGAACTCATTGACTAATATATTTTTTACAGCTAAAGCTCTTTTTTCTGATAAAGTTTGATTACTCGCCGCGTTGCCATCGCTGTCTGTATGCCCTACAATCATTACCTTGACATCTTGATTACTCGATAATACTTCTGCTATAGATTTAATAGTTGGATAAGATTCAAGCTTAATTTTATCCGAACCAGAATCAAATGTAATTGCGTTTGTAACGAGTTTTCCCTCAGTCAAAAGTTTACTACGAGTATCAATAGTGCCTTCTGCAACTTTAAAATTAGAAATAAGTAAATCATAGTCTCTTTCAACCTCAATGTAGTACGGCGATAATCTAATCAAATCAATAGCTGTATTTGCGGGTATTATTCTTGGCAAATCAAATACTTTTGTTTGATTAATCCAATATCTAAATCTTGTTTTATTAACACTTATTGAAATATGAAATACTTTCTTGTGAAAATTATTCAGCCACGAGCCTGTAATATGATTATCAATATTCGTTGCACCGGGCTTATATGATCTGATAGTATTAGAGGTTTCGCCAGTAAAAATTAAATCATTTAAAACTTGAACAAGATAATTATGGTCAAATTTATTTCCATAATCATATAAACTAACAATATCAACTTCAAAAGTACAAGCTCTTTCCTCGGGATAATCAAGTTGGAAATTTCCTATAACATCAAATTCAATAGTAAAATTTTCGGGCAATGGAGATTTAATATCGGGTACATAATTTCCATTATTAATAATTTTGAACCATTTTCCGGGATATAAATTTGTAGTTACAACTTCGCCTGAACCATCAGTATCCCATTTCGAGGGAAAATCGCCAACTGCATCTTGAGAAAAATCATCAAAGAATATTATTCTTTCGCCCGGAATAAAATCAAATTTACTATATGAAGATAAGCTTGGCGTTTCGTTTTGAATAGTATTTTTGGTATTATCTATTTTTTTTGTAGAAGATTTGGCATCATCATCATTTTCATCATCATTACTATTATCGTGCTTACCTTCTAAAGTCTTATCAATAGCTTCTTCAGTTTTTTCTTCTACCTTTTTTTCAATTTTTTTCTTTATCATTTCACCAATTCCAAATTGAGAAAATATTGATGAGGAAGCAAATAAAAAAGTTAACAAAATTGTACTAAAAAATTTCATAATCAACTCTCAAAAAATTTTAAAATTTTATAAAATTAATGAGGAATTTATTGTTTTATTATTTTATATGATTATTTAAAATTTTTGCAAAAGTTAAAAAATTATTTCTTTGCAACAATAATTAAATAATTTATGATTAATTTTATTTTATTTAATAATTAAGATTTATTTTTGTATTCTAATAAATTTTTTAAAAGTGAAAAAAAGTAAAGTGGCTAAATTTAATAAAAAACTTATTTATAATTTATTGCTGATTGTTTTATTCAACTTTGTGTTAAGCGCTTGTAAATCAATATCCTCAGATAATGATAATAAAATCAAATTACTAATTGGGAAAGTTGATTTTAAAAGTTCTAACGATGAATTAAATATTCAAAAATTTGATGTTGCTATGAATCTATTAATAAAAGCAACTAATCAATATAAATTATTTCCTTATTCATATTGGGATACATTAGCAAAGCAAAATCCAAATATTAAGTCACCTCTAAAACTTGCAAAAAAAGCAGATATTGACTATTTAGTGTTTGCAAATGTAAATATTTTACATAAAATTATGCGAACTCAAGTTGTGCTTACAAGCGTTAATGATGAAAATCAAAAAAGTATCGGAACGGGCTATAGCGCTATAAAATATATAGAATCAGAAACAGGGAAATTTGTTTTTGACCCCCCGCTACTTGAATCTTTGCAAAGAGCTATGGCAGTAGCTCTAAAAGATTCAAATTTATTTATAAGACCCGACATTGGAATGGAAGTAAAACCCGTGCCAACATTAGTCATTGGACCAATAGATTTTAAAAATAATGAATTTTCTGATAATTGGGAACTTGTTAAAAATAAAGAAGTTAACTCATATTCTGCAATTGAAACAATATTTGATGTTTATAAAACTAATAAAAATTATGTAGTCTATGATAGTGAAACTCGGGACTCAATATATAAAATTTATGGATTTAATATTGTTGATAACCACACTCATTCGACAAGTTCCGAGATAAAAGCTCTTTATAATCTCGAAGTTGATTATTTTATAGAGGGACGCTTAGATTTACTCGAAAATAGTGCTGAATTAGAATTATCTCTTTATTCAATAGATAAAAATAATCTTATAAAAATTAATTCCGTTAAAGAAGAGTTCGATGATGATAGTAGAATGGTTTTTCTTGAATTTGTAACAAGAGCCGCGAAAAAATTAATGGAATTAAATTCTAAGTGATTGAATTTTAAGTATTTTTTTTTATACTAAAAATCAATTAATAATTTAAAATAATATTTTATCGAAATAAGATTAAAAATATATTATAATTGATTATTTTTGTTAATTGTATTTTCAACTATTTATCAATTTTCTTTAAAAAATGCTTCAGCTAATTCAAGAACAAAAAAAAGGTAATATTTTAGTAAGTGAATTGCCCGCTCCGCAATGCCTTAAAGGTGGTATTTTGGTACGTACTCATTATTCACTTATAAGCGCTGGAACAGAGAAAACATCAGTATCAAAGGCAAAATCATCTCTTATCTCACGTGCTAAAAAGCAACCCGAAGATGTTAAAATGGTACTTGATTTTTTAAAAAGAGATGGCATTTTAGCCACTTATAAACGTGTAAAATCCAAACTCGACTCATATAAAGAATTAGGTTATAGCGCGTCGGGGGTAGTAATTGAATCCAATACAGCAGATTTCTCTGTTGGTGATAGAGTTGCTGTTGCTGGCGCTGGATATGCAAATCATTCCGAAATTATTACAGTTCCCAAAAATCTTGCAACAAAAATTCCACAAAATGTTGATTTTGAATCAGCCGCTTATACTACGGTTGCTTCTATTGCTATGCAAGGCATTCGACAGTCTGATGTTAGAATTGGCGAAACCGTAGCTGTTATTGGACTTGGATTAATTGGACAAATTACTGTTCAATTGCTAAAAGCTTCGGGTGCGAGAGTAATTGCAATGGATATCAATGACTTGTTGTTTGAAAAAGCAAAGGAATTTGGTGCAGATTTATGCTTAAAAAGTTCCTTTTCATCAAAAAAAGATATTTTAGCATTTACACGTGGAATTGCTTGCGATTCCGTTATTATTACAGCGGGAACATCATCAAACGAGCCAATAGAATTAGCACTCGAAATTTGCAGGAAAAAAGGGAAAATTGTTATAGTCGGCGCCGTTGGAATGGATATTCCACGCGCACCATTTTATTTGAAAGAAATAGATTTGCGTATTTCTTGTTCTTACGGACCGGGACGCTATGATACTCTTTATGAAGAAAAAGGCATTGATTATCCTTATGCTTACGTAAGATGGACTGAAAATCGAAATATGATAGCTATACTCGATTTATTGTCGGAAAATAAAATTAATTTTAATAAATTAACAAGTCATCAATATAAAATCGAAGAAGCTAATTTTGCTTACGACCTCATAATGGGTAAAATTAATGAGCCTTATCTCGGAATTTTGCTAAAATATGATATAGAAAAAAATATTGATATAAAAAAAGTAAATATATCAAATTATCAAAAAAATGATAAACTTGCTATAGGTTTCGTTGGGCTTGGTGCATTTGCGAGAAATTATCTAATTCCACCGATACTGAAATATTCAGCTTCCTTAGTTGGAGTAGCCTCGCAAAATCCAGTAAATGCACGTTCTGTTGCAGAAAATTTAAATTTTTCTTTTTTTAGTACCAATGGCGATGAAATAATAAATGATGATAGAATTAACCTTGTTTTCATTGCTACAAGGCATGATTCGCATAGTAAATATGTAATAAATGCTTTAAAATCAGGTAAACCTGTTTTTGTAGAAAAGCCGCTTGCAATAAATCAAGTTGAGCTTGATGAAATTAGGGAAGTTTTAAATCGCACGAACGGTCGCTTAATGGTTGGTTTCAACAGAAGATTTTCTAAATCTTTTCAAGAAATAAAAAAGTTTTTTGCAAATAGAACAGACCCGCTTTTTATAAATTATAGAATTAACGCTGGATTTATACCAAAATCTCATTGGGTTCAACATACTGAGCAAGGCGGAAGAATTATTGGCGAGGTATGCCATTTTATAGATACTATGGTATATTTATGCTCGGCTGTTCCAATTTCAGTATTTGCTCAATCAATTTCATCGTCTAACATAGAGATTACTCCAAGTGATTGCGTTTCGATTATTATGAAATTTTCAGATGGTTCAGTTGGAAATATTAATTATATTGCAAGCGGTGCGTCTCAATTACCTAAAGAATATTGCGAGGTTCATTCACAGAATAAATCTGCAATAATGAATAATTTTGAAACACTTGATTTTTATGATTCTTCGAATCAAAAATCAATAAAATTAGATGGCAAAAAAGGTATTGACAATGAAGTAAAGCATTTTTTGGACGCAGTTAAAAATGCTGAAAAAATGCCAATAGATTTCGAGGAAATATACAAAGTTACAAAAACGACTTTCGGAGCTATCGAATCGCTTGAAAGTGGAAAAATAATAGAAATATAGATTAAATGGGAATATTACAATAAATGAAAAAATTTATGAAAAATAAAAATTGGAAATTTATAACTCTGTCAGCTAAACTTTTTATGCTGTTTATTACTCATTCGAATGCAAATTTAAGCAAAGAAGCAATTAATACATTAATGCCGTCAGAAAATAGATACGTTGCAGATTTGAGTGGGAATTGGGATTATTCTTTAGATATGAACGATTGGAATTCTGTTAATATTCCACGTTCAGAAATTAATGATAACAAAGTAATATATAAAAGAATAGTAAAAATTCCATCTGGTATGACCGATAATTATTCTTGGCAATTATATTTTCTCGGTATTGACCATCAGGTTGAAGTATATTGGAATGAGCAGTTTATTGGACGTTATGTCGGTGCGATGACTCCATTTTTCGTAAGAATACCCGAAAAATCAGTTCGAAATGATGCCAATGAAATTCGTTTAGTTGTATTCCCCGCAGAAGGTAAAATCAAGCAAATTCGTTCTCAACAGCTAAATTCTCGCCAATATTTTACGGGATTATTAAGAGAAATATTAATCGTCGGTACTCCACACGTATGGATATCTGATATTAAGTATAGAACAAAAATTAAAAGTACAGATAATGCAGATTTAACAGCTGATATTAGTATATCTTCAACAGATGTAAAAAATTTAATAAAAAAACTTGTAACAAAAGATTCCATAAATATTAAAACAAAAGATAAATTAAATATTAATATTTCTATGGAATTGAAAAAACGCGGCACTAATGAGATAATAAGCTCTACAAATTCAAAAACTCTAACAATAGAAAGTGATAGAACTATAATCGAAGGGCTTACGATTAATTGCCAAGGAATTAATTTATGGAGTCCCGAATTTCCAGAAATGTATGATTTGATAGTAAAAATTAAACGCAATGATTTTATTATTGATGATTATAAAGTTGAAATTGGTTTTAGAAATATTGTTACAGCTGAAAATGCAGGCAAACCCGCATTATTACTAAATGGACAAGTGATTAAATTAAAGGGAATAAGCTATATTGAGGATTATTTTGGAAATGGGCAAACCTTGTCAGAACATCAACTTCGACAAGATATTGCACAAATCAAAAAATTAGGTGCTAATGTAATAGAAACTAAATTTAGTTCGCCACATCCTTTATTAGTTCATTTTTGTAATGTAAATGGAATAATGCTAATGATTGACTTACCTTTATATAATGTACCGTCAAAAATTGCAAATTATGATGAAATTAAAATTTATCTTCAAAATCTTGCGAAACAAAATATATTTATATATAATAATGCTCCAAGTGTAATTGCATGGGGATTAGGCATAGGAATTAATGAAGATGAAAGTTATTATAAAAATTATACTGAGTCAATATTAAAAATATTAGCAAAAGAATCTGAAAAATTAAAATATAAAATCGTACCAAATGGCAACTCACAAATATTTACAGAAGGCTTTGATTTAATTGGATTTGCTGATATTAGGAAGAAAATTAATTTTTCTCAAATAAGTTCAGAATTTGTTAGGATTCAAGAGCTTATTAATAATAAACCTCTTTTTATGGCTTTTGGTGATGAAATACAAATAAATAATCATAATGGCTATTCCGACCCGCTTTCACTTGAATTTCAAGCATATAGTATATTAAATAATTATAAGATAGTTGAAAAAAATCATGGTGTTGGTAGTATTATTAACTCATTTAATGATTACTTGCAAAATAAACCTTCGCTTACAACAAATAATCATAATAAATATATAAATACGGGCGGAATTACAGATAGAAAACGCCACGAAAGAATTTCTTTTAATACTTTACAATCTTTATTTAATAATGAAAAAGAGCCAATTTTAAATGCAGGAAGCTATTCAGCAAGCTCTCCAATGATATATCTTGTTGTTGGAATAATTATGGCAATTATACTTGTACTTTTAATAAATAGATTTAAAAGATTTAGAGAATATATGTTCCGCTCTTTATTGCGTCCCTATAATTTTTATGCAGATATTAGAGACCAGCGAATTATATCGAGTGTACAAACATTAATTCTTGGAATAATAATTTCGGTATCAGTGGGAATATTTATATCCTCAATTTTGTTCTATTATAAAGAAAGCGAAGTACTTGAATATTTATTAATGCTGATACTTCCATCAAATTCAATACGTGAGTTCTTTTATAGCTTAATTTGGATGCCCGAAGTATCTTTATTGTTAATTTCTGTAATTAGCTATTTATTAGCATTTTTTATAGGCTGGATTATAAAAATTATTGCAATTTTTAGTCGTGCAAGAGTATTTTGGAGCGATTGTATGACAATATCTATTTGGGCGGCATTGCCTTCATTAATATTATTACCGTTTGCTATAATTATAATGAGATTAATTGTGTTGTCGCCCGGAACAGTTTGGTTTTTTATATTTTTATATTTCTTTACTGCTATTTGGACAATCACACGTTTATTGAAATCAATATCTGTTGTTTTTGATATTTCATCGAAACGTACTTATTTAGTAGGTGCTGTATTTTTTGTTTTAGTTATAATTTTATCACTTGCTTATTATCAGGTTGAATATTCATTTTTTGAATATTGGGCTTATTTTAGTACGATTGTACTTAGTTAAAATAATTTTGGATATTTATGCACTATTTAATTGATGAACTCCCAATTTATCGCAAGGGAAAAGTAAGAGAAGTATATGAACTTCCTAATCAAATGCTATTTGTCGCTTCTGATAGAATTTCGGCATTCGACGTAATTATGAATGAAAGTGTACCGGATAAAGGTAAAATTCTTAATTCTATTTCAGAATTTTGGTTCCAAAATACTAAACATATAATTGATAATCATTTAGTATCTACAAATATGAGCGATTATCCAAAAGAATATATTGCAGAAAAGCATTTTGATATGCTAAAAGAACGCTCTATGCTTGTTAAAAAAGCAAGTCCGCTTACTGTTGAATTTGTTGTACGTGGATATATTGCTGGTAGTGGCTGGAAAGAATATAAAAATAATGGAAAAATTTGCGGAGTGGAATTGCCTACGGATTTATTAGAATACTCAAAATTACCAGAAGCTATTTTTACACCTGCTACAAAAGCAGAAACCGGGCATGATGAAAATATTAATTTTGAGCAATGTACTGAAATCATTGGAATTAATACCGCATCGTATCTAAAAGAAAAATCAATTGAATTATTTAATTTTGGTTCAGAATATTTATATGAAAAAGGAATAATTCTTGCAGATACAAAATTTGAGTTTGGAATTTTAGATACGGGTGAAATAATATTAATAGACGAAATTCTAACCCCCGACTCATCGAGATTTTGGCTTAAAGATAGTTATATACCCGGTAAATCACCTATTAATTTTGATAAACAGATTTTACGAGACTATCTTGAAACTATTAATTGGAACAAACAATATCCAGCACCAAAATTACCCGATGATATAATAATTCAAACAAGAAATAAATATATTGAAATATATGAATTGATAATTGGAAAAAGTTGGGCTAATTGATGAATGTAAAAGGTTTTTCTTTAGAAAAAGAAAATGAACAGTTTTTTGATTGGAAATTGATTTTTATTGTCATTGTCTTAGTATTAATTGGGATTATATCTTTATATAGTGCCACGTATGCATCGAATATGCAAGAAACTTTTAATCGTCAATTAATATCTATTGGATTTGGTATTCTTGTAGCGATAATTATGACTTTTATCCCACAAAATGCTATGAGAAACCTTTCTTTTATATTTTACTTCGGTTCACTTATTTTACTTGTTGCTGTGCTGTTTTTTGGTAATGAAATTTATGGCACAAAAGGATGGATACGTTTCGCGGGAATGTCCTTACAACCAGCTGAATTTGCTAAATTTGGTATAATTACGATGCTTGCTTATTTTAAATCTTCTAAAGGTATCGAGCTTACAAATATTCGTGATTTGTCAATAGCGACTGTAATTGTGTTTGTGCCTATGGTATTAGTATTTATTCAGCCTGACCACGGAACTTCTTCAGTACTTATTGCAATATTTTTAGGAATATTATTTTGGTCTGGATTTAGTGCATTTTTCTTGTTTTTTGTTGTATCGTTACCATTTATCATTATTTTATCGCTTAAAGGTATGTGGTTTATGATAATTGCTATAATATTATTTACAAGTTTTGCATTATTATTTAAAACTAAATGGTTAAATAAAAGTTTAGTGATTATAATATTTATAATTAGTGGATATTTGGCACCTATATTTTATAATACTTTACAAGACCACCAAAAAGCAAGAATAGAAACTTTTTTAAATCCAGGTTCAGACCCCCGTGGACAAGGTTATAATGTAATACAATCAATGATGGCAGTAGGAAGTGGCGGCATTACTGGAAAAGGATTTTTACAAGGAACACAAACACAATTAAGATACATACCTATGCAATGGACTGATTTTATTTATTCAGTACCAGCAGAGGAATTTGGTTTTATTGGTAGTATTGCAATTATTATTTTCTTCGGATTATTATTATTAAAGATATTAGATACGGCAAAAGAAGCTGATGATGAATTTTACAGTATATCAGCATTTGGGATTTTAACTGTCTTTTTATATCATACGATAATAAATATTGGAATGGTTATAGGAATAGTGCCTGTTATGGGAATACCATTGCCATTTTTGAGTTACGGAGGTACATCTATGATTGTGAATTTTGCATTTATAGGTTTGCTACTTAATGCTTATAGAAATCATAGAAGAAAAAGATTAGTATAAAATATTAATCTTTTTAATATTATCATAATTTTTTTTTATATACGTATATACTTAAAAAGTTTTAATAAACAATATAAGGTTCTAATTAGTGAAAAATATTGATGTAGAAACAATGGATAATTATTCCATTATCCATCTTTCTGGGCAATTTACTGGCGGTGCAGAAACTGATGAACTTGTTAATGAATTTGATAAAGTTACTAATTTAAAAAATCCAAGATTAATTGTAGATTTTTCTAATACAAGTTATATGAGCTCTATTGTGATTGGTTTACTTGTAAAAACACACGCAAAATTTAATGAGGCTGATGGCACGTTAATTCTTTGTTCTCTTAATACAACACTTAGAAATGTATTAAAAATGACAAAAGTTGATACGGTTTTATATATTGTTGATTCTTTAGAGCAAGCAAAAGAAAAAATCGAATTTTGATTTATATTCTTTTTCAATATTTTTTAGTAATTAGTAAACGATAAATATTAATTTTTGTAAATTAATTATTTAAAGTGTATGATATTTATTATATAAATGCGAAGTTGCGTATTTTATATAAATTGTGAATATTGATGAATAAAAATTTAAAAATTTTATATATTAGCAAAGATAAACACCCTGCTGATATTAGAACTGAAAAAATTACAGAATCTTTTAAACAAAATGGATTTGATGTTGCAATTCTATGCCGCTCGTTTCTTGGTGATAAATCTGATAATTACAAAGGTATTAAAATTTTTAAAATAGCGGCTGGATTATTTCCTTTAAGCCAGCCCATACCTTATAATCCTATATGGAAAATTGCTATTAATAAAGCAATAAAAAAATTCTCTCCCGACTTGATTATTGTTCGCGAAATAATGCTCGCTTTAGATGCCGCAAAATATGCTAAAAAATTTAGTATTCCAGTTGTTATGGATATGGCCGAGAACTATCCCGTAGTTATGCGTGGCTGGAATAAATATAAAAAAAACTTTTTTATTAGATATTTAGTTCACAATTTAAAACTACCCGATAAAATTGAAAAAAGTTCCGTTAAAAAAATGGACGCCATCCTTACCGTTTGCGAAGAGCAAAATCAAAGGTTAATTGAGCAATATGATTATCCCGAAGAAAAACTTCAAATCGTTCATAATACGCCATTAAAAGAATGGTTCCACGATGTTAAAACAGGTATTTTAATTAAACCATTAGTTTTTGCATATCACGGATTGATAAATAGCGAAAGAAATCTCGATAAACTATTATATGCTTTCGATTTAGCTTGGAAAGTAAATAATAATATTCGTCTTATTATCGCAGGATATGGCGAACTCGAAAATGATTTGAAAAAGCTTGCTCAATCACTTGATTCTGCTGAAAATATCGAATTTAAAGGTAAATTTTCTCATGGACAAATAAAAAATCTATATAGTGAAATGGATTTTGGTGTTTTACCATATAAATTAGATGAGCATATTAACCAAACTATCTCGAATAAATATTTTGATTATATGGGTGCGGGAAAGCCAATGATTACTTCTTTGGCAGAACCTATGATAAGAATGAATGCTGAAACTCTTGCTGGACTCGCTATAGATTGCGAAAATATTGATTTATTTGCCGATACTATACTTCAATTCGTTAATGAGGCAAATTATGAGCTTTTGCTTAAAATGTCGGAATCTGCCCAAAATGAATTTCAAATACATTATAGTTGGGAAAGAGATTTTGATAGATTACAAAACTTTATTAAGAAAAATTTTATGGAAAATCAATAAGCCTATTATTCTAATTTGATAACAAATAAATCTTTTGTTTTATAGAAAAAATTGTTTTAATTTTGTAAAATAATTAAATTATATATATAAATTTCAATGTATTAATAAATATTATAAATTAATATGCAAAATGAATTAATTAGTAAAATTGATGATTTAAAAACTAAAATTTCTGAATTAAAACAAAAAAATATTAATGAAGCTCAAACAAAAGAGTGGCTTATAAGACCATTTTTTGAATCATTAGGTTGGGATTTTAGTAATCCAAATGAGGTAATTCATGAAGACGGTGATATGGCGGGGCGTAGATGTGATTATAATTTTTGCATTAATTCAAACTCAAAATTTCTTGTCGAAGCTAAGGCATTAAATAATAATTTAGATGATAATAAAATGATTATCGAAAAATTAAATTACTGCACTAACAAAGGCGTACCAATTCTAATAATTACAAATGGAAATTTATATAAAATTTATTTTTCTGAATTAAAAGGAATAGGTAAAGATAAAAAATTAAATGAATTTTCTTTAACTAACGATATAAATGAAGATTTAATAGAAAAATTGAGTAAAAACTCATTTGCTAATGATAAATTGTTAAACTATGCTAAAAAAATCTGGCTTTATACAATTATTAAAAAAGCTTTGCTACAGTTATTTGATTCGGGTAATAAATCATTAATAAATTTAATTAATAATATTGTAAAAGATGATTTAGGGCATAAATTTGGTGATAATGATATTGCAAATGCATTAAAACAATTTAGGCTAGAAATTAACAATAATTTTGAGGATATTTCTGATTTTAATATTGGAAATAAGAAAATTGATGAAAATATTAATAACGATGAGAATGTTACTATTGCAGATGAAAAAATTGATGATTATAATTTAAAAATTGAAAGTCATTTTAATCCCAAAAACCCATTTACTTTTGATATTTATAATTCTTTAAATACTGAATTATTTAAAAATGGATTAACTTATGATATTTTCCCAAAAAAGAAGTATATAAGTTTAGTAAAAGATAAATCACACTTTTGTCAAATGCATACTCAGAAAAATAAATTAAAAATTTGGTTAAATCTTGAAATCTATGATATTCCCGAACAGTATTTGGCTAAAGTACGTGATGTTAGCAATGTTGGGCATTGGGGGATTGGGCATATAGAGTGCGTTGTTAGAGATGAAAATGATTTTAATTGGCTCATTCCACTTATTAAGATTGCATATAATAAATAATATTTAATTAACGATTTTTCCAGTTGTCCTACGTCTTTCAAGCCGTAGGACAACTTTTAATATCTGGGACAAGCAAAAATGCTTATACCACCCGTATATTTTCTCATAGAAAACGACAATGAAAATTTAATAAGAAATTTTTATGTTTTTGTTTTCATTATTGTTAAAATACCCGCAACGACGAAAATTAAATTTGCACTCCAACCTGCTAAAACAGGGTCTAAATTATAAGCATAAGCCATTGTTTTGCTAACTTCTGTAAATATCATATATACAAAGGCTATAACCATTGCGGCACCAATTTGAATAGCAATTCCACCTTTTCTACGAACAGATGCAAATGGAACGCCAAAAAGAATTACAATAATATTAGCAAAGGGAAATGCCCAATTACCGTAGTAATTAATAAGCTGTTGGCGAACATCTTTTCCACCCATTTGCAAAATAGAGATATATTGTTTCAAATCATAAAAATTCATTTCTTTCGGCTCTCGGCGTAATTGCTCAATTTCGTTATGATGTAATCGCATATCAATTTCAGTAGAATCATATCGAATTGTAGTAATTCCCGTTTTATTATATTGGCGTTTTAGGACTTTTTCGCCTATCCATTTGTTTTGTTCTTTATTCCAAGTAATTGTATTAGCTTCAATTCTTTGGGTAATTCGAGGGCTTTTTTCGCTTGTAAAATCTTCGATTGTAACTCGATTAGCTTGCATCATTTCTGCATCATAATATTGAATTATTACGTTTCTTGTGGGAGTATCGCGAAGATATAAATTATAAATAGCATTTCCAGCTTTAGTTTTATTGATATATTTCTCTTCGATAAGTCTTTTTTTCTCATTTGCATTAGGAACAATCCAGCCATTAAAATAAACCATTACAAAACTAAGAATGGTTGTTACAAAAATTAAAGGCAACATTAATCTATAAAGGCTAAGTCCGCCAGATTTCATTGCTGTGATTTCATTTAACGTTGATAAGCGACCAATAGTAAAGAGAGTAGCAATTAATGTTGATACGGGTGTAAGTAGTTTTATAATTTCTGGTAAAAAATAAATATAATATTTAACGATTGTTAAAAATGTAGCATTTTGGTCTAAAAAATTATCTAAGCTTTCTAATAAATTAACAACAACAAATATTGTGCATAATGCAATTATAGCAAAAAATAATGTAAATATAAACTGTTTAACTATATATCTATCTATTAAATTCATTTTAAAATTTCAATTTCCCAATTAATTTCATTTTTTTCAAAAGTAATGACAATAAGGTGAGAAGAATATTTGACACCGTAATTTGGCGAAAAAAAGTATTCTTTTTTCGTTGCATCTCCAATATCAAATTTAATCGAAAATTTACAATTTCCGTTTGATAAAAAGATTTGCTTATCATTCATTTTATTAATTTGTATATTATTGGGAAAATGAAAATATATCATCTTTTTTCCGAAATATTCACAATAATCGCGGCAATAAATAATATTTTCATCAAAATTAAATTCTCTTGTATGAGCTTTTGGAAATCCATAATGAATTGCAGAAAATTTTCTTTTAGAATAATGAGTACATTCTGCTTTTGCATTATCAATTAGCCAAAATAATTTGCTACTTTCTTTTGGAATAGGATTTTGTTCAAAATTTGGAATTTGCAAAGTATTATGCGATTCTGTAGAGCGATACAAATTTCTTAAATCCGGAAATGCAGTATAATTATATGTTCCTGCGTCGCAAATTAATAATTCATTTCTTGAATATAGTTCGAAAGAAAGTTGGTCGTTATGAGCATGTCCACCTTTGCCGTTTTGACCAATATTTCCACATCTAACTGCAATTTTATAATTATTTTCAGTATGAAAAAACGCACCAAAATTTTTCATAAAAATTGATGTCTGCTTTTCATCGCTATTTATAAATTTTTTTGCTAAATTATATAATTCAAAACGATTTTTTGAATTTATTGAAAAATCATCATTAATAATTGGCATTAAACTTAAAAAATATCCACTATCATTATCTCCAATCTGAAAATCATTAAAATTCGGACTTAATGAATTAATACTAAATTCAGCAATTTTTGCTAATTTTTGATTAAAAATTGAATCAAAAGTGATAACATTATTTTGAATTAATTTATTAATATCAATTTTAGAAATTCGATTTTGAATTTCTTTTGGAAAATTAAATTGTTTAGAAATTTTCTTATCAAAATTATTAATTATATTATTAATATGATTTTTCGGAATATTTTTTACAATAGAAATAGTTTTAAAAAGCATTTCTGAAACGAAAGAATGATATGGAAGCGAGGCTTCGAAATTTCCTCCATCATCATAAAATTGATATATAGTTTCGTTTTTTAACTCATTGAGAGCAAATATAAACGCGAAAGAAGTGATGCTATTTATTGGTAAAAATATACTCAAAAAAATCAATCCACAAATATTAGAAAAATAATGATTTGCCCTCATTCCCGAAGACCATTCAAGATTATTCAAAATATAAATTAAATGACTATATAAATAATTATAAAAATATGATTTAAAATCATTTGTAAAATCTTCACCAAAATTTTTAAAAAGAGAATATACTGTGATAAAATTTACTGCTCGAATCGCAATATCCATTGTGGAAAGCCATTGAACGCCATAATTTGGTGGATTTTGAAGAATAAAATCATAAATATGATTTATAAATTCGTATTTATATTTAATATTTTTTGATTTTTTAAAAGCGTAAAATAAGATAATTAAATGATTTAATCGCCCAAGTTCCCAAGGGTGTTTTATATCAACTCCAACTATATTACCAAAAGAAATATTATGAAAATGAGCAGATGTTTCCCATCTATAGCCCGAGCGAAAGTCTCGTTGCCAGTCAATTAAACGATAGTTATTATCGAGTTTTTTTAAAATATTAAGTGAATAGTCTAAATTAGCAGAATTTATAGATTTTCTTAAAAAATCAATATAATTATTTTCGATTTTTATATCAAACTTGCATCCTTCGAATCCTAAATAATTGGAATTTAATGCAATTTCTTGCAAGCCCGACCCCAATAAATTAAATTTATGCTGACATAAGTAATCAGCAAACATTTCGATTTTATCATAATTGTCAATATAATCAAAATCAATTAAGTAATTTATATCAATAGGATTAATTATGCTAAGTTCAGATAAATTATTAAAATACGTAATTGAACTATTATCACGCATAATAATAATTTTCGATAGTATTTTATATTTAATCTTAAAAAATACTCTTTTAAAGAAAAAAAATATGCCTTTCGACTTAATTATTTCAATCATATTAAAAACTCAATTAATAATTATTTACAAAATTAACACATTTAAGAAAATTATTTTGATATAAGTTAGTCTTTAATCATTTATTTTGATAATTTATTTAAAAACGGAGTATATAAATGTCTAATAATATTTCTAATAGCATTAGTATGGACGATTATGAAGTTTTGATTAGAAAAAGAGGCGATAATCAATACGCTTCTTACTGCCCACAGTTAAACCTTATGATTACTGGTTTATTCCACGAAGAAGTAGAAGAAAAAATGTATTCAAAAATAGCGCAGCATATTCAAAATCTTAAAGCAAATCAAAACGTTGCTAATAATTAATAAATTATAAAAAACATAAATTTAATAAATCCAGTGAAATCATAAAATTAATTATGAATCCACTGGATTTTTTTAGATAATTAATATTATGAAATCTAATTTATTTATTAAAATATTGAGAAATGATTTTACTATACTGTTTTTATTTCTTTTATCGCTATTTTTTAGTGAGCTAATAATATATTTTTTCCCTACTTTGCAATTAGATTTTAATTTAGATATACTGTTATTTATTCTTTTTTTTACATTTATTTTTCAAAAATTACGAATAGGGCATTCAATATCCGAATTAGGTTTATTTTTTGATAAAAATGTATTACAAAATTTGCTTATTTTACTATATATATTTATTTTTTCACTTGTAATTATATCATTTATATTAGTATTATCTTATTTATTTTTAGATATTGATATTGTTTTTAATGCCATTAAGCTATTAAATTATAATTTTATTATTTATATAGCAATTATGGCGATAATTGAGGAATTATTATTTAGAGCTTTTATTTTACAAATTTTAGAAGAAAATTTAGGGAAAATTTGGGCAATTCTGATTACATCTTTTTTATTTTCGTTAGTTCATTTCACAAATCCCAATATCACATTTTTCGCTCATATTAATATATTTTTAGCAGGAATTTTGTTTGCAGTAATATATATTAAATCGCGATCTTTGTATCCTTCGATTATGTTTCATTTCCTTTGGAATATATCATTAGTTATGATATTTAATAGCCCAATAAGCGGAATGGATTATAAAGTAGGAATTATAAATATTAATTATAATAATGAATTTTACTTTTATAATTATATTGTAGGCGGCGATTTTGGATTCGAGGGAGGGCTAATATGTACACTCATATTAATAATTAGTATAATTATGAGTTTTAAGTATTTTGTTGAAAATCCATATCTAATGGCAATAAAATTTAAAAGAGAATATAGTTTAAAAAATAAATAAAAATTAGCTCAAATTATCATCAAATCCGGGTAAATAAACGGTAACAATAGTATATTCATTTGGATTGCTTGTAATTGAAAATTTACCATTATAAATATCAATAATTTTTTTTACGATACTTAGTCCTAAACCCGCACCTTGTTGCTCATAAACCGAGCGTTCAAATTGAACGTATTCGTCTAAAGCCGCTAATTGTTCGAGGGTCATACCACGTCCCGAATCTTTAAATACAATCTTATAGTAGTCATCTTCAATCATTGATTGAATAATGACCTCTGAACCTTTATTCGAGAATTTAAAACAATTATCAATTAATTCATCAATAATTTTATGAAAATGTTCTTCGTAAACTATTATTGTACCACTACTTAATTCAGTTATAACATCATTTGCTCTATTGTATTCATAAGATTTTGCTGTGATAATATCGCTTAATACAATATCAACCATATAAGTTTTATATTTTTGATATTTCATTTTTTCATTTTGAGAAGTATTTATTAATTCGAGGTTGGCATATAACAGATAATTTTCGAAAGTGTGCAATAATCTTTGACCAGATTGATGAATATTTCCGAGCATATCCATTGCTTCTTCATTTTTTATATCTTTGTTTTTTAGTAGAAATTCAGAAAAACCAAGAATTACGTTCAGAGGTGTTCTGATTTCGTGAGGCATAGTTTTTCTTAAATTAGTCTGTAAATTCTCAATTTTTTGAGAAAAATGACTTTCTCTTTTGATTTTCTTTTCGAGACGAATTTTTATAGTATTTAAGAGTTCTTCAATATCATAAGGCTTTGTTATAAAATCATCGGCACCGAGATTCATCGCTTCGCGAACATCGTATTTACTAGATTTTGCAGATAAGAATAAAAAAGGAATAGAAGCAGTAGCAGAGTTTTCCTGTAATTGCTTTAAAAAATCATAACCATCAAACTCTGGCAATAAAATATCAGAAATTATCAAATCGAGATTACTATTGATTGCAAAATCCATTGCTTCGTTGCAATTATTAGTAGAAACAACCTCATAACCAGAAATGGTAAGAATTTTTGACAAATCATCAAGAATTTCTTTTTCGTCTTCAACGATTAATATTTTAAATTTCATTTTTTTATTTTAATATATATTTTCATTTTTTAATGGAATAAAAATACTAAATACAGAGCCTTCGTTAATAATGCTCTTATATTCGATTCTTCCTTCTAATTTTTGTAAGGACTCACTAACAACAATTAATCCAAGTCCAGTCCCTTTTATTGTGTTTACATTTTTAGCACGATAAAACAAATCAAATATTCTATCTAATTCGTTTGGAGGAATCCCGATTCCAAAATCTGTAACCGAAATAATTAAATTATCAGCTTCTATTTTTGCTTCTATACAGATTTTTGGATTATTTTTTGAATATTTAATAGCATTTGATATTAAATTATTTAGAATAATACGTAATAATCTTTTGTCAGTGTAAATTTGTTCGCTTAAATTTGAAATATTAAGTTCAAACTCTATGTTCTCGATTGAATTAAGTTGAAAGAAATTTATAATACCATCAATAAATATCTTAAAATCAAAATATTCATTATTTACATTATATTTATTTGATTCATTTTTACCAATGAATATAACATTTTCTATCATATCAGTTAAAGAATCAACCGAGTGAGATATTCTATCAAGATAATTAATTTTCTCATTAATTGTTAAAACATCTTTAAATTTTGTTACCATTTGAGCAGAAGATTTAATTAAAGTAAGTGGTGTACGAAACTCATGCGAAATCATACTAACAAATCTTGTTTTTAAATCATTTAATTCTTTTTGTTCCTCATACATCTTTCGGATTTTTGCTTCTGCGGCAACACGAACCTTGATTTCTTCTTTAAGTTGTTCAACAATAATTTGTAAATCTTCGGTTCGTTCGATAACTTTTTGTTCAAGAATTTGATTAGCTTCGTTTAAGGTATATTCTGCTTCTTTAATTTTAGAAATATCAACAAAACTTTCGTTAATTAAAACACGGTTATTTAGCGGTATTCGAGTGATATTTCTTAGAATTTGTTTATTGGTTTTATCTTTTGTTATTAAAAAAGATTCAAAATAATTCTCATTTTTGGGAAAATCATTTAAATTTGAATAATTAAAATAGTCAAGATAATCAAAAATATTTTTTCCTACGATATTAGACTCACTATCACCAATGATTTTACAAGCCATTGGGTTCACCCTTACAATTTTGTTTATCGAAAGGTCAAATACAATGATACCCGCAAGTACAGAATCAAAAATTGCTTTAATTTCTCTTCTACTTTGAGCTAAATCGAGAGTTCTCATAGCAATTTTTTGCTCTAAAGAAGATTTTGAAATTTCCAATTCATTTTTAAAATGGAAATTTTCAATAGTAGTACCAATCAAATTTGCAAATAACCCCACAAATTGATAGAATAATTGGTCGAGTTCGCCTAATCTATTATTGTGAATAATTAATATAATTCCAACAATTAATTTACTTGTTCTTAAGGGTACTATGAAAATATTTTTTTGAATTTCATCTTTCTCTTCCAAATTAATATTTATTGATTTTGAGGTATCTAATGCATGACCTATATCGCCAGTTTCTACAAGGTAATCAAAAATTTCATTAAATTCATTTAGATAATTATTTGGATTAGTTATCGTAAGTTCGAAACTAAAACTATTATTTAAAATAAAAAATGCACTTTTATCAAATTTTGGAAATTTACTTAAAACGCTTAAGCTATCATAATATATATCATATAAACTTTCACGATTTAATCCAATAGTAGTAAATTCATTAATAGAATGGATTAATTCTTTCCATCTTATATAAGATATATTTTTTTTATTTCCATATATTTCATCAGTATTCATAATGTTATTTTAATAATAAGTTGATTGTATCATAATATAGGCTTGTTATTGATGATTGATTTTTTGAGAAAAAATTATCTTCTAATTCTAAAATTTCCCATGCTTGTTTATTAGGTTCTGGCACAGGTAAAGATTTTTCAAATCCTAAACCAAACATAATTGCCGCAATATTTGCAATATGTGTAGCTGGAACAATTTTATCATTTGGCTTATCACCAACTCCTCTATAATGATTTTTTATTGAGTTACGAATTGATACGGGAAGGTTCCACTTTGTTGCTAAAATATCACCTACGACATTATGCGTTATACCAATAATTTTCTCTTCTGCCTCGTAATGACTTACTTTCATTTCCAAACTATATCTATAAACGTCAAAATACTGTTCTGGCATTAAATTAATTAATGTAATTTTTCCAATATCATGAAGAATACCTGCTAAAAAATAATTTTCAATATCACGAGCTTTAATATATTTACCAATCATTCTTGAAATTATTCCAACTCCTATGGAGTGTTTCCAAAACTCAACAATATCTATTCCATTTTTATTAAAATTATTATTGAAGAAATCTATTATAGTGATTGCAATAACAAAATTTTTTACTTCTTCAAAACCGATATAAGTAATTGCTTGTGTAATATTTTCTATCTTTCCATAGAAACCGTAAATAGGTGAATTTGAGGCTTTAAGAACTTTTGCGGCGGCGGCTTGGTCGTTTTGAATTACTTTTGCGGCATCAATAGCTGTCGAACGCGGGTTATTCATTACTTCTAATAAATTATAATAAATAGTCGGTAGAGTAGGCAATGTTTGAATAGTCTGTATTAATAATTTTGCTTCTATTTCAGTTGTTTTCATTTTTATCACCAAATTTAGTAGCTTTAATTAAAATAGCAGTATTTATTAGATCAAATTCAATTGGTAAAGTAGCTTGCCAAGTTATACGAGAATTTATAAATTCACTTGCAATTTTAATATGTTCGGGATTAATGCAATTTTTATTAATCTCCTCATTATCATCAATAATTTTTATAAATTTAATATTCCAAGTTTTAAGAAGTTTTTTATGCCGAAATTCAAGACATACGCCTGCATTTAGTAATGTCTGTCCAAAACTATTGACGACTGATTCAGCGAGAATCATCTCCTCATTTAGTTCGTCTATAGATATTACTTTGCTCATCAAAAAATCCTAAATAATTTGCTATGTTTTTATTAAAATTGTCATTCAAATGATTCATCTCGAGAGCTGTAACAGAAACATAATTCGCTTCTATTGCACCGTCATCAGTATTCAAATCATTACTATTATTTATATATGAACCTGCGAACCAATAATATTCATTTCCAAATGGGTCTAAACGCATTTCATATTTATCTTTCCAATATGCATTACTTAATTTTGTAAATATAGCCCCTTTTATTAATTCCTTTTGTAAATTTGGCACATTTACATTCAAAAGTAATATCTCATTGCTATCATAATTTAGCAATTTCCTTGCCAAAATTTGTGAATATTCTGCGGCATAAGATAAATCAGAATCTAATGAATGAGAAGAATGAGAAATAGCTATAGAGTTGATATTTGCTAAATATCCTTCTTTAGCACCAGCAACAGTCCCAGAATATAATACATTAATTGATGTGTTTTTACCGTGATTTATTCCGCTTACAACTAAATCTGGCTTTCTATCTAAAAGAGTTGATATAGCTAATTTAACGCAATCAGTAGGAGTTCCATCAACACTATATCCAAAAAATGAGCCGTTTTTATGGAATTTACTTACTCTTAAAGGCTTGTTAATTGATAAACTACTACTTACAGCACTGCGCTGAGTATCAGGAGCAACAACAATAATTTCACCTAAATTTGATAAACTTTTTACAAGTATTTCAATACCTGGCGAGTTAATTCCATCATCATTTGTTACTAAAATTAAGGGTTTATTATTCAAAATCTATTTTAAAATTCGTGATACATCATTAAAAATTACAAAAGTCATAAAAAGTAAAAGAATAATCACACCACCTTGTTGGATAGCTAATTTTACTTTTACTGGAACTTCTTTTCTAAAAATTCCCTCGACTAATGCAAAAACTATATGTCCACCATCAAGAGCGGGAAAAGGTAAAATGTTCATAAATGCTAATGATATAGAAAGCATCGCAAGAAAATGTAGAAAACTTGTAAATCCTCGACTTGCTTGCTCGCCCGCCATATCCATAATCATTATAGGACCGCCAACTGTCTCTTTAAATGATAAATTGCCGATAAAAATCTGCTTCAAAGAATTGATAAGCAAAATAAAAGAGCCATAGCTTTCCGAAAAACCAATGCTTATTGATTCAATCAATGAATAATTTATATTTGTTTGAGGGCCATATCCCATTTGAATACCAATCATACCTTTATCATTTGTTTTGATTGTGTCGCTCATAATTTGATTTCCTCTTTTCCAAACAAGGAAAATTGGAGTTGATTTTTTATCTTTAAGATTGTCTTGCATTGTGCTTAAAGTATTTATTTCAATGCCGTTTAAAGATAATAATGTATCGCCTTTCATTAATCCCGAATTATGAGCTGGAGATTCGATTGCAACATTTTCGATAAATATACTAAGCCCTCCGGGGATAAGCCCAAGAGCTTGTTTTTTTGATAATGATTTAATAATTTTCGCACCATCAACATCAAGAGAGAAATTATTAGAATTTCTTATTAAGTCAATTTTAATTTTTTTCCCAAAATCTTCCAAAGTGATTTTCTCTAATAATTCAGACCAAGTATTAACTTTTCTCCCATTTATTCTTTCGATTTTATCTCCAACTTGAAAACCCAATTCACTTGCAATAGATTTTTCTTCGACTTTTCCAATCGTAGTTGTCGCTAATTCGCTTTTTCCATTAAAATATGCTATATAAGCAAATACTGCAATAGCAAGCACTATATTCATTATAACGCCGGCGCTAAGAACAAATATTTTTTGGAACATATTTTTTGAGCGAAATTCATAATCTTTAGGCTCGGAATTCTGAAATTCAGTATCAAAACTTTCGTCTATCATTCCCGAGATTTTTACATAACCACCAATAGGAAACACAGCAATTCGATAATCTGTATGATTGCCCAATTCAATATCTTCGGATAAATTACCAAATGTTAAACCATTTATTTTATTAAAACCAAAAAGCCTTTTTCCCATTCCAATCGAAAAAACTTCGGCACGCATTCCCATCATTCTTGCCGCAATGAAATGACCAAACTCATGAATAGCTACCAAAATACCTATTATGATTACAAAATATATAGCACTATTTAAAAATTCCATATTTTTAATTAATATTATTAATAATTGAAGAAGTAAATTTTCTTGTTTCAGAGTCAGTATAAATTATTGATTCAAGTGTTGTAATCGAAATATGTTCAATTTTATTGAGAGCGGTATCTATAATTCTCGGAATATCAATAAATTTAATTTTTCCGTTTAGAAAAGCCTCGACACATATTTCATTTGCCGCATTTATTATTGCAGGTGCATGATTATTCATTTCTAATGATTCATAAGCTAATTTTAAGCACGGAAATTTTTCAAAATCTGGCTTTTGAAATTCAAGTTTAGCAATTTCACATAAATCTAATCTCGGAAAATCAAAAGAAAGACGCTCTGGATAATTGAGTGCATAAGAAATTGGTATTCTCATATCGGGCAAACCTAATTGAGCTTTAACCGAACCATCAATAAACTGCACAAGCGAATGAATAATACTTTGCGGATGGACAACAACATCAATTTTATTAATATCTAAATCAAAAAGCCAACGTGCTTCGATAATTTCAAAACCCTTATTCATCATAGTAGCAGAATCTATTGTAATTTTATTGCCCATATTCCAATTAGGATGATTAAGTGCTTGTTCGATAGTAATATTTGGAAATTCCGCGATAGGAGTGTTGCGAAAAGGTCCACCCGACGCAGTTAGAATAATTTTTTCAACACTATTTATATCCTCTCCAAGTAAGCATTGCAAAATAGCACTATGCTCGCTATCAACTGCTAAAATTTTTGCTTTATATTCCTTAGCCGCATTCATAATTAAATTTCCGGCACTAACTAAAGTTTCTTTATTCGCAAGAGCAATAGTAATTCCCTTTTTGATTGCTTCGTAAGTTGGTACAACACCTGAAAAACCTACTAATGAGGATAGTAAAATATCATTTTGCTCGCTTCCGGCAACAAAATTAATACTTTCGCTACCACAGAATATCTCACCTTGATAATTAGTATTTTTTTTAAATGATTTATAAGCACTTTCATCAGCAATAACGATACCTTTGGGATTAAATCGCTTACAAATATCATTAAGAGCAGAAATATTTTTATTTACTGTAATATAATTTAATTCAAATTTTTGGGGTAAAGATTCAATAACATTTAGAGTCTGATAGCCTATTGAACCAGTTGCCCCTAATATTGTAATTTTCTTTCTATTCATTTTTTAAAAATAATTATAAATATTCTGATGTAATATCTTTCTGTTGACGAACAGAAAAGAACTTAAATTGGTCAATTGCCATAGAATCAGATTGTTGAACTTTAATTCTTGCAAAGTATTTAATCATTAATTTTGAAATTATCGAAAACGAACCTTCTGTTATATGATTTGCAATTGTATTATGAACAATAAGTATTAATCTAAATTCCGAAGTTGTACGCCTAAAATTCTTTAACCAACGGTCAATTTCGTTTATTAGTACTATTTTTGAGGTGATTCTGCCCGTTCCTTTACACATTGGGCAGATTTCAGTAAGTTTTTCGGAAATATTCTGATTTATTCTCTGGCGAGTAATTTGCATTAAACCAAGTTGAGAAATCGGATAAGCAACAGTTTTTGCTCTGTCCTTACTTAATTCTCTTTTCATTTCATTAAATAATTTTTTCCGATTATTTTCATCGTTCATATCAATAAAATCTATAACAATCATTCCGCCAAGGTCGCGAAGTCTGATCTGCTTTGCCGCTTCTCGCATAGCTTCGATATTTGTTTTAAAAGCATTTCTTTCTTGGTCTTTTTCGAGACTTTTACCGGAATTAACATCAATAACAGTCATAGCTTCGGTATGTTCGATCATAATATCACCACCGCTATGCAAATTAACTCGTCTTTTATATGTTTTTGCTAATTCTTTATCAATCCCAAATTCTTTAAAAATAGCCGCTTTTTCTGTATATAACTCAACCCTTTTTTCAAGATGCGGGGAAACTCTTTTTATATAATTATTTAATTCTGTATATAATTTTTTAGAATCTACTATTACACGCTCCACATTCGGAGTAAATAAATCTCTAATTATGCTATTTGCTAATTGCATATCCATATATACATTAGATGGCTTTGTCGTTTTTTTAATTTTTTGCTCTATATCAGACCAA
Organism: Bacteroidota bacterium; assembly: GCA_029974985.1. Taxonomy (GTDB): domain Bacteria; phylum Bacteroidota; class Ignavibacteria; order Kapaibacteriales; family UBA2268; genus JANJTB01. The sequence goes on along the minus strand of JARKQC010000014.1, from coordinate 56,808 downwards.
ACAGTAAGCAATTCTTCCCAATCTCTTTTTAGTTCTTCTTCGGATTTACCTTTCGAAGCAGTTCGTATGATACAGCCAGCACCCTTAGGTAAAAACTGCTTTGTGAGATTTCTTAATCTTTTCCTTTCGTGATAAGATGAAATTTTACGCGAGACTCCGACCATTTCATCTTTTGGCAAAAATACTACATATCTACCCGGAATTGCGATTTTTGATGTTACTTTAACCCCTTTATTTCCATAAGCTTCTCTAACGATTTGAACTAAAATCCACTGCCCTTCTTTTATATTTATTTCATCTATTTGCTTAGATTTGAATTTACTATTTTTCTTTTGTTTATAATGATTTTTTTGCTTTCCATTACTTTTTTGTTCGGTTTTATTTATTTCGATAGACTTATTGTTTATATTAGCAAAATCGTCGTTTTTAATATCAATATTATCTAATAGATTTGCATTTCCTTCTGATATATCATTTTGTGATTCCTCTAAATCACTAATATTTTCATCTTTTAAATCTATTTCGTTGTTTTCATTATCAATAGTTTCGTCGTCGTCTTCTTCTGTGATTATTCCGCTATCATCTTCGATATCAGAAAAATGTAAAAAAGCATCGTGATGAAGACCAATATCAATAAAAGCGGCATTTATGCCGTGTAAAATTTTATTAACCTTACCATAATAAATACTACCAATGTACCTTTCTTTGTTTGGTAGTTCTATAAAATATTCAGCAAGCTCGCCATCTTCGGTTATTGCAACCCGAACCTCGTCTATTGCCGAATGAATAATTATCTCTTTTTTCATTTTTGAATTGAATTACATACAAAATACAAAAATATCAAATTTTGTCCATTTAATTAAGAAGTATATTTTTAAATATGATATTTAAAAAAAATACTAAATTTCTCAATCATTATTTTAATCAAATCAAAATCGTAATTTTAATGAAAACTAAATTTACTTTAAGAAATAATTTTTTTTTATTATAAAAATTCTTAATTTTGAATTCTTTTAATTGATAATAAATTTATTACTATTTTTCAAAATAATATCCCAAAGTGCTATGAAATATATTTTTATTATTATTAGTATAATACTTCTTTTTACAAGTTCAGCATATTCGCAAAAAATTGTTGATATTTATAAGCCCGAATTGATAAAAGATGGAACGGGGTTTTCCAGCCAAGACCAATCCTTTGGTATTTGCGAAGACGCATCGGGGAATTTATATCACACTGGTTATTTCGAAGGTGAAATTAGTTTCGGTGAAACTACTCTAATCTCAAAAGGTGGAAAAGATATTTTTGTTGCAAAAATCAACAAAGATGGTTATTGGGAATGGGCGCGTAGTGCTGGTGGAAATCTTGCTGACTATGGAAAAGATATAACTTGTGATAACAATGGCAATATATATATTACGGGATATTTTTTTGGAACTTGCGATTTTGGTAATATTTCTTTAAATTCTTCGGGAAATACTGAAGTTTTTATAGCAAAATTAAGTAATACGGGCGACTGGCTTTGGGCAAAATCCGGAGTTGGCACTGGTTTTAATCGTGGAAATTCAATTATATGTGATAATTCAAATAATGTATATGTAACAGGAAGTTTCGAATCGAATATTACTTTTGGCACAACGACATTGACCTCTTCGGGTTATCGAGATATCTTTGTAGCGAAATTAAATTCCTCTGGTAATTGGGTTTGGGCTATAAAAGCGGGAGGTTCATTAACAGAAGAATCAGTTGGAATTAGATATAATGCTAATAATTCATTTATTGCGATTACGGGATTTTATTCTGGTAATTCAGTTTTTGGCAATACCACTTTAAATGCTAATGGAGCTCGCGATATATTTATTGCTAAAATTGATTTTAATGGAAATTGGCTTTGGGCAAAATCTGCGGGTTCTAATGGTAATGATGAATCGCGTGGTATTGCAATTGATAAAAATGGAAATTCTGTAATTACGGGATATTATACAAATGCAATAAGCTTTGGCTCAATAAATTTACCTGCTGGAAATAGTCGTGATATATTTATTGCTAAAATTGATAAAAATGGAGATTGGCTTTGGGCAAAATCTGCTTCGGGCAATTCTGACGACGAAGCCAATGCAATAGCTATTGATAATTCGGGATTCATTTATGTTACTGGAACATTTAACGAAGATATAAAATTTGGAAATATTGAGTTAAACTCGCTTTTAGATAGAAATCTATTTATTGTTAAATTAAATCAAAGTGGAAATTGGTCTTGGGCAAAAATGATAAATGGTACTTCGCAAGTTGATGGCCTTGGCATAACAGTTACAAGTAATGGAGTTGCTACAATAAGCGGCTCATTTTATAAAGACGCAATTTCAAATATAGATACTCTATATTCAAAAGGTGATTTAGATATTTTACTTGCTCAGATTAGTACTACTGGTGAGTGGTCTTGGCATTTATCAAATGGTGGAATTACAGGAATAATTAGTGTTCAGCAAGCCGCAGTAGATTCACTTGGTAACATTATTATAGCAGGATATTTTAATGGAACAGTAAAGTTTGCAAATGACACATTGAAATCCAAATCGAGCAATGATATTTTTATTGCCGTTTTATCAAAAGAAAACAATTGGTTAAAAGCAGTTTCTTTCGGTGGTTTGGGCGATGATAGATGTAATTCAATAGCCGTTGACACGTTCGGCAATATTTACTTAACAGGATATTTTGATGATACTATTAAAATTTCAAATACAATATATGCACCGAATGGATTAGCTGACATTTTTATTATGAAGTTAAATCAAAATTTATATCCCGAATGGGTAAAAGTTGCAGGTACAGAAGAAAATGATTTAGGACAAAAAATTGCATTTAAAAATGAGGAAATCGTAGTAACGGGAGTATATTCTAAAAAAATATTTTTTGGTACAAAGCAGCTTAATACCAAAGGTAACGAAGATATATTTGTTACAAAACTTGATTTAGACGGTAATTTTTTATGGGCTTCAAGTTGCGGAAGTACGCAATTTGATTATATAAAAAATTTAAAATTTGACAATAATAACAATATAATTATAACTGGTGCATTCGAAGGTACTTGTTATTTTGGTACGAATAGTGTTGCCTCAAAAGGTGGTGAAGATATTTTTGTAGCTAAAATGAACTCTGATGGCGATTGGCTTTGGGCAAGAAGTGCTGGAACTGCTAATCCACAAGAGTCCGGTATTGGAATTGATGTTGATGAGCAGAATAATATTTATTTAGCAGGGAATTTTAAAGGTTTATGCTTGTTTGACGACCAATATTGTTTAAGTAATGGTGGAAGCGATATTTTCCTATCAAAAATTGATTCAGATGGGAATTGGAAATGGACTAAAAGTTTTGGCGGATTAGGAAATGATTTTGTAAGTGATTTAGCGATTATTAATAATACAATTCAAATACTCGGAAATGTTGCAAGTACTTTTACTTATTATGGCAAAAAATTCAATGGAAATAATGTAAATGGAAATGCCTTTATTTCAGCTTTTAACAAAAATGGCAATATTCTTTGGGTATTAAGTGATGAATCAAACGGATATTCTGAGTTTAATTCTATTGCTATTGATGAGGATATGAATGCTGTAATTAGTGCTAAATATATATCGAATTTTAAAATCGGCTCAAAAACTTTAACAAATGATAACAGTGTTGATTTGAATAGTTTTTGTGCAATAGCTGGATTTACTCTTGATAAGCCCAATTGGGTATTCCGAGATAGTACGGGAACGAGTTCCATTGTTAAAATTCCAAAATCAATAAATCCGAAAGTAAATAATAGAAATTTAGCTAAAGGCGATGCCGTTGGAGTGTTCTATACACGAAATTCAAATTTATATTGCGCTGGAATGTCTTATTGGACGGGAAATGATTTGGAAATTACTGTATGGGGCGATGATGTTTCGACACCTATGAAAGACGGATTTTATAATAGTGAAAAATATAGTATTGTAGTTTGGGATGTATTAAAAGCAGAAGAAGTATTAAGCGAAGTAAGATATTCTGAGGGGCCGAATTCCTTTACAAACGGAGCTTATTCAGTTATATCGCAATTACCAATAATTTATGATACTCTTAGAATTAATTTAGCAAATGGTTGGAATATGATTTCGAGTTATAATTTGCCAAAATACGCCTTAATGGATTCGATTTTTAAACCAATTAAGTCGAAGATTAATTTAGTAAAATCAATTACAGGTTCATCGTATATACCTCAATTCAATATTAATGGGATAGGGAATTGGGATATTACTCAAGCATATCAAGTTTTTGCAAATTCAAATACTATATTAGAAATTATAGGCGATTTTATTAAACCCGAAGAAACAACAATAAGTTTATCAAGCGGTTGGAATATGTTGCCATATTTTCGCAATTCTGAGCAAAGTATTGTTACTGCTTTATCAAGTATTGTTAGCCAAAACAAAGTTAACCTTGTGAAAAATATATTAGGACAATCTTATATACCTCAATTTAATATTAACGGAATAGGGAATATGTTGCCTTGCCAAGGTTATTTTATATTAATGAGTAGTGAAGCACAGTTTAAATATCAAGCAAATGATTAGTGATAAATAATAATCTATTATATTATTATATGTATATTTTTACAATTATTTATAGTTAAAACTAATAAATCAAAAAACTATAACAAAATAAAGTATTTTTTTTCGTATTTTTGTAATTTATATCTTTTATTAATTTAATTAATTAGTAATTCACAAATTGTAATAAATGGAAAAACAACGAACTATAGCTAAAACGGTTTCATTTTCTGGAATCGGATTACATACTGGCAATCCATCAACAATAACATTCAAACCTGCACCAGCTAATTATGGATATGTTTTTGTTAGAACAGATTTAGAAAAACCTATTGAAATACCCGCATTATTAGAATATGTAGTTGATTTATCAAGAGGAACTACACTCGGAATTGGTGATGTTAGGGTACACACAGTTGAACACGTTTTAGCTGCACTTGCGGGATTAAGAATTGATAATTGTCGTATCGAATTATCTGCAAACGAGCCACCTGTTGTTGATGGTAGTTCGATAGCTTATGTAGAGGCTCTTCTCGAAGCTGGTATTACAGAATTAGACGAAGAAAGAGAATATTTTGAAATTAGTGAAACTGTAAGATATACAAATGATGAAAAATTCGTAGATATTGTTGCATTGCCTAATCCCGAATATCGTCTCACTGTGATGATTGATTATTTTAATCCTGCATTAGGAAGTCAACATACTGGACTTTTTGATTTTGAAAAAGAATTTATTAGTGAGTTTGCACCTGCTCGTACATTTTGTTTTTTGACAGAAGTAATGACGCTTTATAAACAAGGTCTTATCAAAGGTGGTAGTCTTGATAGTGCAATAGTCATAAATGATACGGAAATATCTGATAAAGATTTATTGATGCTACAAGATGTTTTCAAATTAGAAAAACCACCAAAACGCGGAGATAATGGCATTTTAAATGGTGAAATTTTAAGATATAAAAACGAACCTGCGAGGCATAAACTACTCGATATGATTGGCGATTTAGCACTTATTGGCGTACCCTTAAAAGCACAAATACTTGCGGCACGGCCGGGTCATGCAAGTAATATCGAATTTGGTAAGAAAATTCGTAGTTTATATCTCGAAAAAAAGAAGGAAGAAAAATTATATCCACAAAAAAATAAAATTGTTTTGATGGATATTTATCAGATTCTTGATATTATGCCGCACCGTTATCCATTTTTATTGATTGATAGGGTAAGCTCTTTTGATGATGACAATGATACAATCATTGCTTATAAAAATGTAACTATAAATGAACCGTTTTTTAACGGACATTTTCCAAGTAAACCCGTTATGCCGGGTGTTTTAATACTCGAAGCATTAGCTCAGGCTGGTGGATTAATACTATTTTATAAAATTCCCGATATTTCTGGTCAGTTAGCATTTTTTATGGGAATTAAAAATGCTAAATTTAGAAAACCAGTAACACCGGGCGACCAATTAGTAATGGAAGTAAAACTTATATCTAAAAAATTTAATACATACTTTTTTGATGGTATAGCTTACGTAGATGGTAATATAGTTGCTGAATCAGAATTTCAAGCCGCAATAGTAGAAAGGTAAAAATGTCTCAATTAATTCATAATACTGCCATTGTATCAAATAAGGCACAAATTGGAAATAATTTAAAAATCGGACCTTATTCAATAATTGAAGATGATGTTATTATTGGAGATAACTGCGAGATTCGCTCAAATGTGATTATTGCAAATGGTTCGAGAATTGGTAATAATGTAAAAGTTTTTGCAGGTGCGATTATAAGTACCGAGCCGCAAGACTTAAAATTCGAAGGCGAGCCCACTCAAACAATTATTGGTGATAATACTATTGTTAGAGAATACGCAACAATAAATCGAGGAACAAAAGAAACGGGTGCTACTATTGTTGGTAAAAATAGCTTGATAATGACTTATTGCCACGTTGCTCATGATTGCCGCGTTGGAGATAATGTTATTATTTCTAATGTTACTCAACTTGCTGGACACGTTACAATCGAAGATTGGGTCGTATTGGGTGGAGCTTCTAAAATACATCAATTTTGCCGCGTTGGAAAGCATTCTATGGTTGGTGCTGACTGTAAAGTCGTTAAAGATGTTGCACCATTTACATTAGTTGATAGAAAGCCCGCACAAGTCGAAGGTATTAATAAAGTTGGCTTAAGAAGAAGAGGATTTGAAAATTCTATTATCCAAGAAATCGAACAATTCTACGACACAATTTTATTCTCGGGCTTTAATAATCGCGATGGTATTAATAAGTTTTTAGAACGTGAAAATATCTCAGAAGATGTAAAATATTGTATTGATTTTATCGAAAACTCAGTCAGAGGAATTCATAGATAAATCAATAATAGATATTTTAGGCAAGGGAAAAGTGAATTTTAGATATATTTTTATATTTATATTATTATCAGTAAATTTGTTTGCTAATGATAATGTTTTATTATTTAAACCATATACCGCTTCGGTGTTCGAGCCAAGAATTGGCAGTGTAATTAATCTTACGCAAGATAATTTAAGACTCGATATTGGTTCATCGTTTGATTTATTTCGTAATAAATTGTCTAATGAATTGACCTATAGTATAGGTGGAGATTTTTTTACATACACTCGATTACGCTCCGAAACAAATTTTAAATTTCCCGTTGAGACATCAGATTATTATTTTGGGATTAATAGTGCTGCAAACTTTAAATTATTTGAACAAGATTTTTCATCAAGATTAAGATTAGCACATATTTCATCGCATTTAGTTGATGGATATTCAATTGCTGGAAAATTTTTGAAATCTCCGTTTTCTTATAGCCGTGAGTTTATTGATTTATCTCTGGCGTTAAATAAGCAAAGCGAGCTTTTGGATTATAGAATTTATACTGGTTTTATCTATGTTTACCATACTTTACCTATTGATGTAAATACTTTTATTCCATATATTGGAGTTGATTTTTCTAAAAATATTATTAAAGAAATTGCAATTTCTGGTGGGCTTGATTTACGCAAAGGAGAGTCTGATATAGTCAATATTGCCTCTCAACTTGGTTTTAATATCAAATTGTATAAAGAATTTGGAATATTTTTAGGATATTATAAGTATTTTGGCTCAAGTGTTCATGGTATGTTTTATAAAGAAAAAGATAATTATGATGGAATAGGATTCCAAATAATTTATTTTTAATATATATATTTTTTTATTATTTTGCATAATAAATTAAACAAAATTTGGAGAAAAAATGGCACGCAGTGTTAATAAAGTGATTTTAGTTGGAAATTTAGGTAAAGACCCCGATTTACGCTCTACACCACAAGGTAAATCAGTATGTAGTTTTAGTCTTGCAACATCTGAATCTTATTTAGATAAAGCTACTAATGAGTGGAAAGATATTACAGATTGGCATAATGTCGTAATGTGGGACCGCCTTGCAGACAATGCCGCAAAATTTTTAAAAAAAGGTAGTAAGGTATATATCGAAGGTAGTCTTAAACATCGTTCTTACGAAGGAAAAGACGGTGTTACAAGATATGTAACTGAGGTCTTGGCTCGTGAAATGGTATTGATAGATAAAGTTGAAAGTACATCGGGCTTGGGTTCTTCTCATAGTCCATATTCACAAATTCGTAATGAAAATACTACAACAAAAAATTACGACTTACCCGAAGATAACGATTATTCAAGTCAAATTGACGACGACGAAGTACCATTTTAATAAAAATTAAAAATATATTTTTATGCCGAATATTTTTCGGCATTTTTTATTTATAAAGATTATAGACTATAAAAATTATAATAAGTAATTAAAAATAAAATTTAATTAAAATAAAAATATATTTTTATGTTCTATATAATAATAACTTGATATAATATTTAAGAATTGTTAAATTTATTTTATAATAATTATGCAAAAACGTGAACTTTATGCTCTTATACTTGGAGTTTCGAGTGGATTTGGAAAAGCTTGTGCCATTGAATTAGCAGGCTTGGGTTATAATATTATTGGCGCTCATTTAGATATGGGCTCAAATAAACAAAAGGCTGAAGAATTTCGACTTGAACTTGAATCTAAGGGCATTAAAGCAAAATTTTTTAATGCTAACGCCGCCGATGATAATGTTAGAAATGAAATTATTGAGTATTTAAAAAATTATTTTAATAATAACGAGAATTGTATTTTAAGAGTTTTGATACATTCATTAGCTTTCGGTGCTATCAAACCTCTTTTTGATAAAAATCCAGAAAACGCTGTAAACAAGCGACAAATCGAAATGACTATGGACGTTATGGCTAACTCGCTTGTTTATTGGACACAAGATTTATTCGTAAATAACTTACTTGCTGAAAATTCGAGAATATTTTGCTTAACTAGTATAGGCTCGACTCGTGCTATGAATAATTATGGAGCTATTTCTGCCGCTAAATGCGCACTCGAAGCATATACTCGACAAATTGCAATCGAACTTGCTCCATACAAAATCACTGCGAATGCAATTTTAGCTGGGCTTACAGATACGCCAGCAAGTAATAAAATACCTGGGTTTAGTAAAATGCTCGTACATGCTAAAGAGCATAATCCTTTTGGACGTAATACTGTACCCGAAGATGTTGCAAAAGCAGTTGCTATGTTCACTGATGAAAAGTTTTATTGGATTACAGGGCAAGTTCTTGGCGTTGATGGTGGAGAAAGTATTTTAAATTTTATAGAAACTCATAAATAGGTGCTTCTTATGAATATAAAAAATGCTCTAATACTTGGTGTTTCAAGTGGGTTTGGAAAAAGTACAGCTCTCGAGCTTGCTCGTAGAGGTTTTAATATATATGGCGCTCATCTCGATCTTGGCTCAACAAGAATTAAAGCTGAAGAGTTAAGAAAAGAAATTGAGGATATGGGAGTCGAGGCTATATTTTTTAATACAAATATTGCAGATAATGATAATCGGCAAAATGTAATAAATGAATTAGTTAAGATTTTTGCAGAAAAAAAAGATAAATCTTTTATTAATTTGTTTATGCACTCCATTGCGTTCGGTGCATTAGGGCCTTTTATTGATGAAAATCGCGATGCTCAAATTAATCAAAAACAATTTGAAATGTCGCTTAATGTAATGGCTAATAGTTTGCTATATTGGACGCAGGATTTATTCCATTCAAAATTATTTGCAAAGCACACAAGAATTGTTGCTATGACAAGTAATGGCTCGAGACTTGCAACAAATAAATACGGTCCTGTATCTGTAGCAAAAGCCGCACTCGAATGTATAATAAGGCAATTAGGTTTTGAAATGGCTCAATATGGAATTACTGTAAATGCTATTTTGGCTGGAGCTACTGCAACGCCAGCCTCATCAAAAATTCCCGATTTTGATAAAATGTTAAAATTTGCTCGAGAGTTTAATCCCCATCAGCGTAATACCATTACCGAAGATGCCGCAAAAGCTATTGCTATGCTGACAAGCGAGGATGCCGATTGGATTACTGGGCAGACAATAAATGTTGATGGTGGTCAAAGTATTTTCACTTATTTACCCGATTATTATAAAGCCTAAATTTTTTAGTAAACATTATAAAAAGAAGGAAAGATGTTAAAAACTGATTATATTAAATTTAATGAACATCGAAATTTAAAAGAATTATTCAAAGTTACTTTGGCATTTTTCAGGCAAGAATTCAAATATTTATTCAAATCTATACTTATATTAGTTATACCTCTTCTCTTTATATTAGGTGTAATTTCTGGAATTTTTCAAACTGAGTATTTAAGTTTGAATATTTTGGCTTATGAAGTTGAAAATTTTGGATTAGAATATTTTGAAAAAATATTTGTAGAATATTCATTAATTATTTCTATTTTTTGGATTGCCGCTTCTGTAATTGCCGCTCTTGTATTGGGATATATTACTGAATATATTCATAATGGGGCTCATGTGCCTATTGAAAATGTCATTGCACAGGTTAAAGCATTTTTACCTCGTATATTACTTCTCAATGTAGTATTTTTTCTTCTTGTATTGATTGGGTCTATATTTTTTATTTTGCCGGGTATTTATTTTTTCATTGTTTTATCTATAAGTCCCGTAATATTGGTTTTTGAAGAAGCCTCGATATTAACATCATTTAAAAGAAGTATGTATTTTGTAAAATCTTATTGGTGGCAGTCATTCGTATATATATTTCTTATTGGTATAATTTATTATCTTATTTCCATAATATTTTCAATTCCAAATATATTAGTTACGATATTTTATGATAATAGCACTTTCTTTGCAGAATTAGACAGCACTACATTACTTGTTATTCTGATATTTTCTAATATTATACAATCTTTATCATTTTTATTTTTAAGCATTGTAATTATTTTTATTTCATTATATTATTTCAGCCAATACCAAATAAAAGAAGCAGGTAAAATCCAAAAATTAAATGAAAGTGAGCAAAACAAATAATATACAATATTTCATTTGTAACATTTAATTTAGTAAAAACTTATTATTTTAAAAGGATTATCAATGATAATCTATTCTAATTTTTTAAAACCAAATAATTCGAGAAGTATTGATTATTTTGAAAATTATTATCTATCTTTTGATAATAATGGAATAATTAATTATTTTGGTAATAAATTTAATGAAATTCAGAATTTTGAAAATGATAAATTATTAGATTTAACAAATCATATAATTTTGCCAGCATTGATTGATTTGCATACTCATATACCTCAATATCCTGCTATTGGCATTGGAAAAGGCACTTTACTTGACTGGCTCGAGCAGCAAATTTTTCCTTTGGAGAAAAAATTTGATGATATAGAATATGCTTATAATTTGTCATTAAAAGTATTTGAGGAAAGTATAAAATTCGGCACTGCAACGATAGTTGCTTATTCTAACTTAGGTTATGAATCAACGAATTCGAGTTTTGAAGCCGCAAAAGATATGAATATTAAAGCATATATTGGAAATGCTTTAATGGATTTTAATTTGGCAAAAAATTTAAATAAAACAACTGATTATAATATTGAAATATCAAATAAACTAATAAAAAAATGGCATTCTGAAAGCGGAAAATTAAAATATATACTTACACCAAGATATGCCCTTGTCTGCTCTATGAAATTAATGAAGTGGGCGGCAAAAATATCAAAAGAAAATAATATAAAAATTCAAACACATCTTGCTGAAAATAAAGATGAATTAAAAGAAGTAAATAAATTATACAAAAATATTAGTAATTATACCGAGGTATATAATCAAGCAGGAATTTTACACGATAACACTTTATTAGCACACGGAATATATCTTAATGATGATGAAGTTAAGATTATTCAATCAAAGGGTGCTAATATAGTACATTGTCCGAGTTCGAATAGATATTTACAAAGTGGAATTTTACCATTAATAAATATGAAAAATATTGTACCTATTGGCTTGGGAACTGATGTAGGCGGAGGAGTTTCGCTTTCTATGATTAATGAAATGAAAGAAGCTATCGAAACAAGCAAAACATTTAATATTACTGAAAATATTTCAAATAATTATTTAAGTGCCGAAGAAGCAATATGGATTGCAACAAAAGGCAATTCAAAAATATTAAAATTAGATAATGAAATTGGAGATTTTGGAACTGGAAAGTCTGCTGATTTTATTTGTATTAATAAATCGCGCTTAAATCTAAATGATAATTTAAGTAGCAATGATATTGCGTCGAAAATTATTTATCAATTATCAAATCAATATGTTGATTCCACATATATAAATGGTAAAAAAGTTTATTAACTCGCCAAAAAATTATTTTATTTTTTTTTAAATTAAATAGATTGTCTTTCTTATAGTTGAAAAAAACTCTATAAGCAATATACTAAATACTTTTGAAAATGTCGGATATATTTTAAAAATTCGACAAGCAAGATGTTTATCTAACAACTATACATTTTTTAATAAAAAAAATCCGAATAATATGGAAAATTTATTATTCGGATTTGATTGTATTATTAAAATGTAGTAAAATTAGAATAGGCTTTTTGCTAAATCTATAAGCGAGTTTGGCAAAATTCCCAAAATAAAAATAAAAATAGCCGAAATTATTAATGAAATTTTAGTGCTTGAAATATCACGGATTTCTAAACTATGCTCGCTTGTTTTGAAATACATAGTTAATACTAATCCGATATAGAAATATATTGAAATTATTGTAGAAATCACAGCAACAATAGTAAGCCATAAATACCCACTTTCAATTACTGAAATAAATAACATATATTTACCGGGGAATCCAGCAAAAGGTGGTAATCCCGCAAGTGAGAACATAAATATTGCCATTAAAGCGGCATACCAAGGATGGCTCTTATATAATCCAGCATAATCATCAAAATCCATTCTCGAATTATTGTCTTCGATAATTCCGACAATTATAAATGCACCTAATTGCATAAATGTATAAGCAGTAGCATAAAACATAATGCCCGCCCAACCATCTTGATTATTTGCAACAATACCCATTAGTAAGTAACCAGCATGGGCAACAGATGAATACGCCAACATTCTTTTAACATTTTTCTGAACAACAGCAGAAATATTACCAATAATCATAGTAAAACCAGCGATTACTGCAATTATTAAGCGTGCAGTTTCAGAGAATTTTGTAATTTCTAATGAACCCGTAGAAATACTTTCGATTGCAATAGTAGTTGGAATAACAGCTTTTGCAACGATAATAAATGCAATTAAAGCGGCAGCTTTGCCAGCAGTACTCATAAATCCCGTTGATGTTGATGGCGCACCGTGATAAACGTCTGGCGCCCATTGATGAAATGGGAAAGCGGCGGTTTTAAAAGCTAATCCAACTAAAATTAATCCAAAACCAATTCTAATATAAGTTATATCGGCATTTCCTTGAATTATGCTATCTAAAATTTGAGGTAAAACAAGTGTAGAAGTAGCTCCATAAATCATTGCTATACCATATAATAAAAAACCCGTCGCAAAGGAGCCTAATAGAAAATATTTAAGTGCCGCTTCGACAGCAACAGCTCTTGTACGGATAAATCCCGCTAATACATAGAATACGATTGACATTAATTCAATACCGATAAAAATCATAAGTAGATTTTTAGCATGAGCAATAAACATCATTCCAGCGACAGCAAACATTATTAAGGAATAATATTCTTTATATTCTTCATATTCTTTAAGCATATAATTTTTTGATGCGAATAAGGTTAGTAGTCCAGCAACACAAAAAATAATATCAAAAAATGCGGCATATCCACCAAATACAATAGAATCGCCAGTAATAGGAGTGTCAATTTTAAGTTGTTCTGGGCTTACATTAATAGTAAAAGCCGCAGAAATTCCAACAACTATCAAAGACAGAATTGTAAAATAATATGCTATAGCTTTGTTTTTACCAGTGAAAGCATCAACTAATAATACGATGACGGACAAAGCAATAATCAAAATTAATGGCATACCGTAAATAATTTCCATAGTCATAATTTTATAGCACCTAATTATAATTTACTTAATAATACAATCAATTACTTTTTGTCAGCCGGTTCTAATACTGGCATTTCAAAAGCAGGTTTATTAAATTTTATCAATTCAATTTTATTAACTAATTTTTTAGTATAAGAATCAGAAATATTTAAAAATGTAGATGGATATAAACCAATCCATACAATAAATATTACAAGAGGTACAAGCGTAGCCCATTCTTTTGCATCTAAATCTTTTAAATGAGCATTCGCGGGATTATCAATAGTGCCGAACATAATTCTTTGATACATCCATAATAGATATACAGCGGCAAGAATAACACCTATTGTACCAAATACAGTGTACCAAATCGAGCCGAGAATTTTTGATTCGAAAGCACCAATTAAAGTAAGAAATTCACCAATAAATCCGTTCAAGCCGGGTAAACCAATCGAAGCAAACATTGCGATAGCAAACATTACAGCATAATTTGGCATAACTCGTGCAATACCACCATAATCAGCAATTAATCTCGTATGTCTTCTATTATAAATCACGCCAACTAAAAGGAAAAGCATTCCTGTAGAAAGACCGTGATTAACCATTTGAATTATCGCTCCTTGAAGACCACTTGCATTCATAGCAAATATACCAAGAACGACAAATCCAAGGTGAGAAACAGAAGTATAAGCTACAAGACGCTTCATATCAGTTTGAATCATTGCAACCATAGCACCATATAAAATACCAATTACTGCAAGTGTCGAAATCAATGCAGAATAATTAATCGAAGCCATTGGGAATAATTCGAGATTAAATCTTACTAATCCATAAGTACCCATTTTAAGAAGCACGCTCGCTAATATTACCGAACCAGCAGTAGGAGCTTCGGTATGTGCGTCGGGCAACCAAGTATGTAATGGGAATAATGGCACTTTGATTAAAAATGATAATGCAAAAGCAAGGAACATCCATTCTTGATAATTTACGGGTATCTGAGTAGATACTTCGTTAATTAACATATAATTAGTTGTGAAATTGCTTGGCAAGTTAAGAATTTCGCTACCTACGTAATAACCAAGAAAAACAATTGCAACGAGCATAAATAATGAACCAATTGCAGTAAATAGGAAAAACTTAACTGTTGCATAAAATCTATCTTTTCCACCCCAAATACCAATTAAAAAGTACATTGGGATTAGAATCATTTCCCAGAATATATAAAATAAGAAAATATCTAATGCAACAAATACTCCCGTCATTGCTGTTTGCAGAATTAATATCATAACATAGTATTCTTTTTCTCTTTTTGTAATTGAATCAAAAGATGAAAGAATGGCTATTGGGGAGATGAGAGTAGTCAGCATAAGAAGAAGTAGCGACATACCATCAACACCGATTCTAAAACCAGCATCATAAGCATTTATCCAAACTGTGTCGAACACAAATTGGAAACCGGGATTATCTTTATCAAATCCAAAAAATAGGATTAATGAAATTAAAAATGTTATAATTGATATTCCAAGAGCTGTATTCTTAATTAATTTTGTATTGTCTTTATTAAAAAACAATAAAATTATCGCTCCAACAAGCGGTAGAAAAAGAGTAATTAAAAGTGCTATCATATCTATTAGCTTTTGTCCTAATTATACATAAAATTTAACGTTTATAAAAACATTATCCAAGCGATAATACCAACGATGCCTGCAATCATAATTACGGCATAATTCTGAACAATACCTGTTTGCATTAATTTAATTCTGTTGCCAAGTATTCCAATAGTTTTTGCCGAACCGTTTACAATGCCGTCAATAATCCTTACATCTGTAAATTTCCATAAAACAGACGTTGATAATTTAATAATTGGATCTATAATAGTTGCAAAATAAAATTCATCGAGATAATATTTATTCCATAATAATTTATATAGTGATTTGTTGCTTTTAACAAGTTTGCGTGGAGCTGTCCAATTAGGATCTAAATACCATTTACGAGCCAATGCCCACATAGCAAATGCTACAAGAGTTGCAAACAACATTAAAACATACATCATAATTTCAACACCATGGTGAGCTTGTGAGCCAAGTATCATATTTGCGTTTTCAAAAATGGGATTTAGCCAACTCTTTAAAAATGGGTCTGAATGTACCCACGGTGTAAGTGCAGGTGGAATATTCATTAAACCACCAATAGTTGATAATATTGCTAATGTAATTAATGCAAATGTTACAGTTTTTGGAGACTCGTGTGGATGAACACGGTGAGGATCAAATCTTTCTTTGCCTTCAAAAGTAAGATAATATAACCTGAACATATAAAATGCAGTAAACATTGCGGCAATAGCTAATACAGCCCAAATTACCCAACCGCCATTATGATGTGAAGACCAAGCATACCAAAGAATTTCATCTTTTGACATAAATCCACTGAAAAATGGAATTCCCGCGATAGCCATTGTACCGATTAAAAATGTTTTTGCTGTCGTTGGCATATATTTTTTGAGACCACCCATACGTTTAATATCTTGTTCGCCGTGCATACCGTGAATTACTGAACCAGAACCAAGGAATAATAAACCTTTGAAAAATGCATGAGTAATTACGTGGAAAATAGCAATATAATAAGCGCCAACGCCAAGTGCTACGAACATAAAACCAAGCTGGCTAACAGTTGAATAAGCAAGAACTTTTTTAATATCATTCTGAACTAAACCAACAGAAGCGGCTGTAATAGCAGTAAGTCCGCCAACAATTACAACAAGATTCATAGTAAAATCAGATAGCGAGAAAAGTACAGAATTACGTGCTACAAGAAATATACCAGCAGTAACCATCGTGGCGGCATGAATTAATGCTGACACAGAAGTTGGACCTGCCATCGCATCTGGCAACCAAACTGCTAATGGTAATTGTGCAGATTTACCTGTACAACCAAGAAAAATCATAACCGTAATTGCAGTAATAATACCCGCATTAAAATATTCAATATAATTCGAAGCAGCGATATCGAATACTTCGTTATAATTCAAAGTTTTAAAAGTAAAAAATATTAAAAATATAGCTATAAGAAATCCAAAATCACCTATTCTATTAACAATAAATGCTTTCATTCCAGCATCGCCAGTCCAAGTAATTCTAACTCCTTTAAATTTACTATCATACCAAAATCCAATCAATAAATAAGAAGCTAGACCTACGCCTTCCCAACCTAAAAATGTTATCAAATAATTACTTCCTAATACTAAGTTTAGCATCATAAAA
The DNA here is from genome assembly GCA_029974985.1 of Bacteroidota bacterium. Classification (GTDB taxonomy): domain Bacteria; phylum Bacteroidota; class Ignavibacteria; order Kapaibacteriales; family UBA2268; genus JANJTB01. The sequence continues at coordinate 39,490 of JARKQC010000014.1, read as the reverse complement.
ATGAATAAATTTAGATAAGAAAAGAATCTATAAAAGCTCCTATCACCGTGCATATATCCAATCGAATAAACGTGGATTAAAAAGCCAACACCTGTTATAAATAATGAAAATACTATTGATAGCTGGTCAACCTGATAAGCCCAATCAACAACAAAATTTCCAATAGATATCCAAGTAAATAATTTTACAATATGAGCAGAATTATTTGACGAAGCTAAAAAATCAAAAAATATCATTAAGGTTACTAGGAAAGATAAACCGACTGTTGAGCTTGCTATAGTACCAATCAATTTTTCATTTTGGATTTTTTTACCCCAAAGACCTAATACTAAAAAACCTAAAAACGGTAATAGAGGAACTAAATATATCAAATGATGCATACCTATACCTGATGTTATTTTTATTTACTTAAAGAAAAAATATTAAAAAAATACAATTCATTTATAATTAGGCAAAAATAACTTATTTTACTTAAGTTTAAAAATTATGTTTAAAAAAAAGTTAATAAAATTTAGATTTTTGTACTAATTAACGATATATATACATTTATTAATATAAAAAAATCATATTATTAATAGATTTTAACTATTATTAGCAATAAAACAACACATTATTAGTTTATAAATAAATATTTTTTATATATAAAAAAATTTATTTTGAATTTTTTCAACATTTAGTATTGTGCAGAATTTAGAATTGTATTACGATATTGTAAATATAAATAAATTTTTAGTTTTTAACACTTCTACTTTTGAAGAATCAGATAGTGATGTAGAAACTATTGATTCGGTAGTTAATGCTTGCAAGGTGTTGTTGTTTAATGATGATTGGCATACTTTTGACGAAGTTATAAATCAAATAATAAAAGCAATTCATTGCCCTTATAATCAAGCAGAACAATTAACGATAGAAGTTCACGAAAAGGGTAAAGCAATTATTTATTCGGGTGAATTAAATGAATGCCTGAAAGTAAGTAGCACACTTGAAGAAATTTCTTTACATACACAAATTGAAATGTAAATTATAATTTTTTATGTGTTGAAATATGTGGTAATTCAAGAGGCTCGATATTGCTCGTAGATTTATAAAACTCAATTTCGTCATTTATATTATTTTCGTCATAATCGAATTTTATATTTGTTATTTCACCGCACTTGCAATATACCGTAATACTATCAATATCGCCTTTTTCATTTCGATTTATTTCTATCGAGGTTGAATGATTTGAGTCGAAATCATTTGCGGCATTGCCAATTTCAACCATTTTATTAGAAGATTCAATTTTATCACTCGGAATTAATTTGCTTCCAATAATGCTTTTTTCATCACCCGAAATTTTGGGCAATTCGATAAAATCGTGAAAATCATCATTTAAAAAGTTATTATTTTCTAAATCATTTGCAATTTCAGCCCATTCGCTTTGGCTTATTCCATAATTTTTTGAATATTTTGTTTTAAATTCTGATGGTTCATAAGCATTTTGAGCTTTTTTATCATTTTTTTTGATTAAATTACTTGATTCAACTTTTTTATCATTAAGCGAAGGTGGAATAAAACTTCTTTTAGTATCTATAATATCGAGAATATCTGTTTCATCAAAAAAAGGCTTCTCATCATCAAGTAATTCCTTATCATCTAATTTAAAATGAGCAATATCCTTATCATAATCTTTTATATTATTAGATTTCTCTTTTTTTTCTGAACTATTATCTTCGAATCCAAAAAAACTTATATCTGAAAGCTCATCATCAATATTTTTATCATTTTTATCCATTTAAAAAACTTAATTAGTTTTAAATTTATATCTATTAATAATGCCGGGTATATCAAGAATCATAATTACTCTACCATCACCAATAATTGTAGAGCCAGCGATACCTTCGATATTTGTCAAATAATTGCCTAATGATTTTATTACTATTTCCTGCTGTCCTAATAGTTCTTCGCAAATCAATCCAACCCTATCAATGCCAACAGCAATATTTACAACATATTTTGAATTATTATCATTATTTGATACATCGCCAGTAATTTTATCAAGATGTATAAGTGGTAATACTTCGTTACGTATTCTAATAACCTTATTATGATTGACATAATTTACTAAAGCTGAGTCGTAAGATACTACTTCTAAAACAGAGCTTAATGGAATTGCGTAAACCGAACCCGATGATTTAACAAGAAGTCCTTGTATAATTGCGAGTGTTAAAGGTAATTTTATAATAAACTCACTACCTTTGCCAACAGTAGAATCAATTTCAATTATACCTTCTAATTTATTAATATTAGATTTTACAACGTCCATACCTACACCTCTTCCAGATACGGAAGTTACGTTTTTCGCTGTGCTAAACCCGGGTTTAAATATTAATTGTAAAATCTCCCAATCAGACATACTTTTAGCTTGTTCTTCGCTTACAAAACCTTTTTCTATTGCTTTATTAAGTATAATATTTGGACTAATACCTTTTCCGTCATCAATAATTTTTATTATTATATGATTACCTTCGTGGTATGCAATTATTCTTATTGTGCCTTTTTCATTTTTACCATTTTCTAACCTTTCTTGCGAGCTTTCAATACCATGGTCGCAAGAATTTCGTAACATATGAACAAGCGGATCATTCAACTCTTCGATTATTCCTCTATCAACTTCGGTATCCTCACCCTCCATAATAAGTTCAATTTTCTTATTAAATTCTTTTGATAAATCACGAACAATTTTAGGTGCTTTTTGGAATAATCTACCTATTGGCACCATTCTCATTTTCATAGCAGAAGTTTGAATTTCGGAAGTGATATGGTCAATTTGATTTGCTGTTTCGATTAAATCATTTTTAATAGCTTTTATATCATTGGCAGAAATCATACGTTTTACTATTTGCGATAATCTATTTCGGCCGAGAACTAACTCGCCCGATAAATCCATTAACGATTCGACCCGTTTGATATCAATTCTAATAGTTTCAGTTTGTGTAGTTGCTTTATTAATGATTTTTTGTTTATTAGTATTATCAGTTGGTGTTTCAGATATTTTATGTTCAACTTTTTCACTTTCTTGGATACTTGGTTTTTCAATTACTATCTCTATAATAGAACTTATTTCATCAGATGCATCTTGTGTTATAGTAAATTCATTTATTTGTTCAGTACTTTGGGTTTCTTTATTATCAACAAAAGAATCGTTAATTTCTGCAAAAGCTTGTTCTAATAATGCAAGCTCTTCATCATTAAAATCGCCAGTACCTTGGAATAATTCTTTATTATCTAATAGTAAATCAAGCGTAGAAGAATTTTGTTTTGGTGCTTCTGCTTTTTCAACAACTTGATTAGAATCATCTTTTTTATCTGATAATGCTAAAATTCTTTCTATCAAATCCTTATATTGAATTTTTTCTTCGGGATTATTAATAGCTTCAACCATTAGTTCTAATCTATCACGAGTATCGAGCATAACATCTAAAATATCGAGACTTACAGCCAATTCATTGCGTCGAACTTTATTTAGTAAGTCCTCAGCATGGTGAGTTAATTTAGAAACATCATCAAATCCCATAAAGGAGGATGTACCTTTAATAGTATGAAAATATCTAAAAATTTTGTTTATCAAATCTGAATTATTTGGTTCTTTTTCTAATTCAATTAATGAACTAGTAAGTAATTCTAAAAGTTCTTTAGTTTCGATTAAAAAACTTTCAAGAATTTCTTGCATTTCCTCATCTTCAAATGCTGTACTCATTTTTTCCCTAACTATTCCTAAATGTAAAATAATTCTTTTTAAAATGAAAAATATTATAAAAAAATAATGTAACTAAATCAATAATTTTTAATCAAAAACCACCGCTTTCAAATAATTTATCTATATCGTTTTGTGAAGTAATTTCATTGTCATCATTATCGAACTCATCTAAATTAACTTGATTAATATAATCATCAATTATATTTTGTCTATTATTTTTTTGAGTGATTGAATCAACTGCATTGGGGTCAAAAGCAATAGCACGATGTAAATTTGTAACTTGAATTTTATGTACAGAATCCTCATCTTCATCTTTATATTCAATAATTTCAGAGAAATCAGAATTTTGGAATAGTGTTAAAATAGATTCAAATTTTATATGTAAAGTTTCGAGCAGTTTGTTTACTGCCGCAATTTGTTGTGAGGTGATATCTTGAACTTGTAATGACAGCATAATTGATGATAAATCATTTCTTATCAAATTGATTATTTCATAATTACTAATATTAGCATCATTTGCTAAGTTAATACTACTATCTTGCAATAATTTAATTGAATTTTGAATATCTTCTAAGTATTTAGAAATATCTTCTTTGTTATTTATTGCAATTTGAATTTTATTTAAAGTATCAATAGCAATATTATTCGTATTATTATTAATTTTGATTTTGTCTAAATTAACAAAAATTCCATCTACTAAATCCATTATTTCGGTCGTAGCAAGTTCCGTAGCTTCTGTAACTATTGATAGCTTCATAGATGCATTAGGCATCTTTTGAACATTTTCACTTAAAGAATTATTTATTCTCTCTAAAAGTGGATAAATATCGCTAATAAAAAGAAAAACTTCTTCCATAAAAGGAATTACTTTTTGTCCAAGTATAAATAAAGCTCTTAACTCGTCAACTTTTTTTATTAATGGCTGTATTTCAGATATATTCATATTTTTTCTTACCTAATCTTATTTCTTAAGAATAATATCAATTTTTTCTTTTAAAATCTGAGGAGTGAATGGTTTAACGACATAATTATTTACTCTTGCTTTAAGAGCTTCTACTATATCTTGCTTCAAACCGCGTGTTGTAACCATCAAAATAGGTATGTTGCCAAAATTTGGGTCTTGCCTTACATTTTGAGTAAGCTCAAGCCCACTCATATTTGGCATATTCCAATCTGTAATTACAAAGTCAATTTTCTCGGAACGAAGAGTTTCCATAGCTTCAATACCGTCGGAAGCTTCGAGGAAATCATCATAACCAAGATTTTTTAAAGCATTTATTACAATACGCCTCATCGTAGGCGAGTCATCAACAACAAGAAATTTCATATAAGTAACCCATTAAAAAATATTTTCACAAGTATTTAGAAACCTCATACTGAACTTTTTTTGTATTAAAAGGTTTTATTAAATAAGAATTAGCTCCAGCCCCTAAACCTTCTTTGATATCGTCGTCGCTTGATAACGATGAAAGAATTATTATTGGAAGCTCCTTAAAATTATCCATTTCACGAATATTTTGAATTAATTTAATACCGTCCATATTTGGCATATTCAAATCTGTAAGTACTAAATCAATATTATTATTATGCAATAATACTTCAAGAGCCTGCATACCGTCTTCAGCTGTAATAACGGTAAAGCTCTGAATTTTCAAAGCTAATGTAATAAATTTTCTGATTGAAGGCGAATCATCTACAACTAAAATTACTTTCCCCATAAATAGCTCCATTATTCTTTTTGATATGCCATTGCTTTTGGTAAATGAACTAATTTGAAAGCCTTAGATATACCGTGTAAAGATTCTGAATATCCGATAAATAAATAAGCAGACTTAGTCATAACATTATAAATATCAGACACAACCTTTTGTTTAGAAGGTATATCAAAATATATTAAAACATTTGAGCAAAATACCACATCAAATTGTGGTAATGCTCGCATTGCATTAGTATCATAAAGATTGAGATTAGAAAATCTAACCATTCTTTTAACTTCGTCTTTTAAATAATATACTCCATTATCAATAACAAAATATTTTTTTAGATATTGCTCTGGTATATTTCGAATTGCATATTCTTTATATACGCCTTTACGCGCCGCATCAATAACAGCATTATTAATATCTGTTCCAATAATTTGAAAACTTATATAAGGATATAATGGTTTGATTTTTTCGAGTATAATTAATGCAATAGTATATGCTTCTTCACCAGAGGACGAAGCAGCGCTCCAAATACGTATTGTCGGATTGGGCATTGTCTTTTTTAAACTAATCAATTCTGGGAATATAACTGATTCGAGTGCGTCGAATTGTTGTGGAACTCTAAAAAAGAATGTTTCATTAATTGTAATAGCTTCGTAAAGTGCATCAAGCTCTGCTCTGGACGGTGAACGTTGCAAATATAAAATATAATCCGAAAAAGATTTCATATTATTAGAAGTGATACGTTTTGAAATTCTACTTTCAAGTAAATATTTTTTACTATCGGTAAAATAAATACCGCTTAATTCATAAATAACTTTCCGAATTGTATCAAATTCTTCATTTGTCATTTCATTACTTACATTAATACTTTTTGATAATGGTTTATTAGCATTATCAATTGGTGTTATCGTTTTACGCCCAATGTTAAATAAATTTCCAGCCATAATTAATGTAATTCTGAATTGTTATTTAAATAATCTTGTAATTTATTAATTTCAGCTTTATCAATATTATCATTGATAATTTCTCTTATTACTTCTTGTAAAATTTCACTATTTATCGTATTTAGAGAATCAATAACTTCTAAATCTTCGAAAGTGTTAGTTCCACAATTTATACAAATAATAGTTTTAAAAATCTGATGTAAAATATGCGATTCAAGTTCATTTGATAAATTATGGATATAGCCAAGTATATCAATAATTGAATAGCTATATTCTGGCGATGCATTATAAAGTGATAATTCATTAATAAAATTTTCAAATAATGATATATTTTCATTCGTAAATAATATAGATAAAATATAATACTTTAAATCATCGGAATTTTCTATAAATTCATTAACTAAAAATCTAATCTCGTCTTCGTAATAATAACTTCCTAATGCGAGTAGTCCAGCTGTTCTGATATCTGGGTCATTATCCTTTAATGAAATATGTGCTATTGATCTTATCGTAGGATTATCAATAATTTCGTAATCTACTCGAAGTGCCACTGCAACTAAGGTTTTTAAAATTATTGGCTGAATTGCTTTTGGATAAGTTCCAATCTCATTATATAATTTTTCACATAAATATGCAGAATTAGCACTTATTGCTAATGTATCAATAATTATTGTGATAGTAAATATATCGCTTTCAGTATTAAGTAAATTCATTAAAAAATCACAAGCATTTTCGTTTCCAATTTTTGAAATTGCTTCGATAATAACGGGTTTTGTATCTTGATTATCAGATTCATAAATCTTAATAAATAGTTCGAGCATTGAATTGCTAAGACCATCTTTTTCTTTATGTCTTTCAAAAATTGAGCCAATTGATTCTATTGCAGATGTAAAAACGTTCATATCGCCATCTTTTAATAGCTCAATTAAGTCAAATATTTCTACATCTGTACCAGTAAAACCAAGTATATCACTTGCAAATTTCTTTACATCAACATCATCAACAGTTAATAACTGTAATAAGCTATTATTTGAGAATTTCCCAATTTTTATTAATAAGTCAGATGCAAGATTTCTTATTTCTTTATCCGTTTTAAAAAGATAATTTACTATTAAATTAGCAGCTAAGGGTTTATATAAATCCGAAATATTTTGGACTATTCTATATATAAAATCGCGTAGTCCAGAATTATTTATTTCCAAATTATTAATCAATAATTTTAGATTGTTAATATTATTCCATTCATTTATTTCAAGTTTTGAGGCTTCTAATAGAAACTCATCTATCATACCTAATTCTAAATAGCTAAATATTTGATTTATTGATTTCATAATTTATATTTATATACAGTTTAACTAATTTCTTTACCAGATATATTTATTCCTAATTGCTCTATTCTATATCTTAATTTTGCTCGTGATACATTAAGAAGTTTAGCCGCTTTAATTTGATTACCGCCTGTAATTTTTAATGTTTGTATAATTAAATCTTTTACTACATTATTCATTGTAACGCCGGTATCAGAGATTTTTAGATAATGCTCATTCGGACCAATTGAAAACTCGGCTTTTGTGTTATTTACAATAGTCGTTTGAACTCCACCTTTTAGAAATGCAAGAGATTCTTTATTAATTATATTACCTTGTTCTAAAAGAACGATACGTTCAATGACATTTCTAAGCTCTCTAACATTTCCTTTCCATTGATAAGAGCTAAGTAGTTCAGCCGCTTCGGAAGTAAATCCAGTGATATTGCGATTTAATTTTTTATTAAATTCTTTAATAAATGCTGTTGCGAGTTTTAATATATCGTCTTCTCGTTCACGTAAGGGTGGCAACTGTATCCGAGCAACATTTAATCTATAAAATAAATCTTCGCGGAATTTTTCTTGTTCTACAAGTGCTTCAAGGTCTTTATTTGTAGAGCAAATCACTCTTACATCAACAGTTATTTCTTTTGTACCGCCAAGTCTATAAAACTTTCTCTCTTGCAAGACTCTTAATAATTTTACTTGTAATTCAAGACTTAATTCAGCAATTTCATCAAGAAGTATCGTGCCGTGCTGAGCTTGTTCAAATTTTCCCGGCTTGATTTTTTCTGTTGCGCCAGTGAAAGCACCTCTTTCATAGCCAAAAAGCTCGTTTTCGGCAAGTTCACGCGGAATGGCACCACAATTTATTGTTACAAAAGGTCCCTTTGCTCTCGGTGAGTTGTCATGAATATATCTTGCAATTAATTCTTTACCTGTACCGGACTCGCCTAAAATCATAACTGTTGTATCATCGGCAACAGAAATAATTCTTGCCATTTCCATAGCTTGTTTCATACCCGTTGAACTTCCAAGTATTTCACTTGGTTGGTCTTTCTTTAGTTGTTCTGATAATATATCAACTTGACGTTTTAAATCAAAATTTTTAAGTGAGCGGTCAACAGATACTTCGAGTTGTTCTAAATCTAATGGTTTAACAATAAAATCTTCTGCACCAAGCTTCATCGCTCTAACAGCCATTTTTATATCGCTAAATGCAGTCATTATTATTACTGGCATAGTATATCCTTGCTTTCTTAATTGCTCAAGAATATCAAGCCCATTTGTGTGTCCTAAAAATATATCAAGTAGCACTAAATCAGGCGCTATCATATGCAAATCTTCCAGCCCTTTATTAGCATCGGTAAATGTTTCTACTCGTTGATATTTAGATGATAAAATCCCTTTTATAGTAGAATTTACTAATGGGTCATCTTCTATTACAACAATTGTATAATTTTGTTTAGACACTTTTTTAAATTTTGATTATATATTAAACAACAAAAGACTAATATAACACTTTTTTATTAAAATAAATCAAAGAAAAATACTTTTTTCAATAAAATTTATACTTATTTTACATTTTCGAGTATAATTGGTAACTTAATGTAAAATGTCGTTCCTTTCCCAACAATACTTTCTACATCAATTATTCCACTGTGTTGATGTAGTATTCTTTGAGTTATAGGTAATCCAAGACCTGTTCCAGTATGTTTACGAGTAAAAAATGGATTGAAGATTTTTTGCAAATCTTCGGGCATAATGCCAATTCCATTATCACTAATAGATACTACAAGGTGTTCGGTTTCATACGATTTGCCAAGTTTTTCTATATACGTTTCAATTTTAATTTTTCCACTAATTTTAATTGCGTCAGAAGCATTTGTAAGTAAATTAATAAGAACTTGTTGAATTTGTTTTGGGTCTGCTTGAATTAATGGAATATTATCATCAAATTTTAGTTCAACTTTAATATCTTTTCGCTTAATTATCGAAGAAACTAAATCTAATGCACTTGTTATCTGAGTGTTAATATTTATATCTTGAATATCTGGCATAGTAGGTCGAGAAAAATTCAATGTAACCTCAACAATTTTTGATATTCTTTCTACCCCTTGTAATGCAGTATCAATATAATTATACTCGACATCATTATCATCAAAACGTCTTTTTAGTATTTGAAGATTGAGATTTACTGCGGCAAGTGGATTCCTTATTTCGTGTGCAACCCCCGCTGAAAGCTGACCTAATAGTACTAATTTATCAGCCTGCACAAGTTTATCAGTCAGAGCATGTTGCTCGCTTACATCTCGCGCAATAGCAAGTAATAAATCTTGTCCCTCAAATTTAACAAATCTGGCACTCACCTCGACCATAATTTGTTCGCCCAAATAATTTTCTAAAGATAATTCACTTAATACAATTGGCGAATTTGTCTTAGTTAGCAATTTGAAAATTCTTCGAAATTGAGGTAATACGTCCCCTAATAGCTGAGATTTATCTTTGCCAAGCATTTGAGAAGCATAATCGTTTACATCTAATACGCTCCAAGTCTCGGGTTGCACTATAAATACAGCGTCTGTCGCATTATCAAAAAAAGATTTATACCAAGCAAGTTGTTTTTCTAATTGTCTTAATTTGTTGTTGATTTCTAATTCGTTTTCTGAATTCATTTTCAAATTTATTTTTTGTTGTTTTTTTTAATACAAATTTACAAAATAAGTTAAATCATATCATTATTAAATCGTTATAAAAATGATTTTATTATAAAATATTATTAATATAAAAAAATATACAATATATATTATTGATGAACTTTCAATAAAAAAATAAATTAAGAAATAAGAAAATTATTATTGCAATAAAAAATAAAATATTTATTTAAAAAATATTATATTACAAAATAATTAAGTTCAGTTTTTAAAAATTGTTTTAGATTTTTTAAATAATATTATAGCAAAAAATATGCAAAAACTATATTTTTCCATAAGCGAAGTTGCAAAGATTATTAACGAAGAGCAGCATATTCTTAGATATTGGGAAAAAGAATTTCCTTTAATAAAACCAAGAAAAAACAGAGCTGGCAATCGTGTATATTCAAACAAAGATTTGAGTATTATTAAAATAATCAAATCACTTTTACGAGAAGAAAGATTAAATCTAAAACAAGCAAAGGAAAGATTAAGCCAAATTGATTTTTCTTCTTTTGAACAAATTGATGATAGTTATGAAATTAATAAGATTTCATCGCAAAATATTTCTGCGATGAATTTTATTGAAAATGATAATAAAGAAATTTCAAGCTATAATAAAACTTTATCTACAACAGATTTAAAAGAATTAAAAGAATTATTAATTGATTTAAAAAAAATATTATTAAATTAAATAAATAATTAAAATAGTAAATTATTTTTTTAGGAGATATTTTTATGCAACTTTTCAAAGGATTTTTATTTTCATTTTGTTTAATTATAATTTTGAATATTAGTTTAAGCTATTCTCAAAATTTTAATTATGATATCAAAGTAATTGGAAAGCATACTGATGAAGTATTAGGGGTTTTTGTTAATGAAGCAGATTCTCGTGTAGCAACTTGTAGTTTAGATGAAACTATTAAAATGTGGAATTTGCCTGATGGAAAAGAAATTTGTACTATGACAGGCCATTTAGGACAAGTCAATAATGTATCGTTTTCTGGAAATGATTTATTCCTTGCAAGTGGTTCGAGTGATATGACTGTTAGATTGTGGGATGTCAATTCTTGTTCACAAACTAAAATATTAACTGGGCATACAGACCAAGTAATTGGCGTTTATTTTAGTCAAGATGATAGTTCTACGTTTGTTGCAAGCACAAGTTTCGACAAAACAGTAAAACTTTGGGACGTTCGACTTGGTACAGAAATAAAAACTCTTCGTGGGCATTCCGAACCGACAAATAATGTTGCATATAGTTATGATGGTAAATACCTTGCTTCGTGTAGCGACGATAAAACTATTAGAATTTGGTCAACTGACTTAAAAACCGGAAATGCTTTACAAATTCTTACTGGACATAACGCTCCCGTTCTATCTGTAATTTTTAGTTTTGATAATAAATATCTTGCTTCTTGCGACCAAGAAGGAGTTATCAAAATTTGGAGTATGCCAGATTGGAATTTACTGAGAACTATAAAAGCTCATAATGAATTAATCCAAGATATTTCATTTGCTGGCGATAATAAAACATTGGTTAGTGCAAGCTTAGATAAAAAAGTTAAATTATGGGACATTACAAATGGTGAAATGCTATTTGAAAAAGAAATTGATTCTGAAATATGGTCGGTTGATTTAACATTAAATTTGGATAATATTATTATTGGCTGTGCAGATGGTACTGTTAGAATGCTTTATCATCCTACTGTTGATAGTAAAAAATCAAGCGATAAAAAAACAACACCAAAAAGGAGGAAATAATAAATATGTTTAATAATATTTGCAAATATTCTTTATTAATCTTTACATTCCTTATTGTATTATCAACACAAGTATTTTCTCAATGGACAAGTGCTGTTGTGGCTGTTACTGGTGCTGTAATTGATGAGGTTACAAAAAAACCTATTTCTGTAAATATTGTAATATTTGATAATACAGGAAAAAAAATTAACTCAACGAAAAGCAATGCCTCGGATAGTGGATATTATTTTGTGACAGGGCTTTCATCTGGTAAAAACTATACTTTTGAAATTTCTTCTGACAATTATTTAAAAGAAATTAGAACTTTTTCAATCCCAAATACTGATAAATATCTCGAAATATCAAAAGATTTTAGTATGATGCCTAATTTTATCGGAGCTCATATTCCATTTTCAGTATCACCTTTTGAATATAATAAAACAAAAATTAGATTTGGTGCATCTTCAGCTTTAGAAAACTTTTATTCTACTTTAAAAAATAATCCAAATGTAAAATTTACAATACTATCATTTCCCGATAATAATGAAAATAATGAACATAATTTGGAATTAACAAAACAACGAGCAAATGCACTATTGGATTATTTTATAATTAATGGCATCGAGCCTTCGAGAATGATGATTAAAGAATCTGCCGTTACAGATAGTAAGTTGGCACCGCCAATAGAAAAAATGGCAAAAGGTAAAAAATATATTGGTACTACATATATTGTTATAAATTCTTTATAAAATTTATTAAAAATCAAAAAAAAAGATGAAAGAGCTGAAAAATAAAAAAAATTCAGCTCTTTTTTAAGTGTGTCTTCTTATGAATTTATTATTATTTTTTTATTAATAAAATAAATCGTTTTTTGTAATTGAGTAATTAATCAATAATAATTTTATAAATATGACGCAAAAGAAAACCAAATTAAATGTAATAGTAATTGATGATAGTCCATTAACTCACTTAGTTGTCGAAAAAGCTATTGAAACTATTGATTTTGCAGTACTATCTGCACATTGTTATAATGGTGAAGAATTTATTGATTTAGTTCATAACACAAAACCAGATATAGCTTTTATTGATATAGAAATGACTGGAATTGATGGATTTACAGCCCTACAAACTGCAAGAAAACATTATCCCGAATTAAAATCTATTTTCTTAAGCCAATATATATCAAATGGATTTGTCAAAGCCGCAAAAAATATTGGTGCGAATGGCTTTTTAACAAAAATGCCTACTGTTGAAACTATTAAAGATGCTTTGATTAAAGTAATTAATGGTGAATTTGCTTTAGATAAATCCATCGAAATGGATTAATTAAGTTTCTCTTTTTATAATTCTAAAAAAATATGTTTTGTAGATAATACATTTGAATTTTCTAATAACTTTTGAATAAAATTATCCGTTAATGATAAAAATTGAATTGGACTTATCAGTCTTTCTTGTAATGAGTTTTGTGGATATATAGAGTTACTAATTTGTTTGTATTTTTGAATAAGTTCTTCATTGTTCCTTTTGGCAAAGCTATGTGCTTTTTTGTCTAATTGCTCAATTTGTTCCATAATTTTAATATTCACACCCTTTATTGTACGCTCAAGTTGACTATCTATGCCTAATAAATATGTTTCAAGAATAGCAAATTCGTAATCTAATTTTTTCCGAAAATTCTCAAAAACTATATTGTGGTCTTTTCCTAATAAATTATTAGCAATATCTTTTTCAATATCCAAATATGTATTTAAAAAATAATCTGCTTTTTTATTAATTTTATTCAAATATCGAGATATTTTCTTATCAATTATCGTATAAGATGAGCGCATTAAAATTGCGGGTTTGGGTATTTCTAAATATTGATATAAATAATCAAGCTGACTATGATATGCAATTTCTCCAGGACCAGCAATATAAGAAACCGTCGGTAAAGCATAATCTTGAAATAATGGGCGTAGCAGTACTTTCGGAGAAAAATTCTTTGGCTCGGTAATTATTAAATCAATTATTTCATTTTGAGAATATTTCTTTTCGTTAATAAAATAAAAATCATCTATCCTTTCGATATTAAATCTATTATTATCAATATGGTAAAAAAGATTTATATCAGAAACTTTCGCTTGGATTTTGTAGTTTTTCGAGATAAGTATTTCATTTTTTTCTTCAATTAGTGATTTACTCTTTTTAAATTCATTTATTTCATTTAAAACTAATTTATGGAAAATACCAGTTTTTATTAATTTATTCGCAGATAAAAATATTATGCCCTGCTCGCCAATTATTTTATTCATTAATTTTGTAAAACTATAAGACCAGCTATCATTTTCACAATAGGAATAATCAATTAATTCAGAATATTTTGCACCATTGGGATGTAAATCCATAATCAAAGATTTAGTTAAGTTTATTATTTCTAATGAGCTATTTCCAATATAAGTATGAGAAACGCTTTGGATTTTATCAAAAGCTAAGTTTAGTTCCACTAAATTATTGCTCTCATCAAATAAATAACTATGCGATGCTTCTGTGAGGTCGTTATCATTATCTTCTATCCAAAAAATTGGTATAAAATTATATGCAGGATATTTTAACTTTAAATTTTCGGAAATTTTATAAGTATCAAGTGCTTTGTAAAGAGTATAAAGCGGTCCTAAAAGAAAGCCCGCTTGTTGACCCGTAACGACTGCAAGTGAATTTTTTTTATTTAGTAATTCAATATTTTGCTTTTGTTTTGCTGATAATTCAATATTTTGATAAGTCATTGATATGGCATCAATTAATTTCGATTTATCATAATTTCTTTCTAAAATTTTTGGAATTTTATTTTTTATTGAATTATAATTTTCTGTTTGAATATTATTAATAAAATCAATAAATAAATTTGAAGAAGATTTTATATCAGAGAAATTTATTTCTAAATTCATAAATAAAATAGTGATTGAATATGTAAAAAAATGACTTAATTATTAAATTAAATCCTTAAGATTAATTTATTATATTTCAAATGCCAAACTTTTTGAAAGAATTGGACACATAAAATACATAGACAATGGGGCATGCCCCATTGTCCCTATTTTTTCAGTTTCTTTGCTGTCGCTTATAATGACTACCATTTTTCAAATACAATATCTAAAATAACTAATTATATAATACTTTTACAGTATCTCTTTTAAATTTTAATTGTAAGTAATTACTTAATTTATCTGCAATTTTAATTCTATTATTTCTATTTGTTGATTTTTTAAAATCAATATATGCTATAGAAAGAAGGTCTTTGTCCGTTGTATCGGTAACATCTGAACCTAATAATCCGAAACGAATATTATCAATTTCGGGAAAAACAATATAAGTTTCATTTTTAATTTCTTCGAGTAATGATTTATTCAAATAAAGCTCTTTCATAACTTGTTGCAAGCTATCAATTTTTTCACGGCTTTGTTTTTTTTCGTGTTGTGCAGATTGTAGTTGACGAAGAACACTCAATTCAACTTCACCCGCAAGTTCACGTTTGAGTTCTAATTTCTCGGATTCAGTAACGTGTATTTGAATTATTTTTAATTTGTATTTATGTAAATAATATTTATTGAAATCATTTTCGAGCTGATTGATTTTATTAGTATCTACTATATTTCCTACAACAAATATTTTCACAAAAGGTTCTTCTTGCTCATCTTCAATTTCCCATCTAATAGCTTCATATTTATTATTTGTAATATATTTTTCGATATACTTTCTTATCGAATTTTCAATTTTTGCCTCCATCACCACATCATAAAGAATATAACTACTTGGTAAAATAAGTAAAAATGCAACAGCAATAATCGAACGCTGGAACTTCTTCTTTCTTTGCGTATCAATAAAATAATGTGATGGGAAATTCAAATATCTCGAAATAAGATAAATCGCTAAGCTTATAAAAAATAAATTTAATACAAAAGAATATATTGCACCAAAATAAAATTTTGGGTCGGCATGAACAAAACCATAAGCCGAAGTACATATCGGAGGAATAATCATAAATGCGATTATTACTCTTGGAAAAGCTATTAATTTTTGAGTTCTCGAAAAATTTATCATAATAGCAATACCACCGAAAAATGCAACTAATACATCGAGAAGTATTGGTTTTGCTCTTAATGATAATTCGTTTGTATTATGCCCTAAAGGAGATACTAGAAAATATAATAAAGAAACTGAAAAAATTATAAATATTATTACTGCTAAATTCTTTAAAGATGAAAAAATCATATCACGTTCAGTAATTCCAAATCCTACTCCGAAGCCAATTATTGGCTTTAAAATTGGAGAAATTAATAATCCAGCGATAATAATTGCAGAAGAATTTTCATCAAGACCAACAGATATAAGGATTACTGAACATACAAGAAACCATAATTCAGCACCTCTTATACTTGAAACATTATTTAATGAATTTATAGTACCTTCAAAGTCGGTATCACTATTTATAGATATTAATTCAAGTAAAGAAGATTTTATACTTCTATAAATGTCGTACCAAACATATTTTAAAGTTTGCTTCATAAATAAATTCCAAAATATTAGAGGAATAAAAAAAACTAATGTTAGTAGCTTAATATTTTAAAAAATACTTAAATATTAAGTTTATTACAAATAAGTTTAAATATATGAATATTTTTTTTAATACAAAAATTTTCCTTGTTTGTAGTAGGAAAATTCCACTCTTCTGCATTTATATTTTGCTTTAAAGAAAATTTTCCAAAACTATTTAATGTTTTTATATGAAAATCATTAACATAATCAACATCAGTAGCTATATATAATTTTCCATCGGGCTTTAATACTCGATAGATTTCATCTAAAAAATTTATGCTAAAAACTCGACGTCTAAAATGCCGACGTTTGGGCCAAGGATCTGGAAATAAATAAAACACCTTATCTATCGAATTTTCTTCAACGAAGGGCAAACCATTTGCAACTGTATAATAAAGAGCTTTGCAGTTTTCTATGTGTTCGCCATTAACAACTCCATTAATCCAATCAACAGCTTCCGTCCTTATTTCTATCCCAAGAATATTGTCTCGGGGATTTTCTAATGCATAAGAAATTAAAAAAACGCCTTTGCCGCAGCCAACATCTAAAATATTAGCCTTTTTTCTATTTATAAAAACCTCATTCCAATTAATTTCTTTAATTGGAGTAGGGTAATTTTCAGGCAATAAATTAAGTTCGTTTATTGGTAAATAATTATTACTCGAAACGTGATGCCTAATTTTTGCAATAAATGGATATTTTTGATAATTAATTGGTATCATTCTAATTCTATATAATCTCCGTTTCTAATAATCATTAATTTATACTTGCAATTTGCTTGTGCATTTTCATCAAAATTAAGCTCACTAAATAATCCCTTTTGAGTATAATTTTTATAGCGATTATAAACTGCCGTTTTATTAAAAACAGATCTTTGTGTAAATTCAAACAAAGAACTTGCAATATCATACGCTTCTGCTACAAATGAAGATGGCTTTGTATGATATTTGTTCACATAATCTTTATATACTTGATTATTCTCATCTAAATCGGGATATGAAAAAATTAATCCTTCAGAACTTGGCTCGTTTAATAATTCCTCTGTTAAAATTGGCCTATTACCTAATAATTGTGCTTTAATGCCAAGAGCTTTGGCTTGTTTACAAATTTCTACAGCTTCTTTTGTACTAATTAGAACAATTATCTCGGGATTAGTTGAGTTAATTTCCTTCAAAATATTTGAAAATTCTGTATCAGTATCAACATAAGATTTTGAAATAATTAATTTATCGCCCAAAGATTGTTGAAGCCTTTTTTGCCAGCCTTTCCCATAATCATTATTAAAATACATTAAAGCAATTTTTTGATAATTTTTTAAATAATTGATTAAATATATTGACTCATCTGCGACATCACCCGTATAACGAATTGTATTTCCGTTATCTGCATAATCAAACACAGCACTACCAATAGCATAATGTAGTAAATTTTTATCTTTTGCTAATGGTGCAATAGTATTGCTTACCCAACTTGTAAGAGTTATCACTGCTTTGATGCTCGTATCAGTTAATATATTATTAAAATGATTTATTGCAATATCATTATCAGCTTTGCTATCGAAGTATAAAACATCAAATTTTGCTTCTGGAAATTTTAGCAAAAATTCGTCAAATCCACGTTTGGCTTCTATACCAAATTGGCTATAATGACCCGACATATCAAGTATTGCCGCAACTTTATATCTATAATATCTATCTTTTGCAGCAGTTATTTCGTCGCACGCTGAAAACATCAATACCATTAGAAATATTGATACAACACTATATAATTTATTATTCATTTTATTATCCTCGTAAAAATTAAAGATAATTCTAAAAATTAATCTTACAAATGTAAAAAAATAATTAATATATTCATATAAACGAATATATTCAAATTTTAAAATATAATAAGAGAAATTAATTGATAGTTGATAGGACAAGCATTTTGATTATTTTAAAAATTATATAGTCTTACAAGAATGTCAAACATAGCTAAATCTAAATATACAATTGTTGCAAAAAATTGAGATAATATTTAAAAATATTAGTAGCAATAAAATAATTGTGCAAAATTCACTGCATTAATCATTCATACTTTTAATAAATTAGTTATAAACTAAACTACTCTAAAAAATATAACTTTGCCAAAAAGTTTTTTCTTATTTCTTATTTCAAAGGCATTAAATCTTAGTTTGGTTGCTATACCATTATTATCAATTACCTCATAATCATAATTTTCTACGATAGTGCCTTCTTCGTTAGCATCATTATAAATAATTTGAGGCAACATATCTTTAATAACAGAAAGTACTGGTTTCTTTTTATTGTTAAATCCTAAAATGTTTTTTGCCGCTTGATTAATTATTTGGATTTTATTTTTAGCATCAATAGCAATGATACCATCAGAAGAATTTTCTATTAAATGCACATAAAAATCATGTGTATCTTTAATTCTATCTTGTAAACGGCTAATTTCTGTAATATCGCTCGACATTTCCATTACTAAATCAACATCGCCATCTTTCATATTAAATGGCATAGTAGTAACTATAAGATTGAGTTTTTCCTTATTAATATTATAAGCTACAACTGTATCAATATGCTCTTGACTATCGTTAAAAGTCATTGCAGTAGCATTAGTATTAAGTTCGATTTTTCTTTTATTTGGGTCATTACTAAAAATGCTCAAATTATTTGAAAAAGTGTTTCTAAATCGTTGATTAGCACGTACTATTTTATAATCTTTATCTACGATAGAAATAAATGAAGGAGCGTTTTCGAACAATAAATTAAATTCTTTCAACCATATATTAGTATTGTTGTTGTCATTATCATCTGAAACTAAAACTAAAATATTTTCAATATTATTATAATCATCTTTAACGGGATAATAATTAATACTTTGATATGTAAGTTTTCCTTTTTTATCAAAAGGTGAGAGCATATTATTTACCTCCAAACCAGTTTCAAAGACTTCGTTAATATGCTCAATTATATCAGGTTTATAAATTTTTAGATTAGACATTTCTAAAAACTCATTAGTTAAATCCCCGTAATTGTCAATTATTCTTTGGTTCATAAAACGAATTTTCTTTTCTTTATCAATAATCATAATGCCAAAAGGCAATATTTTGATAAT
The DNA here is from genome assembly GCA_029974985.1 of Bacteroidota bacterium. Classification (GTDB taxonomy): domain Bacteria; phylum Bacteroidota; class Ignavibacteria; order Kapaibacteriales; family UBA2268; genus JANJTB01. Next base: position 19,667 of record JARKQC010000014.1, on the reverse strand, counting down.
ATTCATCAAGTCGCTATTGTTTAATGTCTCAACCATAATTTCAACTTAAAAAATGTTAATAAGAATTATGAAAGAAAATGAACTTTTCTTAATTTGCAAAATAATAATTTAATATTAAATAGAACAAACAAATTTATAAATATTAATTAAAATTTAATAAATTTTTCAATATTTTTTTATTTGTCATTAACTATTAGTATTAATACAATTAAAACTTATATTTTGTTACATATTTTAGAAAAATTATTATTTATTCATTAATTTACTAATTCACTTGAAATAATTTCAAGTTCAATAGGTTTGTTGGGAAGTGTAGTAGAAGTGCCTTTAAGAATGAAATTATATAAATAATTTGCTTTTACTTGATAATTATTTTGATATGCAATAAGCTGATTGTTAATTGGATTGCGAATTTCGATATCATAATTTCCTATTGGGATTGATTTTAGTGCTGTAAACGACCTGAAATTAAGTTCATATCTCAATGAATCTTTTGATTTAATAATAAAATTAAGTGTTTGAGTATCGAAAGAAATATGAACAAATCTATATAATGCTGTAAGAGACATATTGATATTTTTTATCGAATCTTCAATTATAAGTGTTTTTACAGTATTCCGGTAGCCATATAAAAAAATTGAGTATTTACCAAATTTGTTTAACTCAATAGGTAAATTTATCAAATATAGTTTTGTAAAATCATCATAAACTCTTAAATATGATAAACCTGAATTAATTTTTCTGTATTTAGGATAAGGAGTTGTATAGTCGGCTTTTTCATAAATAGGTATATCATTTGTTTCAATCGTCAATGATTCTCTATCTGGCAATACATTTATAATTATCGCTTCCGAATAATCATCAGGTGAAATAATTTTTGGAGTATCGAGATTGGTTACACACTCGCAAGAAATTAAAACTGCACTTAGTGCAAATAATATTCTAAAAAATATATTCATTTATGAAAAAAATAAGTTTAAAATCGAAAAATAAGCTAAATTTTTAACTTTTTTAAAATATTTTTAAAAAAAATGAAAAAAAAACGTTTTTTTTTATTTTTTTTGAGACGTTTTCGATTTTAATGTGTTACTATTTATAAGAGAAGGTGCAAATGAAAAAAGTTTTTAAAATATTGTTTAATAGTAATACATACTTTACAAAAAAAAGTAAAGAAAAGATATTAATTATATTCATTATAAATATTATAATTTTTGCATTTTATAGTTGTGAAATATGTAATAACACAGAGAATAATACAGGCGCATCCGAAGAAGAAATATATTTTACGGCAAGCCCAGAAAACTCGAAATATCCAAATATTTATAAAACTACACCACAAGGAAATATGATTAATAATATAATTTCTAATGCAATAGCATTTTCTTCTCCATCGAATAATGGAAAAATTGTTTTTATTAGAAAAAATGAAATTGATGGATCGAATAATTTGTTTATTTCCGATTACAATGGTGCAAATATACGTTTAATAACAAAGGATAATGATATTTTTTCGATAAATTATCCTCTTATATCGCCCAATGGCAAATATATTACTTTTAATGGTGGAAATTCAAAACTAATTTATCACGATGTAAATACAGGTTCACTTTTCAATTTAATAAGTACTCGACTTGCAACGGGTTCAATACCAAGTTTTTCTTATAATTCGAAATATCTTGCTTATGTAGAAAGTAGTTCTGAACAGAATTTTGTACTAAAAGTAGTCGAAGCCGAAAATACTGATATTTTAAATACAAAATATTCAAAAAATCTTGGAAATATAAATTTTAGCGATAATACTGAGATATTAATAAATTGGTCAAGTGATTCAAAATCAATAATTTTTACAATTAGAAAGACAGAAGAAGATGAAGTATATATAATTAATGTAGAAAATTCAGAAGAAAGAGTATTAATATTAAAAAATTCAGAAATTGGGGCAAATCAAGCAATATTATCACCAAATAATGATTTTATTGCTGTCTCTGGCAAAGATGGAAATATCTGGCTTGTATTTATTGCAACAAATGATTTAAAATATTCGCGAATTACAAATTCACTTGGTTTTGAGAGAAATTTCTCTCCAAAATGGTCTCAAAAAGGCGATAAAATCCTTTTTAATAGTGTAAGCCCATTAGATAATGGTATTTATTCAACACTTATTTGTTCTGAATTAGAATATTCATCTGTTCTTGTCAAGCCTATAAAATCATATATACTTAGCAATAACGTATATCGAGGATTTTGGAATAATAATAAGGTGGATTTATGAAAGATTTATCTAATTATTCCGAAATTGAACTAATGACACTGCTTGCAGGTAAAAAGCAACAATCTGAACAAGCATTTAGAGAAATTTATAATAGATATTCGCGAAGAATTTATGCTTATGTATATAAAATTTTAGAAAATAAAGAAGATACTCAAGATATTTTTCAAGAAACATTTGTAAATTTTTACGAAACATATAGAAAACAGAAAACACTTGATAATATTTTAGGATTACTACTAAAAATATCAAGAAATTTATGCCTTAATTACAAAAGAAATGAAAAAAATCAAATTGAATTTAATGAGGAAATAAATTCTGAAATAATGTTAAAAAATGAGAATTTTGAAGTCTCAACATTAATTGAAAATTCTTTAAGAATAATAGATAATGAAAGTAGAGAAATTTTTGTACTTAGATTATACGAAGGTTTATCATACTTAGAAATTAGTGAATTAATGGGGATAAATATATCATCAGCAAGAACAAAATTTCAGCGTGCAAAAGATAAAATAAAAGATTTTTTGTCGCCATTTTTGTCGGAACAATATAAATGAAAATAATTAATAATATAAAATAGAGTTTTTTATGAATTACGAACAATTAATAAATAGCTATCTTGATAATGAATTAGACCAGACGGGTGAGGAGGCATTGTTCAATCACTTGTCCACCAATCATTTATTAAGACAAGAATTTAATCGCCAGTTGAAACTTATTAATATGATTCAAGCCGATATGCAAAATATTACTGTGCCACTTGAATATACACAAGGGGTTTTTGATAAACTTGGATTTGCACCCATTGGTATAAATCCAAATGCTAATTTAGCGGCAACAGCTCAAAATTCAAATAATAAATTTTCAACTAAATATTTATCATTAATATTATTGATCTTTTTAATGTTTACTGCAACAGCCTCGTATTATTTATTAAATGAAAATTCGAACCTTAAAAATAAACTTGCGGGTATTCAAAAAGAAAAATCAAAATACCCTATTATGAGTTCTATTGAATTGTCAAAAAATAATGAGAAAGCAAATGTTGAAACAAGCATTATTGATGATAATAATTTGAAGCCCATTAGTAAAAATGGCTTGAATCAGAATAATATTAACAATTCAAATAATAATTTTGCGAATTATAATAAAAATTCAAATTATTATAATAAAGCTAATAAAAATAGAAATTCTAATAATAATGGAAATATAGATATTAGTTATGAGAAAAATAATAATATTAATGATAATCATTTAAAACAAAATTTTGATTATCATTTAATACATTCGTTTTCACAAAATAGTGATTTTTATTCTTATGATTTTGATAAAAATTCAATACAAAAAATTGGTAAGAATAATAGTATTTCTACTACATTTTCGAGTAATAATCTTACAAGTATTCCATATCAATATATAAATATATTAGGAATCGAGCAATCAAAATGGAGCATCCAATTTAGAAGGTTATATAGTGAAAAGATTTATCCACCACCAACTTTAGAACAAGAATCAAGCGTATTTGCTGATAATGCTATTGGGGTGTGGTATCACGCCTCGCCTGAATTATCTTATGGTGTCGAAGCGGGCAGTGAAATGTTTTCACAAAGTTTTTCGAATAATAAACTTAATTACACTCAATCGCCAATAATAAATTGGGCTGGATTGGCTATCAGATATAATCCAAATGAGTGGATAATTCCATATACTTTAAATCCGTATTTTTCACAGACTTTGGCATATACAAGCATAGGACCATTGTCAAAATCTCAAGTAGGCATTGCGTATAGTCCAATAAATATGATTTCCTTATATTTCGGTGCAGAATACGGTATATTACTTTATAGTCCTAATGCAAGAGACATATATAATTCGAGTAAATTCGGATTTAGCGGAGGAGTAGGTATCAATTTGAAATAAAAATTATCTAATTATTTTTTTTTATCATAATTTATTTGTTAGTTTGTATCAAAATATGTTGATAGAAATTTAATTTTTATATATACAATGATTCAAACTGAAATTATGGTAATTGGTTCGGGGCTTGCGGGATGTATTGCCGCTCTTTCAGCCGCCGAAAACGGAGCAGAAGTAACGCTTGTAACCAAAACCAAAGATTTAATATCGGGCAACACCCCTTTGGCGCAAGGCGGGATAATTTATAAAGGCATTTTCGACTCACCTCAGAAATTAAAACAAGATATACTAAAAGCTGGCGATGGCAACTGTTGGGAAATAGCTGTTGATCAATTATGTGAATTAGGTCCGAAACTTGTCGAGGATATTTTATTTAAAAAATGTAATGTAAATTTTGATAAAAAAAATTCTGGCGACCTACATTTAACAGCCGAGGGGGCGCATTCTGTACCTCGAATTATTCATACAAAAGATAGGTCTGGCTTGTCAATTCATAAAGCAGTTGTTAATGAGGTATTAAAACATAAAAATATTAAGATTTTGACAAATCATACAGCAGTTGATTTATTAACACTTTCTCATCACTCTGCAAATCCACTTGATATTTACGAAAAACCCGCTTGCTTTGGTGCATATCTTATTAATAACGATGAATGTAATGTTTTTCCAATATTTGCTAATTCAACAATTCTTGCAACTGGTGGGCTTGGGCAGATTTATTTACATACGACTAACCCAAGCGAAGCAACAGGCGATGGAATCGCATTATCTTGGCGTGCAGGAGCAAGATGTTTTAATTTGCAATATATTCAATTCCATCCAACAACATTTTATAACGAACACGATAGATTCTTGATTTCTGAAGCAGTTCGAGGCGAAGGCGGAGTTCTGGTAGAAAAAAACGGTAAACAGTTTATGCAAGATATTCACGAGTTTGGAAATCTTGCTCCGCGTGATATAGTTGCACGTGCTATACATCAAACTATGCTCGATACGGAACATCCATGCGTATATCTTGATATTTCATTTAAAGATTCAGAATGGATAAAAATGCGTTTTCCGACTATATACGAACATTGCTTATATAATGGAGTTGATATTTGTAAAGAACCTATACCCGTAGTTCCTTCGGCACATTATTCCTGCGGTGGAGTTGGAGTAAGTCTTAAAGGGCGAACTTCGCTTCAAAGACTTTATGCTGTGGGCGAAGTTGCTTGTACGGGTGTTCACGGTGCGAATCGCCTTGCTTCGACTTCTTTACTCGAAGCGGTTGTATGGGGATATATTGCGGGTAAAGAAGCCGCTGAGCATATTTCGAGCGACAAATATTTCCCCGAGATTTTTCCTTGGAATTCTTATGATGAGTATATTGACCCCGCTTTAATCAAACAAGATTGGCTTACTATTAAAAATACTATGTGGAATTATGTAGGACTTGTGCGCACCCGACAAAGATTATTAAGAGCTACAACAATTTTAAGACATTTACAAAACGAAATCGAACATTTTTATCAAAAAGCAAAAATGACACGAGAGTTAATTCAACTACGAAACGGAGTGCAAACTGCTATTGCTGTTACATCTGCAACTTTAGAAAGTAGAGTTAGTAGAGGGGCGCATTATATAGTTTCGTAAAAAAAAATTAAATAAATAAAAAAAAATATAATTATTTTTAAAAAATATTTAAAAAATTTATTTTTAGGATTAAAAAAAATGAGAACTATATTTCTTTTTTTGTTAGCAATTTTTATGGTATCCTGCGGAATGGAAAATAAAATTAATGAAAATAATAAAATTTCAAAACCTTTGCCAATAAGAGATATTGTTATCGTGAATACGATAGATTCTCTAAAATTGAAATTTCAGACGCCCGATATAGAAAGGATTGAAATGGGAGTTCGGCAAGTTGCAGATTTTTGGACTTCAGAAGACGGCACTGACGAGGATTTCCAAAATTTCTGTATTGAAAATTTTATTAATGACAAAGATGAACTCGATAGCGCATTTGTTACTATACAAAAGAATTTCGAGGTACTAAATGGACATTTTAATAAAATAAGTTTAGCATTGAAATTTAAACAGCATATTGATGAGGGCGAAATGAACCCTCTCGACTTAATGTTCGGTGGATACGAACCATCATCGAATTTACAAAGCGACTTATTTAAAAATAAAATTGCCTTTTATATTTTACTAAATTTTCCTCATTATAGCTTAGATGAGAAAAATACTATCGGTGATAATTGGACAGCGCGCCAATGGGCTTACGCTCGCGTTGGTGATTTATTTAGCTCGAGAGTGCCGGCTGATTTATCATTAGAATTTGGTGATTTGAATAATAAATGTGATAATTATATTGCTAATTATAATATTTATATGGGAAATATTATTGATAATAAAACAAATGCAAAATTTCCAGAAGATATGAAATTAATATCCCATTGGAACTTACGCGATGAAATAAAATCTAATTATAACGCAGAAAACGGTTTAAATAAGCAAAAAATGATTTATACTATTATGAAAAGAATTATAAATCAAGAAATACCCGAAAATGTTATTAATAATAAAGATTTAAAATGGGACCCCGCCGAAAATAAAGTATTTCAAAATGATAAGGAAATTCAATTTAAACCCGAACCTGATACAAGATATCAATATATGATAGATAATTTCAAAATGCTTTCAGCTATGGATAAATATAATCCATTTTATCAAACATATATTGATAGAAAATTTAAAGAAGAAATGGAAATGCCTTTCGAAGAAGTTGAGAAAATATTTATCGAATTATTATCTTCTGAGCAATCTAAAAAAATTGGCGAACTAATCGAAAAACGTCTCGGTAGAAAACTCGAGCCTTTTGATATTTGGTACGATGGATTTAAATCTCGTAGTACAATATCTGATGAACATTTAACTAAACTTACAAGCAGTAAATATAAAGATAATATTGCTTTTCAAAATGATTTGCCAAATATTTTAGTAAAACTTGGGTTTACTAAAGAAAAAGCTATGTATCTTGCTGATAAAATAGTTGTTGATGCTTCGCGTGGTGCGGGACACGCTTGGGGGGCACAAATGAAAGGCGAAAAAGCTCATTTACGCTCAAGAATTGGCAAAAATGGAATGGATTATAAAGGATATAATATTGCATTACACGAGTTTGGACATAATGTAGAACAGACTTTTTCATTATATAATGTTCCAGAATATATGATTTCGGGAGTGCCAAATACTGCATTTACAGAAGCAATGGCTTTTCTATTCCAACAAAGAGATATGAAAGTACTTGGTTTGGCAAATACAAATGAAGAAACAGAATATTTACATACATTAGACTCATATTGGTCTGCTTTTGAAATAATGGGGGTCTCTCTTGTTGATATGTATGCTTGGAAATGGCTTTATGACAATCCAAATGCAAATGCAAAAGAATTAAAGGAAAATGTTATTAGAATATCAAAAGAAGTTTGGAATAAATATTATGCTCCAATATTTAATTCCAAAGATGAAGAAATTCTTGGAATTTATTCGCATATGATTAGCTATCCATTATATTTAGCGGCATATCCTATTGGTCATTTAATAGAATTTCAACTCGAACAAAATTTAAAAGATAAACCTTTTGGTGCCGAAATCGAAAGAATGACAACTATTGGTCGTGTTACACCCAAAGACTGGATGAAAAAAGCTGTTTCTAATGAATTATCACCAAAACCACTTATTGAAATGGCAAAAAAATCAATTGAATATTTTTCTAATAAATAGTTGTCAATTATTACTATTAATATGCAAAAAACTCCCTTTTATTCGAGGGAGTTTTTTTCTTTAAATAAATCTTTTATTAATGTTAAATTTGTTCAATTTGCTCTAACAAAACGACTGCTTGATTATACTCAGAATCTTTTGCGGCATATAATAAAGTGAGATTACTTTTTTCAGAAATATTTTTTAGCCTAAGTAATTCAGATGACTTCGATTCGAGTTCCTTTTTATATCGAGCTTTAAATTCTGGGAATAATTCCGCTTTATGAGAAAAAAATTTTCTCAATTCATTCGATGGGGCGATATCTTTATTCCATTCATCAATTTTAGCACTATCTTTGCTAATGCCACGAGGCCATAATCTATCTATTAAGATTCTATAGCCATCGTTATCATTTGATTCGTCGTAAATCCTTTTAATTTTTATAGGCATAATTTTCTCTTTAAAAAAAACTAATTATTTTTTTTTAAGTTTTTCAACAAGTTTTGACGAACGAAAATTATATTCAGCACCATAACTATTTATGACAATCCCTTTTAAATTATATTTTTTTGAGGAAATTGCATAAATTATACTTTCATCAGAAGGATTACTCATACCTTCGAATCTATAAAATTCATCAATTTCAAAATCATCGGGCGATAATACTAATGAATTATCATTGCAGATTAGACAATCGTTTTCTTTCATAAGAAGAAAATCCTCTGAGTAACCTCTTTTTATTAATTCATTTACAGCAATACTAAGCGTATCATAACTGTAATTTACTATGTTAGTTTCCATAAAATTCTCACTGAAAAAAATTATATTTTTTCTGCTAAAATAGCAACAGCATTCAAATGTTTTTGATATTTTCTAAATACTTTTCGCATATCTAAAATTCTAATTCTTGCTTGTTTATATCTTAAAATATTACAAACAATTTTTAAGAATCTAAAAAATCCTTCGTCATCAATTAATCGTTTTAATTCTAATAAATACATATCATTTGTCATAATTTTTTTTACTAAAAATCCATTATTTTCAAGTAACTCTGTCCATTCCTTAATAGTTAAAGGTCTTGCATTTACTCTAATAGTAGTTGATAATTCCTTTTGAATAGCATTTTTTAGATTATCATCAACTTCTAAAAGACCAATTTCGTGAATAGCATATATGCCCCCTTTTTTTAGTATTCTATTTGCTTCTTTTATAATATCACTTTTTTGATGGTCTGCATGCATTGTTAGCATAGCTTCTGCATATAATTTATCTTTAGATTCGCTGTCGAGTTTTGTATCCGAGGCATTTCTCAATATAAATTGAACATTATTTTGAATAATTTTATTTTGCAATAAGTTAATAACATCTTCATCTGCGTCAACCCCTACATAAGATTTTGGATTATTTCGAAGAGCTATGCCCGCAGTAAACCCTAAGCCCGGTGCGTATTCAACAATATCATCATTCGGCGATATATTCAATTCTTTTATAAGTTGCTCCGTTAATTCTTTACCGCCCGGTCTTAAGACGCGTTTACCCATACGTGCTAAAATCCAATGTCCGGGTGCTTTTGTAAATTCATTTATATTCATAATAATAATTTTCTTTTTTTATAAAAATGCTTAAAATAAGTTAGAAATAAAAAATAAATTAGTAGATACTAAATTTGCTTTTGTGTAAAATTTTTTATAATATTTCATATAAAAATTTAAAAATGATTAATTATTTTCTTGCTTTTTCATAGAAAACCATATTATTAAAAAAGATGTAATAATAGCGGGTAACAAAAGAATAATTAATCCAAATGAAGGTTTTTTCTCGCCAGTACTTTGATTATACGTAAAGCAAGTAAAAAGCATATTCTCTCTTGGTAAAGGATAAGATAAAATAAAATGATTATTAATTTCCTCAATCATCGCTAAAATATCTTTTGAATCTCTTAAACCAATGAGTTTCTTGGCGATATATCCATTTTCATTAATGCCAACAAGCAGGGCATCGTGGTCAAATTGTTTTCTTACCGAATCCCAAATCGGTCTGAACCCAACAGAATTGTTGAGTTCAGATATTTGATTTGTTGTTGCGAAAATCCATTTATCATCATTTTCGAGTTCATATCCCGAAGCCATTCTTTGCATTCTCTCGACATCGTCTTCAGGGTCGAAACTAACGACAAGCATTTTAAAATTTTCTTTACTATCAATTTTTTTTATATTATTAGATAAATTATCTAAAAATGGGCTGCATATTCCTACGCACCGAGTAAAAACAAGTGCCATCATAAGGGGTGTTTGCGAATATAAATCCGACATTTTTATTTGCCCATTTTTTGTATTTAGCTCAACATCTGCAATAGGAGAATAAATCTCGCTCTCCTCTTTTAGATTATAGTTTTCATTGCTGAAAATTTGAGAACTAAATATAAAAAATATAAAAATTAATATGATAGCGTTTTTATACATTTTTTCAATATATCATAAAAGATAAATAATATAGCAATTAGGTAAATTAGTGCAAAAAGCGCCCCGAATTTTGCAAAATAACTCGCATAAGTAAATTCACTTGGATAAATTGCAAATCTGCGTGGAACAGAATATGCACCGCCGAAATAAAACATTAATACAAATCCGAATCCACCAATTAATAGCAGCTTTATTGTTAATTTATAATTTTTGAAAATATCTTGATTGTTTGTAAATTCATTCGCCGCCCAATTAAAAAATGCTAAACAGAATAATACATTACCCATCGCATTATATGTATGAAAATGTGCTGGCACCCATAAAGTATTGTGTAATATAACATTATTTGTAACCGTTGCGTCAATAACTGCACCAACTCCACCTATTACCCAACCTACAACGCCAATAAAAAAGAGTATATTGGTAAGAGACCATTCGATTCTATTTCTTAAAACAAGCATAATCACACTAAATGCCGTTACCGTCGCCGCTGGAATACTTGCAAAATATGATGCAAATTGACCAATCATCTGAAAACCTAATGGTTGAACAAAATCCATATATAAATGATGGAAAAATGCAGTTAAAACAAATACTAATGTACTATTCCAACCGAGTGCTACATACCAAGTAGTTTTTAATTTAGGTTTTCCACTTACTTCGGGCATTAGTTCATATAACGCGGCTAAACCAAGATAAAGAGATTCGTTTGCTAAGGTATGCCCAAAGAAATAAGTAAGATTTTTCATTAATAGAGGGTCATTAACAAATGAACCAGAAGAATAATACTCTGCAAAAAGCAGCACAAGAAGAAGTACAGCTGTAAGCAAGCATACAATAATACCAATTAGTGAAACTGTTGTTATAAGAATTAAGGGTGGAGTTTCAACACTTGGATTTTTCGAAAAATGTTGCCATGCGAAAGTTTGTTTTAGTGAGTATTTTTTCAAAATTTGAAGAATCATACCAATTGACCATACAAGCCACGACGTACCCATAACAACCAAACTAAATAAAAACATCGGCGTTGCCCATTTTTCCCAAGCTATTTGAAATGGTAATGGGTATAAAAATGTCCAGCCCGCGTGGAATTTGCCAATAAATGCGGCAACCCATAGCATAATAATACCAATAGCAGTAAAAATCAAAGAAAAAGTATTCAATTTTACTGAGACTTTTACATAACGGGCAAGTAAGTAATTAACTGCAACCATTCCGGCAACAGACCAAATTCCAATCATCGTCAGACCGTGAACAGTCATTAAAGAATAAAAATTTACAGGTGAAATACTAATATCATTTCCCTGATTAAGTCGCATAGTTATACCAAATGTTATGGCTAATACGAATAAAGTTAATATCGTAATAATCCATGCAGATGTAACTTTTTTTAGAGATAAATTTTCCATAATACTATCATTTAACTGTGAATTGTGTTCTCATTAATGAATGAGCCGCTCCACAATATTCAAGGCATAGAATATGATATGTGCCCGGCTCGGTAAATTTCCAGCGTAAGCGATTAACATAACCCGGCATTGCCTGAGTTTGTGTTAAAAGCTCTGCTTTATCGTTATAAACTCCAAATCCGTGATTAACGTCTAAACTCGTTACTCGGAATTCTACTAAATCTCCCACATTAAGCTCGATTGGCACATCCTCAATCTCACCTTTGGGGTCAATTGCTTTGTAAGACATTGCAAAACTAAATTGCCTTGCCGCAACGTAAACAACTTTTGAAGGAGTTTCATTAGCAAATATAAAATATGGTGATTTTGGAATTGTTATCGTAAGTAGAACAATAACAACAAAAGCTAAAATCGCAAAAAAGAAGAATCTTTTTTGCGTTGGATTTTTTACACCATTAGTATCGTTTTTTGGCTTTAGCGATGTTGAGTATATATAGTAAAATATTGTACCTATTAATACTGCTGAGGCTAAAAAGATTGTTAGAAGTAAACTATGTCCGCTCATATTATATCTATCTAATAGATGTTACAATTTTATTATAGTCTAAATTTTATTTTGGAATAACTAAAATTAAGATAATCCAAAAGTAAAAAATTATTTGGAATAAAAAAAGAAAAAAGTAAAATTATACTTTTATTTTATATTTTGTTATACTTCGTATGTATTAGAATGATAATTAAAACAAGAAAAGCAAGGATGTTTGTTCTACTCTACTACCAACAAAAAAGCCCGACATTATATTAAATATCAGACTTTTAAGCTGTGGTATATAATATTTTCAAAAATTATTTTTCGTTTTCTTTTAAAATATTTTGATTTTGAACTGGTTTAAAAATTGAAATTAATATTGATATTATTAAAATTGATAATACAATTACAAGCGATAAAGTCGAGTCAATATGAATGAAATCAGATAATATCATTTTTAATCCTATAAATGATAATATTATGCCAAGCCCGTATTTAAGATAAGAAAACATTTCCATAGAATTTGCTAATAAAAAGTATAAAGCTCTAAGCCCAAGTATAGCAAAAATATTTGAGGTATATAAAATTATTGGGTCTTTGGATATGCCAAAAATTGCCGGTATCGAATCAACTGCAAATACAATATCTGTTAATTCTATTATAAAGATAGTAGCTAAAAGCGGCGTTGCAAATAGCTTTCCATCAATTTTTGTCAATAATTTATCTCCATCGTATTGGTCAGTTATTCTAATATATTTATTTATTAGTTTAAAAGTCCAATTGTCTGAAAAATCCTCATTATCACCATTCTTTGAGAATGTTTTTATACCAGCTACGAGTAAAATTATACCAAATGTAATTAGAATTGGATTAAAAATATGCTCTTGATTAAATATTGTGATTGGCGGTAAGTAAGTAAGTTCAACAAGCCAAATCCCCGTGAAAATAAAGATTGCTCTGAAAACTATCGCACCAACTATGCCCCAATATAAAACTTTGTGCTGATATTTAGCTGGAATATTAAAAAATGAAAAAATAATTACAAATACGAATAAATTATCAACTGAAAGCGATTTTTCGACAAAATATGCCGCCAAATATTGTGATGTTTTTTGCCAACCATAATTCTCATAAATGAAAAATGAAAATCCAAGAGCAATTAATACCCAAACAATAGTCCAAATTAATGCCTCTTTTGAGCTAACTTTATGTGCTTCTTTATTAAAAACACCTAAATCAATAATTAGCATTATTAAAATAATAATGCCCGAAACTAATAATAATAAATTTTCGCCCATATAATACTATAATTATTAAAAAAAACAATTCACTTAAAAACGTATTCCTATATTTTTTACTTTAATAATATTAAAATAATTTCTAATTTTTTATTAAGATTTCTAATTGTTTGAAAATTTAAATAATTATGCTGATTGGAAAAATGTATATTAAATAACATTTTTTAATTTAAATGTCTCGATTAAAAATAACTTTTCAAAAATTTTAGCAAAAATAAATAATATTTAAAAAAAAGAGGTATATAATGGATTTTTTTTACTTTTTTTGAGACAAAATTGATTTTGATGTGTTACTATTATATATGATATAGTAAAATTTAAATTTTAAAATTATATGATAAAAATTATGAGAAAAAAAATTTTGTGTTTATTTATTTTGATTATTTTGCCTAATATTTTAAAATCGGCTCAGAATCAACCTATTACAATTCCGTCGTTAAGACAATGGATAAGAACAGATGGAAATTATAATTTTCGCAAATATAATCGCATAATTATTTCAGAAAATGATTATGATGATTTAATTGATGATATTAGAACTTTTAACGAAGATTTACTATCTATGTATGGCTTTGAGTTAATTGTTCTAAATGGTAGCAAACCTATTAATGGTGATATTTATTTCACCATCAAAGATAATGATGCTGACCTTGGGGACGAAGGCTATACGATGTCAATTACAGATCATATTGTTATAATAGCGCCAACAAAAAAAGGAATATTTTATGCTACTCGAACGCTTTTACAGCTTTTTAAACTAAACAATACAATCCCAAGTGGTTTTATTAAAGATTTTCCAGATAGAAAAGAACGTGCATTGCAAGTAGATAACGGGCGAAAATATTTTTCAATATCTTGGTTAGAAAATCATATTAAAGAACTTTCTTATTTAAAAATGAATTACTTCTATTTTTATTTAAGTGATAATTATGATTTTCGGCTCGAATCCTCGACCGACCCTATGATTAGCTCGAAACAACATTATACAAAGCAAGAAATTCGAGATTTAATCAAATTAGCAAATAAATATCACGTAAAAATTGTTCCCGTGATTGATATGCCCGCTCATATGGGAGCTTTACTTATAAATCAACGTGATACACTATGTTTGAAAAATAAATATGGGCAAGTTCATCATTCAAAAATTGATATTACTCTCGATACAGCAAGAAAATTCATTAAAAAGATTATTGAAGAATATATCGAACTTTTTGATAGTCCATATTGGCATTTAGGTGCTGATGAATATATTTATACTGAGCTTGATGAATTTCCTCAATTTCTTAACTATGCACAAAAGCATTATGGAAATGATGCTATTGCATTAGACGCATATTTTGATTTTATTAATTGGGCAAATAAAATTGTACGATCTTATGGTAAAACATTGAGAATTTATAATGATTGTATTCGTATAAAAAATAATTATAAGCTTCAGAATAAAGTTAAAATTGATACAAATATTATTGTTGACTATTGGGAAGGCAAGGATATGCCAAATGAATTAATCGAAGAGGGTTTTTATATATGTAATTCAGCAATTAATTTTCTTTATTATATTCTTGGAAGCGGTTGGACTGGATATAATGAATTTTTATATGAAAAATTTTTACCTAATATATATAATGAAAATAGAAAAGTTCCATTAGACCATAAGCAAAATTTAGGAGCAAGATTTCATATTTGGTGCGATAGCCCAAATATGGAAACAGAAGGGCATATTGCTAATGAAATTCGTAATACATTACGCGCGTTTTCTACGAAATTATGGGGTGGACCACTTCTTGTTGATACATATTCAGAATTTAAAGTAATTTGTGATAATATTGGATTAGCACCACAAGTAAATTTTCCAACAAATCCAATACCCGATAATTTATGCTGGAAAAAGAAAATTTGGACTTCATCAAATAGTAATGATTTAATAAATCCAGCTTATAACATTAATGATGCTTCTTATAATACTTGTTGGAATAGTAAATCAAATAATAACGAATGGATTATAATTGATTTAGATAGTTTATATAAAATAGATTCTTTAAAATTTGTATTTATGAAAAATTATCCAAAAGAATTTTCAATTTCATTTTCAAAAGATTCTTTAGAATGGGAAGAACTTCCTTTTTCAGAAATTAATAAGAAAATATTTGAAATTAAGAATTTAACTGCTATTGCTAAATATCTTAAAATTGATTTAAAATCAACAAACGAATTAGATAGTGTTTTTGCAATATGGGAAATTGAGGCTTATGGGAAATTATATTTAGGAGATTCTAATGTTGAACAACATAATTATAATAAAATCAAAATATCCCCAAACCCAGCATATACATATATTGATTTAGATGTTAATGATTATTGTATAGATGATATTGAAATTAATATTTTTGATATTTATGGAAATCAAAGATATTCAAATAAAATAAATTGTGCAAAAAATCTATCAGTAGAAAGAATAAATATTCAAAACTTAGAACAAGGCGTATATTCGATTTTTATTAAAAGTGATTATTTACAAAAATATCAAAAATTTGTTATTATGAAATAAAATATATATTTTGCATTTTATTTTTTATAACATAATTAATTTTATTATGAAAAGATTTAATTTAATTTTTATACTTGCGTTTATTATTCTTATATCTTGTTCGGAAAGTACCGAACCACAAAATGATATAAATATTGAGCCTAATGAATATGGATTAAAAGTAATTACAAAAACAAGCGATTATCTAAAAACTATTCAATTTGATTCTAATAATAAATTAATTAATCTTAAAGAATATATTCCAGACATCGTATTAGATGTTCGTTATGCAACAACGAATAATTTTACTAAACAAAAAGTATATGACACTAACTTAATGTATTTACGACTTCCCGCCGCAAAAGCTTTGAAGGAAATTCAGCAAGAATTAAAAATTAAAAATCTTGGCTTAAAAATTTTTGATGCTTACCGTCCATATAGCATAACAAAGAAATTTTATGAAATTTATAAAGATACAAATTTTGTAGCGGCGCCTTGGTATGGTTCACGTCATAATAGAGCTTGTGCAGTTGATTTGAGTATAATTGATTTATCAACAGGTCAAGAAATTCCAATGCCAACTGAATACGATGATTTTACAGAAAAAGCTCATCCAAATTATCCCAATTTACCCGATTCAATAAAAACAAATCGAGAAATACTCAAAAATATAATGTCTAAATATAATTTTAGTGTTTACCCAAGCGAATGGTGGCACTATGATTTCAAAGGCTGGGAAAACTATTATCTTATGGATATAAATTTTAGAGATTTATAATTTTTTGTAAAAAACTAATTAAGATGTTTGATAATTTCAAGTGCTAAAATTCTCTCATGCCCGTTGGAATAATGCCCATGATTAAATAAATCTCTAAATTTTAATTCTGCAGTAATGCCATTAACAATAGAGGCTCTAATAGCCGCATTTAAAAGCCCTTTTTTACTATAATATTTATTTTCAAGCTCATCTATCATAAAATTAAATTCAACATTCAAAGCAAAAAAGTTTCCCAATGATTGCTCTGCACCAAAATAAAGATTTGGCGCTCTATCTTTGGGGTAAGGGTCAAATGAAAAATTTGCACCGCCGTGAACTGCTAAATTACCTAAATCCCAAATAAAATTTTTACTAGCCGCTAAATAAAAACCGGGTGAATGTGTTTTAAATCGCCCATTACCCAAATAATTGCTCGCACCTTGATTACTAAAACCACCTACAACAGCAGGTGAAGATTTTTTTTCATCTAAAATTCTTGCCTTAATAGAAATTCCCGGAAATTTTTGGAACTCAATTTCCCCATCACCTACGATATTATTACCACTATAACTCATACCTGCATTTACAAATTGAAAAATACCAAAATCTACACTAAGCATAAGCCCACCATTAGGATAAACGGAAGTGTAAATGGCATAATTATTATTAGGAAGCATCCCCGCAGTTGGCATATCAACTATAAAACGCGTTTCATAGCGAGCTTTGTCGCCAGCAGTGCCTTGAGATTTTAAATTAGCAATATTTATAGAAAAAAATAATAAAATTAAAAAAAGTTTTTTATATGTATTCATATTCTCTTTATTTTTGTTCTTTGTATAAAAATCAATTTAAAAAATAAAAAAATGAATAAAAACATAATTATATTATCCATTTTTATTATGTTAGCAACGTTTTTTTTGCAAAATTGTTGTAGTAACAAAATATCATATAAAATTAAAAATAAAGAAAATAATTTCATGGAATTAAGAGCTGAATTAAAACTAAAAGATTTTGCTGAATTTGAACTTTTAGCAAAAAGAATAAAGTTAAAAAGCGGCGAATATTTACCAAATTCAGAAGATTTTCGCGTTGAAATTTATGATGAATATAGTAATTTAATTTTTAATTCAAATTATAAGCAAAACTATTTTATGGCAATTGCAAAAGTTAAGCCCGAAGAAATTGGCGATAGCTATAAATACTCATATAAATGGGACTATAAAGATAATTTCGGAAAAAAAATTAAAAAAGGTGAATATACTGCAAAATTATTAATTCCTGCCGAACCAGAGAATTATTCAATATTTATAAATTTTAGGATTGAAAATTGAATCATAATAAATTTATGAGACGAGCATTAAAACTTGCCGACAAAGGTAATGGTTATGTAAGCCCAAATCCAAAAGTTGGTGCGGTAATTGTTAAAGATAATCAAATAATTTCAGAAGGTTGGCATAAAAAATATGGTTCTGCACATGCAGAGGTCGAAGCAATTAATAATGCTAAAATTGATAATTTCGAAGATTGTACAATCTATGTAAATTTAGAACCGTGTAGTCATTATGGCAAAACGCCACCTTGTGCGGAATTGATTGTAAATAAAAAGTTTAAAAGAGTAGTTGTTGGAAGCAAAGACCCTAATCCACTTGTTGCTGGAAAAGGAATTGAAATAATAAAAAATGCGGGTATAGAAGTAATTACTGATGTTTGCAAAGAAGAATGCGATTGGATAAATAGAATATTTTTTAAGCATATAATTAAGAAAAAACCCTATATTATGCTTAAGATTGCACAAACTATTGACGCTTGCATAGCACTAAAAAATGGTGAGTCAAAGTGGATAACTTGTGAAAAAAGTAGAATAGAAACTCATAAATTACGTAGCGAATTCGATGCAATATTAGTTGGTAAAAATACTATTTTAACCGATAACCCAACTTTAAATGTACGTTTGATTAAAGGACGCGACCCTTATCGAATTATTTGTGATACAAATTTAGTGATTTCACTCGAAGCTAATATATTTAAACTTGATAATCAATCTAAAACAATTATTTGCACAAATAATAAATCTGCAAATTTAGCAAAAGCTAAGAAAATAAAATCTTTTGGAGCAATTATTTTAGAAATTAGTGAAAATTCTACAGCACAACTAAATTTAGAAGAATTAGTAAATAAGTTATATGAAAAATACAATATTACATCTATTATGGTTGAAGGCGGAGCTGGGATTTATTCCTCATTTTTAAAATCGAATTTAATTGATGAATTACAAATATTTACAGCACCAAAAATTTTTGGGAACGCGCGTAATCCTTTTGAAATGATTACACTTAATGATATTAATGATGTATATAAATTTGAGTTGAAAAAAGTTAAAATTATTGATAGTGATATTCACTCAATTTTTTTTAAAAAATAATATTTTTTTTAAAATAAATGCACTAATATATGAATATTGTTGTCTTTATATTTTGTAATTGAATATTTTATAAATTTATTTTGATATAGTTAAATGTTATATTTTATAATAGATTGTGCTGTATTTTTGATTAAAATATCTTGTACAATTTAATGAATTAATGAAAATTATTTAATGAAAAATAATTGTAACTTATTTTTAATTTCTGTGTTATTGATTTTTGAAAAAGAAATTTTATGGTATAAAATTTGAAAATTATATTTTTTTATAAACATTTTGGTTTAACTTTTTAAAGGATATTTTTAATGAAAAATTCATTACGCGTG
>JARKQC010000377.1 GCA_029974985.1 Bacteroidota bacterium | reverse complement strand
AAAATTGGCTTCACTTTTTTTTCCACAATATTTGAGATATAAGTCTATGACGATTATATACTTAGTAGATTTTAATTGTGGATAACTTTATTTTTTTGGGAATACTCAAAAAAAAGAGGCTACCCTTTTGAGACAGCCTCTTTGGGTGAGGTAATAATTAAGTTGTCCTACATTTCCGAAATGTAGGACAACTAGGAAAATGTACAATTTGTAAAATTAATTTGGAGTATATGTAAACTTTACTTATGTTAGTATTGTGTGGATGATCATTTTTTATTTTACAATAATTATAATGTATGCTAACTATATATAACAAATTTTACAAGATATTCGCAAAGCTTACTAAAGCGAAGTGTAGCTTAATTACATTTATATATTTAAACTTTTTAGAATCTTTTTATATTAAATCCAAATTATTTTTACATCATAATCAATTTAAAATTCCGGGTATTACGCGTAGGCGGCAGTTAAGATTATTTTAAGTCTTCTCTGTCGCTAATCAACGAAATGCTGGATTTATGTTATTATTAGCATAAACAGTTTATTGCCCCTCAATAATGAAGTAAAGATTATTGAGAAGAAAAAAAAGTAATAATTGTTATATATTTTTTAAGGGTATTTAAAAATGAAAAATAGTAAATTAAATTTTATATGTTTGTATTGTGCTTTTATAAGTTTTTTCTTTTTAATAACTTATAATTCTTATTCACAAACACCTGACTGTTTTAATGCTAACAGACCTCCTGGCGTAATATGTTTTGGATGGTCTTCCGAGCCACCATTAGAAATTGAATTAGATGCATTTCCCGGATGTAAAATTATGATTACCTATAGTGTTAATTCATGTCTAAATAATAATTGTGTCCCGGCAAAGGTTACAAAGGAAATTTCTATTGGTTCTATTCATTGGGATTGGGAAGACCCAAATTGCTCTGCTTTTTCTGTAGATGTAATACCCGGCTATCCTAATAATTTCGGTAGTATTGATGAAGTAAAACTTATGCAATATTTTGCCGAAATAAAGGATAAATTAGCATTGGAAATTTTTATAAAATTTTATGATAATGAAGCACCACCAAATCAAGATATTTATGATTGCAGTCATTGGGCCAGTATGACATGTCCATTTATGATAACAATGTCTGAAGCTGCTTGTCAAGGGTATTGTCATAAGCAAATATTAAGTAATGAGGATAGTCCGTTATTTGATCCAAATAATCCACTAACTTGGCAATATAAAGCCATAGTTTATCCTTTACCTTGTTATTCCTCAGAATTATCTTGTTGTTTGAAAACATATAAAATGTGTATGGATGAAAACGGTGTACCAGTAGTAACTTTTACAACGGATTTGATTGGAAGTAACTGCTCTGAATTGATTATGCCAGTACTTAGTTGTTCTCCTGTAAGACCACAATTTAATGAATCAAGTGGTGTAACAGAATGTCATAACATTTGTCCAAATTAATATTGAGGTATAAAATGAATTTTCAAAAAAGAATTATTTCTATTTCGCTTGTATTTTTGATACTATTAACAACAATATTAGAAGCTGATGAAATTAGGAATAATAGTAGAACCAGTTTAATTCCAATTAAAAAGGAAATATATAGTAAGTTTGATAATATTAAACAGAAAATAACACCTTATAAAAAAGTTGTATTTTTTAAATCAATAATTACTAAAAGTTCAAAAGTGGAAAAAGACGGTCCCGTTAATTATTACATTCATGATTGTTTCGTTTATCCGAATCCTGCTACAACTTTAATTAATATTAAATCAAATTCAAAAGCTAAAATTCAAAATTATAAAATTTGTAGTTTAACGAATTTAGTAAGATCTCATGATTTGATAAAGAAAATATCTGAAACAGTTGTAGATATACAGTCTCTTGACAAAGGAGCTTATACAATATATATGGAAATGGACGATAATACAATACAAATTCAAAAATTTATTAAAGAATAAATCAACGGTGCAGCTCTGCTTAAAAGTATTAAGTAAAGTCGCACTAATTTTATAAACTAAATTATTTAGGAGCTTACAAATGAAACTCAAAATTTTTACAATTATACTAATTTGCATTAATGTATGTTGCTTTATTCCATTAAATTCCCAATCACCGAATATAATCTGGGAAAAATTATACAAACCGGGTAGTCTTAAAGAACTTTCATTTACTTATTTAGATGTAGATAATGATGGAGGCAATTTATATCTTGCATGTACGGGAAGAAAATCTTCGAATTCTAAATTTGATGTGATGGTTTACAAAACAGATTTTGAAGGAAATATTATAAATAGTTACGAATTACCAGATATTGAATATTTAAAGAAAATTAAAAAATATGGAGACTCCTTATTTCACTATTTCTATAGAATTAATGGAGAACTTATCGTGACTGATTTACAAGGAAATTTATCTCAGCAATATTTAGATTCATCACAGTTTAGCACCTACAAAAGTCAAACAGAAATATTTGTAAATGATTCAATTTATTATTTAAGAAATATTTATTCAGAAGATTCTATAACCATAGCTATTTATAATAAAGAATTTCAAAATATTAGATATTTTGGTTTTCTACATTCAAGTTTTACCAATACTACGGGGAAAGTACAGACTAATACTATGCATTATTTTACAGGAAATTCATATATAATTTGGTTTGTTGATTTTAAAGTAAATAATACTAATTTTACAAAAGTTGACTTAAATGGTAATATTATTTGGCAGTATAATCTTAATATAAATGATAATAAATATTATG
This sequence comes from Bacteroidota bacterium, assembly GCA_029974985.1. Taxonomy (GTDB): domain Bacteria; phylum Bacteroidota; class Ignavibacteria; order Kapaibacteriales; family UBA2268; genus JANJTB01. Next base: position 2,351 of record JARKQC010000377.1, on the reverse strand, counting down.
TGGCTTATGATATTAAGGAATATGACGACGGAAGTTTATTAATATATGTCAAAGAAGGGCTTGATGTTAATAATGGAAAATTAACATTAATTAAGTTAAATAAAAATGGTGAATTAATCTGGAAAAAAACTCAAGACATGGGATTTAAAAATGATGTAGTATATTATAATACAGAATTAATATTAAATGAAGTAGATGGTAAAGATTATATTATTCTATATGGAATGAAAAAAGAAAATAATATGTGGAATCTTCATATACAAATATTTGATTCGATGGGTGAACCAATCAGATCTTATACTTGGGAAAGTGGTGGATTTATATATTATAATTTTATTGATGGAGTTATCCCAAAAGATAACGGTAATTTGATTATATTCAGTAGATATGACAATGAACAACTATATTTATCTGAAATTGAGGTTGATTATAGTCCCGAAACGTCTGTAAAAGATGAACATAATATTAATTTATTAAGTATTTACCCAAATCCTGCGATTAATAATTTGAGAATAAAATTAGCTCAAAATGTTAGAATTGGTTCTAAATGTATTGTTTATAATTATTTGGGAAATAAAATTGATGAATTTACTCTTGATGATCGCTTAGAATATGATTATAATACAGAAAATTTATCTAACGGATTATACTTTTTAAAAGTAGAAAATTCAGATTTTTATTCACAACAATCATTTTTAATTAATAGATAGGAGTTTATTTATGAAATTAGTTTACATTATAATTTGTTGCTTACTCGCTTATTCAATTAGCAAATCCGAAGTATTATGGGAATATACCAAAATATATGATGTTAATTTAATGGCTTCAGAGCAAATAAAAAATCTAAGGATAGAAAATGGAAATATATCATTTATCAATAACTATGGTCATACTCTTCAACGTAATTTTGAATTAATTACTTTGTCTGAAAATGGTGAGCTATTGAATGCTGTCTCACCATCATATATACCATTTAGCCAAGCAAAGAACTGGGTAAGAATTGGTGAAAAGATTAGAGTTTATACTTTGATAGTACCACTTAGTGATACTTCAAAATATGGATATTGCGATTATGACCTAAATGGTAACCGATTAGATTCGGTGTTTTACACTATGGGTGGTTTAGATACTAATTTTAGGCAATATATAGATATTAAAGATGAACAACTAATAATTCAGAAAACTATATTAGGCAAAAATATGCAATTGATAGCTTATTGCGATTTTGACCTAAATGAACAAAAAGTAATTGAAATTGAACAAATTGAAGATACAACTATTAATAATAATTGGTATAGTATTGCTTATGAGCCAATAAGTGAGAGTTATATTAAAATTCATTATAAAAAGGGTCAAATATCATCGCTAAATTCTACTTTAGCGTATATCTCAAAGCATGATAAAGATGGTAAATTTCTTTGGAAGCATAAAATAGAAAATACAGATTATGATTCAACACAGATTACAGATTTGGCAGTGTTTGATGATGGTAGTTTTGCAGCATTCGGAATTGCAAAAAAGTATAAGGATATAAATGATTATATTGTTGTAAAATTCGACAAAGACAACAATTTAATTTCAGAAGCTACTATAAAACGTGATGAAGATATAAAGAATGAACTCCTTTATAATTATGTAGATAAAAATAATTTTTATGCAGTAGGACAAAAGATCGCAGATGACTTTAAATCATCACAATTTTATATAAAAAGATGGGACTTCAGCGGTAATTTAACAGGCGAATATACTTGGAAGTATGGCAGGCAAAATTCTATTTATAGGATACACCCATTGCAAAATGATGAAATGTATGTAGGTGGAAAAGTAGGCAATGATACCTTATATTTTGCAAAGATCAAATTTCTGCCAACATCGGTAAATGATAATATTAAATTTGATAATTCTTTAGCAATTTTTCCCAATCCCGCTTCTGATTTTATCAATATTTCGATAGATAAAGATGTAGATTTATTTACTCGCGAAGTACAAATACTTGATTTATTAGGTCTTGTTGTCTCAAAATCGGAGCTAACAGACGGCAATAATAGAATAGATATTTCTAATTTGCCGCGCGGCACATATTTTATAAAAGTAGGCGATAAAGTAGAGAAATTTGTTAAGATGTAGTGTTTTAAGATGTCCTACACTTTGAAAGTATAGAACATCTGGAAGAAAACGAAAAAAGTATTTTGAAAATAGTGTATTTAGATGAGGCAGTCCCAAAAGGACTGCTTCTTTTATTTTTAAAAAAAATAGATTTAACCATTTTTTTCAAATAAATATACAACAATTTAAAAATTATATAGTTAATTTTCAAAAAGTATTACAAATTAATGGATTGGTAAATTTTT
>JARKQC010000375.1 GCA_029974985.1 Bacteroidota bacterium | reverse complement strand
TTAGTAAAATCAGAAATCTTAAAGTTTCTCATATCACTACTTCTTACTCCTGATGAAGCCATTAGTAATAATATAGCTTTATTCCTTACTGAAGTATTATCAACAGCCAACCTAATATCTTCGAGGTTTGGAATGTCTCCCTCCCTGATAATCTTAGGAGGAATGTTAATTTCAATCGGACGAGGCAAAGTTATATTATATTCACGATAAAAAGCCCTCAGACAACCCAATTTATAATTAATAGTAGAATCAATAATATTCTTCTTCAATAAAGATTCATAATAATTATAAAGATAAGAAGTTATTTTTCTATCATCAATATCCCTAATACGAGGTACACCATTAATTAAGTATGGTTGTTCTTCTTCTTTAGCTTCAACAATAAGTTCCGATGGTGTTTTACCCGTAATCTCATACACTTCAGTTAAAGTCTTTATATAATGATGTTCCCTAGACTCAGACAAGTTCTTTCTCAAAAACAGCTGCTTAAGTTTAAAATCACTCGAAATCATAATAATATATTCATTCTACTCGTATAAAAACTTACGGGAAGACTTAAAATTCCTAAAAAACTTAAGAATAACCCCTAATAAAATAAAAAAGATACACCATAGAGCATTATGAAAATATCTGAAAAAAATAAAAAGAAAAACTTATTTATAATAAAAATAATAATTAAAAAAATATCCATTATTATTAAAAATTAAGTATGTTGAAAAAAACTTATAAAAAACAATAATTAAATATAAAACCGTTTAAAAACTATTAAAACTAAAATTAAATGGCATCGGATGTCCTAATCCGTAGATCGAGGGTTAAAATCCCTCCCGGCCCGTAACTATCTTTTCATTTTAAAAAAAAATAAAATTATTAAAACTTTAAAAAAGTTCATTTTTTTTCAAAAAATACTATTTTTCATAAAAATCTATTTTAAGGGCTTGTGGCCTAGTTTGGATAAGGCGAACGACTCCTAATCGTTAGAGCGCGAGTTCAAATCTCGCCAAGTCCGTTCAATACATTTTAAGATAAATAGGTATAGATTAAACACTTAATAAAATACTGATTTTTAGAATACCTCAATTATTCTTATAGTAACTATTAATTAAACTACAATTTTTCAAGTAGTTATTAATTTAAATGATGGAACATGAAAATAAGTTATTGAAAGAAAAAATATTGAAAAGTAGTTATTAAAAGCATAATTAAGATTTTAGAGT
>JARKQC010000369.1 GCA_029974985.1 Bacteroidota bacterium | reverse complement strand
AATACTTGATTTATTAGGTCTTGTTGTCTCAAAATCGGAGCTAACAGACGGCAATAATAGGATTGATATTTCTAATTTGCCGCGCGGCACCTATTTTATTAAAGTAGGCGATAAAGTAGAGAAATTTGTGAAGATGTAGAGTTTTAAGATGTCCTACACTTTGAAAGTATAGGACAACTAGGAAAAATTTCCCCTTCGACTACGCTCAGGGTACTCGTAATTGTTGTTAATTGAGCGGAGCCGAAATGAACGATTGGTCACCTGCAGGTCGCATAGAGATATGTAATATTGCCTTAAATTTACACAAATATTTTTTACAATAAAAAAAAGTTTAATAGTCATTAATTAAAAATGTTTAGAGGCAAATCAAGATGAATAATACTGAAAAAATATTAGAAACTTTGCGTGATAATAAACTATCACTTATGAGGAAATATTCAATTAGTCAGTTGGCTATTTTTGGTTCATACTCACGAGGTGATTTCACTCACGAAAGTGATATTGATATTTTTGTTACTTTTAATGAAAAAATCGGTGTTAAGTTTATAGATTTAGCTGATGAGTTGTCTCTTCTATTAGGTAAAAAAGTAGATTTAGTATCATCGAGAGCTATAAGAGATAAATATTTTAAAATAATAGAACCTGAGCTAATATATGTTTAAACGAAACACCAAATTATTACTCGAAGATATAATTGAAGCTGGAAATAAGATTTTTAATTATATCGAAGGTTTTGATTTTGACTCGTTTATGATGGATGAACGTACAAAAGATGCTGTTATTAGAAATTTTGAAATCATCGGTGAAGCTGCGAATCGAGTAAATAATGATTTTAAGAAAATGCATAATAATATCCAATGGGCAAGATTAAGAGGCTTTCGTAATAGAATTGTTCACGAATATTTTGGTATTGATTTTGAATTAGTATGGTATATAATAAATAATGATTTACCTAAACTAATGAATGAATTAAAAATTTTGTATAATTCAATAGAGTAGCGTCCCCTTCGACTACGCTCAGGGTACTCGTAATTGTTGTTAATTGAGCGTAGCCGAAATGAACGAAATATAAGACAACTGGGAAAAGCACAGATACGCTAAATAGAGTCACATATTGCTGCGCCCTTGTTTATTGAATTAAATTTTTTTGGGGTAGAGCAAACTCTATCCCTACAAAATCTTTTGAGAAAAAAATTATGGATTACATAAGCACTTTTTATTTAATGTTGGTGAAGTGCTTTATTTTATTAATTCTTCTAATTATGTTCAGTATATTTTATAATATTAACAATTATATTATTATTATTAATATCTGTACCATTCCAGAGAACAGTTCTTAAATAAGACTGACCTTGACAATTAATGATATCTGAATATTCGCCAGATAATACATTTTTTTCTATCTGAAGACCAGCATAATCTTCCATTTCCTCATATAAATCTTGGTAAGCGCAGCATTCTTGTTGCTTCGGTAGTTTAATAATAAATTCACATTTTAACCGACCACAGCCCGAGCAATTTAATGTAAATAAATTATTTTTTTATTAATTTATTTAAAACTTTTTCTAAATGAACATTATCACCAAAAAGTATATCATAAGATAAAAATTTTAGAGTATCACCGACATAAATCATTGCAGGAGTTTTTATAACATTATATTCATAGAAAAGCCCACCTTTTATATCGTATAAACCGTCATCATCATCATTATGAATATCAAAATAGTAATAATCTGCTTTGAATAGTTTTTTGGCATAATTAAGAATTACCCTTTCAGAGTATTTACTATTGCTATTCGATCTTATTATGCAATATATTTTATTTAAATCATTTCTATGATTCTTAAAATACTCATTCAAATCTAAAAAACAATCATGACAATTTATACTATTAAAAAATACAACTGCAATATCTTTTTCAAATTTAATTGTGTATATACTATCTTTAATATCTTTTACTTTAAATTCTCTATTTGATATTTTTGCAACAGATATACTTGAAAAACTAGTACTAAAAATCAAAACTATAAATAAAAAGAGAAGCTCTAATCTCTTCGTTGTTTTTATAATACTCATCAGATAATTCCTTTAATTCCTTACTATCATATTCTTTATCTAAAAGGAATGGTATATCAATCAAAAATACTACATAATTATCAGAAATATTATACATATTCCAAATATTAACTTTTTTTGGATATATCAGTTTTTCTCTATCAAGCCAAATTAAATCTTTATATAGTTTTACTATATTATTATCTTTTACCATTAAAACATCATAATATGAAGTAAATTTAAAAAAATCACCTTTGGGTTTGCTTCTAAGAATAAGTAATGTACTATCATTTATGAACTCAACTCTATGAATTAATGAGATATCTCCATTCAAATTTATAATTTTCTCCATTTCACCTGTTGGTTGGTGTCTCTGAATATCAACAGAAGCTAATCTGGCTTTATAATCTTTATCAAAAATATTTTCTTGAAAATTGCTATCTAATAAAAAAGTATTAATTAAATCAAAATTATAATTATATAATCTTAATTTATAATTTATAATATCTGATATTACAATATAATCCTTATTAGCAGTTATTACAATGCGAGGTTGAAACCACATCATTGGAATGCCTTCTGGATTTTCAAAAAAATACTCCTTTATTATCTTTTCTCCTTCTATATCAAGCATTATTAAGGATGTCTGTGTCTTTTGATCAAGTCTACTTGAACTCAAATCACATCCATAGGCTATTAACTTATTTCCTATAAATTTAATAGTACCTCTGGAAAATGTCATTTCCATATCGAAAGAGCACTTATTTTCAATAATTAAATCATTTTGTTTCTCAATAATATAAAAAACTGTAAAGTATTTATCATTATTAATTACCAAATATTTATCATTTATACAAAAATTATTTATATATTTGTACTTTAATGAAATATTGAAAGAATCTAATATGTCTGTATATAAGTTATATCTATATAAGTATAATTCATCAAAAATTTTATTATTTATATTTATAGTAGTTATTTTTATAAAATAAAGTTTATCTTCATAAATTTGTGTTTTTATATCTTTCGATTCTGTAATTCCTTCTGGCAAGATTATTTGTTTTTGAAATTTTATTTTATCAACGATGTAATTACTATTTTCTTCTGTGTATAGTAAACAACAATTAAGAAATAAAAATAATATTGCTAAATACAAAAATTTATTACTTTTCATAACTTGGTACCTTTTTTATAAGAGGGGTTGAATAAATATAATTCAACCCCAAAATATTAAATAATAAATACTTTTAATAAGGTACAGTATATTTTATAATATTAACAATTATATTATTATTATTAATATCTATACCATCCCAAATAACTGTTCTTAAAAAAGACTGGCCTTGACAATTAATGATATCGGAATAATTTCCAATTAATACATTATTTTGAATTTGTAAACCTGCATAATCTTCCAGAGGATCAGTTAAATCTGTTAAATCGCTACCAAAACTTACACACATAGGGTTAATTTTAGGTACACTAAAGCTAGGCATCCTACACTCTAAACGACCATTACCTCTACAAATGAGTGTATATTTATCTCTTTCTGTTGACCCTTCATATGTAAAATCAACTTCACTATAATACTCTCCCCATAGATTCCAAATGCTACCTCCACCACCCTCTCTATGAATATGTACTGTGACAGGTTTTTCAGTTTCACTATATAAAGTTTTTACATTGAGTGTCAGAAACAATAAGCCTAACAAGATAATAATTTTTTTCATTTTTTTAATCCTTATAAAATTAACAAAAAATTTAGTTTAAAATATAAATTGATGAAAAAAAATATTATAGTAGAGTTCCTAATTTTATAAAGAGTAGTATATTTATTATAGATTTTAAATAATAAATATTTTCGCGGTCTCGCGGTCTCGCGGTCTCGCGGTCTAAAATAGTTAAATGTAATATTTTCATAATTGAAATTTATTATTAATAAATTCTTTATTACGAACTTAAACATTTTTTCCAAATAAAAAAATTATATTTTAATATTTTTTCAAAAAATTTAAAAAAATAACCCTAAGATTAATTTTTCTTAGGGTTGTATGAAAAAATATTAATTTTCTTAAATTAAATCAAGTACCTGCATTATAATCATTAATATAATCAATTTGCTCTTGAGTAAGAGTATCAATATTCATACTCATAGCTTCGAGTTTAGTTTTTGCAACAAATTCATCTTGATCTTCAGGAATTTCCATTACTGCGATAGGCATTTTCTCACCTGATTTATGGCGCTCCACAAGTGATAAATGAGCCATAAATTGATTAGCAAACGACATATCCATTACTTCTGATGGATGACCCTCGGCAGCCGCTAAATTAATCAATCTGCCTTGTGCTAATAGATAAATTCTATTGCCATTTTTAAGAGTATATTCCTCGCAGTTTGGTCTAATTGTACGCTTGCTAACAGATATTTCTTCCAACTCGGGGATATTGATTTCTGCATCGTAATGACCAGTATTACATACGATAGCACCATCACGCATTGACTCGAAATGCCATTTACGAATAACATCTTTCACACCCGTAGCAGTGCAAAAGACATCACCAACTTTTGCGGCTTCGTCCATTGTCATAACCTCGTGTCCTTCGAGTGTAGCCTTGATTGCCGCAGTTGCCTTAACTTCTGTAATTATAGTATTAGCACCCATACCTTTAGCACGTTTTGCAACTCCCGAACCGCAATGTCCGTGTCCAGCGGTAACGAAATTCTTACCCGCAAGAAGTACAGAAGTAGCTCTAATAATACCATCTAATGTAGATTGTCCTGTGCCATATACATTATCAAAATCCCATTTTGTTTCGGCATCATTTACAGCATATACGGGATAAAGTAACTGTCCAGCGGCCTCGCGTGAGCGTAATCTATGCACACCCGTAGTTGTTTCTTCCGAGCCACCGACGATATGATTTACAGCTAAATCTTTGTATTTTTCGTGAACTGTATCAATTAAATCGCAACCATCATCGAGAGTTAAATGTGGCTTACCGTCAATAGTACGCTCGATACACCAATAGAAATCTTCCATATTTCCGTACCAAGCATAGATTTTTATACCATCTTTAGCAAGTGCGGCGGCAACTGCATCATTAGTAGATAATGGATTGCAACCCGACCAAAGCACTTCAGCTCCAGCATCTTTCAATGTTTTTATTAAAACTGCTGTTTCTTTTGTAACGTGTAAGCATCCCGCAATTATATAACCTTTAAAGGGTTTTGTTTCACTATATTTTTTTCTTAATCCCATTAATACGGGCATTCTTGATTCTGCCCATTCGATTAATAACTGTCCTTCGTCTGCAAGATTAATATCGCGTACGCAATATTCGCCTTCAACTTCAGAAAAATTACCTTGAGCTTTTTTTGGTGGAATATTGGACATTCTTATTTTTTCCTATTTTTATTATGCAAAATTCTTTTTCAATACATCAACTAAATCGAGTGCTTCCCATGGAAATTCATTTCTTCCGAAATGTCCATACGCAGCTGTAGGGCGAAAAATTGGTTTTCTTAAACCGAATTTTTCGATAATGCCATTTGGTGATAAATCAATATTTTCTAAAATATATTTATCTAATAATCTATCATTAATTTTTGATGTATTATGCGTATTTACAAGTACAGAAACGGGTTGCGGAATACCAATAGCATAAGAAAGCTGAATAGTACACTCGCGAGCAAGTCCAGCGGCAACAATATTTTTAGCTAAATATCTTGCGGCATAAGCGGCTGATCTATCAACTTTTGTAGGATCTTTACCTGAAAAAGCTCCACCACCGTGGGGTGCTTTTCCGCCATAGGTATCAACAATGATTTTTCTACCTGTTAATCCCGTATCTCCATGAGGTCCGCCAATAACGAAATTTCCTGTTGGATTAACGTAAATTTTTGTTTTTTCATCTAGATATTCACTTGGAATTATTGGTTTTATAACATTTTCTATAACATCTTCTTTAATTTGGTTTTGAGTAGCATCGGGATCGTGTTGAGTTGAAATTACAACGGTATCCACTCTCAAAATTTCACCATTATCCGCATATTCTATTGTAACTTGTGATTTAGAATCGGGGCGTAAATAATCCATAATTCCTTCAGTGCGTCTTATATCAGCTAATTTTTTAACTAATTTATGTGCATAAGTAAGCGTTGCAGGCATTAACTCTTCATTTTCGTTAATAGCATAACCGAACATCATACCTTGGTCGCCTGCACCACCAGTATCAACTCCCATCGCAATATCAAGGGACTGTTGATTAATAACATTTATTACAGCCGCGGAATCAGCATCGAATCTTAAGCCAGCTTTGTCATAACCTATTTCACGTATAACATTACGAACAAGAGTTTGTAAATCAATATAAGTATTTGTTCTAATTTCGCCACCAACAACAATCATTCCTGTTGTTGCATAGCATTCACAAGCAACTCTGCTTGTGGGGTCATCGGTCAGCATAGCGTCTAAAACTGCATCGGACACTTGGTCGCAAATTTTATCGGGATGCCCTTCTGAGACCGATTCTGAAGTAAATAAATAAGAGTTTGTACTCATTTTTTAACCATTCTAAAATAAATATTTAAAAAATTTTAACTTTCTGAAATTTGGCTTGAATCACCAACATTTAATTTATGAAAATGCCCTTTAACTTCTGCATCATTACCAATAATTGACTCTTCGAGTAATGAAGAGCTTACTTTTGCATTAAAACTAATAATACTATTTCGGACAACACTATCTTTGACGATAGCACCGTCAGCCACCGAGGCATAAGGTCCGATAACGGAACGCTCAATAATTGCAGAGTCCGAAATAAAAACAGGCGGAATAATAATTGATTCTTTTAGTTTCACATTACTTGGCTTGTGGTCGAGCAAAAATCTATTAGTAGAAAGTAGAGTTTCGGGTTTTCCGCAATCATACCAACCGTCAACGGGAAAAGTAGAAAATTCCGAACCTTTTTCAATCATTAATTGTAAGGCATCTGTTAATTGAAATTCGTCTCTATTTCGTATATTATTATCAATTAGATAGTTTAAGCATTCGACTAATAGCTCTGTGTCTTGAATATGATATAATCCAACAATAGCTAATTTTGAAATTAATTCTTCGGGTTTTTCGACTAATTTCACAATTTTATTATTACTATCTTTAACGACAACACCAAATCTACGAGGGTCTTCGACAGCTTTTACGCCAATGGAATTATTTCCCATTTTTAATGCAAGACCTAAATCAACATCAAAAATTGTATCGCCAAGAATAATCATTAAAGGTTCGTCTTGATATGTGTCTTTTCCCATCCAAATAGCATGTCCCAAGCCAAGTCTTTGCTCTTGAAATACGAAATCAAATTGCATAGAGGAATACCGCTCATTTACAAAATCCTTAACAAGCTCTCCCATATACCCTGTAATAATTGTTGCTTTATAAATATCTTGTTCGATAAGTGCATCGAGAATATGTCCTAAAATAGGTTTGCCTGCAACATTGAGTAAAACTTTTGGTAATGAATATGTATGAGGTCTTAGTCTTGTACCTACGCCAGCAACGGGAATAACAGCTCTCATAAAATTAATGAATTATAATTAAATAAATTAATCCAATTAAATGGAAATTGTAATTTTACTAAATCGAATAAAAGGCTAAGTTATTTTAATATAATTAAATTAATTTTTCAATAATAATTTTATTGAATTCTGATTTGTTTTCCAATAATCAATAAATCTTCGTTTAAATTTTTATTCAAACTTAAAATAGAATTAACCGAAACCCCATATTTCCGAGCTATTTCGATTAGTGTATCACCTCTTTTTATTTTATAATATTTAGGTGATTTATTAGAATTTTGTTTATCGTTATTAGAATTTACTTTTGTATTTTCAGTAGTATAAATTGTTAGTATTGTATTAGCATAAACAGTATTACCTTTGATATTTTGAGCATTCCATTTCCTTAATTCATCTTCACTTACTTTATATTTAGCAGCAATTGATGATAGATTTTCACCAGATTTTACACTATGAGTAATTTTATTTGATATTGTTGTATTTTTTTCATTTACATTATTTTCGAATATTTTAATTGTTAAGACCTTGCCAGATAACAATTTAGTATTTTTCTTAATTTTATTAGAATTAATAATACTTGCCATGCTAACTCCATATTCATCAGCAATTTGAGCAAGTGTCTCCCCTTTTTTAACTTTATGTTTAATAATTTTTTCTTTTTTGGGGAATTGCGCAATAGTTGCTTGTTGATTAGTATTGGTCTCGTTATTATTTTCACTAATTTCAACAGGAAATGGCTTAACCCAAAGGACTTGCCCAGCAACAACATTATCAGAATTAGCGTCAATATTATTTAATTTTCTTAACTCGGCAACATCCATTTCGTATTTTCTAGCAATATTAAACAGTGTTTCACCTTTTACAACAGTGTGTTTAACGTTTTCTTTACTTATAACATTATTTGATTTAGTATCCAAATTTGCATTCTCGTTAGCTTCTTTTTTAGCAATTGCATCAGCATAAGAACTTGTTATTGGTATAATTAAACTTTGTCCTTTAGCTAATTTTTGTTTAACGCTTATTTTATTTAAAGAAGCCAATTCTTGTTCGCTAATATTATATAATTTTGCTATCGAAGATAAGTTTTCTTTTGTTTGAACGTTGTGAGTAATAAATGGAACTTTTTCCTCATAACTTAATAGTGGATAATTCTGTAAAAAAACTTGTTTATGCCCAATAGGTAATTTAATTACATAAGGCAATGCATCGGGTGGTGTACAGAGTTTTGTAAGTTCTGTATTCAAATTCCTTAAACTATCGAGCGGAATGTTTGCCGCTTTTGCTATTGCAGATAAATTAACAGCGGAATCAATGCTAACAGTTTCGAATTTATATTCTGGTAAAAAATTTAGTGAATCAACATTAAATCCATAATATACGGGATTTAAAGCAATTCGAGTTGCGGCAATATATTGAGGCACATAAGCTTTAGTTTCTCGTGGTAAATTATCTCTAATATCCCAAAAATTTGGATTTGCTTTATTTGTGCGTCTTATAGCTCTTGCTACACAACCTGCACCACAATTATACGCCGATAATGCTAAATGCCAATCACCAAATTCATTATATAAATCTCTTAAATGCCTCATTGCGGCACGTGTAGCTTTCTCGGGTTCACGTCTTTCATCATAAAAAACAGAATGGCTTTTATTCAAATTATACATTTCGCCAGTACTGCGGATAAATTGCCATAATCCCACTGCATTAGCTGATGATACAATTGTTGGATTTAGCCCGCTTTCAATCATAGCAAGATAAATAATTTCCATTGGAACGTTTTCTTCTTTAGCAATTCGTTTCATCATAGGGAACCATTTACTACTTCTTTCTAACCAGCGTGAAAATATCTTTTTTCCCTGCCCTTGAGTTAAAAATTTAATACCATTTTGTACGGTTATATGGTCATCGAGTGGAATAACAAGTGAATCTGGTCCAAGTGGCAATTTAGGAAAACTATGTGTCAAATTTTTTCCTGTTTCGATATTCTCTATATTCGATTTTTTTGTAATTTCTAATGGTTCAATTACATCAAGCTCTTTAAATAAAATTTCTCTAATCATAAATATTGGAGAATTTTCATCGAGAAAATCAATGCTTTTTACATAATTTTCGTAGTCATCAATTATTGATTGTGCTAAATCTGTAAATTCTTTACTATCTTCTATGCCGGGAATTGTGGATAAATGATTTAGTTTTTCGAGTGCATTGTCAAAATATCTTGCCGCTCTTGCTGTATCTCTTTTTTGAATTAATATTAAAGCTTGATAATATTTTTGTCGAGCTTGTTCTAATTCATTTTGAAATTTATCAGTATTAAATCTATTTTGAGTACTTGGCTTTTCATCTAAATCTGAATAATTATCTGGGAATATATTATTATTTTTTTTATTCTTTTCTTCTTCTAACTGATATCGAGTTTTGGGTACAATACTGGGATAGCCCTTTGTTTGTGAAAAAATTTTTGGTGAAAAAATCACAAGCAAAAGAGTAAAAATCAGTGTTTTTATTAATTTTTTATTTGCTGATTTTATTGATGTTTTCATCAAATCCCCTTTTTAAAACAAAACAAAATTTAATATATCATTTCTTACTGAATTTATCAAATTTATTTGATAAATTATAATTTATTTTTTATTTTTATTAACTAATAATGCTATAGCAAAAAATATAGATTGTAAAACAATAACAACCGCTCCACTTGGAAAATCAAGCTGATACGACAATATTAATCCCAATATTGAACTAAATACTCCAAAAATAATTGCAATATAAGTCATTGTTATAAATCGTTTTGCTAATAAACGTGCAAATGCGCCAGGTATTACAATATATGCCGAAATTAATATTATTCCAACTATTTTTATAGCAAGTACAACTGTAAGAGAAATCATTAGTATTAGCAAATAATCATCTAATAATACGGGTATTTTGTCGGCTTTTGCCATTTCTCTATCAAATGTTGCATAAGACCAACGATTCCAATATCTAAAAAAACTAATAATTGTAATTATTCCTAATAATAAAGATATTATTAAATCAGATATCGAAACAGTTAAAATCGAACCAAATAAATATGTATATGCATCTTGAGTATAATTCTCTTTTATTGCTAAAAATATGATACCAATAGCTACTGAAAAAGAATATAAAATTCCAATTATCGAATCTATCGAAATTTTACTATGCTCTTGTAAATATACAGTGAGAATGGCTATTAAAAATGTAAATGGTATTGCAATTAAAATTGGAGTTATACCTAATAATAATCCTAATGCAACGCCACCAAATGCGGCATGTGCTAAGCCTGAACCGATATAACTAATTTTTCGTTGAACAACAAAAACACTGAAATAGCTCGCAGAAAATCCAATTAAAATCCCTGCTAATAATGCTCTTGTAAAAAAAGGATATTGTAACATTTCAAGCATTTACAATATCCTTTAATCCAAAACTAATACCATGGTCGTGTCCAATATGCGAGAATGTATTTTGCAAATTAATATCTGTAAATGCTTTGTGTGATTCACCAAAGAAAACTTGTTTTTTATTTAATAATAAAGTATAATTCGTATGGTGATACGCAGCAGACCAATCGTGAGTAACCATTATTATTGTTGTATTAAAATCTCTATTATATTCACTTATAATATTATTAACACTTTTTTCACATACCAAATCAATGCCTGTTGCTGGCTCGTCGAGCATTAATATCGAAGGATTTGTTATCAAACATCTGGCAAGATAAACTCTTTGGAGTTCGCCACCCGACAACTCGTTTAATTGTCTGTTCGCAACGTGTGAAATTGATAATTTTTCCATAATATTATATGCTTTTAATCTATCTTCTTTACCTACTATAAAAGACCAACTTTTTTTAAGTCCACTAAGCACTAATTCTAATGCTATGGCTGGAAAGGTTCTATCGAGTGTTTTAATTTGTGGAACATAAGCAATTTTTGATTTATTTTTATTTATTGTTTGAGCAAAGAACTCGATTTCGCCCGAATAGTTTTTATTTAGTCCCAAAAGTGTTTTTAAAAGAGTAGTTTTGCCAGAACCGTTAGGTCCGACAATAGCCATATAAGCGCCTTTTGGCAATTCAAAATTAATATTATCGAGTAAAGTAAACTTGTTTGCATTTACCGAAAGGGAACTTACTTTTATGGCGCTTTCCATAATTATTATTCTAATCCTTTTCTTAGTATATTTGCATTATATATCAATAAGTCTTTATAAGTTTTAGTATTGCTGGGGCTTCCTTCTGGATTTAATTCACTTAATTTTACTCCACTTTCTTCTGCAATTATTTTTGCATTTTTATAATTTAATTGTGGTTCTGTAAATATTGATTTTACAGCACTTTCTTTTATTTTGTTTATTAATTCTGCAAGAAATTTTGGTGATGGCTCTTTTCCAGGGCTTTCTTCAATAGAACCGCCATAAATTAATCCATATCTTTCCAGCATATAATTAAACGATGGATGGTGTAAAAATACTTTTTTATCTTTAACGGGTTTAAGAATTTCTACTAATTCAATATTTATACTATCTAATTTTTTTTCAAAATTTTCTTTATTTTTTATTATTTCATCTTTCCCTTCGGGATATAATTTTATTATAATTTCGGATAATTCTGGTAATATATTTTTTACAAGTATTGGGTCGAACCAAAAATGTGGGTCTATGTCGTGCTGATGCTCATCAGCTTCAGAATTATGATGGTTATGATTACAAGCAAAATAAATAATATCATCTTTAGAAACTAAATCAATCATTTTAATTTTATTTTTAGATGGAATCTCTGTAATCCAACCATCGAGATTTTGAGCAACGTAAAATAGTGCTAAAGAGTTAACACTTTTTTTAACATCGCTTGGTTTCGGAGTATATGTATGTGGCGAGGCGCCAGTAGGCACGATATAATCAATATCTGCAATATCTTTTGTTAATTCATTTAAAATCACATATATTGGATACGAGCTTGCCATTAACAATGGTTTATGGTTCTCTTTTTGAGAGCAAGAAACAAAAAAAACTAATAAAAAAATTGAAATAACTTTATAAATTTTCATAATTAATAATTTGAAATTAATCTTTAATTTCCCAATATAATTCTTTACGTAGTTTTTCCAGCCAATTTGAATATAATTTTCTTTTTTTATATTCAATTGCCATCAATTCAATTTCTTTGTAATCATCTTTTGGATTTGCTTTATGCTCTTTAATATTTCTTTTTATATAAACGATATGATATGATAAATCAGCAGGGTCAGATTTATATAAAACGGGATCGCTTATACCACCTTCGCCGAGTGAATCAATAAGTGTCTTAACTTCTCCTTGAATATCCGATAGTGAGACTTTTCCAATAAAACCACCAAAACCTTTTGACTCTTTATCGTCGGATAATTCTTTTGCAAGTTGCTCAAAAGACTCGCTCGACATAGCACGCTTTTTAATTTCTTTAAGTGAATTTATAGTATTTTCAACATCTTCATTTGATTGACCAATTCTAAATAAAATATGTCGTGTATTTATCGCATCGGACTTTTTGTCGAGTGTTTGAATTATATGAAATCCAAAGGGTGTTTCAACGGGCATAGATAATTCATTATTTGCCAATGCAAATGCA
This sequence comes from Bacteroidota bacterium, assembly GCA_029974985.1. GTDB lineage: Bacteria > Bacteroidota > Ignavibacteria > Kapaibacteriales > UBA2268 > JANJTB01. Next base: position 116,587 of record JARKQC010000369.1, on the reverse strand, counting down.
GCTTTTTCGTATTCGGGAAATAATTTTCCTTTATCAAACCAACCCAAATCACCTCCAGAATTTTGAGTACCCGGGTCTGCACTATATCTTTTAGCATAATCAGCAAAATTACCACCATGTAGAATAGAATCTCTTACGAGTTTAGCAAGTTCGTAAGTTTCTTTTTTCTGATCATTACTTGCTTTAACTTTTTTTACTATATGATACATCTCAACAGCAGCTGGAATAAAAGGCAATGAATCTGCTTTTTGGGAATAAAATTCATCAAATTCTTTTTGTGAAATTTTTATATCCGAAAAATGTTGCATTATAAGTTGATTAACTAATAAATTTTGCTTTATTTTATCTTTTATTTCATTTTTGATTCTTGCCATAGACATTCCATAGACTTGTTCTACTCTTTTTTCTGAGCCAAATCTTTGGATTTCAGATTGTAGATGAATTTCCATTCTCTGACTAATTTCGTCGTCTGAAACAATGATAGAATCTAATTTTGCTTTATTTACCAAAAGTAAATTATCTATCATATTATCGAGAACTTTTTTTCTTAATTCTTTATCATTAATATCAATTGATTTATCATATTGAGCTAGAAAATAAATTTGTCCATCGAGATCTGATTTCATAATAATCTCGTCGCCAACTATAGCAACAATTTTATCAAGTGATTCACCTTCTTTGGGTTCTGTTTGTGAAAACGTACTTATGGTACCCAAAAATATAAAAAAGATGATTATTCTGATGGCAAAATTCATATTATTTATTCTCGTTTATTAACTTGTCAATTTCTTTATAATTTATTTTTACTGGAAATTTCTTTTTAATGTTATTAATCCAAGTTTGACTTAATCTTTGTTGCAATATTTCTTGATATTGCGGTGAAAAATCGGGTATAGCTTCCTCAAAAGTCTTCTTTCTTGGAGGATAATACTCATTTACTTTAACTATGGAATAACCGGGTTCATATACCATTGGTTCTAATATTTGACCTTTTTTTGCATTTTTATCTTTAGCTTCTCTTGCAAGTGAATTAGTTTTTACGTTTACTTTTCCCCAATGTCCTTTCTTTTCTCTATAGCCAGACCTTTGAGTTTCATTCGCCGCGATTTCCTCAAAATCTTCACCGGATTTTAATCTTGAATATATTGAATCAGCGGAATTTTTATCAAGTAAATAAATTTCTGAAATATCATAAGCATCTTCGGTGATATATTTTGTGCTTGTCGAGTCATAATAAGCACGAGCCAACGTAGAATCAAATTTCATTTTATCCCATACTTCGATTGCTTCGACTTTAAATAATAAAATTCCATCTTGAAATTCTTTCATTAAAGTTTCAAATACGGGATATTTTTTCTCTAAATCTTTTGTAACTTCTGCAAATGATTCAGGTTCTGCAATAGATTCACAAGCTTTTGCTACGCCAATATAATTAAGTGGTGTGCCGCGATATTTTGAATCTTTATGCAAAATATCAAGAAAATTCTCAATAGTATGCTTTTTACCAAAATTTTCGAATAATGTATAACTATAAATATTTTCGGGAATATTTTTATCCCAAGCATCAGCAATATTTGTTCCATTTGTGTCCAAATATGAAATTAGTTTATAAACATTTTCATCATTAAGTTTATAATGACTTAATTTCATTATCGAATCAATTAAATTATCTTGGTCAATTTTAAAATATAATCTTTTATATAATTTTCTTAACTCATCATATTCAGTATTATAATCTGGTAATTTGGTCGAATCTCTTTTTACAATATGATAACCATAATTCGATTGAACAAGATTAGAAATCTCACCATCTTTCAAATTAAAAATAGTTTTTTCAAATTCCTGAACAAGTGGATAGGAAGTTCCTTCCATACCCGTAGAGCGTGAATAATAAGCTCCGAGGTCGCCACCATTAACAGCAGTAACAACATCTTCTGAATTTTCTTTTGCTAATTTATCAAAGTTTGCGCCAGATTTTAATAATTTTAATAAACTATCAGCAGTTTTATAAGCCGCGACGCTATCTCGATTATCATTTATATTAATTAATATGTGTCTTGCTTTAACTAATTTTCTATCTTCGGCTTTTAATACTTTAATTAAGAAATATCCATAATTTGTTTTTACAATATCTTTATATACTTTACCTTGCTCTGTATTAAATATTGCATTTTCGATTGGTCTTTGAACTTTTCCCGCAGTGATATAATTTGCTATCAAACCGCCGTGTTTTCCTGTTTCGTAATCATCGGATAATTCCATAGCTACTTGTTCGAAAGAGTCGCCACTATTTATTCTTTGTTGAGCGAGTTTGATTTTTTTATAAGCGTCTGTTGTATCTATAAATGTAGCATTTTGTTTGACATTTGCAAGAATTATCGCTACTAGATATTCTTTGTTTCGCATTTTTACTGAATAATTTACATTCGGCTCGGTGAGCATTTTATCATAATAAAAAGATTCAGCAAGAATTTTACGATTTTGTTCCATTTCTTGCATTACTGAGCTATCTTTTAAAAAGCCTCTTTCCATTGCATCGGCAACTTTTAATCGAAAATTTGTATATAAATTTATAAAATCATAAACGCTATCTTTTGATAATTTGAATAAATTATCATTAGAGCGGCTCATATTTTTTTTAAATGCTTTTTCAAATTCTGTAGCAGTTATTTTATTTTTCCCGTATTCTGCTAAAACTGGATCTTGGGCTTTGGCTTTATCTTGTGTTTTTGGTTTCTTTTGTGAAAATATAGGCGTGTTAAACCCTATAATAAATATGAGAATAAAAAATGCGATTCTTTTCATAATTCAAAAATTTTATTTATTTATAAAAATTATTCAAAATAGAATTTATAAGACACAAAAAATATAAAGTTATTTTTTAATGTTATAAAAAGACGTGTTTATTTGCTTTTAGTTGCATTTATTTGTTTTAATGTAATTTCCCCAAAAAAATAAGAAAAATTTTTTAATAACTGCTTTTATGAAAATTTTTTCAATTTTTAAGATTTATTAAGGATATAATACTTAAAATGAATAAAAACTAATAGTTAAATTCATAAAAATTTATTAATTTTAAGAAAAAAATGTTTGCAAGTATTAAAAGGTTATTTTAGACTAATGAAAAGGTCTGTTAAATTATTTATTTTATTAATAGTAGCTACTAATTATATACTTTTTTCGCAAGTAAATAATTCTAATAAATTATCTTCTTACGAGGGCTTACATTTCTTAGTTGGCTTTATGGAAAATGAATCGCGTTTAGCAGAGCCTTATAAACAACTTGAGCAAAAAATATTCATTTCTTCTAATTTTAATACTAAAATTAAGGTCAAATTTGCAACTTCACCTCCTACTGAATATATAGTAACACAAAATGATGTACTTTCAATTGATGTTCCTATAAATTTAGAAAATATTGAATCAGAAGTAGCAAAAAATAATTTAGTTGAAATAACAAGCGAATTTCCAATTTCTGTTTATGCTTATTCGAGTATTCCACGTTCCTCTGATAGTTATGCTGTTATTCCGATATCTAATTGGGGACAAGAATATGTAGCAGTTTCGCTTCCAAACGACCAATACAACAAGGTTACATTAGATTCTTTAAAAGATTTTACGCCACGCTCAAGTCAATTTATGATTATGGCGGCTTATGATAATACTAAGGTTACGATTATACCTACTTCATTAACTCGCAAGGCAAAACAAGTTGGACAGGCTTATAATATAACTTTGATGAAAGGTCAGTGTTATCTTGTTCAATCTTGGCAATATGCTCGAGGTATGGGCGATTTAACTGGTTCTATTGTTCGCTCTGATAAACCCGTTGGAATGCTTACTGGGCATGTTCGTACTGCTTTAATGCAGGGATTTGAAGAGCAACCCCCCGACTCAAAAGACCATTTAATAGAAATGCTTATGCCAACAAGTGCTTGGGGTAATACTTTTGTTTCGATACCATTTGGCACAAATCCAGCGAAAGGTGATTATTTTAAAATAAATTGTTTAGAGCCTAATGCAGTTGTTGATATTGAAACAAAAAACAATAAACAACAAATAAAATTTAATGGCACTGCGGCACAAGTTTTAGCGGGACTTAATGAGCCAGCTTTTTGGCGATCATCAGCACCAATACAATTAGCACAATTTATGTATCGTACGGGGGATTCTAGTGAATCAGTATATTACGACCCTTCACTTGTTGTATTACCACCCGTTGAGCAGTTTGTTAATAAAATTGATTTCAATACCCCCGATGAGAGTTTTGCTTTTGCTGATGGAATAAAATTTAATGAGCATTTTGCGATTATCGTAGCTCAACCTTCTGCTCTTAATGATTTAAAACTTGATAATAAATTGTTAATTTCGATGGAAGATGTTGTTTTCGAAAAAGTACCAAGTGCTGATTTGAGATGGGCAAGAATTAAATTATTTTCAGGGAAACATAATTTTATCTCGAAAGAAGGAAGATTCGCAGGTATTTTATATGGCGTTGGTCGTTTTGATTCTTATGCTATGACTTTGGGTTGCTCATTACAAAATCCTTTTAAAGAAGATAGTTATCCACCTACGATTAATGTTATTGAGAATTGTGGCAAACTTTATGGCACGATTACAGATATAATTAACGAAGAAAGCTTTGGTATTTATTACGCTTGGGTACTGGAAGACTTATCTAAAAATTATAAATGGACTATTGACCCAATAGAGTCTGACGCAACATATATTACTTTTACAGCAGAACCAATTGATATATATAAAGATGGAAAATTTGTTATTGATTATATGGATAAAAATGGTAATAAAGATAGATATGAATTTGAATACGATGCTATAAATCTTGATTATCAAAGTCAAATTTTTATTCCAACGTTAGATTATAATGATTCTATTTGTATAAGAATTCCAATCAAAAATTTAGGGAAAAAATCTTTAGAATTTATTAAAGCCGTTTTAAATTCTGATACGCGTTTAAAATTAAATTATATCACTAATCCAAATACTGTTATTCGAAGTGGCGACTCGGTACTTCTCGAATTATGTGTAAATCCAAAGGGAAATTCTACTCCTTTTTATGGTAAAATTAATCTTGAATTTGCTTGCGATGTAAAATTTGATATAATTATTCGCGGGGAATTAGTCGCTTTAGAATTGAATGTAAATGATATTGATTTTGGTGATGTTCAGCTTGGTCAGACGATTTGTAGTTTTATATCAATTAGCAATCATGGAAATACCGATGTAATGCTTGATAGTCTATTTTTTAATAATCATTTTGAATTAGATACATTAGATATTTTCCCAAAATTATTAGAAGTAAATGATACATTATTTATTCTTACCTGTTTTTCTCCAAAAGATAGACTTCAATATTTAGATTCGGTGAAATACGTAAATTCTTTTGGCATTAGTAAGTATTCTTATATCAAAGGTACGGGGATTGCTCCTATTGTAAAAGATATTATCTATGATTTTGGAAACGTACGAGTTGGCTCGTCGCTTCTAAAATCAAATCAAATCGAAAATAGTGGAAATCAAGATTGTATATTGAAATTTAATAAATTTAATAAGCAAACTCATATTAATGATGATATTTCTAATACTTTATCAAATTTAAATAATTATAAAATATTAAAAAATAATAGCAATAATTTAGATTTAACATTTATTGCACCAGATACTAATAATTATGAAATCGAAGCAGAATATACTACTAATTGGGATTTACATACGCCCGTAAAAGTAAAAGTGAATGGAAAAGGCACAATTCCCATTATAAAAACTCATAATGTTGATTTTGGCGATGTAACGATTTATTCTATTAATGAATTAAATCCAATACTTATCGAATCTTTAGGAAACGAGAAACTATTTATAGAAAGTGCTTATCCGTATTCTGGCGATATCTCGGCTTTTGAAATTGATTATAATAATTTTAAAAATATTTATATTGATATAAATAATAATTTTAGCAATTTAATAAAATTTACTCCTCATAAACTTGGTACTTTCGAGATGGCTCTTGCTGTTATAAGCGACGCAAAAGAAAATTTCGCTCGTGATACAAGTTATATAATAATTAAGGGAAATTCAATTCAGCCAACAAAATACGATATTGATATTTCTTTAGAAAACGATGTGCAGTTTTCTTGTAGATATAACACTGCAAAAATCAAATTGCATAATCGTGGAAACAGAGTATATTTATCAGATCTTCGGATATCTAAAGCAAATAATGATTTTATTGCTGAATTATTGGATTTTGTTCCAACAAATATTGAAAAAAATGAGACAAAAGAATTTAATATTCGGCTATTTACCGAAAGAAATAAAAATATAAAATTTAATGCTATTGCCCACTTTTTTGATTTAGATAGTATTGTAAAAGAATTTGAAATCATACCAATTTCAGATAAAATTATTTTAGACGATTTTAGTATGGTTAAATATGCCGTTGGTGATACCGTAAATATAATTTTGTCTGGCAAATTTAATTCTGAAATTGACACTACAACGGGATTTTATTTATCATTAGATATAAATTCCGAGCATTTATTAATTATAAATGAAAATTCTTCACTAATTTTAGAAAATTTTATAGAAAAATTAAAATATAATTTGAATATTTCAAAAACAAAAGATAAATTAGAATTTTATATTAGTGCAGATTTGATAAAAATTATTAGAAATGTCAATTGGAGCATAGAATTAAGATTTTTAGGGCTATTATCGCGAGAAACTATTGGAGATTGGAAAGTATTTGTATCTTCGGATAAATGTTATGATCCTAATAGTGGAGTTTTAAGAACTATACTTGATAGTGTGTGTGCTTTTGATATTAGACATATTGATATAAGTAGTAAACAATCACATATTAATATTTATCCAAATCCAGCAACTAATACATTAAGATTGAAAACTATTTTTGACGAGAATATTTTTGATGGAAAAATAATTATTTCTAACAACTTAGGAATAGATTATACGTTATCAGAAAATATATATATCGAAAAAGGTATTAATTTTTTAGAATACGACATAAGTAATTTTGCAAGTGGAACTTATATTTTGAAATTTGAATCCAAAATATTGAAAAAAAATATATTATTTGTTATTATCAGATAAAAAGAGGTGTTATATGAAGCTACGTAATTTACTGGCTTTTTTAATTATTTTACTTGTTTTACCCGGTATGAAAGCGTTTTCACAAGCTGACCTTGAAAACCCACTTATACCTTCTTACGAGGCACCACCTATTTATTTAGGACCCGTAATAGGTTACAATAGGTCTATGCACTCAGTTGATTTAGCATCTTTTGATGAAGCTTTATGCCCAAGATTTAAAGATGGTCAATCAAATGGATTTTTTATTGGTTTTTCCTATGAAGAACATCTTGGTAAAGATGCAACACAATCTACTTCTTCTTTTATTTTCAGAGTTTTGTATAATACAATGCCAGCATACCTCGAAGTAAGTGAAGGTGCTATACCATCATTAATTACCATTGTTGATGCTAATGGAACTCCAATTGGTGAAGATGTAATCCAATCATCAACTCTTCATACTCTCGATGTGAATTATTCTATGATAACAGCAGAAGTTATGTACAAGATAAATCCAATACCTGGTTTACCTCTTGGTTTTGTTGTTGGTCCTACATTTGATTTTGCAATGACAAAAACACACGACCAAAGATATAAACTTGTTCAACCGCTTGAAGCACAATTCAGGGTAAATCCAGATTATGAAAAGCCACCATATAATTATAAATATGTTGATAATGATAGAACTATTGTTGTTAACGAAGGCGATATTCCAGACTCACAAGGATTTAGATTCGGTATCAAAGCTGGTATGCAATTAGAGCTTTTAGCTGGACCTTGGGTTATTGTTCCCGGTATTGCATATAATTTGGGTATTACTAATTTAAGTAGTGCAGAAGATTGGCGTGTTGATGCTTTACAAGTTGGTATTGATTTTAGATACGCACTTAAATTCTAATTATTATAGAATTAATATTAAAAAAGTGTTGCTTATTTAATATGAGCAACACTTTTTTTATAAAATTTTCAAAAATTACTTTTGATTATGATAATTTACTATTAAATGTATTATCAATATAATCATAAATAAAGCTGTCTTTATCTAAATTATTCTTTATAAACCCTTTATAAGCATCAAAATCATAGTCTTTCGCCCATTCTTCAAAATTTTTTGATAATTCTATAATTGAATTACAAAGATAAATCACTTCTTCATTTGTCATAGTTGGGTGAAGTGAAGCACGTATCCAACCGGGTTTTTGTGAGTAATCTCCAACATCAATTAAACAAGTAATTTCATTAGAATGCTCTACATCTACATTAAGTAAATAATGCCCATAAGTGCCAGCACAGGAGCATCCACCTCTTGTCTGTATAGCAAAGCGGTCATTTAAAATTTTAACTCCTAAATTATAATGTAGTCCATCAATATAGAATGATATAATTGATAATCTATGCTTATTATTTTCAGAAAGTATATGAATATTGGGAATATTTAATAGCATATTCCAAACGATTTGTAATTGTTCTTTTTCGCGTTCGAGTATATTTTCAACCCCCATTTCTTCTTTTAACTTAATACAAAGTGCTGTTTTAATAGTTTGTAGAAATGGTGGCGTTCCACCGTCTTCGCGTATTTCAATATTATTAATATATCTATGGCGTTTCCACGGATTTGTCCATTCGACTGTGCCACCACCCGAAACATCTGGTATTGTATTATGATAAAGGGATTTATTAAAAATCAATATTCCGGAAGAACCCGGTCCACCAAGAAATTTATGAGGAGAAAAATATATAGCATCTAATCGCATTTCTTCATCTTCAGGGTGCATATCAATATTAATATAAGGTGCTGAACAAGCAAAATCTACAAAGCAATATCCACCCGCTTTATGTATCATTCGAGCAATTTCATAAAAAGGAGTGAATATTCCAGTAACATTCGAACAAGAGGTAACTGCCGCAATTTTAATTTTTCTATCTTTGTATTTTTCGAGTAATTTTGAAAAATTATCTAAATCTACTAACCCCTTTTCATTAGGTTCTATTATAATTAAATCTGATATAGTTTCGAGCCAACTTGTTTGATTAGAGTGATGCTCCATGTGTGTAATAAAGATAATTGGCTTTTCATTTTCATCAATATTAATTAATTCTTTATATTTTTCGTGGATTCTCAGCCCTAAAATTCTTTGTAATTTATTTACAACTCCAGTCATACCCGAGCCAGCAGAAATAAGTATATCATCATTATTAGCATTTACGTGCTTTTTAATAATTTGCTTTGCTTGGTTATAAGCATAAGTCATACCTGCACCAGTTGTGTTTGTATCTGTATGTGTATTAGCAAGGTATGGCATAAATTTCTGCGTTAGAGTATCTTCAATTTTATTATAACATCTTCCAGAAGCAGTCCAATCAGCATAAAGTAAATTTTTATTTTTACAATATGGAGTATCAATTTTATGATTTATACCGATAATATTTTTTCTAAATTTACCGAAATATTCTTCTTTATTCATATTGAAATAATTTTTATTATATATTAACAAAAAATAATTTTTACAAAAGTACTATTTTTAGTAGAAATAATAATAATAATATAAATGAATTAGGATAATCCAATTATTTATTCAAAAATCAAAAACATTCTATTTGTCTTCGGTGATACCTGTTTGAAGTGGATATATCAAAATATAACTATTAGAATTAAAATGTTCATCAAGATAATTTGGTATTTTTCTCATTATTGAATTGTAAGAGATATTTCTTCTTCTACTCATAATGAAAATCAAATTATCATTTACTTTAATTAATTTAGATAGTTCTGACAATTTACTCCAATCATCAAAAACATTAAAATGAGCGTCAATTGGATTATTATTATGTAGTTCACGAATAAATTTTAAAGAATCTTCACTTGCATAAAATTCAAGTTTAGCACCTGTATTCCGAGCAATATTCCACAATTTAACAATCCAAAGAGGAAAACCGATTTCTTTTTCTGCATTTTGAGGAATAATCACAAAATGTCGCCCTATTGTTGATAATGGTTGACGTTCTTTATAAATCAAAGTAGTGCAATTTATTTTTGAAAGAACATCTTCTGTCATAGAACCTAAGAATGTATCACTATCGGTTTTCTTTTGATGAACTCCTAAAATTAGGTCAGTAATATTATATTCTTTAACGACATTTGATATACCATGAGCGATATTAAATTCATATCTAATCAATTTGTGAATATAGTTTTCTGTTGCAGAAGCGACCGAAGCTGCTTTATCAAGCACTTTATTTGCTCGACGTTCTGCAATTTCATTTTGATTTATATCCTCAACAACATTTAATGCAAATAATCCATTTTTATTATTTTTTGATTTAATAGTCAAACTCAAATTGATTAATTGCTCGATACTATCAACATTATGAACGGGAATTAGAATACTTTCATCGCACTCATCAGATTGTTCTGAATTAGCGGCGGCTTCTTCAACAGCAATATTCGTAGCCCCTTTTTGTGCAACAAAAGTAGCAATAGTACAAGTTACTAAAATCATTAAAACTGCGCCATTAAGAACGCTATCATTTAATAATCTTATAGGCTCACCCGAAGGAGTATATCCAAGAATTACATTATAAGCAACAAGTAATACGGCGAGCAATGCGGCTACGTGAGCATTACTCAAACCAAATATTAAACGACGCTCATCAATAGTAAATTTAAAAGTTTTTTGTGTAAGCCAAGCCGCAATAAATTTCGATACAGTAGCTGTAACTGTCATAAATAATGCAACGATAATTGTATCATAATTTTTGAAAAATGCACCGAAATCAATTAACATTCCTACGCCAATTAAGAAAAATGGGATAAAAAGTGCATTTCCAACAAATTCAATTCTATTCATCAATGCAGATGTTGAAGGTACTAAACGATTTAGTGCTAATCCAGCTAAAAAGGCACCAATAATTGGCTCAATTCCAGCTAATTCAGCCAAAAATGCAGATAAAAATAGCATTGCTAATACAAAAATATATTGTGATATACTATCGCTAAAATTTTTGAAAAACCAACGAGCAATAACTGGAAATAGTAACATCACAATTAAAGCAAATAGTAATACTGAAATTGATAATTTCAACCAAAATCCATCTGTAACTTGCCCTGTAGCCATACCGACAATTACTGCTAATACAAGAAGTGCTATTGTATCGGTTATCATCGTACCGCCGACTGTTATTCCAACAGCACGATTTTTTTGAACTCCAAGTTTACTAATTATTGGATATGCTAAAAGTGTATGAGATGAAAAGGTACTACCAAATAAAATTGCAGACATCCATTGAAAACCGAGTAAATAATGACCGCCTAAAGTGCCAAGAATTATTGGTACTGAAAATGTATAAATTCCGAATGTAGTGCTTTTAAAAGCATTTTTCTTAAAATCAGCAAGGTCAATTTCTAATCCAGCTAAAAACATTATATAGAGCAATCCTACTGTGCCGAATAATACAATACTACTATCGCGTAACATTATATTAAAAGCATTTGGTCCTATGATAGCTCCAGCTATAATTAATCCAATTATATGAGGAATTTTAAATTTATTTAATAATATTGGAGCAAATAAAATTATAAATAGTAGTAATGAAAAAATCAATACAGGGTTTTTAAGCGGAAAATTAAAATTTATTGAGCCAATAAGTAAATAATTTATCATATATTTTCTTCATAAATTAATCTAATCATTAAATTTATATTATAAATAATTATAATTATTAAATTGTTAAAAATATTTTATATATAATTATCTATAATATACTACAAATTTACAATATTTTCCTTTAATTTCAATTTATTTTTAGAATTAATTTTGTTTTTTATTATAAATTTTTTACTTTTACAAAATGATTAATTAATAGGTAATCTTATGAAAATAAAATATCTAAGTCATTCTGGTTTTTTAATTTCTAATGATAAGTATAATATTTTGATTGACCCATATATAACGGGTAATCCAAATGCTATTTGCAATGCAAGTGATATTGATGCAAATTATATTATTCTTACTCATGCTCATGGAGATCATCTCGGCGATGCTATTTCAATAGCTGATAGATGCCGTTCTTGTGTAATTGCTGTTAATGAACTCGGAAAATATTTAGATAGATTTAACTTAAGAGTTCATAAAATGCACATCGGTGGTGCTTATAATTTTGATTTTGGGCGTGTCAAATTTACCATTGCTCATCACGGTTCTTCTAATGATGACGGTATGTATATGGGCGAGCCAGCGGGTATTATTCTTACTTTCGAGGGAAAAAATATTTATCATTGCGGTGATACGGGATTATTTATGGATATGAAACTAATTGGTGAAATTGATGAAATTGATTTAATGCTTGTCCCAATTGGTGATAATTTTACTATGGGTATTGATGATGCTATAAGAGCGGTTAATTTTGTAAATCCAAAACTTGCAATTCCAATTCATTACAATACTTTTCCCGTTATAGCGGCTGACCCATATCAATTTAAAGAAAAAGTTATTGCCAATGGAAAAAATGCATTAGTAATGGATTTTGGTGAAGAGATAGAATTTTAATTATTTTTTTTATTTAAAAAAAATTGGGACTTAATTTTACTACTATTAAGTCCCTTATTTATTTGTTTATTAAATAGATTCTTCGCAACTAACAATAAATATTTGTTTTTGCCTACTAAAATCAATTAATCTGTATTATTTAGTATTAGCAACTAATGTTAAAGTAAATTGAATATCATCATATATCATTTTATCACCTAAATTATCAAAAAAGCTACCCGAACCGAAGCGAATATCCCATTTCGACCTATTTATTACAAATTTTGCATTTGCAGTAAAATTGTTTGTATTAAATTTGATTTTCGCAGGAAAACTAATTTCGTTAGTAATCCCTTTTATTGTTAAATCACCTGTAACTGTGTGAGTTATCTTGGCATCTTTTTTAGATTTAGCTTCTTTTATACTTTTTAGTTTAAAAGTTGCTGTTTGAAATTTATCAACAGAAAAGAAATCATCTGATTTAAGATGACCAATCAATTTATTATTATATTGAGGATCTTTTAAATCAATATTTTTTATCGAAGTCATATCAATATTAAATATTCCACTAAAATTTGATACTTCCTTTTTCAACATACCATCTTTGATATCAACAGTTCCATAATGCTTGCTCGATATTTTCTCTCCGAGCCATTCAAGTTTACTTTTTTTTGCATCAACAATATATTCTTGTGAAAAAACATTGAAATTAATTGTTGATACCAAAATTACAAAAAAAACAAAAATCCTAATCATAATTAAATATACCTTTAATTTATAAAAAAATATTATTTACTTCTTAATTTATCTAATAAATCATTTAATAATTTGGCTTCTTCTATTGTAAGATTTTTTAAATCTTTTTCGTGTTCAGAAATATCATTATCAATAATTTTTAGCATATCCAAACCTTTATCTTTAATTGTAACTCGTACAAGTCTGCGGTCTTTATCGTCGTCAATTCTTTCTACTAATCCTTTTAAACGTAATTTTTCTACTAATCGCGATGCATTCGACATTTTATCTAGCATTTTTTCTTGTAAAGTTCTTATCGAGGCGCAGTTTGGATATTGCCCTCTTAATATTCTTAATATATTATATTGTTGAGTTGAAATACCATAATTTTTAAGTAAACAGGCATTTTTGTATTCTAACCATTTTGATGTAAATAATATATTTATCATCATTTTTTGATATTCGCTTGTAAATTTTTTTTGATGTATTTCTTCTTCTATTTTCATAATTAAATGTTTTTACAATATATGTATATACATTGATTGTATAAACGATATTTATTTATATATATTTTATTAAAATAAATAAATTTTTTAGTTATACATAATTTTTATTAATTACAAAAAAAAAGAGACTGACAAAAAAGTCAATCTCTTTTAAAATTTTTTAATTTTTATTAGAAGTAAGATTATTTACTTCTAAAGAATTCTACTCTACGGTTACGTTGTTTGTTCGCTTCGCTTGTGTTTGGTACTAATGGTTCGTCTGGACCAACGCCAACTGCAGTTAAGCGATTTGCATCAATACCTTTATTTACTAACCATTCTTTTACTGCATCAGCTCTTTCTTGTGAAAGTTTAAGATTAGTTTCTCTCGAACCAACGTCATCTGTATGACCTTTAATTTGGAACTCTAAGTCTGGCATTTTTTGCATTGCTTTAAGAGCATTATTTAATATTTTTTCACTCTTACCTGTAATAGTGGATTTAGCAGTAGCAAATTCAATACCGCGAAGAATAATTTTTTCACCAACTCCAATATTTAATATATCATCATCTGGATCTAATGGGTTTGCACCATTACGAACCTCGACGCCATCTGGAACTCCGCCACCATCAGTGTCTGGATTTAATGGATCTGTTCCATATTTATTAACTTCTTCGCCATCAAGAAGACCGTCGCCGTCAGTATCTGGATTAAATGGATCTGTTCCGAGTTTTAATTCTTCTTCATCTGATAAACCATCGCCATCACTATCTTTAGCAAATTTAACAACTTGATAATGAACACCAAGACGAGTAATCCAGCTACCATCATTAATATCATCATATACTGGATTTATATCATCTGTAAGTGATAAATGAGATCCAACATTAAAATCAATTCCCCAATTATCATCAATTTGATAATTTACACCAACACCTACTGGAAATGCAACGCTTGTACCACTTGCTTTGGCTTCGGGAGCTCGGTTAATTGGCATTTTAGCTTCATCGTTAGAATACATTAATAAACCAACACCAGCCATAAGATATGGAGTCCATTGGCTTTCACCTAAAAAAGCATATCTTAAACGTAATTCTGGTACTATCAAAGTTGCTTCATATTGTGAATAACCACCAAGAACCTCTTCTGTACCATTTGTATAATAAGAAAAAGCAAATTCGGGTGATAAACCATTCATAATACCATTATTATAAATTCCGAAAATACCAAATAGAGGACCTAAAGTACGCTCTGAAGGGATACCTTCATTAACACCACGTGTTAAACCAGCACCAATACCAACTGAAATTGATTTATCTTGTGCATGTAAAATACCAAAAGACATACTAATAATAAAAACAGAAATTAATAATTTTTTTAACATAAATTAAATCTCAAATTTGTGAATAAAAAAATTAATAACGGTATTATAGAATTTTTATTATATATTATTATAGAGCAATATTATTTTTTTCAATTAAACCTTTCAATTTTTAGATTGTCTATATATCGTAGTCAATTAAATTTTGTATTTTTTAATAAAAGGTTATATAATGAAAAAAGTATTTTTTAGTATGATTTTAATCATATTTTTTGTTGGAATAAGTTCTTATTCTCAAAATAATTTTCGTAATAAGCAAAATCCCGAATTACATTCAAAAATCTTTGAATACAACAAGCAAAATGTTTTTCCTCAAATGAACAAATGGAAACAAAAAATTGATAATACTTTATCTAAAGTTGATTTAGATAAATTAAATTCTTTGAGAGAAAAAAGAAAAGAATGCCGTTCTAATCAGCAAAACAATGCTAATTGTACGGGCGATTGTAAACAATTAATGCGCAATAATAAAGCTATGAAAAGAGGTGGACAATTTAAACATTCAAAAAACACTAATAATGGAAAAAATATTAAAGAGCAATTAGATTTATGTCAAAATGATGAATTATTATCAATTTTAAATAAATATGATAATCTTGTAAAGGAAATTCAAAACGAAGCTAATGAATTATCTGTTAAATGGCGTAACGATAGACAAAATATTAGAGAAGAATTTATGAAAAATTCAAAGAATATGAATAATTCTGGTCTCAACAAACGTTTTGAAAATAGAATGGAGAATAATAATATGCAAATTGCAAGAATTTTCCTTTGGGATGAAAATACCAACTCTCCTTTTGACAATTCTAATATTATTGATGTAAAGGTATATCCAAATCCATTTAGCGAAAAAACAACTATATCTTTTACTTTAAATAATAGTGCAAAAACAGTTTTAAATATTACTAATTCTAATGGTGATATTGTTAAAAAATTAGTAAATAGCACTCTTTCATCTGGCGAGCATTCTTATGAATTGAAATCTGATAATTTAATACCCGGTGTATATATTTATAATTTACAAATTAATGGTAGTATTCAAACGGGAAAGATTGTTTTAGCAAAATAAATAATAATTTTTATTTTAAAATGGAATATAAATATTTGTAATTAATATTTATATTCCATTTTTTTATTTTAATATTGTAATTTCGACATCTATAACGCCTTCTCTAAGCATATCGAGTTCTTTTGCAGCTTTATAAGATAAATCAATAATCCGACCCGAAACAAAAGGTCCTCTATCATTAATACGAACAATAACTTCTCTATTATTCATAATATTTCTTACTTTTAAAATTGTACCGAAAGGAAGACTTTTATGAGCGGCGCTTAGATTATTTCTATCATAAATTTCACCATTTGCGGTTTTTCGTCCATGAAATTCATCGCCATAATACGATGCTTTACCGTAAAAAATATTACCAACAGCTATTGAGCTATCAATATTATTTGAAATATTTGAATTACTTTTCTCGTAATTGCGATTTAATGCACTCGAAAATCTTATTGATGATGAGCAAGAACTAATCGCAATAAGCATAAAAAATAATATACTAAGATTTTTCATACTTGATAAAGAAAAGCTATTATTTATATTAATTTTATTTAGATACAATGACAATCTCTGTTCGTCTATTTAATTTTCTACCAAATTCACTTGCATTAGATGCTAATGGCTTACGTTTGCCATAGCCTTTTGTCGAGATTCTATTCTCGGATATACCTGTACTAATCAAGTATTTTTTTACACTCTCAGCTCTTAACAGTGATAAATTATCGTTTAACATTGTGCTACCGACATTATCGGTATGCCCTTCAATCATAATGCTAATATTGGGTTTAGCATTCATAAAATCTGCTAAAATATCTAATTCTTTTACAATAGCTGGTAATTCAGCACTTGCGGTATTGAAAAGTAAATTTTCAATAATTAGTTTTCGCCCTAATTCAACGATTGGAATTGTTTTTTTAACAAGTTGTTTAGAATCAGATGAAAATAGAGCAATTTCTATTGAATCGGGTATTGTTTCTTGTTCTGACTTATATACTAAATTAAATAAATTTGTTAATTGATTTGAAAAATTATCTAAAATTGTCGAAAATGGATATTCAATATCATAAGAAGTGCCACGTGATTTAGCTGACATTAATTTATAATTTTCAAGTTTTGGCGGAACGATAGTAAATAGTCTAACATCAAATTTTTGTAGCATTGTTATAGCCGTTTGAGTTGTTAAATCAGTTACTCCATGACCGTCCTCACCTCTTTGATGATAAGGGGCATCTGTAATTATTACAGCAACTCTATCTGCATCTTTTCGCCATTGAATTTGTTTACAAGCCGCTTCGATAGCTTCGAGGGCATTTTCCTTTTCATCACCACCACCAAAAGCACGTACTGGATTTATCCAAGCGAGAAAATCAAGTACATTTTTAGTAGGATTATATACTTTTTCAACATCATCGGTAAATAAAATAAGGCCTAAACTATAATCAATTCCTCTTTTCATTAGTGAATTTGTAAATTTTGTAATATTACTTTTAATTGAATTGATTTGAGGTTGCATAGACCCAGTAATATCAACAAGAAAAACAAAATCAACAGTTACATTATCTGCGGGAGGAATTCTTTCGACTTCTAAAACTTTTTTAGGGACTCCGTTTTCATAAACATTTAGATTGTCGGCAACTAATGTATCGAGAGGATTACCTAATTTATTATAAGCTTCAATCATTATTTTAATCATCGGAAATTTCGATATATCAACACTTCTTACAGTAATTTCGATTTCCTTTCGTGAAGATTGAACTTTAGCATCTTGAAGAATTTCTTTTGCTCTCTGAAGTGAATCAATAGCATCTTCATTAAAATTTACCAAATTATTTGAGTATATATCAGAAAAAATAAAACATAGCAAAGCAAGGTATAATAAATATTTCTTAAGATATAGTTTATACATTAAATCATCCTCGATAATTTTATGATTATGCAATCTTTTTTTGATTACAAAATAAAAATTAAAAAAATCCTCATTTTCAAATTATTAATAATTTATACAATGAGGATTTCTACAAAATAATAATTCCTTAAATAGTCAGTCGCAATACAGGTGAAATCATAAAGAAATTTTGAATTTCATAAGGTCTTGCATCTCTTAATGGTGTTGAATATTTACCTTCGAGATATAACCAATTTCCAAGTAATGGAATATATAATCTACCTAATAATATTTGATTAGATATTTGAACACTTGCACCAAATGGGAACGCGGCTTGGCTGCGGTATTCCACTTTTAGATATAACCAATCCATTGGTTCGTGTGGTTTAAATGTTTCTAAATTTCTAATATTTACTGTGGACATTTGAGTAATATCGCCAGTTTCTGTTGGTTCTTTATAAATTGCGGCTTCAACTACTTCAGCGTAATTTATACCAAAATCAAATCTAAAATAATTCTCGGGATTACGTTTATCAAGCCACCAATGATAAAATGCAGTTAATTGACCCGTTGAGCGTAATATATGAGCTACATTATTAATTCTATATGGTCTTGGGTCGTTAGGGTCAAATTCAATTTCCCCTTTGCGTCCTAAGCTTGATGGGTCTAAATATGCATAAGTTCCAGATTCGATAGTTTCGGTTTCGAGTCTTCTCATTGGAAGTTCGAGATTAAGTGATAGACCAGCTTCTGGTAAAAACCATGCGTGAACATCAGCACCAAAAATTATTTTTCCACCCGGACCAGCATTTAATTTTCTTTCGGGTATCCAGCTTAACATATTATCTTCGTTATTGAGTCCGCCTTGTATTCTATAACCACCACCTACATAAGCATTAATCAAATAAGGAATACCTTTTTTAGTTCTTCCATCTGTATTAATATATAGAGGTCTTTGTAACAAAATTTTTGATTCACCAGAAGACCAGAAAGGATAACCAACTTGGTCAGTACCCATTACAGAACGTATCCAAAAGCCAGTTTCGCCAACTTTTAAGGTTTGTTCAAATAATGATAAAGAGAAAGCATGATCAACGTTTGTTGGTCTTTCGATATAATCAACAATAATATCAGCTTGCGAAGGAGTTACGGGAATTTCTCTTGGAATATCAATAAAGCAATAGTCTCTTTTATATTGATTATAATTTTGTGGCAAACCTCTGTCAAGCCCTTGATATATAAATTCACCTGATAGAAAACCAATAAGCATAGTGCTCATAACATCATTAATTTTTACAGAATTCATAGACTCTTTACCACAAGTGATAAGTAGTATTTCATAAGGGTCGCTTGGATTCTCTTTTGGCGAAGCAAGAATTTCGATATCTTCCTTACTTAAATTTTCTTTTTTAAATCCTTTATACACAAATGCCTGATAAATTTGAGCCATCAAATCGGGTTCACATATTTTCCATCTCGGAAAATATGAGACTATTTCAGGGTCTATTGTTGTTAAAGAATCAATAATACCTTGTCTGTCAATTGCCTGAGATTTAACATCTGGCGAATTAAAAGCGAAAAATAATATTGCAAATACAAATAATACTAAATATTTCTTCATAGCTTATCTTTTTAAAATTTTCAACTTCACAAATAATAATTAGAAATTAATAATGAATCTTGCCATAGGAATAAATACACTCTTATTTTCCCAAGCACGTGGTTCATTGGCGAATGCTTTAAAATATCCCTTAGCATCGAGACGCAATGAAAAAGTATTCTGAACTAATGGCACTTGTAACCATATATTTGTATATAATCCTTCGTCAAAATACTGAGCAGACATACCAAAAGGAGTAGCGACGTTTCGAGCCATAAACTCAAATCTACCAGAAATACCGCCAACAGTTTCTTCATTTAATTTTTCATAACTAATCGAATTACGTCTTGTTTCAGGGTCTTCAACAAGTTTGTTATACCATTTTTCGGCGCCATAAATTGTTCCACCGAGTCCGAAGCGTAATAAATAATTTTCATCAATAGAAACAGCAAATGTATAATGTAATTGTGCATTATATCTTATTAAATAATCATTATCATTATAGTTGGTTTGATAAGAATCTGGATTTAATTTTCTTTCTATTGGTCCTTCTTTTGCATCGCCTAAGATGTATGCCATACTTGCATTAAATATTCCACTCTTAGGAATTACTGCAAGCGGAAAATCAGCTTCGCCTGTAATCCCAAAGCCAGCGTAAGTTAATTTTCTATCAATTGTATATAAATCTTTTGATAATGATGACCAGCCATTTGTAGGCAATACGATACCGAGTTTAACACCTTGCCAAATAGCATTCAAGCTAAGTCTTTCGCTCCAGAAAGAAGGATAATTGATAGCTTCGGCGCCATATTTTAATTCGAGTCCATATTTTGGAAGTTCAAGATTTGTAATTCTACTAATTGTATCAACAAAACCATCATTATATGATAATTGTGGATAGTCATAGTGTCTCCAACTAATCAAATCTGGGCTAACGATAACTTCTTCGAATTTATCAGTAATATCATAAGCTTGCCCTTCGGAAATTCTTTTAAAAGTTTGAATATCGAACGAACTTACAGTACCTTCTTTATTTAATATAGATTTTGTAATGCCAGCTTTGGGTGCAAAAAATGATATTAAAGTACCAATTCCTTGTGCTTCGAGAGTTTTATCTTCAACCATTCCTTGCATAAAAGCATTCATAATTAAATCATAAAGATTATCAGCACGATAGTCTATTGGATTTAGAGCATATTCTTTCATTTCTGGATAAGTATAAACTAAATTAGCAGATTTATTATCAAGCTGCTTTTTTAATTGTGCCGCATCATCATAATCTAAAATCATTGCAATGAGATTATGAGGAGTTAAAGCATCGGGTTCTTTTCTTGTTGTTACAACATAAACATTTCTTACTCTTTTAGCATCGCTTAGCTTTGGTGCATAGAATTGATATATAGCTTCGATATTATCGGGTTGCTCCATTCCTCTTTGCACTAACGCTCTTCTAACGTTATTTAGTGAAGCTCCGCTTTTTGCTTCTCTTTCGATTACTTGTAGGGTTGCAACATCAACTCCCTTAGTAACATCAACATCAGTTTTTACAACTTCCCCCCCTGAACTTGATGCGTCATCTTTGTCTTTCATAAGTTTAGCTATATCTTTGATATCTTTCAATTTATATACTGAAACCATAGAAAAACGATAGTTTTTATAACTGTAAAGAATACTTTCGAGTTTCATTCTGAAAGATTGATCATCTTGTGCCTCTAAAAAACTTGGCATAACAAGTGAAATTACAGTAATCAATAAAACTAACTTTGATATTTTCTTAAACATTTTATAGCCCTTACATTAAGATTTACTTAATTATTCTCTCTTTTAATTTAACAATAATTTGTTTATAATAATTATCTGCGACGCGGTCCGCCACGTTCAGGTTCAAAATCAATACTAATTAGAACTTCTTTATTCTCTGCTCTTGATTTAACTCCATTAACGGGGTTAGTAGCAACACCTGTTAATATTAATTTTAGATTTCCACGTATTTTAGTTTGTCCTGGGTCAAGTTTACCTTGCATTTCAAACTCAATACTATAACCAGACTCTGTATCACCATCAAGATATGGCTCAGCAGAAACATTATAATTACCAAGACCATCAACTTTCTCTAAATCACCCTTTATAGCAAGACTAACAGTTGCTTTTGGTTTGCTATCATCACCAGTACCTGGTGCTACAACTCCAATACCTGCAACTCTAACCTTAAACTTAGTTGCATTACCAGAATATGTAATCTTTGGATTAGCATTTATAGAAGGTTCTTCTTGATTTACATCAAAACTTGTTAATGGTAATAAATCCACTTCGTTAT
This sequence comes from Bacteroidota bacterium, assembly GCA_029974985.1. Lineage (GTDB taxonomy): Bacteria > Bacteroidota > Ignavibacteria > Kapaibacteriales > UBA2268 > JANJTB01. The sequence goes on along the minus strand of JARKQC010000369.1, from coordinate 94,494 downwards.
TTGTATATGGTTGAACCCAAGCAATGCGAACATTAACTTTTCTCATATCAGTAGTGAATTTAATACCTGCTTGATTAGTAATAGACAAGCCTTGTATTGGCGCTCTTTGATTATCTTTATCAGTAGTAATATAAATTTTAAACTCATTTGGTTTTATCTTTCCGCCCGATGACGCTTCTGCATTAAATACAAGAGGATAACCATAATAAGCATAAATTGGAATTTCATTTTTAATTTTTCTTTCACTTTGATCAGTTAAAGAAGTTTTAAACACTTCGATAGTTCGAGATGGAGTTCTGCTTTGTCTTCCCGACATTTTATGGGTAACAGTATATTCGTATTTACCAATAGGCAATGTTTTATCAACTGTTGCGCGATACATACGACTTTCATTAGCAACTGGTTTTGAGAAACCAAGCCCCGCGATTTCATCAAGAGGAGTGAAATTAATCGAAGCAACACGATTGCCACCAGCATCCATAACTACGCCTTCGACAACATTTTGTCCGGGTTGATAAGGGCTAATTTGACATTCAAACACAGCAGGAAGTTTGTCAAACGTTGGTACATAATCGGGTATTGTCGCGATAGGCTCTGCAATATTTGGTTTAGGAGTAACAACGCGAATATTAAACTCAATCGAACCTTTATTTTGTTCAAAATTAGTGGACATACCGGGAACTAGTAATTTTACGATATATCCATATAAATTGATATTTGCTTGTACTTCTTCTGCCTTTTCAGCTTTACCTGCGGCCATTTTTGCTTCTGCTAATTTTTTATCAAAAGCAACAACATCTTGATCTTTAGACAAATCATCTAATGAAGGTAAAGTATATTTTTCGAGTCGTTTAGTAAGCTCTCTCATAACTTTACGCAAGTCAGCAACTTTTAATTGAACTGTACCGATATTAACAGTAGCCTCATCACTTACTTGCTCTGCGGCTTGACCAGCTTTAACACCAAGAATTCTATTAGTTCTCGAAACAAATCTTAGCTTATACCAACCTGCTTGTGATGGCGGCTGAAAATTCACAAGAAAAGACCTTTTTTGGATTTCAGAAGCTTTATTAATGTTCTTCATAGTTTCTACATCAGAATAAAAGAATGTACTATCTTCTGGTACTCCATTAGGATTGAAAGAAGAACCGACTCTTTTTTTCAAAGCATCACTATATAATGGTGATAATTGTTGGGTTGATACTTCTGATAAATTAATTTTATTAAAAGTAGCATCTTTATCCATATTTAATTCTTGCATACCTTTAAATTCCCAACTAACGTCTGGTGTTTCACCAGAAACACGACTTCCGGGTTCCATATTCAAAAAGTCAATTTTTTGGTCACGGAGATATTCTTCAGTCGGAAAAGGTGGTGCATTATTAGGATTTAAATCCGAATTATAAAACACCTGATATTGAATTTGCTCCACATTTGCAAGCTCGACAAGTTTTTTAATACGATTTACATATTCCTTTTCAGTTTCAAATTCTTTTTTTGCAAGTGCTGTACTCACATCAGTTACACCAACTTCAACAATGTATTGACGAAATGATTTAATATCACCACCCATCATTGCTTTAATATCAATACCAGGGGGTGGTATTGTAATTTCATCTTGTGGTCGTGTGTTAATACCTTCTGTACCAGCACCAGACTGAAGCTGCGAAAGGATACTTTCGACTATACGCATAGCTTCCTGATTCTTTTTGTGTAAATGTTCTTCGGCTTCATCTCTTTCTACGATGATAATCAACAGCTCAAGAACAACTGCAAGATATAGTACGAAATATACTTTTCCTGCTCCTCCACCTTTAGACATCTTTTCTGCCTCCTAAAATTTTCATTTCTGAATTTGTATATTTATCAATCATTAACTTCTATTTAAATTTTAGAATAAATATTAAAATCTTTATACAAAACACGTGAAAAAAAGTTTTATGAATTTGTATATCAATTTCAAATTTAATATACAAATAATTTTTCAAACAATTAATAATAAATTAAGAAAATTTAATTTATTATTACAATTTTTTAATATTTTTTTTCAATTTCTAAATTATTTATAAAAATAACTGTTTTTTTAAAAAAATTAAATTTACGAGATTATTAATTACTAAATTATTACTTTTAAATCAAATTTTATAATTTTTTTTTTAAATAAATAAATAAATGTACGATTTTAATGAATTTTTAGTAGAATTAGTTTTTTCTAATAAGCCATCTTTGTATTTTGATTATTTAAAAGATAATAATTTACTTGGATATTTTCCAGAATTAAACTCATTGATAACTTGTTTACAAGAACCCGAATGGCATCCAGAGGGTACAGTGTGGTCTCATACATTAATGGTAATTGACCAAGCGGCTGAATTAAAACATAATTTTGAAAGTGATTTTGAAAAAACTGCTTTTATGCTGGGCGCATTATGCCATGATTTTGGCAAGCCTTTTACTACTATATATGATAATGGTAAATTTCGAAGTAATATGCACGATACTATTGGTGTTATCCCAACTAATTCATTTTTAAAGAAGCTAAATATTAATGATGATATTACTCTAAAAGTCGTTTCTTATGTAAAAAATCATCTTATTCCTAATCATTTATATAAAAATTCTCAAAATGTTTCGAAAAAAGCAATTTTACGACTTGAATCAAGAATTCATATTCCTGATTTAGTGCTTCTTACAAGAGCAGACCATTGGGGTAGAACTGATTATGAAGCTATAAATAAAATATGCAAACCAGCTGATTGGCTATTTCAACAATACAATAAATATATAATTCAATAATTTCTTATTTTTTTTTGTGCTATATTATATATGTATTAAATTTTAATAATCAATTATTAAATAATTTGAGGAATTTTAAAGATTCTTATCTATTGAAAGTAGTGTAACAATTAATAATACATAAAGATTTAACTCAATAAATCCATTTCTAATTAATTTTTTTTCAATAAAATTTTGAAATAATCTTTTCGCTCTAAAAATAATAAATATTCCAGAAATAATAATAATAATATTAAAAAGAATATTTTGTGGCATTCCGTAAAACTGCATTAATAGTACACTTAGTGTAAGAAAAACAACTCCCCAAAAAGTAAATCTATTTAATTGATTTTTATCGAAATAATTTTGAATAGTTTTTAGTCCCGCTTGTTTATAATCTTCGCCGTGTAATAACAATACATAAGAAAAATGTGGGATTTGCCATATAAATATAAATAACCCGAATAAATATATATTTTTATCTAACAAATTGCCGCCAGCAGAAATCCATGCTATTAAAGGAGGCATCGCCCCAGAAAGCGAACCGGGAATTATTGATAAAGGTGTTTTAGGTTTAAGCGGAGTATATATAAAATTATACATTATTATTGTTGCTATTCCCATAAGGACTGCTAATAAATTTGAGAAAACATATAATAATGATAATCCAAAAATGAACATAAATACAATAAACGATATTGCTACGGCTGGTTCGAGAGTATTCGCGGCTAATGGACGTTTTTTTGTTCTTTGCATTAATCTATCAGTTTTTATTTCTTGATAACTATTTAATGCGGCTGAGCCACTCGATAAAAAAAGTATTCCTAAGAATATTAGCACTATATTTATCTTTATACCATTTCCAACTAATAAATATCCCACGAGTCCCGATATAGCTACAAAAAAAGAAATTTTAAATTTGCTAAGAGCAATAAATAAAGCAATATATGTTTTAATACTTTTCAAATAATTGTAATTTTGTAATAATATTCAAATTTTAAATATATTATATATTAGTTTTCTTTTTCCCTTTTATATAAATAGTAAAAAATATTGAAACTACTAATAATATTAATAATGTAACAGCTACTCTAACGAAATTAAATACATATTTGTTTAATTGTGGGTCGTAGGAATATATAAATAATTGAAATTTTGAAATTAATGAGGAGCTAAGATGATTATTCATTTCGCTTATAGCCATATTAAAACTGAATAAATCATAGTTAGTACCTAATAAATATCTAATAATTTCACCTTTTTCGGAAATCATAATTAATGCACCGGGGTGCAAAAAATCATTATCACCATCGCGTTTATATTTAAATCCAACGCTATTAGTAATTTTTGCAATATTAGTGCTATCGCTAACCACAAACATCCAATCTTTGGGGTTTATTTTCCTCTCCATACCATCGAGATAGCTTTTTTTCCATTTTGCGGCAAGTTCGCTTGTTTCACTTGGGTCGAAACTAATAGTAAGTAATTGATAATCTTTTCCAAGAATTTTGTCTGTTGAGTCAACAAGTTCGGCTAAACTCGTTAGTAGCGGGCTACAAATTCCAGGGCAATGATAGTAAACTAATGATAAGACGGTAGGCTTATTAATAATATCTTTAAGAGTTCGAGTATTCGATTCTGAATCTTCAAATCTTAAATCTAAAGGTATGAATTTTCCCAAATGCTCTTTATAAGCAATACCAACTTCGAGAGTACTATGCTCAGCAACAATCAAAGTTGGTATTGAAAAGAATAATAATATTATATATTTTATCATTATTAAATGCTAAAAAACATTTTATTATGCAAAATTCTTTAATAAAAATGAATATAATAACTGTAATTCATTATTACTAAGTCTTAAAGCGCTTGTTTTAAAGCCATTATTATTAATATTTGATTCAAGTTCTTTTAAAAAATTATTTTGACTATTTTTCCAATCATTACTTTTAAGTAAAGTTATAACAACTTTTCTTAAATTATTAGTATTATTAGCTAAAATTTTAGTTGCAGGTTCATCTACATTAGAAGTAAGATTTTTCTCAATAGTTACAATTTTTTCGTTAATTGATTGATTTTCATTAAGTAAAGCTTTAAGTGCCATAGGTACTGGAACTTGATTTGGAGTAACCTTCGGTTCGGATAATTTATAATTAATATCTAAATTAGCCAAATCGGCATCAGTATCTTTTGGTACATCGCTCATTAATGAATGAATATAATGAATTAAATAAACTCTATCTTCAATTGATAAGAAATTATACGAAATCATTCCTGTACTTGGCACACCTTCTTCTAATGTTTTCCACATTTCGGAGAATTTGCGTCCATTAGTCCAGCCATCAATAGCAGTAAAATCTCTTGCAGGTGGTTTCAGAGCTTTGCCAGCAACACCATCACCTTTACCGCTTTCACCATGGCAAGAAGTGCAATTTGATTTATATAATTCAGCACCTTTTTGTACATATTCATCGTTTGAAACGCTGATTTTTTTAATATCAACGCCTTCGACAACATTTCCTTTTTGCATTACAAGTGGCAAAGGAACTGTATCACGCGTTAATGCAACGGGTTTTATGGGATTCTTTGAAGACCAAGTAAGGCTAAAAGTCATATAAATCGCACCAAATATAATTGCTAAAATTACAAATGGCGCTAAAATACCTATTAGTATTCGTGGGCTTTTTAGCAAATTCCCATAATTTATTTCATCTTCTGGTCTATAATCTTTATTCATTTTTTTACCTATATAATAATCTTTTGCTTATATTAATATCTTTTACAAATTAATCTAAAATAATAATCTAATATATTTTTTATAAATGAAATTCTAAACTTTTCTTAAATTTAGGGTCATTTATTGCCATAAGATTACGATTTCGAGAAAATATGCTAATAGCTAAGATAGCCAAACCAATAACAATAAATGGAACGGATAATTCAGTAATACCATAAACGGGTCCAATAAGTCCATTCTTTTTTGTATATTCTGGCATTATTATCCAATATAAGTCATAATAATGTGTTAAAAATATCCAAATTGCAATGATTTTTAATCTAAATGGGTTGCTTTTTGATGGTCGCGTTAAAAGTGCAAGATATGGTATCGCGAAACGAATAAAAATCAAGCCCATAGACATATACCACCAGCTACCGTTAAATCTATCAACAAACCATAATGTTTCGTCGGGGATATTAGCATACCATATTAATAAGTATTGGCTGAATGCAATATAAGCCCAAAAATTAATAAAAGCAAACATCAATGCACCAAGATTATAATAATGGTCTTCATTTATATATTTGCTTAAATAACCATTTTCTACAAGCACGATTACAACAAAAGTAAGTAAAGATAGTGCAGAAAGTAAAGAACCTGAAAAATAGTAAACTCCAAATATTGTTGAAAACCATTTGGGTTCTAAACTCATTAACCAATCCATACCAACAACTGTTAAACTAATTGCAAATATTGGCATAAATATCGCTGAAACTTTTGCTGATAATTTATTTGAATTTGTTTTTGGATTTTTATCTTGCTTAAAAGAACGTCCCGCCAATAGTAAATAAAACACAATCATAATTACAAAAACTACAATATTACGTATTGTAAAAAATGATTGATTTAGATATGGGGTTTTGTTCTGAACATATTTATCTAATGCTACTACTTGTGGATTTAGCCAAACAAATACTTGGTCTAAATTAATAAATAATGGTATAGATAAAATCGGAACAATAAATAAAACTCCAGCAATGATTTCGGTCATTCTACGGAATGGAACGCTCCAATCAGCACCAACAAGGTGTTCGAGTGCTACTAAAAATAATGCACCAAAACCAATAGAAAATAACCACATAAATGCTATTATTAGGTTATAAGAGGCTCGTGCAATATCATTTGCGAATCCTATTCCTAATAAGCCAGCTCCAATTGCAAATACTGCAATACCTATTAAGGTGATTTTTGTTGGCAGAGCTTTCTTTTCGTATAATACTATATTATTACTCATTTCATATCCTCCTCTTTTGCATTCATTGCTCTTTGTAAAGCTCTTAAATATGTGATTACTTGCCATCGTTCAGTTTCGTTTAATTGAGCCGCATAAGATGGCATAGTGTTTTGTCCAACAGTTATTACATGGAAAATATGCCCATCTTTCCAATTGCGAACTTTATCACTATGCAAGCTTGGTGGATTTGGGAACTGTCCGTTTAGTCTTGCTTCGCCTTTTCCGTAATAGTCGTGGCAAGGGCTACAAAATGTATTATATTTTGCTTTTCCAATATTTAAATTTGTTTCATTTATTTCAATTGGATTAATCAAGTTAGTTTCTGCAAGAGTAACTGAATCAGCATAAAGATATGGCATTTTTCCTTTTGCTACGGTGCCAGCAACGGGCTCACGCATCGAAAAACCATCTTTATAAAATTTCGTTGGCGATTGAGCGGATAATTTTTGCTGATAAGACATCCAATTATATGGTTGCATAAATGTAAATTTATTTAGTAAGAAATAAGTGGCGCCAGAAACGATTAATGCTATAACTACTAATCCTGCAATAAATTTCTTATCTAATAAAGTATGCTTAACGCTTAGCTCATCATCATCAAAATAAATTGCTTCAATTTTTGTTGCACCAATACTTTCAAAAAATAATTTAACTTTATCAAAATCAAAATTTGGGTCAACAGATTCAATAACTGCACCATATTTATCAGATGAAACACTCTTCATATACTCAGTATCATGCAGAGGATGACTATTATTTGGGAATTTAAAGAATATAATAATCATTGACGTAACAGTTGCTACGGAGGCTAATAATACAGTCATCTCGAATGTTACTGGAATAAATGCGGGCAATGGAAATATAGGCTTTCCACCAATATTATTCGGATAGCTAACAACCATAGTTCCCCACATTAGTAATAGCCCTGCCGTTGCTCCAAGAATACCAAAAACAAAAGCAAAATATCCTAATAGCGACCTACGTAATTTCATAGCATCGTCCATTCCATGAACGGGATAAGGTGTATGAATATCGAATTTCTTATACCCCGCTTTAACGATTTCTTTTGCCGCATTAATAATTTCATCGGGTGTATTAAAAATTGCTGATACTGAATGTATAATTTTATTTTCCATATTAATGTCCCTCACCTGAATGATTTTCAATGCTATGATGTGTCGGTTGTGAGCCATCAACAACTGCTTTTACTTCTGCTATTGATACAACGGGCATTGTTCTTGTAAATAATAATAATAAAGTAAAGAACAAGCCGAAACTACCAATAAATATTCCAACATCATAAAACGATGGAGTGAAATATCCCCAACTTGAAGGTAAATAATCTCTTGATAGCGATGTTACAACAATAACAAATCTTTCAAACCACATCCCAACGTTCACAAGCATTGCTATAACAAACATAAAAGGTATATTTCGACGTAATTTTTTAATCCAGAAAAATTGTGGTGAAATTACGTTACAACTAATCATTATCCAATAAGCCCAAGCATAAGGTCCGAATGCTCTATTTAAGAAAGCAAATGATTCAACTTCATGACCGCTATACCAAGCTATGAAAAACTCCATACCATAAGCATAGCCAACCATTGTACCGGTTACGATAATGATTTTGTTCATTCTTTCGAGTGTATCTAATGTAATGATATGTTTTAAATCAAATACTTTTCTAATTACAATAAGTGCATTTTGTACCATCGCAAATCCAGAGAATACCGCACCTGCAACAAAATATGGTGGGAAAATCGTTGTATGCCAACCGGGCATTATCGAAACAGCAAAGTCGAATGATACGATTGTATGTACTGAAAGCACAAGCGGAGTAGCAAATCCAGCAAGCACAACATACATCATTTCGTAATGAGACCAATGCTTATTCGAAAATCTCCAACCAAGACTTAATACTGAATAAATTGTTTTTTTAACTTTTTCAACTGCTGTTGAATTGTTAAGTTTATCTCTCATTGTTGCAAAATCTGGCACAAGTCCAATATACCAGAATACAAATGATACTGTAAAATATGTTGATACCGCAAATACGTCCCAAAGTAATGGCGATGTAAAATTCACCCAAATACTATGTTGATTGGGATAAGGGAATAAATATCCAGCAAGCCAAGGACGTCCAACGTGTATTAATGGAAAAATACCAGCTGTCATTACTGCAAAGATTGTCATACCTTCGGCAAAACGTGCAATACCTGTTCTCCATTTCTGTCTGAAAAGAAATAGAATAGCCGAAATCAATGTACCGGCGTGACCAATACCAATCCAAAATACAAAATTTACGATACCAAATCCCCAACCTACGGGATTATTAACTCCCCAGACTCCAATACCTCTATAAAAAGTTACTCCAAGACAATAAGCTCCGAATAGTAATAAAGATATTGTAAATGTAATTGCCATAAAAAACTTTTTATCTGGCAATCTATCCATTGGGCTAATAATAGCATTATCAATGGATTTCAAAGGTGGTCTTCCTTCGATTATAGAGGGTTCAGAAATTAGTTCAATGCTCACCGTGTTTTTCCTCCGCTACAATGTTTCTCAATTTTGATATATATGTAACATTAGGCTTAACACTAAGTGTTTCAAGTACTTTATAGCCTAATGGATGTTCTGTTAGTTTAGAGATTTTCGAATCTGCAAGTTTAATATTTCCAAAAGTAATAGCCGAAGATGGGCATGCTTCTTGGCAAGCAGTATGTACATCTTTACCATCGAATATTTTACCTTCTTTCGCGGCTTGGGTTCTTGATTCCTGTATTCTTTGAATACAAAATGTACATTTTTCCATAACACCACGTGAACGAACCGTTACTTCTGGATTATGTAATAATTCCATTGTATCTTTTAGATAATATCCATCAGCAAGCACATCTCTAAAATCATAGAAATTATAACGTCTTACTTTATATGGACAGTTATTCGAGCAGTAGCGTGTTCCTACACATCTATTATAAGTCATTTGGTTTATACCATCAGGGCTATGTGTAGTTGCGGCAACGGGACATACATTTTCACAAGGTGCATTATCGCAATGTTGGCATAGCATTGGTTGAAAACTTGTTGAAGGTTCATCTGGAGTACCACTGAAATATGTATCTATTCTCATCCAGTGCATTTCTCTACCTTTCGATGCTTCTTCTTTGCCAACTATTGGAACATTGTTTTCAACATTGCAGGCGGCAACGCATATCCCACAAGCTGTACATTTATTAAGGTCAATAGCCATTGACCACTTTACATCGTTATATATTTTATCGGGTGTAATTGAGTGGTCTCTATACTCGTGATGACCTAATAAATGGATTTTTTCTGATTTTAATGCTTTTTTATATCCATTTTCATCATTGGCATATTCTGATTTTAATCTTGTTTTTGCTTCATCATATTTTACTTGAAACTCTTTATAAAATGGAACTGTATATTCATTTATAATATGGCGTTTCAAGTGAAAATCTTTAACAAAAACCTCATCAAGCGAATGATGTTCTTGCGTTGTAACAATATGGTAAGTGCCATTTGCTTTTTTAACATCAACTCCAGAATATATCCAAGGAGAAATTCCTCCTTTGCTTGTCATAAACTGAATTGCATTAAATCCCGCGCCTTTACCTACATCGCCTATAATAGTACGTCCATAACCTAATTCAATAGAAATAACTTTATCAGTCATACCGGGTTGTATTACTATTGGCAATGTCATACTTTTGCCCGAAATAGTAACATCAATTAAATCTGCAATACGATTATCTTTGTCTTCGCCAAATGTAACATTAAGCTCTTTAGCTGTTGCGGGCGAGATCATTGCATAATTATCCCAAACTGATTTTGTTACGGGATGTGGAATTTCTTGTAGCCAACCATTATTAGCATAACGCCCATCACCTAAATAATGAGATGGTTTTAAAATTAATGTATAATTTTGCTTATGAGCGTTATATTGATTCGAGCTTACTGCATTAGTATTAAATGCGGGCTTTGTAGCACTACTATTAATTAGTAAAATTCCGTCTTGTAAAGAAGAGAACCACATCGTTCTAAAATCATAAGCAGAATTTGATTGTGGATAATATTTTGTCTCCCACTCGCTCATCAAATATTTATGATAAATATCAACTGAATATTTTTTCACATCTTCGCTTAACCAATTCAATAAAATGGCTTCTTTTTGACGTGTATCAAAAATTGGTGCAATAACGGGCTGTTGGAGGCTAAGCACTCCATTACGGACTTCAAAATCACCCCAAGATTCAAGTGCATGATTAATTGGTAAAATATAGTGGCTTCCCTCAGATGATTCATTAGCTGATTCTACCATAGATATTATAGTTGGTACTTTTTTAATTGCATTGGAATAATCTAAATCATAAGGAAAATGAAATTGGGGATTAGTATCAAAATTAATTACTACTCCAACTCGACCCGAGTTACAATTATTTACAAATGTTTTTAATTCTTCTATTGTACTTAAAGCTCTTTGTAATTTTTCATATTTATCGAAATCGAATAAATTATTAATCGAACCGAGTATTTCGTTTAGTAAATTAGTAGCAATATGAACTTGTTTTGGCATATTTAAGCCAGCTACGGCAAGAGTTTTATCGCTATTATTTGTAATATCTTTTAATAATTCATCTAAAATTTTGCTATTAATTTTATTCTGACTTGCAAAATTACTTAAATTATAATTAGATAATATTGATAAATTTGCATCGCTTGCAATTGCTGATTTATTTCTTGATACTAATTCCGAGGCTAAACTCATAATAAAATAATATTGCTCTTCTGGCGCAAGGCGTATTCTATAATCAGCCATAGCACCCGTCAAAGAGTAATCGCCTTCGATTTGATATAATTTGTTAAATCCTACGGGATTATCAACATCACGTCTTGATGAAAACTGTGCGATTTGCTCAACAACGTTTCCTTCTGTTGCAAGAAAATCACATTCGAAAGATAAAATTATATCTGCTTCGTTCCATTTAATAGCTGGTATTTGATTAGTATTATAAGAATCTAACCAAGCGGATCTTTTTTCTTGGTCAGAATATAATTCATAAGAATAAATTTTAGTACTTGGATATTTTTCGATAAAATCATTAAATAATTTATTTTGAGTGGGTGAAATTACTGAATGAGTAATAATAGCAATTTCTTTTCCCTCATTATTTGCATTATTTAATTTTTCTACTATTTGAGTATCAATTTTATCCCAATTAGCACGTGGCATATTATCTTTATATAAGATAAGTTTGCTATCTGACTTTTGAATTGGATATCTTAATCGAGCTGGGTCGTATAAATCCAAAATTGTAGATTGGTCTATAGCAGAAATTTTACCTTTACCAATAGGATGCTCTGGATTACCATCAATTTTTATAGGTCGTCCTTCGCGTGTTTTAACTAAAATTCCCGCTCCATTATTTAGTGTCGAGGCGTAATAATTAGCTTCGCCATATAAAGTGCCTGCGGGTTGTTTGTTATACGAAATAATTTCGCCTTTATCGTGATAATCAGAGCAGGCAGTAGCGGCTAAAGCGGATGTTGCCCCAACTACGGCAAGGAAATTTCTTCTTGATTTAGAAGATAATTTATTAACATCAAAATCATTTGTAACTCCTTGAACAAACTCATGATGACTTGCTTCAACTGTCTCAGGCTTTTGTTTATACTGGTTAATGCTTTTCCAGAATTTTGGTTTAGAATTTTCCATCTACAAATTACTCCGTTTTGTTCGTGGAACAGCCAGTGGATGAATCATAACTTTCGGTTTTATGCTTTGAGTAGTTGCATTATCATCATTAGCAAGTACTTTAATAGGTGCTAACTTCATAGCGGCAACTCCTAAAGCTCCGGTACCGAGTAGCTCAAAAAACTTTCTACGGTTTTGCTTCATAACTCTATTCATTTAATTTATAAATATTTTTTTCTTACTTTAATTAACGATGGCAAGCGTTGCAATGGGTTGGTCCGAGATTAACCATTCCTTTCATCTGAGGCATAACTGATTCGGGGTGTCTATGACAATCCAAACAAGAACCCATATTGAATGCTTTAACCTGACTAACAACTTCCATTTGACGAACATCGCCATGACAATTTGCACAATCAATACCTTTTGTAACGTGAGAGGCATGGTTGAAATAAGCATATTCGGGTACTCTATGAATACGCTTCCATGGCACAGGTTTATTATTTTCATAATATTCAGTAAGTTTGATTATTTCGGGCTTGTCTGTTCGAGCTACTTTATGGCAATTCATACAAGTGCTGACTGCGGGAATACCAGCATGTCTAGTTTTACCCGCGCCCGTATGACAATATTGACAATCTACTGCCATATCCCCAGCATGCAATTTATGAGAAAACTTAATAGGTTGTTCAGGTTGATACCCTAAACTATCACGCTCGGGTTTTGCAATAAAATATGTCACTGCAAACGACATCAGTATCACAAAAACTGTTACAGGTAATTTTACCTTGAGTGCATAATCAAGTATTGTTTTTTTCACTTTTTCAGCCTGTCAATAGTTTTTAATTTATAATTATTTTATTTTTTTTGATTATAGAATTCTTATGAATTCACAAGGATTTTAGAATAAATTTTTTTGTAGTCGAAATCAATTATCTAATATTTTACATTTTAATTAGTGAAATAATAAAAAATAAAACTTTAAAAAATGTATTTCGAATAAGTGCAAAATAATACTAATTATTAATTTATGCAATACTAATCTAAATTATTATTATTACAAATTTTTAATATATTTGCAAATACCTTATTTTATATATATTTATAAATTTAATTATTTAATGACAACATTCTATTGTTTCATTAACAACTTTATCTGGTAATTGTGGGCTTATCATAGGTATTCCTAATGATAAACCACGCAAAATCATTAATACTGCTACAATTGCAACTCCATAAGGAATTAATTTTGTCAATCTTTTACGAATACTCAAAGTAATTAAATTTTTTGAAAAATATATCAATGCCATCATAGGAACAGTGCCAACTCCGAATGAAAACATATATAATGCAGACATAAATAAATTTGATGAAGCAAATGAGCCAGCTAATGCAATATAGACAAGTCCGCAGGGCAACAATCCATTTAAAATTCCGAAAATAAATAATGACAAAATACTTTTTGATTTAAAAAATTCTTGAAATTTAATTTTAAATTTTTTTACAAAAGAATTGAAAATCTTTAAATTACCAATACCTTTATAATATTTAGCTGGAATTATTAAATATAATAATAGTAGTACCCCCGTCGCGATAGATATATACTCTTGAAGTCCAGCAAGTCTAAGCGGAGCGCCTATAAGCCCAAGTAAAAATCCAAAAATTGTATAAGTAAGAACTCGTCCTAAATTATATACTAAACTTTCGAGAGCAAGTCCAAGTTTGGAACTACTCCTATGAGGTATAGCCATAGCGATTGGTCCGCACATTCCTAAGCAATGGAAACTGCCCAAAATACCAAGACTAAATCCAGAAATAATTTCAAGCATAATTTTTTAGTTCATCATTAATATTTGTTCGTCATAGAAACTTGTATCGCCAACAGACCAATCAAATTTTACTCTCCAAAGCCCTTTTATAAAATTCGAGGATTGTACTATTTGTTTTCCATTAGTATCGGGCTCAACTTTTGTAATAAAATCGAGTTTTTTCTCCGAGGGTCTGTAAAAATTAATTTTGCCTTTAATTTCTTTAAAATCAAAAATATTTGGATACTCGATTAATACTGCTTTATCGAGTGAGTGAACAATGATTTTTTGTTCTAATTTTTTACTTCTACTTATTTTATCAATTTGTTGCTGATAATTAATCTCATTTTCGTAATAATTATCTTCAACTAAATCAATATTAAGAGTGGTAGAATAAATTACAAAACTTACTGTAATTATTATAAATAATACAATGAATATAGTAATTCCAACTCCCCAATTATATTGTATTTTTTTCATTTTTGTTCTATTAATTCATTCCCGGAACCGGTCCAGAAAATATAGTTTTAATTTTTTGTAAAAGTTTATTATTGCTATAAACGCCTATCGTGATTTCGTTTCTTGTGCTTGTGATTCTATCTTTTGGAATTTCGAGTATAAAAGTTGCGTCGGTATATGATTCTGCTTCGATTTCAATTTTATCTTTTCCAATAATTTTTATTTTAGCATCTGGCAAATCAATTGTTTTTATTTCGATTGGCATAGCAAAAAATGTTTTATTAATAATGGTTGCGGTGAAAATATTCGACACATTGCCTTCGGGGGTAATTTGATATATCGAACCTTTTGCTCGCAGTACTGTTGCTTCTACATCTGTTCTATTTAGTAATAATGCAAAAGAAATTCCAATTAAAGTAAATAAAATAAGTATATAAAATACAATTCTACCAGTAATTTTAAATTTTGTTCCCGATTCGATTGCATTTTCAGAAGCGTATCTAATTAATCCTCTTGGCTTTTTGATACGGTCCATTACTTCGTCGCAGGCATCCATACATGCAGTACAATTCACACATTCGAGTTGTGTGCCGTTTCGTATATCAATTCCAGTTGGGCATACTTTTACGCAAGCCGCACAATCAATACAGTCTTTTTGATTGGGGTCGTTTTTCTTAAATTTTGCTCTTGGCTCGCCTCTTTTATAGTCATAAGCTACAATTATAGAATTTTTATCTAATAATACAGATTGTAGTCTCCCATAAGGGCATACAATAGTGCATGCTTGCTCTCTAAACCAAGAGAAAACAAAATAAAATAATCCAGAAAATACAAAAATTGAAATAAAAGTTGTGGAATGCTCTAAAGGTCCATCGCTTATCATTTGTAAAAGTTTGTCCATTCCAACTAAATATGATAATGAGATATTTCCTATAAAGAAAGATATTATTATAAAAATTGAATGTTTCAACCCTTTTTTGAATATTTTTTCTTTATTCCATTCTGATTGAGCTAGTTTTTTTTGCTGTTGGTAATCGCCTTCGATAAGATATTCAATTTTTCGGAATACCATTTCCATAAAAATTGTTTGTGGGCAAGCCCAACCGCACCAAATTCGTCCAAAAACAGCAGTAAAAAGCACTATAAAGACTAAAAATGCTAAAAAAGATATTGCCATTATATGAAAATCTTGGGGCCAAAAAACGGTTCCAAATAAAATAAATTTTCGATTAATAATATCGAGCAAAATAAGAGGTGTACCTTTTATTTTTATAAAAGGAGTTACTATAAACAATAATAATAATATAGTTGCAACTATAGCACGCCAACGGTGGAATTTACCTTTTGGCTTTTTAGGGTGTATCCAAATTCTATTTCCTTTTTTATCAAGATTAGATACTCTATCTCGAAAAGATACCCCCGTTTCTGTAATTAACTTATTATTTTGTTTAAATTGTTCTTCATTAGAGCCTTTTACTTTTAGCTCTTTAAATGAATTTTCATTACTCATAATTTTTAAACCTTAATAATCTAATATATAAGATTATCTTCAATATCACAATTTTATTAAACATTATCCGAAGACTAATTTTCTATCTGTGTTCCTTGCGGTGCCTTTGGATTTGGTGGATTAGAACCAAAAATACTAAGCACATAGCTTGCAACTTTTTGAATTTCTTCGGGTTTTAATAGTGGTTTCCATGAAATCATACCTTTTTCTGGCACGCCATTAATAATAACATTCATAGTATTTTCGATACCATTTCCATGCAAATAAAAATTATCTGTTAGGTTAGGTCCAATTCCGCCTTCTCCTAAATTCCCATGGCAAGAAACACAATTTTTCTGAAATATTGTTTTACCAGCTTCGATGTCATTAGCGTCTGTTAGTGTTTCGTATTTAATATTTGCCCACATTTGATTTTGCTTCATCGCAATTTTTTCATAATCTGCCGAACTCGTTTTGAACTCAGAAGTATATTCTTCTTCTTGCGTTTGGCCTATTCCAGAAATATCATAATAAAAAAGGTATAAAACACTAATAATAATAGTCAATATAAACAATCCTTGCCACCAACGTGGAAGTGGATTATCATATTCTTGAATGCCGTCGTAACTATGGTCTAAAATTTTGTCTTCAACTTTAGACATAAAATATCTCCATAAATTAATTTTTTAAATTTTCATTATCATTATTTAAGGGTAAATTACCCATATATTCGACAAATTTTTTATCGAGTCTAAGTGCTAAAAAAGTAACTGCTACGAAAAACACAAAAAAGAAAATCAATGTCAGAATCGGGTATATCTCAATTCCATTAATATGACTAAATATATTTTTAAACATTAGAATTTCCTTATTTAACTGCTTTATCTGATTCTTTAATATCAACACCTAATCTTTGAAGATAAGATATAAGTGCAATAATCTTTTTATCTGGTGATACAGTTATATTTTGTGATTTCAATTCATCAGAAATTTCCATAGCTTGTGTTTTTACATCTGCTTTTGCATTTTGCTCATAATTTTCGGGATATGGAACATTCATAGTTTTCATTACTCGAATTTTTGATGAAATATCAGAAATATCATAATCTTCAGAAATTAACCATGGATATCTCGGCATTATTGACCCCGGTGAAATAGATTGCGGATCGTACATATGTTGATAATGCCAAGCATTAGGGTATTTACCTCCTACTCTATGTAAATCTGGTCCCGTTCTTTTCGAACCCCATTGAAATGGGTGGTCATACACAAATTCACCTGCTTTGGAATACTCACCATATCTTTCTGTTTCAGAGCGGAAAGGTCTTACCATTTGAGTATGACAATTATAACAACCTTCTGATACATAAATATCGCGACCTATCAATTCGAGTGGAGTATATGGTTTAACACTCGAAATCGTAGGTACATTAGATTTAATCACTTGCAAAGGTACTATTTCGAATAATCCACCAATAATAATTACAATAAGACTTGCAATTAAAAACGGAACTGGCTTACCTTCTAACCAACGGTGATTAATAGTTTCTTTTTCATTATCAACTATTCGAGCGGCTTTTACTGCTTCGTCTTTTACAAAATGCCCTTGTTTTGCTGTCATCATTAAATTCCAAAGCATTATAGAAGCGCCAGTTAGATAGAATAATCCACCTATTGAGCGAATTAAATACATTGGTACAAGATGAGTTACCGTTTCGAGAAAGTTTTTATATAATAATACTCCTTCTGGTGAAAATTGTTTCCACATCAAACTTTGAGTAACGCCAGCCCAATAGATTGGAATTACATACATTAATATTGCGACTGTCGCAATCCAAAAATGTAGGTTTGCCATTTTTTTTGAATATAATGTAGTATTCCATAATTTTGGAACTAACCAATATAAAACTGCAAATGTAAGCATACCGTTCCAGCCTAATGCTCCAACGTGAACGTGTGCAATAGTCCAATCAGTAAAGTGTGATATTGCATTGACAGTCTTAATCGAAAGCATAGGTCCTTCGAAAGTAGCCATACCATAAGCAGTAATTGCTACAATCATAAATTTCAAAATAGGCTCTTCTTTTACTTTGTCCCATGCTCCACGCAAGGTAAGAAGTCCGTTTATCATACCCCCCCAAGAAGGAGCTATTAACATTATTGAAAACACTGTGCCGAGAGATTGAGCCCAATCTGGTAATGAAGTATATAATAAATGGTGTGGTCCAGCCCAAATATATAGAAATATTAAAGACCAGAAATGAATTATTGATAATTTATAAGAATAAACGGGTCTATTCGCCGCTTTTGGTAAAAAATAATACATAAGACCAAGATACGGCGTAGTCAAGAAAAATGCAACTGCATTATGACCATACCACCATTGAACAAGTGCATCTTGAACACCTGCATATACTGGATAACTATGCAAAAAACTAGTTGGTATTTGTATAGAATTGACAACGTGAAGAACGGCAACCGTAACCCAAGAAGCCATATAGAACCAAATTGCAACATACATATGTTTTTCACGACGCTTGATTAGAGTCATCATCATATTAATGCCGAAAGCAACCCAAACAATAGTAATAGCAACATCAATTGGAAATATTAATTCAGCATACTCTTTACCTTGTGTTAATCCTAAAGGTAATGTAATTACAGCGGCTAATATGATTAATTGCCAGCCCCAGAAATGGAATTTACTTAAAAAATCACTCCACATTCTTGCTTTTGTCAATCTTTGGAGCGAATAGTAAACTCCCATAAAAATTGCATTTCCAACAAATGCAAAAATTACTGCATTTGTGTGTAAGGGTCTTAATCTACCAAAAGACAGCCAAGAAATTCCAAAATCAAACCAAGGAATATATGTTGGCGTATAAAGTTGGATAGCTATAATTAGACCAACGAAAAAGCCCGTTAGCCCCCAAATAACAGTAGCCCATAAAAATAATTTTACAGTTTGGTTATCATAACTGAACGAATCTAAATGTGTAGTTTGATTAAATTCAGTATTGCTCTGAGCCATAAATTTTTTCCATAAAAATTATTTAAACATTTAATTATTTATTTTCTTTATCTTCAACAATTATTCGCATAGATGGTGTATAGGTATCCTCAAATTGATCAGTTTTAACAGCCCATAAAAAAGCAATTAAAAAAATCACTGCAACCAGAAAACTTACCCCTATCAATACGATTATAACACTCATTTCAATAATATTTTTTTAAACTTAATATTTCAAGATAACAATATAACAATAAAAAACATTATCTACATAATATTTTTAAATATTTATTTAATTTATATTGATTATTTAAGATTATTATTTTTATTTAATTTTTACTAAAATCTTACAATTATTATTAATCGCTTTATTATAAATATATTAAGCTAATAATTGTTTTTTTTCGATATGATTTTTAGATAAAAAAATTATATTAATTTTATGCATAATTTTTTCAATTTTCGATATGATTCAGTAAAAATAAATTTAAAATAAAATAAAAATTTAATTAATTCAATAAAGTTATCTATAACGATAAAATTTAGTTTGAATTTTATAATATTTTATTTTATAAAAATTATTTTTATAGTATAAGATAAATTATTATTTATTATGTTTAAAAATTAAAATATCTTTAATCCAACTGTAATTAAAAATGTATTGGATTTTGCACTAAAACTATAATTATCAAAAACTCTTTTGTAAATATCACTAAGTGCATACTCATATCTAATTGCAACCATAAAAGATAAAAAATCAACCCCAATC
Organism: Bacteroidota bacterium; assembly: GCA_029974985.1. GTDB lineage: Bacteria > Bacteroidota > Ignavibacteria > Kapaibacteriales > UBA2268 > JANJTB01. Next base: position 74,452 of record JARKQC010000369.1, on the reverse strand, counting down.
CCAGCTTGAATACCAAAGGTGTAATCTTTAAAATTCTCTTCTTTGATAACTTCCTCCAAGCCGGATATACCTTTTTTAGCAACTAATGAAAAAACTGGACCTGCTTGAATATTTAAAGCAAAATCTTTATTATCATTAAGCAACATTCCAAATATTAATGGAATTTGAAATAGTCCAACATGAACTTCGGTTGAACCGCTTGGTAAGCCTAAACTTTTCCAAAATTCAGTACTAAATTCGGCATATCCGCCACGACTTGCATATAATAATTGAGGTTGAACAAAGAATTTTTCACCTGTTCTAAAAAATGCACCTATTTGGAAACCACTTTTTAAATCGCTATTAATTTCTTTCCAATCTGTTTGAATTCGAGTAGCATTATAGCCAACTAAGATCCCAATATTGGATTCTGAATAGGATATTAGAGGGACAAGTGATATAATTAATATTAGAATAAACTTTTTCATATCTAATTACCTTTTATTATTAAAAAAATATTTTAAACAAATGACGTTCAAGATTTTAAAAAGTATCAATTTGATATTTTTGTAAAATTTAGAAAAAGGTAAATTCTAAGAAAAATGATTCTTTAATCTAAATTAATTTCCTTACCTTTTTTTGCAGATTTATACATTAAATCAATTAATTGCATAATAGTTACAGCTTCGCTAACAGTGGAAATTATTGGTACATATCCTTGCACAGCTCCAATAAAATGTTTGATTTCACTTTCAAAAGATTTTCTAAAAATCTCCATATTAGTATGAGTAACGTTGTTTGTAACGGGTTGATAAACGTCGCCATCAATTTTATATAATCTAACTGGATTTATTTTTGCACTTCCTTTGTTACCATAAACATCAAAAGCAAAAGTATTTCGAGAGCTGAATAATGACCAGCTCATTTCCATAGTTGCAATACTACCGTTTACAAATTTAATATTAGCAATACAAACATCTTCAACTTTTTTTGTTAAATGTTTAAATGTAGTAGCAGAAACAGATTTTACAGCTGGAAAATCACATATCCACATCAATGAATCAATTAATGAAATTCCTAAATCAATGAGAACTCCACCACCAGATTTTTCGATTTGTTGTCTCCACTCGGCGCCTCTTTTTTGCTGCAACCAACTTCCTTGTACATAAAAAATATCACCTATTTCACCATTTTGCACAAAACTTTTTAACATTTTGGCATCATAACGAAATCGCTGATTAGTTCCAACCATTACTTTTACATTAGATTTCTTTTCAGCCTCCAAAATTGCAAGAGCTTCATTATAATTTCTTGCAATTGGTTTTTCTATTAATGTATGTTTCCCAGAAGATATCGAAGCCACTGCAAATTCGGTATGTACATCAGTTGACGTACATATATCAACAGCTTCGAGTTCTTTATTTTTTAACATTTCATCAATATTATTATAAACATAAGGAATGTTAAATTTATCTGCTACTAATTGTGCCTTTGTTTTATTACGGTCGTAAATAGCATATAATTCAACATTTTGTAATTTATGATAAATAGGCAAATGAAAATTCTGTGCTATCTCACCAGCACCAACTAAACCAATTTTAACGGGATTCATATTCCAATTACCTCTAATATTGCTAATTATTATATAAAATAGTTTTCAAATATATTGCATATCTAAAATTATGCCATTTCTCTAAAAAAAAGAGGGCATAAGCCCTCTTTGAAACTAATAAAGAAAAAAATATTATTCCTTCACTCTATCCATATATGCACCATTTTCTGTATCAACACGGATTAAATCACCTTCATTAATAAATAATGGCACATTTACTAAAGCTCCGGTCTCAACTGTAGCTGGCTTAACAACATTTGTTGCAGTATCACCTTTTACACCTGGCTCGGTATGAATTACTCTTAGATTTACAGAAGGTGGCATTTCTACTCCCAAAACTAAATCACCTTCAAAATTTATAAATACATTTTGGTTTTCTTTCAAAAATTTCACTGAATCCCCAACAGTATCTACATTTACGGGTATTTGATCATAAGTTTCTTGGTCCATAAAATATAAAGTAATACCATCTTTGTACAAAAATTGATATTCTTTTTTATCAACTCTTACAAATTCAATAGATTCACCAGAGCGAAATCTATTTTCAAGTAATTTACCAGAGCGTGTATTACGCATCTTGACTTGATAAAATGCTCTAAGATTACCAGGTGTTCTGTGTTGCGACTCTATTACTTGGCATAACTCACCATTATATCTTATAAATGCACCCGGTCTTAAATCTGCTGTTGTTCCCATTATTCCTTAAATAAAAATATTATTAATAATTTCAAAAATAGTTTATAGTGAAGTGTAAGTGTGTTATTTATTGTAGTTTATCATTTAATCTGAATTTTTTAATCACGATAATGTATTAAGACCAATTATATAAGCATAAATAGCAACGGGTAGATAAAAAATCTCTAAATCTCCAATTTTTTTTATTCCTTCTTTATCAATAGTTGTAACTAATGCTTGTTTAAGTTTATTATTTTCACAGAATTGAATTAGTGATTTCAATTCATTAGGCTTTTCATAATAGCGATTAGACCATTTTATTTCAGCAACCCATAAAGGTTTTAGATTAGATTGATTTAAAGCAACAATATCAACTTCACCTTGATATCGTCCATTACTCCATCTTGCATAATATGGTTTAAACCCTGTACTATGTGCCCATTGAGAAAATACTGTTGTTTCAATCATATTACCAATATTATCATCATTTGTATCTATTGGTGAAAAAAGTGCTGTTCTCAAACTTGGATTTGTTAGATAAATTTTAAAGAAATTTGCTCTTTTAAACCGTTTTGCACTATCATCAATTCTATGAACGACTGTTATTAAAAATGCGGCTTCGAGATATTCTATATATTTTTTTAGTAATTTTTTATCAACCCCACTCGATTTTGATAAGGTTTCTAATGATACTTCATTTCCGCTATAATATGCTAATGTAGAGAAAAATAAATTTAGCTCTTGCACATCTTGAATGCCATATAAACTTGGTAAATCTCTTAATAATACTTTATCAATTATATCGCTTTTAATATATCGCCCAGGATTTTCTTGTATTGTTTTAGAAAAAATTACTTCTGGATAGCCTCCAAAATTTAAATAATGATGAAAATGTTTATTTAATTCTTTAATATTTATAGTTGAGATAAACTGCTTGACATTGCCATTCCAATCAGATTTAGAAGGAATTATTAGACTATCTAAATTCATTAAATTAATATATTCATTGAATGTAAGCGATGGTAATAAAAATTCTGTAAATCTCCCTGCACCGCTTTCTATACTCTTTAATTTTAAAGCAGCAGCAGCTGACCCTGATACTATAAATTTTGTATATGGATAGCTATCAACTAAATTTTTTAAATGTATTTCCCAATTCTTTAAATATTGTATTTCATCAAAAACTACATAGCAATTTTTTGCTGAATCATTGCCAGAACTTTTTAAAGTTAATAAAAATAGCTCTTCAAGCCCGCGATTCATATAAATAGGATTATCTATTGAAATAAAAAATATTTTTTGCTTATCTATACCATTATCTAATAATTTTTGTATTGAATGATGTAGCATAACAGTTTTTCCGATTCTTCTGGGTCCCATCAACACTATTGCTCTTCTTATCTCTTTTTGCTCGATTAATGGAAAGAAATAATTAAAATATAGCCTGCGTTTCATTTTATTGAAAAAATCATCAATAACTCCCGTTACCCACCAAGGATTTTCATATTTAATTCTTTCAATTATTAATTCTATATTTATAGGTATTAATTTCATAATTATTTCCTTATTTTTACGATTTTGTTAAATTAACGGCTATCAATATCCTTTATTTTTACTTTAATGTTGTAATAAGATATATTTTTGATATTTTTATACTTATTTTTAAATTTTTTGGTATAAAATTAAAGATAGTTGGTAAATTTGATTATATAATGGAGTGATTTGCAAAACAAGAGTATTAATTCAATAATTTACTCTTATTTTTATATTTTTGTAAAAATAAGCGACATTAAAGTCGCTTATTTTAACTCTTTTGTAATAATTAAGGATTTTTTATTGTTAATTACTCTTATTTTTACATTAATATTTTTTGACAATACCTTTGTCTAATACATAAATACATATCTGTTGAGCGGCCTCGGGGCATTTATAATTAAATTTATTAACTAAATTATTAATTAGTAAAGTAACGTCACGTTTTAATCTTTCGTCAAAAGTATTAAAAGAGCTTGTTCCATATTGAAGAATTGCACGTCGGAAATTATCATTATCAAGATATGGGGCTAGTGCATTTTCCTTTAAATTGCGGGTATATTTTACAAATAAATTTTTAAATAATTTACTTTCTTTAATAGATTTATTTTCAAGTCCTAATTCTTGGGTTAAAGTTACAGATACGTATTCTGATTGTGTTTCTTTTCGGAATGATTTACGTGTTGTTGGAGTTGAACTTTCACCTAATAATCTACGTTCAATATTTTCATAAAATTCTTCTGTTATTTCAACATTATCACTAGTAGAATTATTAAATTTACTATCTCCTATTTCAAAATTTATAGCAAATAGATAATTCAGAATATCTCTTTCGATATGCTCTTCATTATAAAAAAATATTGATTCCTTTATTTCTTGCATAACATCATAATCATATAAATCTACTAATTTATCAATGAAATCTTGCGGAATATCAATTTGGAGTTCTTCTTTATTATGAATAAAATATTCTTTTACATCCTCCATTGTAATATATTTGTTAGGTCTTTGACTTGGTGAACAGAAATCATTAAATACGCTCAATGATTTCCGTCCTGAAATTCCTTTATGACCGTCATTTTCAGAATTTGAAATAATATCAATTCGAGTTTGCCTATCAAATTTTTTCTTATCTTCTTCGCTAAGCCACTCGGGTAATATCCCTATATACACTTCCATTTTTAATAAAAGCATATTTTTATCAATATATTTTGAATATTTCTCGGGTTTGCTAATCCATCGTTTTATTGCGGGAGATTCTATATCAAGTCTCGATGCAATGATGATTTTCGCAAAATTTTCGATTACACCGGGTAAAAATGAATTTGTAATATTTTCATTAAATTTACTTTTATAAATCATTACTTCGGTGTTATAATCAAGAACATAAGGTATTTTCATACTTATTATTCTATCTTGAAAAGATTGCACTTGTTCGTAGTGAATTTTGTCTTCAGGGTTTACTATTCCAATGAATAAAGTTCGAATATATTCTTCTGTTAGCTCGACCTTATGTACTCCGTCACTAATAATGCCGTGATATGCTTTAAGCCTATCAACATTATGCTCTTTAATATCCATTAATGCAAGAATACCATTATTTGTTTTTGCCATATAAGAATATGTATATTTAATTTCATCATTTCGTAAAAGGTCGCTAATCATTTGTTGTAGTGTTGGGTTTGATAAAGTTTGCTCAATATTGGTATCACCTGGATTAAAAACACTAATTCCTTCACCAAGCTGACGAGTAAAATGATTAGTTTTAGCATTTATCATACTAAATACTTCCAAAGGGTCGCTTAGTCTATCGAGAAGTGTTTTTTGTATAGAACTACATATAGCACATGGTATATCTCTGAACACCCATTCATATTGTTTATCATTAAATAATTGTTCTTTAAAGCTCTCATCTCTAATTAATTCATCAAGAAATTGTTTCCTATAATTTTTGGGTATTTGTAGTATTGGATTATCATTATTTGGACAGGAAAATTCAAGATATTTCTCTGGAAAATCAAAATTTTGAGATTGTTTAGCTCTTTTTTCTAATGGCGACTTATGACTTAATGTCTTAATTTTTTGAATTTCTTTTGATTGAAATCCACCAAGTTTTTCAATATCTAATTTCCAATATGTTATATATGTTGCGCCTGCTGGAGTTCGTGAATATTCTTCAAACTTGTGTAACAAGTTATTCAAAAAAGTACTTTTACCACTGCCCGGAGGTCCCTCAAAAATATAAATTCTTTTATTTTGCGTTCCTTTACGAAAGTTACGTGTCATATTCATAAATCTATATGCAAAAAGTCTATCAGCAAAAAAAGGCTCATCACAATCATTTCTGAATAAATCTCGCGTTTCGTAATTATAAAACCCAATATGCTCATTATCGTTTATAAATTCATCTTGCCCCTCTGATACATAATGATGTACCATATCGTGATATAACTGAAATATATCGCGGAAAACAATCTGAGGATTTGTAACTGCTAGATATAAATAATCATTAAATACTAAAATATCTCTTTTTTCTTTTTCTCGAATATTATTACTTAAATTTATTAATGATTCAAGCCTTTTGGCTTTCGATTGAATTTCTAAAAAAGTTTCCATATCTTATAAATTTTATAAATATCTTTTAGATATTTTTTTATTTGAATAAATATATTGAATTGGTTTATATTCGTAACTAATTGCGTCTTCGCTTGCTTTTCTTTTAATAATATCAGTAGTTTCTAAAATTACTTGCCCATTAGTATCGTTACCAAACCATAAAAAATTAATACCGAGCATTGTATCTTGTATAAATGGTTTATATAATTGGCGTCCTTCAAAATCGTGTTTTATATAAAGCACTTTTTCATCGCTTTTTTCTATATCTACATAAATAAATGGCGGATGATACATATTGTCTATAAGCATTTTTTTATAATCTTCTGCTTTGCGGCTCTTAACATAGTATTCTATCGTGCCACGCTGTTCATTTAATCTTGTGCCAACAACAAATAGTTGATGCAAATCAACAAAATCTTGATTTACATAGGTATTCATCAGCATAAAATCAGAAAAATTTTCTCTTAATTTAAATATTGCATCTTTACCATTTCCAGTATTTCTATCAAAATTCTCTCTATAAATAGAATTATTAATTTGTTGAAATTCCCAAGATATTTTTCCAGCATCTGCTAAATTTTCTACATATTGAATAAGTCTTAAACCTATCGCATAAGGATTATATCCAACTCTTGCAATCGAAGTAACTTTTGAATTTATTACAGCATATTCGGACTCGTGTCCTTTAATTCTGTCGTCTTTTCTAAAAAGTTCATCGTGCCAATAGCTTGCCCAACCTTCATTTATAGTTTTTGTTCTTATCTGCGGAGCAAAATATAATGAGGTTTCTCTAACGATATTTATTATTGATTTCATCCATAAATTTTCATCTTTCTTTAAAAATGGTGAATTATCTCTTATATACTCAATAATATCGAAAAAATTATTTTTTTTAGTATTTATAAATTTATGAAATTTTGATTCAAATTCTGGAAATTTACTTTTAATTTCTGAAAAAAACATTTGCTCGGCAACTAATTCATTAGTATCGAGCAATTTATTATATCTTTCTACTTCAGAATATATTGTACTAATATTAGCAGATGTATCATTTGGTAAAAACTCATCAAAATAGTAAGATATTTTTTCATTTGTCTCTAAATTTGACGGAAAATTCTGAACGGACAGCTCTCTAAAATATCCAACTAAATTATCAATAGAGCGAGAAAATTCGATTATATAATCAACCCACCTACCATATTCACTTCGTAATTGATTGATATGACGTTTATCTGCTAATGCACGACCAACGAAATCATCATTCCAAGTATGTTCAAATAAAATATTATTTTGGAAAAAATCAATATGCCCAATTACGTGATAAAATATCATTATATTCAGCCAATCAGGATTATTATCATTATAATAAGATATTGCAGGTCTGGAATTTATTACAGTTTCATAAGGATTACTTGGATATAATTTATATTGACCTTTCCCTTTTAGAGTTTCTACATCATTTACCCAATAATCATACAAGGTTGGTATCATTCCTTTGGGTGAAAGTTCTATTAAATCTTGGTTTGTTACTATATATTCAAGTGATTCATCGTCAAATCGTAAGCCCGCGTCTTTTGCTCTTAACTTACAATCTTCCATTATTTTTTTTGTATGTTGATCTATTATTCTCATAAATTTTGTCTCACTATTTTTCTTCGACGAGTTTCTTTATACCTTCAATCAATCTTGCTTCATCAGCATCTGCGGAAGCAAATGAATCTAGCCTAATAAGTTGTGATTTATCTTTTAACAAACCCGATAATTCAATATATCGCTCTACTGTTGTTTGAGAAGTAGTCCAATTATTTCGTGCTACAGTGATACCTATTCTATTAGCATAAGTCATTATTTTTTCGATTTCTTCTATTGCTTTTTTACCATCACTATCCCAATCATCTCCGTCTGTACCATAAAACACATAGATATTATTATCTACATATAGTCTTTCTGTTTCGATAATTTTATTTACAAGCTCAAATGAGGGATAAACATTCGTGCCGCCAGCAACAGAAGAATTATGATAAGTATAAAAATCTTTTACTTCTTTTGCGTGTTGGTCGTGCAAAATAAATCGTGTTTGAACATTTTCATTATATTGATACATTAACCAACTATATATCAATAAATGCTGTGAGGTTACGGCTTCTGTTGGCTTTCCTTCCATCGAACCTGAATAATCACGAATGAAGAACACTACTGCTTGCGATTCATAATCTTTCTCGGAGGACATTATTCTATAAATTTCATCTTGTGGATTTATCACTAAATTCTCTGGTGATATTTCATCATTTGGGCTTATATTACCTAATAGAATATTAGTTTGAACAATTCTTTTTAAAGTTGATTTTTTATCTAATATTTGTCCCGTTCTTCTATTTCTATCAGTTAAATCATATTTATATTTGGTAAAAGATTTTTTATTTCCTTTAACTTTTAAATTTGGAAGTTGGAATTTTTGTGTTAATATACGTCCTAAATCAAAGGCATCTGCTACTACGTCGTGCCCTTCGCCTCCACCAGTTCCAGCGCCTTGCCCTTCGCCCTCGCCTTCTTCTGGTTCGGCTGGTGATTCCCCAATTACTTCGCCTTCTTCTCCTTCGCCTGTTCCGCCCGTACTTTGTTCTTCACTAGTAATAGAATCATCGTGATAAAATTTTGGTTCGGTTGTAGTTGGTACTACAACTACTTTATCGCCTTTTTTTGTTGGCTTAACGATTTTTCCTAATCTAATTCTACGTGGAAATCCATCTTTTTCGCGTTCGTCATCTCGTCTTATCAAATCTTCTATTGTTTGTAAAAACACATCATAAGTAACTTTAGCTTTTAATGGAAATCCGATAGCTTTCATAAAATTATCAGTTTCAGAGTGATGATAGCTATCACTATCCGAAACAATTTTATGCTCACCGGGTTTTTCGCGATTTAAATATTCTTCGCTATATTTTGAATTTTCAGTCATTTTAGTTCCTTTTTAAGAAAATCAGGTATTATCCTCCTGTGTACAGAAATACTCGATAGTCTTTTCGGCACTTGTTTTGTCGTATCCAAGTTTTTCGATCATTGTTTTTATCATTCTATTATACAGTTTTTGGTTTTCCTCATTTGTTCTATTTGACAATGCACCAATAAGGCTACCCGCACCAGCAATGTCAGATTTTAATCTAACATCTGTAACAGCTTTTACTAAATCGTTATTATCCATAAAATCATAATTTGGGTCTTGAATCATTTTTTGTCCATAGATTTTTGCGATTGTCGTTCTATAGCTTTGTTTTTGTTCTTTCGACTTAAGTCCCAAGCGATTTTCTACGCTATCAATATAATTTTCATCAATTTTTATTGAAACTAATTTACCAGTTTGAGGATCTTTATAAGTCCATAATTTATTAGGACCTAAGTTTTTTGCATCTATACCAATAACCATATTAACATAGTTCAAAACATCTTTATGAATTGCGTCGGGTTCGTCCATATAAGCATTAAAAATCGAAGTCATTACATTTTCTCTATGTAATGATTTTGCAATTTTCAAATCATTAAGATACTTGGCTCTATCATTTGGGTCTTGTACATAATCTAAAATTACGCTTTCTATTGATGGAAAAATATCACCAGCATACATACATTTACCTTCTTGGGTTTCGGAGCGTTCAAGCAGGATTTGAATAGCTCTACCGAGATTTCTATGTCCAAGTCCTTTTTGTCCAAATCTTTTAGTAATATCAGTTTCTCTATTGAGTTGGTCAATGACTTCGGCAAGCGTTTTAACACTTTTTTCACCAGCAACTTCGCCAGCGGCGAGCTTCATCATTTCAATTGGAGTTAATTTATTGTTTTGTGGCATTCTCGATAAAATAAACGCAACTGATAAAGCATAATTAAGATTGGGGTCAATATTTAATTTTTCACCAGTAAAAGTGGTTTTTTCTTGGCTACCTATTGCTAATTTAGTTAATTCTTGTTGTAATTTATAATTTGTATTGTGTGCCATATATGTAATTCGGCATCTATCAACGATTGGTGCTTGTTCTTTTTCTTCGAGGAATCTTTGAAATTCAGAATTATTACTTGTTGCTACTATTAAAGTATCAAGGGGCCACTTAAATCCTTCGATTTCAATAGTACGATTTTGAATTACCCCTAAGTAAACTTGAACTAAATCTCTTTTATTTTTAAATATTTCATCAGCGAAATGGATTCCACCGCCAGCTACGCGAGCTAAGGCGCCACGACGCAAATCAAAGCGATACGGATTGTTAGTATCTGGAATATGTAAAAGGCGAGTAATTGACTCATCACCGAGCAGATCAACAGCAGAAGAAGTAATTTTATCTTTTGCCGCATATTTTCCTGTTAGCGTGCCACGAGTTTCACTAATTGGAATCGGCACTACTTCGATAAAAGATTTCATTTTTTCAATATCGCCATCTGAGTATTCTCTAATTTGATTAAATATATAATCTGAGCAGGCTCCAAGTGGTCTGTAATTTTTATAATATTTTATTATTTGCTCTTCTGAAGCGCCCAAACTTTCTAAATACTCAATATTCTTATCTTTTTCTTCAAATAAATTCATAGCAAGTATCATTGGGTCTTCGAAAGTCTGAGATTCGATAGAATTAATTCTGCCATATACCCCTAATTTATCAAGATTATTCATTCTATAAGTAAATCTTTGATTTTCTCTTTCTGCAATGAATTCTCTATAACATTTATTAAGGTAGTCAACGAAAAAAGTTTTACCATTACCAGGCTCGCCAACAAGCACGAAAGCCATTTCAGCAGAAGAGCCACCGTCTGCGGCGTCTTTAACAAACGAAACAAAGCTATTTATTTCGTCATACATTCCAATAATATGTTTTTTTGATTTTCTAAATATTTGAAAATCATAGGTCGGTCTTCCATTTACAGTAATTTTTTTTATACCATCGGGATATTCGAGAATCATACGTGTTACTGCTTGAAAAACATTCTCAAATTTTCTTTTTCCCTCTATAACAGATTCGATATGATAATCTAAACTGTGTGGTGTTTTTTTTGACAAATCAATTTCCATACTTTCCTCCAATATTGGATATTTTAATTCTTTTAGAATATTTTAATTTTTAAATATTATAAGTTTTTTTTTGTTTTTTGTTATTATCTTATAATATATAAAAATAGCATTTTTTTTGCTTAAAAGATAAAAAAAAAGGTTATCTTTTTATAGATAACCTTTTTTTTGCAATTTTATTGCAATTTATTACTTAACAACGTTCAATTTTGTTGTTAATAATACATCACTTGCTTTTAATACAACAGTATAAGAGCCAGATGGAATATTAGTTAAATTAAGTTCAAATTTATGAGTTCCTTTAACTAATTTACCATTAGAAATTACTTCGATTTCTTTACCATTAATATCAAATAAGCTAACTCTTGCTTCCATATCGTTACCTAATGTAAATTCGATATTTGTAATATCACGAGCTGGATTTGGTTTTGCTTCTTCGAGTGAAATAGTACCATTCAAACTTGTAAGTGTAACAAGTTTTTCATCACTATATTTGAAATCTCCATCTTTATCTAACATTTTCAGTCTATAAATATAAGATTTACCCATTTCTACTTTAGAATCAACGATTGGTCCATAATAACTTGTAATATTACTATTTCCAGCAGCTGGAACCTCATCAATTGTTAAGAAGTTTTTACCTGTTTCATTTACATTAGCTCTTTCTACTTGGAATTTTGAAGTATTAATTTCACTTGCAGTAACCCAGTTTAAATCAACTCTATTTCCAGCTTGTTTAGCATCGAAACTAAGTAATTCAACAGGGATTGCATTACCACCACTATATTCAAAGAAATCAAGTGTTCCGCGTAAAACACCATCAAGATTTGCCCAATGACGCCATTCAACACCAGATAGAATAGTATTATATCTAATATAAGTAGTTGCAAGTAATGCAATTCTTTCAGCATCTTTAACGAAGAAATTATTTTCAACATCATCATTGATATGAGTTTTGTATTTCATACCAATACGAGTAATACCTTTTCCCGGATTATTAATAGCATTTATAGCAACTCTTGGATAATCGTCGCCAGGGAATGCAGTTGATCTAACCTCAAATTCATTATCTCTGCCAATAATTACGCCAGAAACATATTTACCGTTATAATTACCATTCACACCCATTGGATTAGGGAAATTATGTAATTTTGTAGATAAATTATCTCTTAACCAATCAGAGAATTCGCCAGTTTCATTCTTAACTATTTCTTGACTGCTAACAAAAAGGTTTTTCTTATTAACAATAGTACCAGCTTCGAGGAAGTTAGAAATTTGGTCTCTATCATATCTTGTTAAGCGTTTTGGTGCGAGTGTTGCGTCAAAATCATGCCCATCAACCCAGAATAATGTACGATAAATTGGATAGTTAATAGAACGTGGTTCCCATTTTCTTCTATCAAATATATCAATATCAATTCTTGGATCTTCAAGGTCTAAATTAATATACCAACCAAGTCTATAAAACGAAGCTTTCAAACTATCTAAATTAAGATTTCCAGCAATAATATCAAGTGGGTCTCCAGTAGTTAAAGGACTTGTTTTGATATTTTCAGCAGAAACAAGTAATTGAATTGGGCTTTTACGAATGTAAAATCTTACTAATTTTTCTACTTTATTGTTTTTATTCAATTCATCACTTGGAACTGTAACTTCAATTTTATAAAGAGGAGTAACATTTGCTTCCATTGTTTTGAATTGTTCTGGCACCACATAACCGTCTTTTCTTAATTCACCATAAGTTTTGGGAAACCATTCATAGTTAGTAGAATTGCTAATTCCGTCTGCAGTTAAGAAGTCAATTTCTTTATCTTCAGAATAGAATATCTCTTGCATTTCGATATTAACATTTGGTCCTTCTTGGATATATGCACCACTTGGAGATTGACGATAGAATTTTAATGTTGCATTTTGATTTGTTATAGGCAATTGACCATTATTACGAACAATTGCTTTTACAGCAACAGGAGCAGTAGTCATTATATATTCAGACTCACTAAATGGCAATGGTGTAGTTGCTTTGTAAGCGCCAGGAGAGGTAATAGCAACAACTTCTCCATCACGACCGTTTGTTCTACCACGGAACTCTACCGCACCAATGTCATAGTTTTCGCCTGCTTCGCCGCGCATTTTCCCATCAATATCAACATTATTATCTTCGAGTTTATATCCTCTGTTATTTAGTATTGAACCCATTGGAACGGGATCATTTTTGATTCTTAATGTAAATGGTGGGAAACCATAAAATTTATGATCGCTATAAAAATCACCATAAACTGAATACCAATCTTGTCCAGTCCAATTCTGCCATTGTGTTAAAGAAGCAAATTCATTTCTATGACCTTGCTCAACAATTCTTCCTTGAATATCTGTTTCGATAAATCTATAAATAGAAGCACCGTCAGTTTCAAGATAATAAGCATTTCTATTAGAAGTAAGTCCACCTTTATTAGGATGTAATCCATAATAAAAGACAGTAGATGTTACAGGGTTGTTAGAACTTATACTTGGGTCTTTAATATCAATAGCATTGTTAAATAATTTTGCACCTTTGGTATTAAATAACGAAATACCAACAACAGCACCATCATTTTTCACACCGTCATCACCCATAATAATTGTATTATTAGCAATTACATCATTACGTGAATAATAATTTGAGTATTTAGGTGCAAAATTCATATTTTTCCAATCAAAATTATTTGTGCTTTGTCTTTCAGTTGCAAGCATAATACCATTAATATGAGCATTTGGATTTGTTGTTTCAAATCCCCAAATCATATTATTTACAATTCTTAAATTTTCTGGTTGGTCTGGGAATGAATAATTAATTTCTAAATTTGAGAAATCATTACGTGCTTGAACAATACTAATACCATAAGCTTCTTGTTCAGCACCTTTAATATTACTAATTTCATTAGAAGAAATAAATAAACCTATGTTGTGATAACCAAATTTATTATTTTTCGATTCACCACCAGCCGCGATACCAGCTGTATAATTACCGCAACCACCTTGAATACCAAAAATTCTATTTTTAAATACTTCTGAATTTAATTCATATCCTAAGAATATACCAGATTTTGATAAATTATATAATAAATTATCATCGAATGAATTATTAGTATTGAAATATTTTACAAATTTTTGCGGTCCGAATTTCAATAAATTACCAATACCGAGAGATACGATACCATAGCTGAATTTTTGAATCTCGTTTCCAGAAATAATATTATTACTATTTGCTAATGTATCAAGGTAGAAATTATTAACACCAAGAATTGGATTCAATGGGCTTTTACTTCTTAAAACTATACCAGCAGAATAAGTTCCAAAATTTGAGTTATCATCTTCAAATTCAAATCTATTAAATAATGAATTATATGAGCTTAATGGTAATCTACAATTATTTGAAACTGCTTGTAATATACCATCTTCGATTAATAAATTCTTTATTTGAATGTTTGATGCTCCGTTTCCGAGATAAAATACTGCTCTAAAATTATTATTTGTACCAACAGTAAATTTTAAAGATTTCTTAACGCCACCGTCGAAAATAATATTTTTCGGTGCATTTGCATATTTTTTAACCATATTAGTAGTTACATTTAATACTGGTGCGGCATTATTTGCTGGGAAACTACTCTGACCAAAATAAACACCAATGCCTGTAGCAGAATAGCAATATACATTAACAGTATTTCTTGTTGCAAACTGTGGGTCAATTGTAAATGTAACCGTATTTTTTGGGTTATCCAAACCAATTATTGAAGAGCTAAAATCAATAGCGGGCGTATTTAATGATAGATTACCTTCAACATAGATAGGATCTTTCAATAAAAATGTAACAGGAGCATCGACGCCTCTTTCATAAAGTGCTTTTACGGCATCAGCAATAGTTAAGAAATTTCCGCCACTTTTTGAAATTGAATAAGTTCCGCTCATTCCCGGTATTACAGAAAATGGCACATTTATAGAATTATTAGCTGGAACCTCATCTAAATCAACATATACAGTAATAATAGCATTATAACCGCCAACTTTTTGGGGTATAAAAGGAACTGTCCATATTAAATCGGATTCCCTTACAACGCCAGCAGGCAAATCTTTCAATGCTGTGGTTTCGTCGTAAACTTTATTACCTTCATAAAAGATTTCAAATCTCGCAATCGAGTTAGAAATATCAGACACGCCATTATTACGGAATCTTGCCGCAACTCTAATTGGTCTATTATTATATACTTGATTAGCTGGACTAAGCATTGATAAAACTTGTGCTTCAACCTGATATGCTACTTCAAAATTTTTCTTAGGGTCGCCAGTTCGTGGATAAATATTATTTGCCATATATTTATCCGCCATCAAATTACGTAAATTTACTTCTGCGCTAATATTGAACATTCCGACAGTCGAAGATTTATATAAATTAGAGAAAGTAAGTTCGCGGGTTTCGTTAAAAAGTATTGGTGAGTCAGATAAATCAAATTCTTCTACCATTGTACCATCTAAACTTCCGTCTTCTTTATAAATTTTTGCTGTTGCTTTTACATAATCAACAGGTTCAGCACCTTGATTTTTTACTAAAATTTTAACTGGTATGCCAGCACCAGAGAATTGATAAATCGAGCCCGGATTATAAATAGGCTCTAAAATATTAATTATTGCAAGATCAGCTGGGAAAGCAACAGTAAATCTTGATGTTGCATAAACTGAATAAGGAGTTCCGTCGAGATATTCTAAATAAGCATCTACACGATACTCACCACTTTGTACATTTGTTAAATCTAAAGCACCATCAGTTAATCTACCTGCAATACCTTTTGCATAAGGCATTAATACTCTAATACCAGTTCCAATTGGTTGTGGTTGGGGTATAACTTTATTAGAACCATTTATATCGGGGGTATTTAAAGCTGTATAAATCACATTATTTGATGGTAAAGGTCCAGATATAGTATAACGAATTGTAATGTCTTTATTACCTTCAGCACGGCTCACTCTTACAAAAGGTCCGTTCTCGCCAGAATAAATCTGTCCAGTAGAAAGTACTGCATTATTAGCTGGATTTACACCAAAAAGCTTGGGAGTAGATGTTAATGTAAATGATCGTCCTCTATAAAAATACTTTATAACATTTTCAGATAATTGAGGTTGAACATTCGGATTTGAATTTCCATAATAAAATGTAGAAGCTTGTGTTGGAGCATTTGGCTTAATATTTATATAATTTGCTGACGATGAACCAATAAAATATAAAAATCCATCGAGTTCAGAAAAACCAAAACCGTTCACATTGTTGTAAATAATTTTTACTTCATTTGTTGTTTCATAAAATTTAATTTGTACATCAAATGAATTGCCACTAAAATCATTTAGAAGACGAGCGCCTAGTTGTTGCACTGTCAATACTCTAAATGGTTGAGTGCCTTCAACTTTATAAGATAACGAACCACTCGTATATAAATCTCTTTTATACCAAGAAATTATATTCGTAGTATTAGGGAAACTTGGAATATCATTTGCCAATGGCGATCTATCAATATTTAATGATATATAACCATTATCAAATGCATAAATCCAAGAAATATTTTGATTATCATAAACAAAAGAGAAAGGCATTTGAATTGCAAGTCGGAAATCATTTCCAGTTTGAGAAACAGTTGGATTCACCAATGGTGTCCATATTTCTGCTTCTTCTCTAATCATAGAACCGATTATCGCTTGCGAATATAATCCTGAGTATGACAGCAGAACTATACTCAATATGAGTAGATTCTTTAGTAATCTGTTTGTTCTCACTACAAACCTCCAATATACATAAAACTAATTATTTAATTTATTTTCTTATTTTTCTATTTTTATAAATACTAATTTATAGTATTTAGCAGTAATCAACAATTTATATTTTTATCAATTTAATCAATATAAACTACTCAAAAATACTATTAGCAAATAATATTCCAAAATAGTTCTATTCTAATCTTACAAAATTAATAAATTTTGTCAATAAAATAATAATATTATTGACATTTGGTACAAACTTATATCAAATAGTTGTAAAAAAATTTTTATTTATCAAAAAAATCCTTTTTTTGCATTCTCCAATATGTTCAATTTTAAAATAAAAAATTATAACTTAATATAAAAACAACATTAAATATAATAACTTTATATCATTCAAAAAAAAATATTTTTACTATTTTTACATTATATATTATTTTATTTATTATTTCAGTATTTTAGCATTATATTTGTGTCAAATTTTAGACAATTGTGTAATTAATGGCACATATTTATTTATTATGTCAAGAAAATCAAATATTACAGATTCGGATTTTACTAATTCAGACGAACAAGAACAATCACTAAGACCTCTTATTTTTGATGAATTTGTTGGGCAAAAAAAAATTGTCGAAAATCTTAAAATTTTCATCAAAGCGGCTTTATTGAGAAATGAGCCATTAGACCACGTATTATTAACGGGTCCACCTGGATTAGGAAAAACTACACTTAGCCATATTATTGCTCGAGAAATGGGTGCTAATTTAAAAATCACGTCTGGACCTGTTCTCGAAAAAGCTGGCGACCTTGCGGGGCTTCTTACAAATTTGGAAGAGGGCGATGTATTATTTATTGATGAAATTCATAGATTAAACAATGTTGTCGAAGAATATCTTTATTCAGCAATGGAAGATTATACACTCGATATTATGATAGATTCAGGTCCTTCGGCACGATCAATTCAGATTAGTATCCCAAAGTTTACTCTTGTTGGAGCGACAACCCGTGCAGGTTTGATCACAGCTCCATTATTAAGCCGTTTTGGAGTAGTATCAAGATTAGATTATTACGAAGCAAAAGATTTATTACTCGTTATTTTGCGTTCAGCTTCGATTATTGGGGTTGAAATCAATGAAGATGCCGCTTGGGAAATCGCTTCACGCTCTCGTGGAACTCCAAGAATAGCAAATAGATTATTGCGGCGAACAAGAGATTTTGCTCAGGTCAAAGGTGATGGAATTATTAATCTTGAGATTGCTCAATATGCTCTCGAATCTCTCGAAGTTGATGAATATGGATTAGATGATATGGATAAAAGAATTCTTCTTACAATAATCGAAAAATTTTCGGGTGGACCCGTCGGTTTATCTACTATTGCGGCGTCTATTGGTGAAGATGCGGGTACTATTGAAGAAGTTTACGAACCATATTTACTTCAACAAGGATTTATTCAACGCTCTTCACGTGGACGTTTAGCTACTGAAAATGCTTATAAACATTTTAAAATTGATAGAAATATAGCTAATACTCTATTATTCTAATTTTTTAAATGAAACAATATATTAATTTTAACGTAAAAAAAGAATTTGATCTTTTTTAGGAAAATTCTAAATGAGTATTATAAAAATTGATGGTATTTCAAAATCTTTTGGCAATTATACTGCTGTAAATAATATAAGTTTTGAAGTAGATGAAGGTAAAATATTTGGTCTATTAGGACCCAATGGAGCTGGTAAAACTACTACAATACGTATGATTACTAATATTTTATATCCCGACAATGGACAAATTTCGATTTTAGGCAAATCTACTGGTCCAGAGGTTCAGAATTTAATTGGATATTTACCCGAAGAGCGTGGTTTATATAAAAAACTTAAAGTAATAGATCAATTGATTTATTTTGCAAGATTAAAAGAAGTTCCTAAAAGTATTGCTATTAATCGAGCAAAAGAATGGTTAGCAAAATTCGGTGCAAGCTCTTGGGAAAATAAAAAAATCCAAGAATTATCCAAAGGTATGCAACAAAAAATTCAGTTTATTTCGACCATTTTACACGATCCACCAGTACTAATACTCGATGAGCCTTTCTCTGGATTCGATCCTATTAATACGGAGCTTCTTAAATCTACTATTTTGGATATGAAACAAGCAGGTAAAACTATTATTTTATCAACTCATGTGATGTCGCAAGTTGAGCAAATGTGTGATGATCTTGTACTCATTAACAAAGGAAATGTAATTTTATCGGGTGGTTTAAGAGCAATAAAAGCTTCGTTTGGGCTTAATACCGTAGTTATGGAATTCGATGGTAGTTTGGAATTTTTAAATCAATTAGAAGGTATTAAAGTTAACGACAGAACTCAAAACCGTGTCGAATTTAAACTCGAAAATCCAGATATTACCACTAATCATATTCTAAATACTGCTATGAAAAATAATGTAACAATATACAAATTTGAAAAAGTCGAACCAAGTTTGCACGAGATTTTCATTGATGTTGTTGGAAAAGAAAATTTAAATCAAAAAGGGGACCAAAAATGAAAACTAAAGGAAACAAAATTTGGACTATTATTCAACACGAATATATGATAAAACTTAAATCGCGTGGTTTTCTTCTTGGTACAATTTTAGCACCCCTCGGCATTGTATTAGTTTATGGTATTATAATCGCAGTTGCTATTTTTTCACAAGGCGAGACATCAAAAAAAATTGCAATTCTTGATTATACGGGAGAAATCGGAAATGAACTTGTCGCACGAGATAGTTCAAAATTCTTCATAACAAACAAAAGTGAAAATGAATTAAATCAAGAAATTCTTGATAAAACTTTAGATGGATATTTAGTACTTAATAAAGATTTTATTCAAACAGGTGAAGCAAATGTTTATACAAGTGGTGGTGGTGGCTTAGGTTTTATAACTTCTATTGAAAAAAATGCTGAAGATATAATTGTCAATAAAAGATTAAATGAAATTGGAGCTGACAAAAGTATTATCGAGCTTGTTAATCGTGGAGTAAGCATAACTACGAAAAAAGTTACTGAGCAAGGCACAAAAGACGATTATTCTGAAGTTCTTGCGATGCTTGGTTATGTATTAGGATTTATGATTTATGGGTTGATGTTTACTTACGGAAGTTTCGTAATGCGAGGGGTTATAGAGGAAAAAGCTAATCGTATAATCGAGGTTATTGCATCTTCTGCCCGACCTTTCGAAATTATGTTTGGAAAAGTTGTCGGTATTGGTGCTATTGGATTAACACAAGTTCTTTTTTGGATAATTATTTTAATAATATTATTCGCCGCTGGTGGCTCGATTGCTACCATGTTTATTAGTGGTACAGATGTAAGTTCGATGTCGGGTATGGCAAACGAACAAGTATCACAAAATCAAATTATTAATTTTTTCAATAATTTTTCAATATCTCCTTGGGTAATTATTGCATTTATTTTTTATTTTTTATCGGGATATTTTATTTATTCATCTTTATTTGCAGCAGTAGGTTCTGCGGTGGATCAAGAACAGGACGCTTCTCAACTTTCAATGCCTGTAACCTTGCCTATATTAATACCAATTATGTTTATTCCAAATGTAATGAGTAATCCCGATGGAATGATATCAACCGTATTATCGTTAATACCATTTTTCACACCAATTTTAATGATTGCAAGAATTGCGGCAAGCGAGGTTCCTTTTTGGCAAATATCTCTTTCAATTGTTTTAGTTATCGCAACATTTTTAGCTTGTTTATGGTTTGCTTCGAAAATTTATCGAGTCGGCATATTAATGTATGGTAAAAAACCTACATTTAAAGATATTGTCAAATGGTTTAAATTAGATTAATTTAAAAATAAATATATCATTGATTTGGTAGAACAATCATTATTACTTTTTTAAATATTAAAAGATGTCCTACTTCGTTCATTTCAGCTCCGCTCAATGACGCGTACCCTGAGCGAAGTATAAGTGTCGCTTCAGAATAACATCATATTTTACAAAAAAATCCGACAACTCAATTATAAGTTATCGGATTTTGGAATTTATTATGTGTTTTATATTTATTTTGTAACTATAGCTTTTATAGTTTGATTTTGTGTACCATGCTTGATATTTATTAGATAAACACCTGCGGGTACGCCAGAGCAATCCCATATTAAATTGCCACTATAGCCTGTTAGTCGGTCTATTTTGATTTGCTCTTCTGTTGATACTTTTTCACCATAAATATTATATACTACAATATTTTTTTCATCAATATCAATACTTGTATACCAATAGATTAATGATCGCACCTCATTTGTTGCGGGCATTGGGTAAGGTGGATAGCTAAATAAATAGTTCATTGTTTCTATTTCACTCTCTACACTTGTTGATATTGGGTCTAATGGCTTTATTCTAAATAAATTGGCACCCCCACCCCAAGGTATATTTTCATCTACATATCTTGAGATTATTTCATCTCCATATTTTACAAGTGGCATCACTATCTTAGCTCTATCACTCGGCAAATTATGATAAGCCCAAGAGTTTTCGGCTAATATATCTTTAACATAAAATAGTGTGTCTTGGAATGATACATATACATAATTATCATCACTAACTAATCCAACTCCAAAAAGACCAAAATCGCGTTCTCTTGAATAGTCATCGGGATACCACTCCTTAATCCTATGAAATTCCTTCGATGCAAGATCTAATGCATCTAAATATACTGCTGTAATTTCATTATTAGTAGTATTTTTTTCAATATGAACTAAGGCTAAATATCTCTTGCCTCGACTCCATATTTCTGTATTAAATGATTGAATTTGATTTTTTTCGTACTTATGTATAGTCTCCCAAGTTATCGTTTTATCGGTGGTATATTTAATCTCGCTCGTGCTATCTAATATATTAGCTGAATGCACTATAAAGGAATTTGTATCAAGAGAATAAACATAATCTATTTGGCCAGCTGTGGAATCTATAATAAAATCTTGCACCTTCAATAAATCCTTATCAAGCCTCTGTATATAATTACACACTTTAGAGAGATCTTTTATAGTAATAATTCCACCACTTGGTATATATACATAATCATCAGTAATATTAGCCTTAGGCCTATCAAGAGCATTCAAAAGCATTACTAGCGAAAATGCTGGTTTAGTATAGACATAGCACTCTCTACTTGTAAACGTCTTGCAGAAGTCATCACTTTCGAATATTCTTTCTCTACCATAATCATTGTGTCCAACAAAATAAATTTTCTTATTAAGGGTATCATAGTATTTTACATTAAAATCACATAGCGGTAATAATGGATCATAATTCGGGGCTTGTTTATCTACTGTCGGCATAAAAGTAATTCCCCCATCAGTACTTTTCCAAAAATAAGGCACATCCGAACCGAATAATAATATTTCATTATTAGGCAAAATCAATGACTCCATTTTAAGACTATAACCAATAGCATTTGATTTTAATTGGAGTGTACTATCTTGCATATTAAAGATTTCAATTAGCTTAGAATTACCGACTATAATTTGTTTATTATTTTTTATTGTAAAGTCTTTAATATAAATACTAGAAAACATTGCTAAATAGTTGGTATCTTTAAGCGAAGGATCATTAGTAGGCAAAACAACTAGATTATTATCATAAATATGAAATATATCTCTGCCTGATAATAATTTTTGAAACTCCTCAATATCAATAAAATTTTCAGTTCGATATATATAAGATTCTAAAAAAGAGTTATTGTTAGTTGTAACCCTAAAATAAAGATAATTATCATCTGTATCCATTACATTACTATTTATTGTCTTCGTAACCAAGCCCATTCCTAAAACTGATAATGTATCTATGATATTTAGATGCTTATCATATCTAACAAAATATGCAGAATCTAATTCTACAATAAAATGTTCTTTAAAATATGCTATTGATCTATTAAAATTTGTAAACTGACCTGCTATACTTTCACTTAAGTCAGAAGATACAAGTTCAGAGCTATATACGATTTCAAAATTATTGTTTAATGTAAATATTCTATTAGCCGCACGTACAAAATAGCCGTCTGGATATTGAATTACAGCAAGAATAGAATCATTAAGTTTTTTTTCTGTAATTGTTGTGCTATCAGTAAGATTTGTAATGCAGATATCTCCTTTATTGCCAAATGATATGAGAATATTATTAGTTCCAAAAATATTTACAATTAACCCTGAGTTATTTACTTTTATTTGTTCCCAATTTTCACCATCATCATTAGAGAGCATTGCATATCCTAAACTACCAAAAGCTACTACATTATTACCGAGCGTCTTTACTGTATGTAAATTAAATACAATAGGAAATATTTCAAAATTATTAGAATATGCCAAATTAAATGATGAGAATATTAATAAAAAAAGTAATATATATTTTTTCATTTCATTTCTTCCTTAAATTGTTTTTTGAAAATTGTTAATTAATATGGGCTTTAGACTATTATTAATATAATAGAGCTAAAGCCCTATTTATAAGGAATACTAGTAATATTCCTTATGGATTACAAGGAGTATGATAAATGTAACATGGAGTCGGTACATTATACTCAGTAGGCTCATACACTCCCTCAGCTCCTAATCCACAGGTTATACTACCAACTAAGGTTGGACCAGAAACTCTTGTAGCAGTTACTCTTCCATGTGGTGGAATAGGATCAAAACAGTATTTAAAGCTCTCTTCGCAATAATTATCATAATCACAAGGGCGATATACTATACGATCCTCGCCAAAATATGAAATCTTTTCTATATAATAACATAACCAATGTCTGAATGTGTATATTGGACCTTGACCTTGTTGACATGGCGGTGCAACTACATTTAGGCATAGATATGTGTTAATGAAATCAAACGTTCTTATATGATTATTAATATAATTTAATATCTGTTGTGCATTCCAAGTCTGTTCACAAGGTGGCGTAGTTTCTATTTTAGAAAAATCCATTAAAATCACTTCACCAGGTACAGGTCCATTTCCGCACTTTACACACATATTGACTAAATAGGTACACCCATTTACATTCATATATATTGCTCTTGGTGTATAACCTGTTTGACATTGTGCTTTTGCGTCGTTCTGGTAAAAAAATACCAACATAGAAAAGAATACAGCCGATATAATAAAACTACCGACTTTTTTTAGTTTTAAAGTAAACATTTAATTCACCATAATTAATTAAAAAATTTTTATTAGTTATTTTTTTCTTAATCGCATCAATTTTTCTTTACCGACTGAGTTTTAAAAAAATTAAGTCACTACGAAACTCCTATTTTAGCGGCAGAAAAGTTTTAAACATTAATCCCTCTGCCGCAAATCGTGATTCTGGGAATTTTAAATTTATTATGATGTAAAAATAATTTGTATATAATATAAAATATTTGTATTTCTTTGATATTTCTTTGATATTTCTTTGATATTTCTTTGATATTTCTTTGATATTATGATATACTATATCACTTGAATTAGTAAGGAGTCTAAGAGATGAGAAAAAAGATTCTAAAAATTTTAAATATTTAAATGTAATTAAACTACTCTTCGCTTTAGTGAGCTTTGCGAATACCTTGTAAAATTTGTTATATCTACAGTTAGCAACCATTATAAATATTGTAAAATAAAAAAAGACCACCCACACAATACTAATATAAGTAAAGTTTACATATACACCAAATTATTTTTACAAATTGTACATTTTCCTAGTTGTCCTACACTTTCGAAAGTGTAGGACAACTTATTTTACTACCTCACCCAAACCCTCTCCAAAGGCGAGGGCTTATCCATTTTCTCCCCATCTCCATTGGAGAAGGGGCTGGGGGTTGAGGTTGTTTTGGACAAACAAGAATGTTTATTCTACCAATATATGTTAAACATATATAAATATAAAAAAAGCCATTTGAAGAAAAAAATCTTCAAATGACTTTAAATTTAAAAATGTAAAACTCTATTATCTTGAATAAAACTCAACAACGAGTGGAAGTTCACATTGAATAGGAACTTCTTCTTTGTGAGGAATATAAGCAAATTTAGATGTAAAATCAGCTTTTGAAACTTCAAGATAAGCAGGTGCATTAATATTACGTATCGAATCTTGAACTATATCAATTTTTCTACTTTTCTCTTTTACAGATAATACATCGTTTACTCTAAGCTGATAAGATGCAATGGTAACTCTTTTACTATTTACAAAAATATGACCGTGATTTATCAATTGTCTTGCTGAATAAATTGTCGGAGCAAAACCAGAGCGATATACTAATGCGTCAAGACGTGATTCTAATAACTGCACAAGAATATCTGCTGTGTTACCAGTAATCGCGACTGCTCTTTTATAGAAGTTTGACATCTGTTTTTCAGATAAATTATATTGCATACGCAATCTTTGCTTTTCGAGCAACTGACGTCCATAGTCTGATTGTTTTGCACGTCTTTTATTTGCGCCATGAGCTCCTGGAGGATATGGCTTGCGTGTTGATACTTTTCCGGCTTTCGGAGTTAAGTTTATTCCGAGTTTTCTCGATATTTTTACTTTTGGTCCAGTATAATTCATTATTTCCTGCTGTATAAAGTTCAAAATACTTTATTTCAACTTATAAAATTTAGAACTACAAATATATATATAATTTATAACATAACAAAATTTTTTTATAGAATTTTTTTTTTGTATTTTTAATTTTTTTTGATTTGAATAAGGAATTTTTAAAATGTTAAATAGCGATTTACAAATCCAAAGATTTATTGATAGTACAAATTTAAAAGCAAACGCAAGCTACGAAGATATTGATTCATTATGCACAACAGCCGCTATGTATCAATTTGCCGCTGTTTGCATTAATCCATTTTATGTGCAATATGCGGCTGAATTTCTTTTTGGTACAAATGTTAATATCTGCTCGGTTGTTGGATTTCCTTTAGGTGCTAATATTTTTAAAAATAAAATTTTAGAAACTGAATATTTATTAAAAAATAAATGTAATGAAATTGATATGGTGATTAATATATCACAATTAATGAATAAAAATTACGATTATGTGCAAAAAGAAATTGAGCAAATTGCAAATCTTTGCCATTCTGAAAATGCGATTACAAAGGTTATTATCGAAACTTGTCTTTTAAGCGAGTCGCAAAAAATTGATATGTGCAAAATTGTTTCTCAATCAGGTGCGGATTATATCAAAACGTCAACGGGGTTTTCCCTTTCGGGTGCAACGAAAGAAGATATTAGATTATTTAGAAATTATCTTGATAAAAGTGTGAAAATCAAAGCGGCAGGCGGCATAAAAGATTTAAAAAGCACACTTGAATTTATAAAATTAGGTGCAAAAAGAATTGGCACAAGTAATGGTAAAAATATCATTGACGAGCTTATTAAAGAAGCAGAATAAATTTTTTCTTTATTAATTCTTTAATAAAAAATCTTTTAAATCTTCTTGCCATGTAGGAATAGGTCCAATCAGATTGGATAGTAATTCATTAGACATAGCGCTATTATAAGGGCGTTGTGCAGGCAAATTGAATGTTTTTATCGAAACGGGATTTAGTTTAATATCCATTTTTCGTATTTTTACTATTTCATTAGCCCATTCGTAACGTGAGCAGTAACTATTTGCAACTAAATGATATAAACCAAAAATATTTTTTTGTAATGCTTTTTGCACAGCATTTACAATTAAATTAGTCGAACTTGGTATCGAATACTCATCTTCGGTAATATTTAATACATTATTTTTAGATGACCACTCATTAAATTTATAAATAAAATTTTGTTTTCCATTACCATACACCCAACTTAACCTAAAAATTAGATATTTGTCAAGAATATTTTTAATCGCATTCTCACCCAATAGTTTACTTTTTCCATACTCATTGATTGGATTTGTAATATCCTTTTCGGAGTACAATTTCCCTTTATTACCATCGAAAACATAATCAGTACTAAAATGAACTAAAAAAGCATTTTCTTCTTTTGCAGAAATTGCAATATTTTGAGTAGCTTTTTGATTTACTTTATATGCTATTTCTGAACTTTTTTCAGCTTCATCAACAAGATTATAAGCGGCACAATTTAGAATAAAATCGGGTTTAAATGATTTAATTACTTTTTGCACTGAATTAATATCCGTAATATCGCAATCATTATGATTTAGAGCGATATAATCAATATTATCTATTGTTAATCGCTCTATAAATTTACTTCCTAATTGTCCATTAGCACCGAAAATTAGATATTTCATTTTTTTTTACTTTTTATAAACAGTTTTCCAATATTCTCTTAAATAATCAAGTTTTTTCTCTGCCCAATCAAGGTTTTCGAGATACCATTCAACAGTTTTCTTCATTCCTTCATCGAATAAAATTTTTGGTTTCCAGCCAAGTTCATTTGTAATTTTATTATAATTAAGGGCATATCTAAAATCGTGTCCGGGACGGTCCTGCACAAATTCAATCATATCATCAGATTTATTAAGAAGTTTAAGTAAATTTTTAACTACTTCGATATTTGTGCGCTCCTGACTACTACCAATATTATAATAGGTTCCGGGCTTTGCTTTTTCGAGTAAAGTCATCACAGCATCGGCACAATCTGACACATAAAGCCATTCGCGAATATTCAAACCTTTGCCATAAACGGGTATTTTTTCATTATGAATAGCTTTTAAAAATACTACGGGAACTAATTTTTCGGGAAATTGCCAAGGTCCATAATTATTTGAAGGTCGGGCAGTTACAACGGGTGTGCCATAAGTTCGAAAATAAGCGCGCCCAAGCATATCTGCACTTGTTTTACTTACTGAATATGGTGAATTTGGCTCTAATGGTGTATTTTCGTAAAAAGTGCCCGTTTCGCCAAGTTCGCCATAAACTTCATCGGTTGCAATATTTATAAATTTATCAACAGAATATTTTTTTGCGGCTTCGAGTAAAGATTGCGTTCCAATTACATTAGTTTTCATAAATGGCGAGGCATCAATGATACTTCTATCTACGTGTGTTTCAGCCGCCCAATGAACAACGGCTTGTGGTTTTTCTTCTGCAAAAATCTTATCTATTTTTTGAAAATCCGAAATATCAGCTTCGTAAAATTTATAATGCCCTTCGACTTGTTTTAAGCGAGCTAAATCGCCAGCGTAAGTCAAACAATCAACTACAATAACATCATATCCTTTTTCAACAGCTTGGCGAACAAATTCACTGCCTATAAATCCCGCAGTTCCCGTCGTTAAAATTTTCATATTATATCTCCTTTAAAATTTTTAGGCAATAATTTTTATAATCACAATTTGGCAAGTTATTCACAGTATTTTCATATTCTTCCATATTAATAAAATTCATTAATAACGCGATTTCTTCGAGACAAGCAATTTTCAAACCCTGTCTTTTTTCTATTGCTTGAATAAAATTAGCGGCATCGAGCAGTGAGCCGGGTGTTCCTGTATCGAGCCATGCAACGCCTCGACTAATTTGCTGAACATTTAGTTTTTCTTCTGCTAAATATATTTTTTGTAAATCAGTTATTTCGAGTTCACCGCGTTTACTTGGCTTTAAATTCTTTGAATAATTTGAAACATTTTCATCAAAAATATATAATCCCGGTATGGCAAAATTTGATTTTGGTTCATTTGGTTTTTCTTCTATACTAATAACTATTTTCTCTTTATTAAACTCAACAACGCCGTATTCTTGTGGGTTTTCAACTTTATATGCAAATATTGTTCCTCCCAAATTTTCTTTTAATCCATTACGTAAAAAATCTAATTTTCCATAAAAAATATTATCACCAAGAATAAGGCAAGATTGTTCTTTGTTAATAAAATCCTCACCAAGAATAAATGCTTGTGGCAATCCAGCGGGGCTTTCCTGCACAACATATTCCAAATTTATACCCCATTGCGAACCATCGCCGAGAAGTTTCTCATAATTTGGAGTGTCAATTGGCGTTGAAATAATCAAAATATCTTTTATTCCACCTAACATAAGTGTAGAAAGTGGATAATAAATCATAGGCTTATCGTAAACGGGCTGAAGCTGTTTACTAAAAATATGTGTTAATGGATATAGTCGAGTTCCTTTTCCTCCAGCAAGAATTAATCCTTTTGTTGCCATTTTTTTTACCCCAAAAAAATATACATTTTTGATTCTTCTAATTTTGACCAAGATTCGAGAGAATGCCCATTTTCATCTTTATCTTTTATAATAAGCTTTCCTGAAGATTTAGTTTCTTCTAACAAATTATAGATATTTTTATCACAAATTGACCAATCAATATCTTTTGCAAGTGGCGAAATTCCTGCTTCACATTTTGGATTCCAATGACCTGTGCAGTAATATTCTATCATAGTATTTTCTGGTAAAAATACTCCGTGAGCAATTCCAACGGGAGCATATACCCATTCGCCCGTATTATGTTCATAGGAATTAACAGAATCATAAGCAATAATTTTACCATAAGTAGGTGAATTTTTTCTAATATCGAGTAATAAATCAATCATTCGACCATTAACGCAGCGAATTAATTTTGCCATAAATGGATTCCATTGAAAATGCAATCCTCGTATTGTTCCCGCTTTCGAATATGATTCATTCATTTGAGTAAAATGAATATCTTTTAAATCATCAGTCTCGGGGTGTGTGTCAAAATCTTGCTTTCTATATGTTTCAGCAAAAAAGCCACGCTCATCAGCAAATCTTTGATATTTTATGACTTTACAACCGGGTATATCTAATTTTTTTACTTCTAAAATTTTCATTATTTAATTCCAAAATAGTTTTCTATTTCACTTACAACTCGTATGGCTGTTTTTCCGTCCCAAAATTTTGGTATAGAAGACTTTTTCCATTCATTATTAATTGCTTTTTGAGAAAAACAATATAATTTATCCATATCTAAACCAACAAGTTCGTTCGAACCTTCCCATATAGTAATTGGGCGCTCTGTATTTTCACGAACAGTTATGCATGGAATTTTCAAAGCAGTAGTTTCCTCTTGTATGCCTCCGCTATCAGTGATAACAAATTTTGAATTCGACATTAATTTTTGAAATTCAAGATAGCCAAGTGGCTCAGTGAGTATCAAATTTTGTGCATTTTTAATATCATTTTCAAATCCAAAATTAGTTAAATTTTTCAAAGTTCGAGGGTGAATTGGAAAAACAATTTTTATATCTTTCTGAATTTTTATCAATGTATCGAATATATTTTTCAAATTTGTTTCATCATCAACATTCGAGGGTCGGTGCAGAGTAAGAGCAATATATTCTTTTTCTTTAAGATTTAAATTATCAAGAATATTTGTTTTTTTAGCTTTTGGCAAAAAGTGAAATAATGTATCAATCATAATATTTCCGACAAATTTTATTTTGCTTTCGGGTATGCCTTCTTTAATTAAATTTTGATTACCATCTTCTGACGGAGTAAGAAGTAAATCTGCAATAGAGTCAGTAACCAAGCGATTAATTTCTTCGGGCATACGTCGGTCAAAACTGCGTAAACCTGCTTCGAGATGAATAATTTTAATACTAAGTTTCGAGGCAACAAGCGAGCACGCCATCGTTGAATTTACATCACCAACGACAAGTATTGCATCTGGCTTATAATCCAAACAAACATCTTCAAAAAGCTCCATAATTTTAGCAACTTGTTTTGCTTGGGATAAAGAGCCTACGCCAAGATTTACTTGTGGCTTAGGAATTTCTAATTCCTCAAAAAATAAATGGGACATTTTTTCATCATAATGTTGCCCAGTGTGTATCAAAATTGGCTCAATAGTCTTACTATTTTGCATCGCACTTATTAGTGGAGCAATTTTCATAAAATTTGGTCTCGCACCAACAATATTCAGTATTTTAAACATTTAACAACCTAAATTCGATTTAATTTTTTCTAAACTTTTTTCCATATCCGGACCTAAAAAACTATCTATAAATAGTCCAAATATACGATTTATAGGATTAAATCCGTTTTCACCATATTCAATCCAAGCAAGATTTATTTTATTAGTTTTATTTTCAATCAAAAATTTTCCATTTTGTACAACTTTATCATCTTCGTAACTAATTTTATATTCTATTAGTTCACTAATTTTAAAATTTGTGTAATAAAATTTTCCATTACCTAATATATCGCCATTCCACGAAAACGAGCTTTTATTATTAAGAGAATCAATATTAAATTTATATTTTAATGTAGAATCAAGATTTTTTGAAATATAAAACCATTTATCAACATTGTTAATATTAGATAGATATTCATAAACTTGTTCATTTGAGCAATTTAGCGAAATTTCTCTTTTTATACTATATTCACTTGGTAAAACGAGCGAAATAATAAATAATAGAGCTAAACCAGAGAAAAATACAATAACAAATTTTTTAATAATATTCATTTTTCAAATTTGCAAATTTTAAACTTGCAATTTAACAACATCTTATTAAATATTGCGTCATTTTTTTAATAAAATAATGGATAAGTAATTTAATGATGAAGTTTTCAATTAAAATTCTATTTTTAATATTTATTTTTATATTTAATTTAGAAGCACAAAATGTTAGCGAACAGCGTTATAAATTAGCTGAAAGCTATGAAGAAACAGGCGATTTCGATAGCGCACTTCGAATATATACTGAATTAACGGAAGAGAATCCAAAATCAGATAAATATTTCGCGGCATATTCTCGAGTAATGAAAAACTTGAATAAATATTCGGAATTGTTAAACGCTGTTAAAGATAGAATTGAAAATTTTGAGAATTTTGATTTATTAGACCTCTATGCAGAATTATCTTGGCGTGTGGGTAACACCGTGGAAGCTAATAAATCTTGGGATAAAATTCTTGATAAATATAGCAAAGACCAGAATACTTATCTAAAAGTATCTCAAACTCAAATTAATTTAAGACTTTTCGATAAAGCTATTTCTACTCTAATTTTAGGTCGAAAAAGGCTCGGCAGCTCAGAAATTTTTGACGACCCACTTGTAAAACTTTATATTGCAATTGGTGATTATAAAAATGGGTTTTCCGAGATAATTAGCCAATTTCATAAAAAATATAATATAGCTCAAGCTCAGGGCAGGCTCTATGCTCTTATGATAAATGAAGAAGCTAATACATTTATTGGGCAAGAATTAAAAAAATTATCAAATGATTTCGTAGAAAATATATTTTTTCAAGAAATTTATTCTTGGTATTTACGCACTACTGGTAATGCCGTAGAATCTTTAAATTTAGTAATAAGTATTGATAAATTAAAAGGTTCGAAAGGGTTAGATATTCTAAATTTTGCAAATGTTACAAGCTATGATGGCAATTATGATATTGCAATACGAGCATATAAATTAGTAATTGATATGGGCAAAAATAGCCCTTATGTTTCAAGTGCTTTGTTTGGATTTACAAAGACACTCGAAGATAAAATCAATATTGATAAAAAAGAAATTTCAAAACAAGACGCTGATGAAATAGTAGAATCTTATTTAGAGATAATTAAAAATTATCCTCATACTGCAAATTCGGCTGATAGTAGATTGCGACTTGCTCAAATTTATGAGAAAATATATAAAGATAATAAAAAAGCTATTTCGGAATTAGAAAAAGTAATTAAGGAGTTTCCACAAAGCCAATATGCAGTTTCAGCAAATTTAGAACTTGGAAAAATTTATATAAAAAATGATGATTTGGATTTAGCACGCACCAGTTTTGCAAA
This sequence comes from Bacteroidota bacterium, assembly GCA_029974985.1. Classification (GTDB taxonomy): domain Bacteria; phylum Bacteroidota; class Ignavibacteria; order Kapaibacteriales; family UBA2268; genus JANJTB01. The sequence goes on along the minus strand of JARKQC010000369.1, from coordinate 41,482 downwards.
ATTAGATGAACTATTTAGATTTGCAAGTATAGAGCAAAAAGACCAATTTATGTATTTTAAAGCAATGATTTTATATTATAAGGGCGAAATCGAAGCGGCTCAAAAATCTTTTTCTGCTCTTGCACTCAATCCAGATACAGATATTGCTAATGATGTGTTAAAAAAACTTTTTATAATTAAAGAAAATGAACAATATGTTGCGGCATTACAAATTTTTGCAAAAGCAGAGCTTAGAGAATATCAAAAACGCTCTAAAGAATCACTCGAATTATATAATGAAGCGATAGAATTAGCAGGGAAAACACAACTTTCGGAATTGTCATTATATAAATCAGCATTTCTCGAATTTAATAATAAGAATTATCAAAATTGTAGAAATTTTATTAGTAAATTATCGCAAGGGTATCCAGATTCTAAAGAAAATGATAAATATGTGTATTTAACTGCTGAATCATATTATTATGAAGAAAATCATCCCGTAGCACTAAAATATTATACCGAACTTATCACAAAATATCCATCTTCAATTTATATTCAAGATTCAAGAAAAAAAATAAGAATTATTAGGGAAGATAAAATTTAAAAAGATTTTATATATTATTTTAAAAAATCAATATTTATAGTTACGTCTATAATACTATATTTTATTTATAATAATTTTTCTTAATAAGACTTGGAAAATATAAAATATGTATATATCTGATGATACAAATGCAGTTGTAAACTTTCTAAATGATTTTACTAATGGTAATTTACGCAAGCTTAATGATTTTGCCGCAATAATTGAATTAAGCGCCACATTTAATGGTATTGACGTCTTAAATCGTTTGATTTTCACAAGTAAAATCGTTTGGAATGTATATTTAAAGATAAAAAGAATAACACCAACAGAAGAAGGTATTAATTTACTTGAAAGTGAAATGGAACGCTCAATAATTGAAATGCTGCAATATCTTAAAGTGATAATTGAAAAAGCCGATGATGATGATTTGATAATTAGATTTAATGATGTTTATTTTCAAAATTCAAGAGGCTCGATACTTAATTTAATAGATTTAGCACACGATTTTGCAAAATTTAAAGATTTGCAAATGTTATCAAAACAGAATAGGAAATCAGTTTAATTGAACAATTTTAATACTATTTCGTTTATTACAATATAAATAATATGTATATTAAAAAAAAATATTATATTTCATATTCTTAATTTTTAATTTTCACTATAAATAATAGAAAAAATGATAAAAAGATTTTTTTACGTGATATTATTTGTGTTTTATTTTTCAAACCAGATTCTTATTTCCGAAAATAATCTTCAATCTGAAAGAAATAAAACAGGTATAAATGGTTATATTAGAGATTCTAAAACGGGCGAAACACTCGTTGGAGCTACTGTATTATTAAAAGATACAAAATATGGCTCTCGAACTAATAAAATGGGATATTTTTCAATAATAAATTTACCTGCTGGAAAATATACTATTCAAGTAAGCTATTTAGGTTATGAAAAAATCACAAAAGAAATTATACTAAAAAATAATATTTCATTAAGAGAGGATTTTGAATTAAAACAAAATTCATTAATGCAAGATGAGATTTTCGTTGATGCTGACCGTGAGGTCGAGAAGCGTCAGATTTCTATTAGTAAAGTAAATGTTCCAATCCAAACTATTAAAAATATGCATATTGGCGGCGAATCTGATTTATTTCGCACTTTGCAATATTTACCGGGAGTATTAACTTCATCACAAATTTCGAGTGGATTATTTGTTCGCGGTGGTTCGCCAGACCAAAATTTAGTTTTGCTCGATGGTTCTACTGTATATAATCCTTCTCATTTGTTTGGTTTTATTTCAACTTTTAATACCGAAGCAATAAAAGATGTCGAGCTTATTAAGGGTGGATTTGATGCTGAATTTGGCGGGCGCTTATCGGCAGTTTTAAATATAACTCAAAATGATGGAAATAGAAAAGAGTTCGAAGGTACAGCTCTAATAGGTGCGATATCTTCTCATCTCGGCTTACAAGGTCCGATAGGAAACGGTTCGTGGTTTTTATCGGGAAGAAGAACATATTTTGATATTATAAAGAAATTTTTACACGAAGATCCACAGTCTCCTTTACCAGATTTTGGTTTTTATGATATTAATGCAAAAATTGTTCAAGATTTTGGTCAAAATGATAAAGTATCTATTAGTGGTTTTTTAAGTAGTGATAATTTAGGGGTAGAAACTGTTGGTTTTAATATGAATTTAGATGTCGGAAATAGATTATTATCAAGCCGCTGGACACATATTTTTAATGAAAATCTTTTTTCTACATTAAATATTAGTTATAGTAAATATTTTATAGATTTTTTCGGTGATCAATCTGGATATAAATTTATTGCAAAAAATTCTATAGAAGATTATACTGCAAAATTTAATACTGAATATTTTGTTAGTGAAAATGTTACAACAAAATTTGGATTTGAAACATCAATTTACAATTTTGCTTATTTAGTTAATTTTACTGGAAATATTGATTCAACTTCGCAAGGCTCTGGTAATGGAAGGGTAAAATTAGATATTGATGATATTCAATCAAGTATGTTTGGACAATTTAAATGGTCTCTAAGCGAGCCTTTTTCAGTTCAAGCTGGATTGCGAGTAAATTATTGGAAAAAAACTGATATATTTACTTTGGATCCACGAATATCAGCTCGTTATAGATTTAATGATTATTTAGCTATTAAAGCATCTTGGGGAATTTTCCATCAAAATCTCAGGCTTGCTACAATGCCAGAATTTTCATTTTTTGATACTTGGTTGCCAACAGACAATTCTGTTCCCAAAAGCTCTGCAACTCATTATATATTAAGTATAGAAACTGAGCCTATTCCTAAGCATAGTCTTACTTTTGATATTTATTATAAAGACTTAAAAAATATAAGCGAAATAAATATGAATTCCCTTAAAGCTGAAAAAGTTGCAGATGTTTTTTTTATAGGCAATGCTAAGGCTTGGGGTGCAGAGATATTTTTACAGAAAAAATTTGGTAAATTTAATGGTTGGTTTGGTTATGCACTCGGATTTATTAATGCACAATTCGATAGTATAAATAACGGAAATATATTTCACCCGAAATATGACCGTACTCACGATTTTAAAATAGTCTTAAATTACGAGCCTAATCAAGATTGGACTTTTGGAACTTCGTTTTTCTATCAAACAGGACAATCTTATACAGGCGCAACTTCGAGATTTCAAACTATGCTACCCGAACAAAATTATGGAATGGGCAAAATAGTACCATCACAAAGATATGGTTTAAGACTTCCAGCATCGCATCAATTAAATTTATCAGTCGCTTATAGTTTTTTACTATTGGGATTAGAGTCTAAATTAATTCTTGATATATATAATGTTTATAGTAGGCGCGATATTTTAATAAGATTTTATAATACAAAAGACGAAGGCACTACAGTTGAAGATGTAAAATTATTACCAATTTTACCAACAATATCTTTCGAAATTAGATTTTAAATAGGATGAATTTGATGAAAAAGAGTAAATTTATAATTAGTACAATTTTTTTAATAGTTATTTTAATTTCTTGCGAAGACCTTCCGCCAAATGAATATATTCCAGATAATATTGTGCAAGCATTATTGATTGTTGATGAGCCAATTCAAAATATTACACTAATGCGTTCACAGCCCGTTGATAAGCCTTTTATTTTTGATAGCTCGATGGTAAAAGATGCTCATGTTGTTATTTCTGGCGACGGCAGAGAATTTGAGTTAAAATATCGCACTCGCGAAGATGGTTCTATTGGGTACTACTATCCAGATACAAATTATAAAGTTAAACCACAAATAGAATATAATTTAAAAATTACTCTTAAAGATGGTAAGATTATTACTGGTTCAACAATTACTCCTCCAAGAACAAAATGGACTTATTTACCTAAAGATATTTATCAATTTCCTCTTGATACAATTAAGCTTACTTCTAAAGATAGTTTAGCTTGGGAAAAAGTTCCGGGTTTTGATTTCTATATCGTATCAGTTAATAATCTTGATACTTTAAATTATGGTAAATATCTTGTGCCGCCAAGTGATGAAAAAAATCGAAGAATTGAAAAACCATTTCTTGATGATTATTTTTTTCGTGAGACTACTTTCATAAACCCTATTTTAAACAATAAGACACCAATTTTTTGGAATGTATTTAAATGGTTTGGAAAGCACGAGTTAATAATTTATGTACCAGATTATAATTTTTTACGATGGTATATGCAATCAGTTACAAAATTAGAAGCGGATCCTCTATTAACAAGCGTTGAAGGTGCTTATGGCTATTTTGGTTCAGCCTCATTAATCAAACATAGATTCTTTTTACTCAAAAATCAACCATAAATATTTTAATTTTTATTTTTTTTAAATAAATAAAAAATGATTTAAAACAATAAACGTGTTATTTTTCGATTTTTTTGTAATGTAACATTATTTATATAAATTTAGGGAAATTGATGAAATCAAAAAGTTTGATATCAATTAATGATTTTACAAAAGAAGAGCAAATTCAAATTTTAGACCTTGCTTCTTATTTTGAAAAAAATCAAAATCAAAGAATTTTTGAGAATTATGTTATCGCCACCCTATTTTTTGAACCCTCTACTCGTACCCGCCTCAGTTTTGAAAGTGCCGTAAATCGCTTTGGCGGAAAAGTTATTGGATTTGCAGATACATCATCAACGAGCGTTCAAAAAGGCGAATCACTCAAAGATACTATCCTTACAGTCAGTAATTATTCTGATTTGATTGTAATGCGCAACCCTATCGAGGGTAGTGCTAGGTTTGCAAGTGAAATTGCAAAAGTACCCGTTATAAATGCGGGCGATGGCTCTAACCAACACCCTACTCAAACTCTACTTGACCTTTTTTCGATTAGACAAACTCAAGGAACATTGGATAATTTACATATTGCTTTCGTTGGCGATTTAAAATATGGTCGTACTGTTCATTCTTTAGTTATTGCTTTATCGAATTATAATACTACTTTTTATTTTGTTTCGCCTACTGAACTCAAATTACCAAGTTCGGTGAAAATGGTGATTAAAGAAAAAAAACTTACTTATTATCAATCAACAAATATAAATGATGTTATGAGTCAATGCGATATTTTATATATGACAAGAATCCAGCGCGAGAGATTTTCTGGTCCTCTTGAATATGAAAGAGTCAAAGATTCATATATCTTACATAAAGAAATGCTTGATAATACAAAAAATAATTTAAAAATCTTACACCCACTACCAAGAGTAAACGAAATTTCGGAAGATATTGATGACACACCACAAGCATACTATTTCCAACAAGCACTAAATGGCGTATATGTAAGGCAAGCTTTAATAGCATCAATTTTAGGAGTGAAATAATAATTATGATAACTGAATTAAAAGTATCTGCAATTGCAAACGGAACTGTAATTGACCATATTCCATCAAAAAGTGTATTTCAAGTAATAAGAATACTAAATCTCGAAGATTTTGATAATCAATTATTATTTGGGATAAATTTAGAAAGTAAAAAGTATGGAACAAAAGGTATTATAAAAGTTAGCAATAAATATTTTGAGCGTGATGATATTAATAGAATTGCTCTTGTTGCTCCAACAGCGACTTTAATTGTTATTAAAGATTTCGAAGTTATAGAAAAAAGAAATGTAGAAATCCCTGATACAATTGATGGTATCGTTAAATGTTTTAATCCAAATTGTATTACAAATGTGCAGAATGTAAAAACTAAATTTAAAATTATTTCAAAAGAAGATGTAATTCTGCAATGTCATTATTGCGAAAAAAATACTGTTAAAAAGAATATTGCTTTCAAATAAGCAATTTTTTTTTGATTTTTTTTAAATCCGACTTTTAATAAATTGTCGGATTTATTTTTTATGATAAATTTAGTAGTTTAATTGAATTATCAAAAACTGTTTGTGGGCTAATATTTTTCATACAATTATGAGTTCCAAGTGGACAAATATCTGAACCATGAATCCTACAAGGGCTACATTTCAAATTCTCATCTCGAATTATAATAGATTTTTGTGAGCGTGGCGAAAATCCAAATATTGGCGAAGTAGGTCCGAAAATAGTAATTGTAGGAATATTAAATAAGCCCGAAAAATGAGTTGGCGAGCTATCATTTGTAATAATCAATTTTGAAATTTTAATTAAATATAAAGATTGTGGTATGCTTGTTTTTGACGATAAATTTATAGCTTTTGTATTTCGAGATATATACTTACATAATTCAAAATCTTTTTCTGAACCAATTAATAATACTGAATAATCTAAATTAGTTAAATTATTTATCAATTCGGGATAATATTCTTTTGTCCATCGTTTTGTAGCCCAAACAGAACCCGGTGCTATGATAATAATTTTTTCTTTATTAATATTATTTTCTTTTAACAATGAATTTACCTGTTCAATATCTTTCTGTAAAAATTGAGTTTGAACTTTGAATAAATCAATTTTTCTAATTTTATCAAAAAAATTTAGTAATTCATAATTTCGTTCAATTTCGTGATAATTTTTAATATATTTTGCACGATAATCATAAATAAAGTTTATTGATGAGTTTTTAAAACCTATTTTTTTACAATTTTTTAATCGTGATACGAGAAAAGATGTTCTAAATGAACGATGTAAAGATATAACTATATCAAATTTTTGTTTATTTAATTCAGAAACAAATAATAATAAATCTTTAATTTTCTTATGTTTATTTCTTTTATCAAACTCTATTACGGAATCAACAGCTTTAGAAGTTTCGACTAATTTTACTGATTGTGAATTTGTAATAAATGTAATTTTACAATTTGGATTCGTATTTTTAATTGATTGAGCTATTGGTAAAGATAACACAACATCACCAATAAATGCCGTCTGAATTATAGCGATATGAGTATTTTCGGAAATTGTCATAATGATTTTGGGGGCTCGTGTTTCCATCTTTTATGTTGCCAAGCCCAATGACCAGGATTTTTGCGAATATTGTCTTCGAGAATTTCAACATGCCTTTTTGTTAATTCTATAATAGATTCTTTAGAGTCATCGAGGTCTGAATAATCAATTTCTTTTGTATTTACAATATAAGTGCCATCATTTTGCCTATGAGAAAAGCCAATTATTATTGGGCATTTATACTTTAAAGCTATCATAGCTGGCGCTTCGTAAGTAATAGCAGGTCGCCCAAAGAAATCCACAAAAATATCTTTATCTTTATCTGCACTTTGGTCAACGAGCATAGCAATAGTTTCTTTATCTTTAATTGCTTTGATTATCTGTCTTGCGGCATTACCCATTGGAATCATTTTATTACCGCTCATCGAGCGGAACTTGTTAAGATATCTATCAGAAATATAATTTTTTTGCGGTTTAACAATTATTGATACGGGCATTTGAAAATAAACACCTAATGAATATGCTGTTAGCTCCCAATTTCCAAAATGCCCCGATAGGACAATTAATCCTTTATTACGATTGTATGCTTCGTTAATCAACTCAATATTATCGTATTTTATGTAATTTTTAATTTCATTTTCAGTTAAGTATGGTATTGTAAGCAATTCAATTAGAGTTATTCCTAAATTATGGTATGATTCTTTGCATATTTTTTTTACACCATTTTCATCAAGCTGTGGAAAAGCTTTAGAAATATTTTCAATAGTAATTTTTTCTCTTCTTTTACTTAATATTCTAAGCGTTTTTCCAATAAATATTCCAAATTGTGTGCGACTTTTCACACTTAATAATTTTGAAATAAATGCAAGTAAAAGTAGTATTGAATTAATTAAAAAATAAATTACATTTCTCATTTTTTAATAATTATTTGGATTTATTTTATAATTTTCTTGTTTTAAATCATTTTGTTTTCTACTATCTTGTGTAGTGGGTACATAGCGATTGTACCAATCAGGATAATAAGGTTCATCTTTTGCAGTGGAGTGAACAAGAATAAAATTTCCAATTGATGAAATATCAACAAAATAAAAATTTACTCCTCCCTGTACATCTTCATAAAACCAATCTTCATAAGCTCGTTCATTTCCTGTGGATAAGGTTATTTCTCGTCGAGTAGGCATTCCATATTTTAATAACACACGGCCGCGTTCAGTTTTCCAACCTTGTTTATTTAACCCATAGGAAAAAAACTTATTAGCAAAATCAATATTTTCTCTAAATGTATTTAGTGTTCCGTTCCAGCGAGATAAAGTATCTGAATTTCTTTTTGCCCAAAATTTGAATAAGAATCTTTGTTTAGCTTTGGTTTCATTTAAAGATTTTGCTTGATTAATTTCTTCTAAATTAGCAATTACAAGGCATTGATTAAGCTCTAAATCAGTTTGTTCATTGCTCATCGTGTTGAATTCACTTTTTTCAAAAAGTTCATTTTCTGTAAAATATCTTTTTACTATTGGTGGTTTATTTTGATTATAGTAAAAGAACTTTTTTGAAGATGATATAGAATCTTCGGGTTTAATTAATGGATAAATTGTAGAAATAGTTAAATAATAAACTCCAGAATTTAGTGTGTCGAGCGATAAATCAAATATTGTTAATATATTTTCTGAATTTTCGTAACAGGTATCTTTTGAATATGTTAGTACTTGTCCAGTATTGTCAATAATTTTATAAGAGCGAATAAAGCCATTTTTAGCATAAATATCAGAATTATAGACTTCTATTACTCCAATTAATCTTGATTTGTCGCCAATAAATTCAGCTCTTGGATTTGGAATTACATAATAATCATATTTCATATAATTATGGTCTAAATCAAATTTTGATTCAGAAATTTTTGATAAATACGAAGCAAATTGAATTTCACTTTGATTAATTCTATTTTTATCAAATTTTGGTATAATTATATTTTGATTAAAAGTCATATTTCGCTTTCTATCATTTTCGTCGTAAGCTGTAATTGTAGCATTATATTGTCCGGGTTGTAACAAAAAACTTTTTACGCCAAAAATAAAATTATGTTTTAAATCATTTAGCGTGTTAATGCCATTAGAAATTTGCCAATCTTCATCTATAATATTTCGTGTATCATTATAAATTTTAATATTAACAATAAATTTACCTGTTAAAACACTATTTTTATCATCATTTATATTTTTATAGGTAAACATATTATCTGGGACAGATAAAAACAATTCCCACCGGCTAAGATTATCATCAAAATAGAAACTTGCCGCATCGAATGCAATTGACAAATTATCATTTGCTTTTAGGAAATTTATTGATACAAATATTATTAATATTTGAATAAATATAATTCGATTTTTCATTTCATATCTCATAAGAGTAATAACGAATTATTAGTTATAAAAATTGCCGTTAAAATTATCTAACGGCAATTTATTATAAATTATAACATATATTAATCTTGCTTATGAACCAAAATACATAGAAACAGTTAAACGATTAACTAAACCAAGATTAACAGTAGGGTTAATAGAATAATCTACACTTCCACCAAACGCCCCACCAAAATATTTAAGACCAATACCACCAGAAAGACCTAATTGGCTTTGTCCAAACATATAGCCAGCGCGGAATGATAAAAAGTCGTTCCAAACGTATTCAGCACCAATTGATAATTGTTCGGGTACGTCTGTAAGAGTAACAAAATCAACAGCCGCTAAAAGTTTATGCTCTTCTTGATTAATGATTTCGGAAGAAATACCAGCACGGAATACAATTGGTAAATTATATGGATAAGCTAAATATGTAGCATCGAGTGGCGCCATATCTAAGGATTCTTCATATTTTTTTGATGTTCTTAAATCAGTTCCATCATAACTTAATTGAGTAGAAAGATTATGCATTGAGAAACCGAGTTTAATTCCTTGAATACCAGTATCATATTTAGTACCAATATCAAATGCAAAGCCAGAAGCAGAAACTGATGAAAATGCATTCTGTACATATTTCACAGTAACGCCAAAAGAGAACTGGTCAGTAAGAAATCCAGAAAATGATGCGGCAACAGCAATATCACTAACTTGATAATAAGAGCCAGTACCTTCGGGTTTATCAACTGTGGTAACAGGGATATCACCACTTGTTAAATTAACAATACTAACAGCCGCAGTATAACCATCACCAACGGGCAATGCTAATGCACCAAAGCCGTGGTCATAAGTAGCTAACCATTGTGTATATGCAAATTCAGCCGACATAGTACTAACTTCTGCTAAACCAGCTGGATTCCAGAAAATAGAAGATAAGTCATTAGCAACAGCGCCATAAGCACCACCCATAGCATTAGCACGAGCGCCAACGCCGATTTTAAGAAATTGTCCACCTGCAGCACCAACTTTACTAAATTCGCCACCAGAAGCTCCGAATCCACTTAAATCATCAACGGCATACGAACTATTAAAAGCTAATGGTAGTGTAAGGACTAAAATCAATATAAATATTTTTTTCATTTTTTTCTCCATATTATATTTTGTTTGATAAGTGCCGCTTTTATATTTTTTAAAAAGCGGCATCTTCTCATTATTGTTCAATTAAACGGAAACCACCAACAACAACACTAAAGTTTTTAATAGTCTTTGCACCATTAGGAGCAGTAATAACAGCGATTAAAGCTTGACTTTGCACTCTTTGTCTGTTTTTAGATAATAAATCCCAAACTTGAACTGAATGTCTATCAGCAGGTCCATCGTTATTATATTCATCATGCTCAATAGATGTTACTAAATCACCAGCAACAGTATAAATATCAATAGTTGCTTTTGGAGGTAATTTTGCAAAGAATATTTTAGAATCGTAAGGTGATTTAACTGCTTGATGAGTAATATAATAAGGATTAGGAGCAATTTGAATCTTGTCCATTAACTCATCAGTTAGATAATTATCTCCTTTTTCTTCTGGGCTAACAACAGCAAGTATTTTTGTACCGGGTAGTGGCAAACCAAGAGCACCGCCATAAGTTTTCAAATATACTTTATCACCAGCTTTAAAGTCAGAAGCAGAATATAAATCGAAATTATCTTTACGAGGCCAAGCATAACCGATAGATTCTCTATTACTTACTTGACCTTTATTTGCATAGTCAAATGCAAATAATAAACCGCCACCATTAAATACGTTAACAAAGTCAATTGTGTCTTTTCCATCTGTCGAAACTCCAGTCATATAATATTTACCTTGCAAACCAGTGAATGATTCATCATCGGCACCAGAACCAATGCCCGTAGCAGGTTTAGCAACTTGATTTATCACACGTAATTTATTTGTAGTAGTTCTTGTATGATTTTTATCGAAAGCAACATAACCATAAGCATAAATATTATATTTTCCAATAAATTCATCTGTTGATTTACCTTCTTGTACAAGGTTAATTGGATCTGGGAAGTAATTTATACCGTATAAATTCTTATAGTCTGCAATGCCGTCAAAACGTTTTGATTTACGAATACCAGTTGCTGGTTGAATTGCCATAAATGGTACTTCATTTGGATATTTAACAGCAATAGAATCTTTGCTACTTCCACTAATTGGTCTTAAATATTCAATTATATTTTTAACCTTTAAATTCAAATATGGCACTTGGAATGTCTTTTTAATATCAGCTTTATTATAACTTAAATCAACATTTTCTGTACCACCAGGTAAAAATTCTACTTCATAAATTGCTGGTCCGTTATTGAAACTACCATGAAGTACTTGATAAGTTCTAAAATCAAAAGCTACGGGTTGAGTAACCATAACAACGTTTAGATTACCAGAAGTAATTCTATCTGCGGCTTCGGATATTGGTGCGACATTTGTTGTAGAGGCAACACCTTGACCAAATTCCACGGTATCAGGACGAAGTCTTCCAGCCCATTGTTGAATTGTAAAATCAAAACCAAAACCGAGCATTCCATAAGCATCATTTGTCCAACTTTGTGTATAACAATAACCGGGATAACCGAAATCACCAGAGAAGAATTTTCCAGTACGTGTTATTTTTCCTCTTGCTTTTGATGTACCAAAATCAACATTATGACCACCAATTGAATCAACAATAACCGTATCAGACAATACATAAGAAGCGGCATTTTCAGTAAATAAGTTATAGAAACTTAAATTACAAGGTTGATTTTCATAGCTTAATAATCCATAATACAATGTATCATTTGTTCTTAAACTTTTTATTGTAGCTAATGTTCTATACAAACCAAATTTACCAGGAACCGATCCGCCCAATGTAAGCTGTAACTGTTGCCAATAAGGATTGAGTAATAATTCGAGTGTATCACCAGCAAATCTTTGTTGAACTCTATCTGGATCAACAGCGAAGAATTTGAAATTAGACAATCCACCAACTTTTGCTGAATCTACATAAATTACTTTTAATTCAGGTAATTTATTTGTAGGAGCCGCAGATGGTATAGCTTCAGTAAAGTTTGATAACCCTGGCGAAGCCATATTTACTTTTCTTTCCGTTGGCTGAGTATAATCACCTTCATCAAAAGAAATAATTTTATAATAATATTCAATATTATTTATTAATTTTTCTGTAATTGTTGGATCGGGGTCTTTATTTACCCAACCATCTCGATTGTCATCACCAATGTCTGTTAGTGTTCTATTATTTGTAGCCCAAGCCATATATGGAGCGATTACATTTTCTCTTGTATGTTTTCTTGTTTCGTAGTCTGGATAATCCATTTTTACTTGGCTTGATTTAATAAACGCGTATAATGAGTCCTTAACTTCTACAAGATGAAGAGAATCATTCATAATATTTGATAAAGGACGTGGAACCCAAGCTTCGACTAATGATGTTGGATTACCATTTATATCACCACGTTTTTCAGAGCCTTTTATGTAAATTGAATCTGTTGTAAATCTTACCCAAAGACTATCTTTTGCTTTTTCATCCCATACTTTTTTTCTCTGACCAACAATCCAATCTGGGAAATATTTAGTCATAGTATCTAAATAACTCTTCGAGCGATTTAATGTTTTTCTTTCAAAAAATAGAGGATTAAATTTAACAAGGCCACGATTTAGTTTAGCAACTCCCACAAGAACACTATCAAAAATATAATGTTTTCTCGATGGTGATGTAGAATATACTAAACTTCCTTTATTACCATTATAGTCAACTAAAATAGTACCATCATTACTAATTTCAATTCTTGGGTCTTCTTTTAACATTCTCCACCAATCTTGACCCCAAGGTGCTGAATATGCAGAAGTATCAACAAAAGCTATACCGCCCGGTGTATTAGAGAAACCTCCTATACCAACACCACGTCTCATAACTCTTACAGACATACTATCAATAATATTACCAGCATCATCAATGTATGGTCCTAAAATTTCAAATTCATCAATAAAAGGCATTTTTTCATTATCATCATCTAAACCGCTTCTTTTTTCTGATTTGATAAAAGGTGTTCTTAATTGATAGCCAGCAATTTGTCTCCAACCTAATGGACCGCGTCCTAATGGATACTCATTACTACCTTGTTCAATATTTGGTGAATAACCATCAAGGTTGGCTCTTCTTGCACGATAAATTGAATAGCCCATAAAATCAAGTCCGCGTTCGTCAACATCTACTGATATTTCAGAACTGTTATCCCATTGAATTGTAACTCCATTGTTTAATGGAATTACTTTCTTAATAATTGCTCTATCTGGTGGCGTAGGGGCACGGAAATTATTATCATAAACTGCTTGAGCAAATTTATCTTTTCTTTCGAGTTCAGCCATATCATCGCAAGAACCATCAGCCTCACCACCTTTAGCAGTACCCGCTAAAATAATACCAATCACAACTCGAGCAGTATCACCAGGTCGCATATTAAAATCACCTGTGGACATCATTAATCGTTTATCACCAGGACCAGTATCACCATCTCTTAATCTTGAAGAAATTGCTTGATATCTTTCTTCGTCTTCTTGAGGGTCAACCTCAATATTCCAATTTCGGAATGTGGTGAGTCCTAATTGTGATGTGCTCGCATAGAACAAACTATCTTTACGAACGAATCTTGGTAATTCCATACCAGCATGCTTAATAGGGTCATAAGGTGTTTCAGTTAGTATTGTATCAATACGAATTAAATTTCCGCTATTGTCCTTGACTTCATTATATGTAGTATCATAATATTTTTGAATAGCTGGTGATTCAAGGAAGTCAAAACCAAGATAGCCGAAGCCATAACCAAATTCACCACGATCAGTATTTGTCCATTGCACAGCCATATTTAATGTAGTATCGCAATCATAGAATTTTGCACGGTCATTACCAGCGCCATAGCTCGATGAGATTGCTCTTGCTATATCAACGTCTAAAACTGGTGCTAACCAGCATTGCCATAAAGTATCTGGAGAATAATTTGTAATTTCATATTTAATAAAAACGAAATCACGATAATCACCAAAACCCCATGAATAAATCATTTGGTCAACTTGTAGGCGGAGTGGATAACCACGTTCGCGGCGTGATGCTACACCACCCTCGTAAAAGCTAAGATCAGTATCTTTATATGTAGAGAAAATATCTTCACCAGAAATAAAAGCTGGACCTTTTTTAAAGGTATTAGTATTACGTAACTCAACTTGTGGAATAAATTTTCCAAAATAACGATTAGCCTTTAATGTATCTTCTACTCTATCAGAAGCATCCCATATTGGCCAATTTGTACCGTGTTCTGATTGAATTGGCTCGCCAGTACCGGGATTAAAATCAGTAGAAAAATATGTTCTATATTTTAATTTTTCATCATTATTTATTTTATCCTCATCTGGTTGCTCTTTACTTCCCGGACCTCCGTAATTTATACGACCGGGTACAAACCAACCTTTACCAGAGTTAGGATTATAAGTAATCGTAACATAGCTAACTGTGTCATTAGCACCTGCACGATATTTTCTTGCTCCAAACCAGAAACCAGCAGAAAATATATATTGATTTTGCGAGCCGCGTGGCCAGAAACCACCACCACGTAAACGAGCTATATCGTAGCCAAAAATTCCAAAGTTGGTAGTATAGAAATCAATATTACTAACTGTATTTTTCTGAAGGTCAAACACGCCGCTATATGTACGCGCCTGCATAATATTTTGGTTAATATCACCTTTAGTATTAACATCTTTTTTAGCATTAATAGTTTCAGCTTTTAAAGAACTTACTCCACTAATTAATAGAGTAATAATTACTAATAGAAGTGGATACTTAACCTTTTTGATAAATTTTATCATAATAAAAATCCTCAATTCTTTCTATTTCTTAAAAATTTTTTTTTATCAGAATCTAAACATCATACCAAAATATATTGTTCTTGGTGCTTGGAAATTTCCTCTGAAAGCAATAATTTTATCAATATATTTAAAATAACTTTCGAATGTTTCAGCTTGTGTAACAATACCATTTTTATCAAAGTCAGCATTTTCATTATATACTCTATCGCCATAGAGGTCATACTGTGCAGATGCAAATGTAGTAGGATTTTCGAAAGTTGCTTCTTTGTAATAAGTAATACTACTAAAGTCACCGACTTGGCGGTCGAATGTTCTACCATCATCAATTGGATCGCCAGTTGTTGAATATAATCCAAGAACTGCAGTACGGTTAAGTAAATTAGTAATATCTACAAAAAATTGAATTGTTGTATTGCCAGCACTTTCACCAAAAATATCTTTTAATAAAATAGTTTTTTGAACTCTAGCGTCAAGAGCCCAAACTGATGGTAAACGGTCTGAATTGATTTCTGAAATTGCTCTTCCATTTCTATCAGTACGTGTATATGGTCTTCCAGAACGGAAAAATGATGTTAAAATAATATCAGCATTTTCAAGGAACTTAATGCCCCCAATCGAAGGACCTTGGTCTTGTAACCAATAGAATCTAAAGTTACCTTTAATATAGTGTCTCACATCACCGGGCATAAAATACTCAGATAATGGAAATGCAGGTTTGTTAGTAAATGGATCTATTGTAATACCATAGTTAGAAGCGGGTCCAGATGATGTACCAGTTAAGTAGCCAAGATTATAATTCAAATCAAAAGCAAAATTTTCTGTTGGTAATGCTTGTTTTCTAAAATTAAGCTCGATACCGCGTGATGAACCATATTCTGATACTGTATATTGCCAATATGGATCCGGAACAGTAGGTACATACAACATTCCTAATTGGTTATAAATATCTTTATAATAAGCAGTTGCAGAAAATACTAAATCTTCGGTTAAACCAAGATTATATTCAATTTCGTATTGATTTGTTCTTTGTGCTTCCATATTTGGATCGCCAAGAATTGAACTTCCACGTAAAATATCTACTGCAAAGTTATCATATAGATATTGAAGCATAGGCATTTGGAAATACATTCCATAAGATAATCTAATATTTGATGTTTCTGTTATAGGATAAGCAACGTTTACTCTTGGGCTTATTTGCACTTTTGCAGTTGCATCGCTAAATCCCGTATCAGACCTTATTTGTACGAAAGGAATTTTTTCTGTTCTATATTGTGAATTTGGCTCGAAAACATCAAATCTAATACCAGGACTAAAAATAATACCTTTGAATTGTAATTGGTCTTGAACATAAGCGGCAATTTTTAATGGTTTATATGGTTTATTTGTCTTTTCTTTTATTGCTTCGTTATCTGCATATAAGTTACCTCCAAATCTACCATCATCATAAACATCAAAGAATGGGTTACCATCATAAGGGTTACCATTAGAGTGTTTGTACATTTCATAAATTGATGCTTGGAAACCAGCTTTTAAACTATGTTCAATTTCACCAGTTTTAAGATATTGATTAAATGAGCCGTCTATTGTCCAGTTATTACCATCACGATAATTAAATCCTCCCGAGCCAGAAGTAGCAAATAAATTTGCAATACCCCAAGGGTTATTCGATCCGGATGAATTAGAACCACCTTCGTAATATCCAGTAAGTGGATTTCTTTGTGGAAGATTGAGTCTTAAATAACCATCAGACGTATTTGCTGTTTCTGTAATCATTGTATATTGGTCAACGATTTTATCTTTGCCCGGTACTAATTTATTATTTAATATTTTATAATCATCAGTCGGCATATTTATATTAAATCCAGAGAAAAATCCGGGATCTTCCCAACCAATTCTTCTACCAGAGAAGTCATTATTTGTTGAATTTGATATTCTTATTTCATAAAAACTTGTAGAACTTAATTGATGTGTAATCAATGCAAAATAATTTATTACGAAATTATCTAATACATTTTGTTTGAATACTCTTTCTGGAATTCCATTTGTTTTTGGAGTTCCATCTGGATTTGTTTGAAGTATAAAATCGCCATTAGTATTTTTTTCATAAACCCAACCTTCGCGATTTGCATACAGCCAACCCCAGCTTGAAAATTCAAAACTTGATAATCCGTAAGAACCACCTAATGTCAATGATAATCCTTCGGTTAATGCAAATTTTAATCTTGCTGTAATATTGCGTACCCAAGAGCCGTTATCAGGTCTTTGTCCAATATTATTTCCCCAAGGGTCAAAAATCTCATAACCTGCATCACGATTTGACTCATGGAAATATCGTCCAGTTAAATAGAAAGTATTTCCTTTAGGTAAAAATGGAAGTGGTCCGCCTGTACCAAATTCAAATGTATGTTCATTCGAACCTTGTAATTTTGCACCTTCACCTTCTTCTATCGCTTTAAATCTTGTTCCTTCGCGTATTATACGTGTTCCAGTTGCTTGACTTCCATATAATGCGGGAAGGTCTGTTCTCCAACGAACCCAACCATCATAACGGTTATCACGCCCAGTTTGAACAATTGAGTTTACAACACCAGAAGTTACATCACCGTATTCTGCGGAGAATCCACCTTTTAGCACTTGCACTTCTTCGGTTGCATAAGATGAGACCATCGGATAATAGGTCGCACCAGATACACCGAAGCCGCCTGTAAATGCGTTACCTATTGACATACCATCTACGCGAACGTCAGTTTCAGAATCACGTCCACCACGAATGGAGAAACCCGAACCAGAAGCTAATACACCAGCGGATAAACTTATCACTCCGCCGATACCTTCGCGAGCAGTATTAATAATTTCTGTATTTGTTTTTTTGTCCATCGAACCCTGTTTATCATGCTGAACAACTTTTTCAGCTGTAACGATGAGTTCTTCTGTTTTCACTGAGGCATCTTTCAGCACAACATCCATTGTTGTTGTTTGACTTGCTGAAATTCTTAATGTCCTACGTTCCGTTGTTCTACCGGTAAATGTATATCTAACGGTATATTCGCCGGCAACAATACCGGTGATAACATAGCTTCCGTCGTTTTCACGTACGGCTGCACCTTTTTGTGTACCTTCAATAAATACTGAGGCACCTCTGAGTCCTTTGCCTTCAGTATCTGTAACCTTACCTTTTAGTGTTCCATACACTTGAGCAAGCCCAACAGACGAAGCCGCAATAACTCCGATTATTAAAAGTAGTAAAAACTTACGCATACGGTAACTCCTTGTAATGAATTATACCAATAATTATATTTTAAATTTCAATTTTTCTTTTGAAACTATTTGAAAAGCTTATCGTATTAAATATATAAATAAATTGTTATTATATTTTTCAATAAATATTTAAAAAAATATCTTTATGTTTTTTGTATAAAAAACATTTTACAAATGTAACAATTATCTATATAATACAAGCCTTTTAGTTTTCAAATTTTAGTTCTAAAATAATTTTAAAAATTTATGAAGTCAAATATAATAAGATTTTTTTAAATAATTGTTATTTTTTATTACTCTTACAAATTAAATTGCACTCCATAAACAAATCCATAACTCGAAATTGTTGATTTTGTGCTTTCAAGTAATGGGGTTTTAAGCATAAATATTTTCCCTTCTGCGCCTATTGTAAGAATAAAATAGTCAAATAATCTATATTTTGCTAATATTCTACTCAATCCGATAGGACCGTCATCAGTTGCACCTAATCCTAAACGTCCATTTAAAGAGAAATTCTCATAAGTAAATAATTTTGTATCCAAAAAAGCCATTCCCCAGATTGTTTGTTGTTGATGATTTAGTTTTACGGGAATATATATTTTTGGCTCTTGGGCGCCTTCTAAAGGTGAATTTACTCCGAAACTATTTTGCGTTGATATAGAGTTATTTACGGGAATTTCTTTTGTATAATCATATTGTAATTCGATAATTCCAAACTCAATACCAAAAGAGCTTTTATCATTAATATTATAACCTAAACTTTGAGACATTGATATTATTGGATTATTTGAGCTCGTAGCAATGCCCATTCTTGCAAAATCTTGTGATACAAATGTTGTTAGCTGTATCGAAGTTAATTCACTTGAAATTATTAATGAATTTTGCAAAGGATTATTTGTTAAAACATTATTTTCAAAACTATGATTTTGTAATTTATTATCAAACTGTTCTAATAAATTATAATTTTTTGAATTATTATTAATACTAATATTATCCTTAATATTATTAATTTCATCAAATTCATTATTATTAATATCATTAAAAATATTAGTTTCAGCAATTTCTTGATTATGCAACCTCAAATTATTGTCTTCGATAATATTTGAATTGTCATTAAAAGAAATATTTGAAAATTCAGCTAACTTATTTGATTTTCCTTTGTTTACTTTTGTTTGTTTTTTAATTGATTGATTTGAAAAATTAGAATTAACATCATCTTGTTTAATTGAACTTAATTGCGAATTATTCGTATTAGAAAATTCGATAATTCTCTTAAGATTATTATCACTTATTGTAAAAACTGTTACAATAATAAAAAAAGCAATCATAGCAACTAATGAATATAATTGAGTAGAAAATCTTTGTTTTTTTAATTTTGTAATTGGCATAATTTCGGGAGCAGAAGCAAGAATTTTCATAAGCACTGCTTCTTGAGTGCGAACATATAAATCAGTTGGCACTGTTATCGAGTCTCTATCTTCAATTAAATCAAGATGTAATTCTACCGACATATCAAATTGATGTTTTGAAAATTTGTCTTCTTTCAACAATTTTCTTAATAATGCATCTTCGGATTGAGTAAGCTCTCCATCAATGTACTTTGATATGAGATAATCAAGATTCATAAATTTCCTTAACCAGTGGTTTTAATACTTTTCTTAAGATTAATCTTGCACGGTGAATTCTAACTTTTACTAATGATAAATCTATATTTAAAGTTTTAGCAATTTCTTGATACGATAAATCATCGTATTCTCTCAATATTAATGCTTCTCTTAATGATGAAGGCAAATCTAATATTGCTTTTTCTATTTGGTCTTTTAGTTCAATATCAGAAATATTTCCATTAGAATCGTTATCATAAAGAGTTTCATCAAATTCTGAAATATCTCTTTTTTGTCGTATTGTATTAATACAAGTATTTCTTGCTATTGCAAAAAGCCAAGAGGAAAAATTATCGCCAAGAAAAGTGCTTCGTTTTTCATATACTTTTAAAAATATCTCTTGAAAAGCGTCTTCTGCAAGCTCTGTATTGCCGAGCATTCTAATACAAAAACGATAGATTTTTTGTGCATAATTTTGATAAAGAATATGAAATGCCTCTGCACTACCTTTTTGTAAAGCGATTATCGCCTCATTTTCGAGTGTTTCATCTTGCAATATTTTTTTCTTAAAAAACATATCTTTATAAAATTTTATTTCTGTGCATTAATCTTTTGTCATAAGACAAAGTAAATTAATGAAAAGTTACACATTATTTTTTTTTAATTCAAAAGTAATAAATTATTGTACTATAAATACATAATTTCTAAAAAAAATTGAAAATAAAAAAAATAATTAATAAAATATTATGTAGTTAATCTATAATTTTGTATTTTTACTATGCGGCATAGAGTATCATATCAAAAATTCCTAAAAAAATGGGGCATTGTGTATTGATACTTAAATATTTATTTTTAAGTTATATACTGATTTTTTATGAAATTATTCAGAATACTATTTCTATTATATTTATTAACAGTTTATTCTGTTTTATCTCAGATTGTTGAGCCGCCTATTAATTATGGCACAAAAATCGTTTCCGAAAGTCAAGATTTCTTTGATAAAGAACTTGTACATTTATCAGAGAATAAACTTATTGAGGAAATTCAGAAATTTCAATATGGTTTGTCTTTCGACAAATCTATTTTATTGCAAGCTAATATTGATTTGAATGCTGGTAATTACAATATTGCCGATGGTATGTTAGCAGACTTTATTAGCACTAGAACAAACTCACCTTTTATACCGTTGGCTTCTTTACAGCGTGGATTTATGACTTTTGAATTAGGAAAATTCAAACAAGCTGAATTTTTATTTGAAGAAACAGAATCTTATGCTATGAAAGATTTTAAAATTCGTGAGGATTCTGCTTATCTAATTATTGCTCAGAAAGCAGAATTTTGGCGTGCTATGTCTCTTTCATATCAAGGGCGTTACCAAGACGCATTACCTGTTTTTTTAAATATGGCATCGAAATATCCAACAAGCGATTTTTCTGATGACTCTTATTATTATATAGCAAGAATCCAAGAAATTAATAGAAATTATGATTCTGCTTTGTACTATTATCGGCTTATTTCAAAGAATTATTCTAAAAGTAATGTAGCATTAATATCAATTATTAGGGAAGCAAATTGTAATTTAATGTTAAGGCAACCATCATCAGCGTTGATTGCTCTTGAACGTGCCGAAACGATAGCAACTCATATCGAAGCAAATGATTCGATTGCAAAATTATATGAAGCTCAAATTTTTAAAGATAACGCTCTTGAAAAAATTCTTTTTTTAAAAGGCGACGCTTATAATATTGGTGGAAATTATAAAGAAGCCGTAAAAGTATTCGTTAAGTTTATAAATGAGTTTCCAAACTCACCTTGGATTTATTATGCTCGGCTCGGTTATGGCTGGGCTTTATTAAATTTGAATGATTTTGATAAAGCTTTAAACGAGTATGATACAATTATTACAAATTCAAGCGATAGTAGTCTTCAAGAGCGGTCTATTGCTCAATTATATAGAGTAGTAACTCTAAAACGAAAAGGCGATACTGAAACTGCTCGTAAAGAGCTTGCAGCACTTACACTAAAAGCTGACTATCCATATCAAGGATTAGTTCTTCTTGAATTAGGGCAGATAAATTACGAAGACGGCGATTATGATAGAGCAGTCAAAAATCTTGAACGTGCCGAGCGTGAAGCCCAAGATGGGCGAACAGCTGTAAGAACTCACCTTTTGCTTGGTGCTACATATCTCGAATTAAAATTATGGGATAAAGCAACATTACAATACAATAAGGCGTCAAAACTTGCAAGTGCAAGCAATGAAATTATTATGCCAAATAAAAAATGGTATATTTCCGAAGCAACATTAAAAGAAGGTATCGCACTTGTTCAAAGCCATCGAGCAAGCGAAGCAATAGGATTATTACAAAATTTTATTGCAAATAATAAAGGCGATGCAAGAAACGAAGAAGCACTTTTTTGGTTAGCAGAATCATTTTATAAAATTGAATTATTAAAAAATGCAAGTGATACATATCAAAAATTATTAGATTTATACCCAAATTCTTCACGCAGAGAAGAAATACTTTATGGGCTTGGTTGGTCTTATTTCCGAGTAAAAGATTTCAATAATTCATCAAAGATTTTCGACCAAATGATAAAGGAATTCCCTAAATCTAAATATGCAGTCGAAGTACTAACTCGCCAAGCTGATGGCTATTATATGGAAAAACGATTCGCAAACGCAGTTAGTTCTTACAAACGTGCCGCTGAATTATCAAAGGGAACAGAAGAAGGGCAATACGCTTCATACCAGTTAGCTCATGCTCTATACCGCAATAGTAATTATGAGCAAGCCATTAGTTCTTTATTAGATTTTGTTCGTATATATAATAAATCACCGTATTCTCCAAATGCTTTATATCTAATTGGTTGGATTAGATTTCAACAAAGAAAATATGCTGAATCAATTGATAATTTTGAATTTTTAATAAATGCTTATCCCCAAAGTTCGCTTACTCCACGAGCATATTACGCTATTGGAGACGCTTATTATAATCTTGGCAAATATGAGCAAGCTATTAATAGTTATAAAATCGTAATTGAGTCGTATCCCGGAAGCGAAATGGCGCCAGAATCTATAAAAAGTATTCAGTTCTGTCTTATCGCATTAGGTCGAGAATCAGAGGCTATTGATATTGCAAATCAATATGTTGCAACAAATCCAGAATCACCTTTTGCACCCGTTTTTCAGAAAAAAATTGGCGAAATGTTCTATCAGGGACGTAAATATAAAGATGCTATATCGGAATATGAAAAATTTATCAAGAAAAATCCAAATGATGAAAGTATTCCCGAAGTTTTATATTGGATGGCAAAAAGTTACGAAAGTTTAAACGAAACCGATGATGCTCAAAAAATATTCGAAAAATTAGTAAATGAATATCCAAAAAGTGATTATGCACCAATGGCAATGCTCGATAATGGTTTATTACAAATTGAAATTGCAAATATTTCAAAAGCCGATGCTTTGCTAAAATCATTACAAGAAAAATATCCCGAAAACTCGAATGCCGCTCAAGCTGGTTTCGAACGTGGAGTTTTAAAATATAAATTAGGTGATACAATAAGTGCTTTAGAAATTTTTCATAATGTAACATCAAAATATCCTAATACTGATTGGGGCGACCAAAGTAGATATAGAATTGCTATGCACTATCGTGCAAATGGACGAAACGATTCGGCACGTGTTAATTTTGCTTATATTTCAGCAATTGAAGATAACCCTAATATTTCATCTGAATGCCAATATCGTATTGGTGAACTTTGGATGAGAGATAAAAATTATGATAAAGCTATAGAATCTTTTATCATTGTTAAAGAAAAATACGAGGGTTTCGAGGATTGGTTTTCTCTTGCTTTACTCGGTTTGGGTGAATCTTATGAGAATGTTGGCCAAATTGATAATGCCAAAGAAATATACAAGGCACTCGAAGCACTAAGACCAGACGACGATTTTGGTAATACAGCTAAATCACGACTTAAAAGAATTAAATCGAAATAATTGCTATGAAAAAAATATCTATTATAATATTATTAGTTTCTGGGCTTATAAATATTTCTTTTGCCCAAGAATCAAAAAAAGAACAAAGTTCACCTGAACCTTTGGAATTGCCTAATTTTATAATTCAAGGCAACTTACAGCTGAATGTAAATTCTGGAATTAAACAAAACCCCGAAAAACCAAAGCCACTATCTTCGGTGGAATTAGATTCATTAAATTCGCTTGAAAAACAAAATTCACAGTCTTTACCAATCGAACCATTGATTATCAATACTTATGAAAAATCTCGTAAAGATGCTTTTGTTCAAGCACAATTTGGTAGATTTACCACGGGGCAAATTGATGCTGGCTACGGAACTATATTAGATTCTTACGATTTATACGCTCAAGCTGGTTTTGAATTTAGCGATGGTCATATTAAAAATTCTGATTATTCTAAATTAAATCTTAAATTAACTTCTGATTTTATTGCTCCACAGAAATTTTTTATTTTCGGTGGTAGTAGAACGCGTTCTCAAATTGAATTTAAAAATAATGATTATAGTCTATATTCATCAAATATAGCTTATAAAAGAAATGTAAATAATTTTCTTGCAAAAGTTGATGTTGACGGATATTATAATGGATTTACTTTTGAAACTGGAGCTGGTTTTAATGGATTTCAGATAATTACTGATAATTTTAAAAATGCAGATAATAATATTTATGGATATTTAACCGTAAATAATAATTGGAACAATTTTATTATTTCGGGAAATGTTTTACTCGATTTACATTCCTTGCGAGGCGAGGCAACAAATTTTATACAAGCTGACGGCTCTTTAGCTTTTGTTAATGGTGATTTATCTCTATCTGGCAATGCTGGACTTCAATGGGCTACTAATTCAGATGGAATTGACAGAGGTGGACTTCTTATTTCTGGAATATTAGAATATAGATTAAATAAACTATTTACTATTAGAGCAGATGTCCGCTCAGGTCTTGAAAATAAAAAATTTAGAGAATTAGCAATCTATAATCCATATATTTCTAATATGTCAAAATTTGATTATGCTTATGATATTATGAATTTAGGCGGAAATTTTATTTTTCACCCAAATGAAATTATGGGTGTATCGGCTGGTATAAAGATTCGTAAAACTGAGCGTTTTCCAATTTTTGAAAATGATGTTAGATATTTTGTTGGTAGTTTTGGTATTGATTATGAAAGTATTTCGCTAATTCAATCAATTTTCGAAGCATATTGGTATTTAACTCCGTTAGATAAAATTATCGCTAATTTAACTTTTTCAGAAAGTTCTTTGAGTGATTTTACAGGGAAAAGCGTTCCATATATACCAAATGCTCAACTTTCACTAACTTTAAAGAAAACTTGGACTGAGGCTTTTGGTACAGATTTTGAGGTTGAATATATCGGTAGTAGATATACTGACGTTCAAAACACATTTGAACTTAATTCGTATATTAACTTAAAAGCTGAAGGAAATTATAAACTTTATGATGGGCTAAGGGCATTTTTAAAATTTGATAATTTATTAAATAATTCTATTTACATTTGGGATAATTATTTAGAAAGAGATGTTTTTATAAGTTTTGGGATTATGTGGCAGTTTTAAACGATGAGCGAATTAGAAGATGACATATTAAAAGATGAAGAAATTAAGGGTGGCTTTAATCCGGGCGAACCAGATGATGATACTTTTTCTTTAAAAAGGGAAAATTATAAAGGTGATTTAGAAAAATTCATCAAAGCGCCCGATATTAAGGAAGATGTTGCCACTGAAAATATCTCTGAAGATGATACTTTAATAGATCCCGATTTATCTGCTTTCGTTCAAGGTTTACAATCTGTATCGAAAAGAAAATCAAAAAATAAAGATAATATTGAAAATAATTTTGATGATATTGATTACAAATTATTCGAACCAATTGGTGATGAAAATGCAGATACAAGCTTTGTAATTTCGGATTTAAATATTGATAAGCCGAGTACTGCAACTATTGCAGATAGACAAATATCTGATGATGACAAAAATATCTCCAAAGCTAAAATTGATGTTTTAAATAATAATAACAATATTGATGAAATCATTAATGAAGAAGAAAAAAAGAAAAGAATACCAATATTAAAATGGCTAAGCGTTGCCGCAATTCTATTATTATTTATTGGAGCGGGAGCGTATTTTTTCTTTAATCAAGCAGGAAATGATAAAATATCTAATAAAAATAAAATTACAAGCGATACTCTAAAATTAAATAAAAAAGATAAAGCTGAAAAAAATAAAGAATTAAAAGAAATTGATACAAATAAAGAAGCTGAAAAAATCGTAGATACTTTAATCGCTTCAAAAATGGATAATACTGGAAAAGAAAAAACAGTTGAAAAGGATATTTCAAAAAATGAAATTAATAATATTTCTCAAAAATCAGATAACAAAATCGAAAAACCAGATATGCCACTTGATGTGAATAAATCTAACAAAGATTTAGCAAATAAATTAAAAGAAATTGATGAAAAAGTATCTGGTAAAAAACAAAACAAAGTAAATAAAGAAAATAAAGAACATTTTGAAAGTAAAAAATTACCAGAAAAATTAAAAAATGTTGATTTAGCAACTGCTAAACCCGTAAAGCCTTCTGAATTAAAGAATAAAGCAATGGCTGAAACTTTTAGACCTAAAAATGAGAAAACAACTAATTTTAATGATAAACATAACGATATTCCGGGGGTTTACATAGTACAGATTTATTCGTCTCAATCGAAAGAAGATGCACAACTATGGTTAAATAAACTTACTGCACGTAATATTAATGACGCATTTATAAGTGAACAAAAAATGAGAGATAAAATTTGGTATAGAGTAAGATTTGGCAATTTCCAAACACGCGAAGAAGCACGTCAAGCCGCACTTCGACTTGGATTTTCTCAAACCTGGATTGATAGAGTAAAATAATTTTATCGAGGTAGATGATGTATAGAAAACCAAAATTTGAAGAGGAAACTTCCCTGCAAATCAAACTGCCTTGGGATACTAATACAGCACGTGGATTTGGTATTTCTATTTTAATTGTTTCATTTATTTTAATATTTATTTCTTGGTTTCATATTCAAAAACCCTATGTTAGAAATATTGAAATAAAATCTGTACCCATTGTATTGCTCAATTTTGGCGATGGAGACGGTACGGGTATGAGCAAAGGCAATTTAACAAAAGAAGGCGCATCACGAAAAGGGCAACAAGCAGAATCTATTTTGCAAGATGCCGCATCGCCAGCACTTACTAAACAAGTTAAAAATGCTACTTATCAAGATGACAACCAAATATCTAACCCAATACCTGTTAAAGAATTATCTTCGACTAATAAAGTTAGTGGCTCTGAAAAAGGTTTTGGTACAAAAGATATTGGAACAAGCGATGGCGTAAGTGATGGACCTGGTTTAGGAAGTCGCGGCACTGGAAAAGGCAAAGGCTACGGTTTCGGCGATATTGAATGGGGCGGCGGCGGGAATCGTATCGTTCTGCATAAACCATTGCCCGTTTTTCCTTCGGGAGTTAATACAAATGCCGAACTTAAATTTAGATTTACTGTTATGCCAGATGGTACTGTAGGACGCATTATACCTTTACAAAAAGCCGATCCAAGATTGGAGACTGCGGCTTTGACCGCATTAAGACAATGGAGATTTAATGTATTGAAAGAAGATATTGTTATGGAAGGCATTATCCCACTTTCGTTTGTACTTAAATAATGGATAGCTTGTTTCTAATTATTAGAGAATTGCCGGTAGTATTTAAAATATTGCTGGCTGTTTTATTAGGTGCTATTATTTATTCAGTTTTAAAGAAAATGCTTAAATCAATAGTTCTATTAATAATTATTATTGTTGTATATTTTCTTTTGGATAAGTATATTTTTTTATAATTTTGAATACTATGATATTAAACTCAATTATGAAATATAAATTTATATTCTTTATAGTAATTATATTATATATAAATAATAGTAGTTTATTTGCTCAATGGGTAATTCTAAAAAATGATGCAGATAGTCTTGTTAGACAAGGAACATTTTTTATATATAATGTTGAATTTGATAAAGCTGAAACTTGTTTTAAAAAAGTACAACAAATGTATCCAGATAACCCCGCTGGATATTTCCTCGAAGCTATGATTTATTGGTGGAAGATTACTTTACATCGTGAAACAACTAAATTCGATGCTCCTTTTGAACAAAGGATTGAAAAAGTAATTGATATTTGTAATAATATTCTTGATACAAATGATAAGGATTTAGGAGCTTTATTTTTCAAAGCGGGCGCTATGGGCTATAGAGCAAGGCATTATGCACAACGAGAAAGTTGGGTTAAAGCCGCAACCGATGGCGCAAGTGCTTATAAAATTATGAATGAATGCCAAAAAATTGCACCAGCAAATCACGATATTATGCTCGGAACAGGAATTTATAATTATTTTGCTGTTGCAATACCTGAAAAATTTCCTATGGTAAAGCCATTAATGACCTTTTTCCCAAGAGGTGATAAACAACTCGGTTTATATCAATTAAGAGCCGCATCACGAAAAGCAAGATATGCCGCATTGGAGGCAAGAGTAGTATTATTACAAATTTATAATTCTTTTGAAAAAGACCCAGACATTGCCTTGTCAATTGCAAAAGAATTACTCGATACTTATCCAAGAAATCCTTATTTCCATAGATATTATGCACGTTTACTTGTCCGAAAAGGTGAACAAGATAATTACGAAAAAGTTTGGCGTGAAATTTTAATCAAATGTATGGATAAAGAAATTGGCTACGACCCTTTTACCGCACGAGAAGCGATGTATTATATTGGCTATGCACTAATGAGACGTGGCGAATATGATTCTGCATTACGCTATTTTCTAAAAGCAAACGAGGGTAGCAAAATTGATACCGAAGACTCCGGTTTTACTGTAAATGTCAATATTTTTATTGGTAATATTTATGATTTAAAAAATAATCGAAATGAGGCAAAAAAATATTATTCCGCGGTTCTTAAACTAAAAGAATATGATAATTCTCATACAAAAGCTAAAATATTTCTCGAAAAACCTTATAAAAGATAATGAATTATAAATGCTCTTATGCGATTTTTTTAAAAATTTTTATACTAATTTTATTTTTTAATTTAGAATTTCAAGTTGCAAATTCGATTAATCCCGTAGTAAAAACGGGGATTGATGTTTTACAATTTTCTGATTTTAAAGAAATTGCTGGCAAAAAAATTATTCTATTTACAAATTCGAGTGCAAGAAATCAGAATGGTGAGTTAAGTGCCGAAATTTTAATAAAAAGTCCAAATATTCAAATAGTCTCCATAATTACTCCTGAACACGGATTTTATGCAAGTGCGTCTGCAGGCGAAAAAGTTGCAAATGAACATTTATTCGGTATTCCTGTTTATTCTCTATATAGTGAAATTCGCAAACCAAATAGCAAAATTATTAGTGAAGGCGATATTATATTAGTTGATATTCAAGATATAGGTGTACGCTCATATACTTATATTAGCACTTTATTCAAAATTATGCAGGCGGCGGCTGAAAATAATAAGGCTATTTATATACTCGACCGCCCAAATCCTTTGGGTGGCGAAAATATTGATGGAGCAGTTCTTGAAAAAGGTATGGAATCCTTTGTTGGCATCGTTCCTATCCCCTATATTCATAGCTTAACTATTGGCGAATTAGCTTATATGATTAATGAAGAGTCGTGGCTTAACGAAGGAATTAATCGTAATTTTAAATGTGAACTTAATATTATAAAAATGCAGGGTTATGAGCGAAAAATGATTTGGGAAGACACGGGATTGATGTGGTTCCCTACCTCTCCGAATGTTCCAAATATAAATTCTGTTCGTGGTTTGGCAATGATTGGTATTTTTGGTGAACTTGGAATAATTAGTATTGGTATCGGAACAACAACTCCTTTTCAATTAATTGGTTCGCCAAATTTTGATTGGGAAAAAGTTAATAAATTCTATAATAATTCATCGTGTATTAGCATTTCCAAAACAAGATATACTCCACAATTTGCAATGTATTCACAGAAACAAATTAATGGAATTTTTTTAAATTTCAATAATTGTTATGAGTTTAAGCCATTTAGTGAAGGAATTAAATTATTTTTAGCAATTAGATCGGTATATCCAGAATTATTCAATTCAAATAATATCAAAGATAATTCCAAAAGTATGTTTCAGAAAGTAACGGGAACTAATAATTTATTCAATGCATTTTTTAATAATATTTCAAGCGAAAATATTTTAAAAATTGCTCAAAATGGATTAGATGATTTTATGAAATTGCGAAGTAAATACTTATTATATAAATAAATTATATATTGTTAAAATAAGTATATTCGTATATATATTTATTGATTATATTATGATTTTTATCATAAATTGTTTCGTAAACAAGATTTCCTAAATAATTATAAATATAAATTGTATAATTATCTAAATTACCTTGTGAATTGAATTTAAACACAGTAAAAGTTTTATCCTTTTGATTATATGAAATGCTATCGCGAGATAAATCACCTTTATCGGTTGTAATTACTCTTTCAAGAAGTTCGCCAGTATTGCTATATTCATATTTATAATTAATATCGCTATTGATATCTGAATTTCCAACAATTTTAATTTTACGAATTAAATCCCCTTTTTTATCATAATTAAATTCGAAAACATCAACAATTTCGCCATCTTTATTATATGAAATCTGTTTAATAATTCTGTTATTTACATCGTATTCGTATTCGATTTTACTTTTTTCTTCGATATATCCTTCATTATTATATGAGTCTCTGAACTCTATACTTTTATTATTATCATAAGAAAATTCAGATTTTGACAGCATTTTACCATTTTCCGAAAATTCTTTTTCACTTGTAACATTGCCCAAAATATCAAATACTTTTTCATAGACAATATTAATTTTTGAATTTGTAATAGTGTCTATTTTCCATTTTGTAATTGATTGAATTTGCATTCTTTCTTCTACACTCGGTTGAGTAATATTAGAGCAAGAAGCTATCAATGCAACTACAATTATTAATGCGATATTTCTTTTAAAATTTTTCAAGTAAAAATGATATTATAAATCCGCTAATTTCCATAATATAAAACTAATTAATTTTTTTCAAATAAAAAAAGTTTTTTAATAAATTTATTTAAAAATAATTTATTTTTCTAATTTTATTTTATTCATCTTCAATATTTTCATTACTATCAAAATCAATAGCTTGCCTTTCTTTTATTCTACAAATAGGGCTAAAACTACAGTATTGACAGGTATTTGCTTTCAATGGTTTTGCTTCAAATTCGGCATTTGATATTTTTTTAATTATATTGAGAGCGTGATTTAAAGATTTATCAAGATATTCTTGCTGAATTTCAAAATTTTCAATTTTATTTTTCTGACCCGTTTTTTTTACATAATCTTTTCCATAAGGCATTAATACTGAAAAAGTATCTTTCTTTTTACCATTTTCAATTTTAGGCTTTAATATATAATACGAGGCTCCTCTCGGATTAGGCTTAATATCATAATATTCTTTAAATATTTCTTTTAAAGCCATTATATATAAGGCAGTTTGAAAATTTATCCCATCATCAATATCTTTATCATTTGTTATCCCACTTATTGACGATTTATAATCAACGACTTTAAAAAATAATTTAGCTTCGTCATCAGTATCATTTAATTTGAAATCTGTTAAAAACTCAATTCTATCAACTTTTCCCCTTAAATATAAATTATCTGCTAATTTTACTGGAGGAATACTATTAGACAAACCAAATTCGAATTCGAATAAAGATGGATACGACTCTTCGTATTGATTACTTCTCTCAATATCTGAATCTATAAATTGTTCAGCCCAACCTTTGGTTGTGTCGCTTCCAATTATTTCGCGTTTTGCTAATTTTAGAAATGGGTGTTCGTATTTTATATCATCAAACTCTTTCTCAATAATTGAATATAATAATAATTTATATTTACTCAAATCATTTTTATCAAGTTTGACGGGTCTTATTTCATTAACTTTATAATCGGAATTAATAGAATAATAGATAAATTGATTGTTTTGCTCCTCCTGTAATTTTGTATAAAATTTATATAATGCTGAATGCATTATATTTCCGAATTCGAGTGCATTTATTGTATTACTAATACTATCAAATTCTTTTATTCTAAGTATTTTATTAACAAAATACTGATAACTGCATTTAGCAAATTTTTCGAAATCTGTAGCTGAATAAACATTATTATTTGGCAATAATTTATCGGTAAATTTAATTAATAAATTATTTAGGATATTGTTATATCTTAATTGTAAATTTTTAAAATACTCATTAGTCTTTTCAATATCAAATTTGGAGTTAATTTCACTTAAATTAAAATTATCGTAATTAATATATTTTTCAGCAATATATGTGGATAATTCTATTTGATTGCTTATTGAATTATACCAAGTGAATTTTTCTTCAATCTCATCATTGTTAATAAACGTAACGGGTTCGATATCTGTAACTTTTAGCACAGAATCAACAAAACTTGAGCGTGAAATCTCAAAATTATCTTTTCTTTTTGAATAAGTAAGATAAATTTGTTTTTGAAATTTATCAAATTCATCGAGTCCATTAACAAGAAATTGATAAAATTGAATTTGTTCGGAGTGTAAATGTCGGTCTTCACTATCGTGTAGCTCTTTACCAAGAAAATATTCTGGTTTATATGATTTTGGAAATATGCCATCATTTAATCCACATAGAATTGTAACTTTATATGGAATTTCCCGAATTTGCTCTACTGAGGTTACAGTAACACCATAATTTTGCTTATCGCGAACTTGGTATTTGGAACCAGAAACTATTAATTTTAATTTGTTATAATATTGAGATAAATCTTGATTTTCAGCACCTCTATCATTCATAATAAATATCATTTCATCAATAAGTTTTATAAATTCAGACAATGCTCTTGAATATTTTTCTACCGACTCGATTTCTAAGTCTTTATGTAATTTATTTTTTCTATTAAATTCACTAATATTATTCAAATAAATATTTCTAATAATTTCCTTAATTAAGAATTTTTTTATAATATCATCAACAATAAAATTTCTAAATTCATTAGGGGAATATTTTTTTGATTTTTGTGGTATAAGCTCGCTAAATTGCTTAAAGTCATTCAGAGCTTGCTCATAATTTTTTATTCTTTTCTTAAGATTTTTTACATCAAGACTATCTGTATTGCTCTGCTCTAAATCTTCATCTAATTTTTTTAAATAATTAATAGCATTAGAAATTTTATTTTCCCAATATTTTTTTGATAATTTAATATTATTTTTAGGGAATCTTAATTCGTTAATTGTTTGAATTAAATTTGATACGTCAATTCTTCTACTATCAACTGTAAAATTTAGAAATGAGCTTTGCAAAGTATTTATAACAGAAGGCACACTAAAATCATTTAATATAGTTTCTATTATAGTTAATATTGTAATTATAACTTGGGACTCTCGTAATTCAAATCTATCAGAAATATTCGCTGGAATTTTATCAATATAAAATCTTTGTCTTAATTTTGTCGAATATAGTGATATATCTCGGCTTACTACAGCAATTTCCGATGCTTTATAATTTTTATTTACTATCAAATGTTTAATTAATTTTGATATTTGTTTTACCTCATCATCAAAATTATCAAATTCATAGATATTGAGAGTATTAGCAAATGGATAACGAATTTCCTTTTCCACATTAAATAGCCATCTTCGTAGAAAATATTTAGGGCTGTTGTTTAATTCGCTTATTTGATTTACTTTATTTTCTTCAATGATTTCATTATCAGTATAATAAGAATTAAAGCCGGCAGTTAAAAGTATTGATTTCATATCTGCTAAATTTCCGAAAAGAGGTCCATTGATTTCGGAAAAATCAAGATGAATGGAAATTGGAATTTTACTAATAGCAAATTTTGACAGAAATTCTACTTCTGGCATTTTAAATTCACTAAATCCATAGAATGCTATTTGATTTAATTGCGGAAATAATTTTTTTAAAATCTTATCAAAAGAAAATGAGTTATCTGAATTATTTAATAAATCATTTGTTGCAAAATTTATTAATTCTTTTAATAATAATGGTGGGTCAATATATTTATTTTTTACAATATTTTCATAAGATTTAAAAATATTTGCAATATCGCTATATTTATCTTTATTTTTTAAAATTAGATTATTATCATTTTGCTCAATATCATCAAACATACTTTCATAAGTTATGCCGTCTTCTCGCAAACCATAAATAATATTTGATAATCGTTCAATTATATGATAATAAAATGGTTTATCATTGTTTTTATAAAATTTGAGTTCGGAATTTTGTGCCGCTTCTTCAATAAGAGCAAGGCGATAGGGTGCAGAAATTTTTTTTAATTTATTATTTTGAAATAGATTATCAAAAATTATTTCAGCAAATTTTTCCAAATTAAATATATTCACATTTCCGCAAGGTCTATTATATTTTTTATAATATTCTTCAATTATATTATATTTTAGATACTTAGTTAATTTTCCAGTTGGTATAACCAATAAAAAACTACTTAGAATATCATTATTGATAGCACTTTTAATGATGTTATTTAAAGAATTTTCAAATTCATTTTTTTTATAAGAACTATTATGAAATATCAAAGCCATAAATCTGCCCAATTTTTTTCTTTTTAAATTTCGTTACAATATAATACATTTTTCTCAAATATGCAGAAATTTTCTCATTTTTATTGTTATTTATAAATAAATATTGATAAATAAGCTATTTTATTATCTTTTTCTTTGAAGGTTATAAGTTGGATTTTTTGTTATACTAAATTCAATTGTTTCGTTATTTTTTTCTGTAATTTTAATAATATAATCATCAAAAAAATAATTTCCTTGGCTAACAATATTCTTGTTCGTGGTATTTATTGGTTCGTATTGCCCATTCAAATTAGAAAATTTATCAAGAAAATAATCTCCTTTCTGCAAATTTGTAACTAATAAAATTTGCACTATTGATTCATTTTTTCCATAATATACAACTTTAATAAAGCCTTCAATTACTGTTCCCGCATCAAAAATCGAAATATTTTTTAAAAAATCCTTAGATTTTTGATTCAAAGGTGGCTCGTCAATTTTAATATTCTTAGCACCCGACTGCTCCCATAAATCTAGAGATTTATATAATTGCTCGCCAACAAGTACAATAATTTCCTCTTTTAAAAATTCACCTACTAATCTTGGTTTATCTGATTTATTTCTATCCTCGAAATAGTTTGGAATTTTTGTTTGCCCATTAGATATAGTCACAACAACTATAAAAAGTAAAAAATTGATAGAAAAATTTTTCATAATTATCCTTTTGATTAATCTTTGTAATTTTTTACATTATTACACGGTTTAACCGTCTTAAATTTTATTTTATATAGCAGAATATTAATTTTTAATATGAATTTTTTAAATCCCTTATTTCTTTTTGGACTTTTTGCGGCTTCGATTCCATTATTGCTACATTTACTTAATTTGAGAAAATTACGTACAGTGGAGTTTTCATCACTAAAATTTCTTAAAGAATTACAAAAAACTAAAATTAGAAAATTAAAACTAAAACAAATTTTATTACTTATTTTACGTACATTGATTATAGTTTTTGCTGTTTTAGCATTTGCACGCCCAACTATACCCGGAACTATTCCATATTTTGAATCTTATGCAAAAACATCTGCTGTTATAATACTCGATAATTCGTTTAGTATGGATATTAGTGATGAATATGGAAATAGATTTAATCATTTAAAAAAGCAAGTTTCTAAAATATTAAGCACTTTGCACGACGGCGACGAAGTTGCAATCGTTACAATGACAAATAATGATAATGATTTAGGCGTTTTTTCAAAAAATTTTGAATATTTAAATTCAAAAATTAATAATATTAAAATTTCACTGCAAACTGCAAATTTGAATACAAGTTTGCGAAAAGCCGAATCTTTATTAAATGATGCAAAAAATTTAAATAAGGAAATATATATTGTCTCTGATTTTCAAAGCAATGTTTTTGATATTATTAATAATGATACAGTTAGCTTAAATTCACCTATAAATTTAGCGGCGGCTATTCCAATAGGAACAGATTCTAAGGCTGATTTACAAAACATTTCCATTGATTCAATCAAAATTATTTCAAAAATTTTTCAGCAGGATAAATTAGTCGAAGTCGAGGCATTTTTAAGAAATGGTTCGAAAAATACTATTAAAGATGTAGTTGCTGGTATGTATTTTAACGGAAATTCCGTTGCTCAAAGAAGTACTGATATTAATTCAAGCGAAATAAAATCAATTTTAATTGCGGCTTCTCCCAGTAATTCTGGTCAAATCAAAGCTCATATCGAGCTTGAAAGCGACATACAAGATTATGATAATATACGTTATTTTGCTTTTACTATTCCGCCGAAACCCCGTATATTAGTTGCTTTATCACAAGATAATTTATTTTTGAAAACTGCATTAAGCTCATTAGCAAATGATGAAAATCAAAGTAATATAAAATACATAAACTCAAATCAATTATCAACAGAAGATTTTGATAATTTCGATGCGATAGTTCTTGTAAATGGAAAAATCTCAAATAATGATTTTGAGCGTATAACTCAATATATTCATTCGGGTGGCTCTGTGCTTAGTTTTGCTAATAATGATATTGAATTAAATGAATATCAAAAATTTTTAAAAGATAATGGTATTCATAATCTTAAGGAAATGAATTTTGCTAATTTTCAAGCGGCATCATTTATAAATATTGATTCGGAACATCCAATTTTTTCTGGTGTTTTTGAGGCAAGTGTAAATAAATCGCAAATAGAATCACCAAAAATTATTAGAGCTTTTCCAAGTGAGAGTGCCAGAGCATTGATTTCTATGCCGGGTGGTGCATTTTTATCTGAATCAAAAACGGGTGCTGGAAAATTATTTTATATTGCTGTTAGTGCTGATACAGATTGGAGTAATTTTCCTTTAACAGGCATATTTCCAACGCTAATTTATCGCTCAATTTTATATTTAACTGCTTCGGAAGATATTAGTATTGATACAAAAATTGGTAAATCTTTGATTTTTAACGTTCCCAAAAAATTTCAATCTTCATCAAATTTCAAAGTTATTGATCCAAATAATAATACTGCATTTTATCAAGCAATTGATTTGCCACAAGGAAAAGTGATTTCTTTTGAGAATTTTACAATGCAGGGAATTTACTCGATTTTTGATGAAAATGATAAATATGTTTCGCAAATATCAGTAAATGTTGATGAAAGTGAATCAATACTAAGCCCAAGCGATAATAATAAAATAAAAAGTATTCTAGAAAAGCGTTTACCCAAAATTCCAGTTACAATTATTTCACCAAGTAATGAGATAGAACTTGGAATAAATCGTGCAAGAACGGGTACGGAACTTTGGCAAATTTTCTTATTGCTTGCTATTTTAAGCGCTGTAGCAGAAATGTTGGTAGCACGAGTATCAAAAAACGAAGTCTCTGATTTTTAATATCATAACTATATAAATACTTTTAATTGATTTTTTTTCACAAAATATTTTTTTTAGCATTTTATAATTATTTGCTAAAATTTAATATTTTTGAATTTACGGGATTAGAAAATTTTAAATCTTATTAATATAAATGTATCTATCTGAAATTGAAATAGTCGGATTTAAGTCGTTTGCTCATAAAACGAAGATGAAATTTGCTCAAGGACTTTCTGCTGTCGTTGGTCCGAATGGTTGCGGAAAAACTAATGTCGTTGATGCGATTCGTTGGGTTTTAGGCGAAAAAAAAGCTTCTACACTTAGATCTGATATTATGGAAAATGTTATTTTTAATGGTACTCGTGATAGAAAACCATTAGGAATGGCAGAAGTATCTATTACTTTTGATAATTCTACGCGTAGATTACCGTCGGAATATAATGAAGTAGAAATTACTCGCCGTCTTTTCAGAAACGGCGATAGCGAGTATTTGATTAATAAAACTAAATGCCGACTTAAAGATATTCTTGATTTATTTATGGATACGGGTATTGGCTCGGATTCATATTCAGTAATCGAACTTAAGATGGTAGAAGCTATTTTAAGTGGAAAAGTTGACGATAGACGCGCTATGTTTGAAGAAGCCGCTGGAATAAAAAAATATAAAGTTCGTAGAAAAGAATCACTAAAAAAACTCGAATCAGTTAAGCAAGATATGGAAAGATTACAAGATATTTTGCAAGAAGTAAGAAAAAACGTTAATTCACTTTCGCGACAAGCCTCAAAAACAAAAAGATATAATCAATATCTTACTGAATTAAAATCACTCGAAATCGAATTATTTGTTCGTGAATATTCTACTTTAAATAATAAAAAATTAAATATTGAAAATAATAAAAAAGATATTTCTGAAAAAATTACAAAATATGAAATTGAATTAAATAATTTTGAAAATGAATTAAAAAAATATAAAGAAGAACTTCAAATTATTGATGATGACTTAAATTTCGCTATTGAAAACGAAAAAAGAATTTTAAACGATATTGCAAATTTGAAGCAATCTATCGCTGTAAATACAGAAAAAATTAAATCCTTTGATAGAACAAAAGAAAGAATTACTAGCGAAATTCAAGATTCTGAAAAATCACTACAAATTAGAAAAACTAATTTATCGAGTATTAAAAAAGAATTAGAAGCAAAACAATTAGAATATGATGAGTCTCGAAATAAAATCAATGAATTAAACTCACAAAAAGATGATATTAATTCTAAAACTCTCGCGATTGAATCTAATTCAATTCTTTTAAATAATGAAATTATTACTTTAAAAAATAAAATCGAATCACTGAATAATATCATTAATCGTAGCAAAGATAAAAAAATTAATATCGAAAGAAAACTTCAACAACTTGCTGAAGAAAAACTCAATTATCAAAAACAAGAAGAAGAATTAGAAGAAAATAAATCAAAAAATGAAAAAATCTTACCCGAATTAGAAATAGATTTAGATGAAAAAGAAAATGAGTTAAAATCTCAAAATGAAAATATTAAAATTCTCGAATCTGAAATAGATAAAATAAAACTTGCTATTTCGGAACAAAAAAATATTCTCGGCGGGAAAAAAGCTTCTTTAGATTTTTTAAATTCTCTTACTGATAATAGCGAAGCTTCGAAATTTTTATCAAATCCACAAAATTGGAATATCGAAGGTGAAAAAACTATTCTAGGCGAAGCTATTGGCATTGATGATGAGTATAAACTTGCGATTTTATCAGCTCTCGGTGATATTGCTCATAGCTTTATTACTGTAGATACTAAAAGTGCCTTGGAAGGCATAAACGCTTTGAAATCGAAAGGTAAAGGCAAGTCTGGCTTTATTACTTTGTCTCAAATTCCCGAAATTGATGCTC
This sequence comes from Bacteroidota bacterium, assembly GCA_029974985.1. Classification (GTDB taxonomy): domain Bacteria; phylum Bacteroidota; class Ignavibacteria; order Kapaibacteriales; family UBA2268; genus JANJTB01. Next base: position 1,829 of record JARKQC010000369.1, on the reverse strand, counting down.
CACAAAATTTACCTAATATAAATGGAGTTATTGGCTGGCTATCAGAAATCGTAAGAGTTGATGAGTCAATTAGATACCTATTGCGTGGGATTCTTGGAAAAACTCTTCTTGTTTCAGATGATAATATTGCACAAGAGCTTATTAACGAAAATTTAGCTTATGCTTGTGTAACGCCACAGGGTTTGTACATTAATTCCTATGGCTATATTAATGGTGGTTCGCTTTCTCAAAAAGAAGGACAATGGGTTGGTAAAAAGGAAAAAATTACTGCTATTACAAAAGAAATAAAATCTATTAATGCCGAGATTGATAATTTAGCGAAAAAACAATTAGATTTGGAAAGTGAATTAGAAAATATTGATATTAATAAAACTCACAACGAAATAAAAGATATTGAAAATCAAATTCAAGAAAATAGAAAAAAGACTCATTTTTTTGAGACAAGTTTAGACAATTTACATAAAAATATTGATTTTATCGAGGATAATTCGAGCAGACTTATTGATGAACTAAACGAACTCGATAGCGATAATTCCAATATCATTCAAGAAATCAATAATATTAAAAAAATATTAATTTCTAAAAATTCTGAAATTGAAATTATCAATATCGAATTAAATAAATCACGAAAATTACTTCAAGAAAAGCTGGATATATTAAGATTAGCTGAATTTACGGGGATTAACATTGAATCCACAATAAATTCTTTACAAAATGATAAATTAAGAACTGCAAACGAAATTCAGCAAATTGAAAATTTAATCATTAAAAAGAATATTGAATTCCAAGAGCTTGATAATCAAAAAGAAGAATTAACTGAAAATTTACAGACTAATTCTTCAAATATGCTTGTTTACGAAAAATCTCTCGATGAAACGAAAATAAAAAAAGATTTACTTACTAATAATAAAATAACTACTAATAGTAAATTTGAGCAAATTAATTCTGAATATAATCATTCTCGAAAAGAGTTTGATAAAATTAAAGAAAATATGTATCAAATCGAACTTTTAGAGGTAGAAACTAATTCAAATATCCAAAATATTATTGAACGATCTACCGAACAATACGAAACAGATATTACTACTTTATCATTCGACGAAAATACAGATTTTGATTTAAAAGAGGCAAAAAAATCAATATACGAGCTGAAAGATAAATTATCACAGCTCGGAAGTATTAATTTTATGGCTCTTGAGGAATACGAAGTTCAAAACGAAAGGCTTGAATTTTATGAAAATCAAATGAATGATTTAAGCGAATCAGAAAAAATGCTACTTCTTACAATAGAAGAAATTAATACTACAGCTGAACGTAATTTTAGAGAAACTTTCGAAACAATCCGAACTAATTTTAAAATGTTATTTAAAAAATTATTTGGTGATGAAAGTCAATCAGATATTCAGCTCGAAAGCGATGATTTACTCGAATCAGACATTACAATTATTGCTAAACCACCTAATAAACGCCCACACTCAATAGAAATGCTTTCTGGTGGCGAGAAAACTCTTACAGCAATTGCTTTATTATTTGCTATTTATCTTGTAAAGCCAAGTCCTTTCTGTATTCTGGACGAGGTTGATGCTCCGCTTGATGATGCAAATATTAGCAAATTTGTTAATTTAATTAAAGAATTTAGTTCGGATACTCAGTTCTTAATTGTTACACATAATAAAAAAACAATGGAAGCCGCTGATTATTTATATGGTGTAACGATGCAAGAAGAAGGTGTTTCGAAAGTTGTAGCTGTAAAAATTAATAACGAAGCCGCTTGATTATTTTAAAAAAAAGTTTTATATAAATTTTTTAATTGTATATACAAAATTTTT
>JARKQC010000365.1 GCA_029974985.1 Bacteroidota bacterium | reverse complement strand
AGGGTCTGTTGTAGGATTACCTTCACTATCTAAAGCAACGCCTTCAGGTATCTCTTTACCTTTTCTTAAAGATTCTAATAATTTTCCTCTAGCTGAAGCAGAAGTAGCCATATCAACAGCAATATATGTATCTTTAGAAGGGATTCCTATAGCAATTGGGTTAGTACCAATCATAGGTTTATTTGCTCCTAAAGGGGCAATAGCTGGTTCAGTATTAGCAGTAGCAATACCTATAACGTCATTTCTTATAGCTAAATCAGAATAATATCCAGTAACTCCAAAATGGTTAGAGTTATGTGTTCCTACAGCTGCTATACCCATCTTTTTAGCTTTTTCAATTGCCAACATCATAGATTTATGAGCAACTAATTGTCCAAAAAGACCATTACCATTTACAAGAGCCATAGCATCGGTTTCTCTTTCAATTGTGAGGTCTCCATCAGTTTTAATATTACCATTTTCAATACCATGAATGTATTGAGGGAATCTTCCAATTCCATGAGAAGTAAATCCTTTTAAATCAGCATCCAAAGTAGCATCAGCTACAATTTCAGCATCTTCTTTATTCAAGCCTAGTTTAGTTAATATTGCTATTAAAAGTGATTTTTCTTTTTCTGCTGTTAATATCATTAAAACACCCTAAATATTTTAAATTTCTTATCTTATAAATAATATTCCTTCTTATAAATGATATTTCTCATAAATAATCATTATTATTAATATATTTATTATTTTAATATGTTTACAATAATACTTATCATAATTAATAAATGCTAATTTTAGTAAAAGCATTATAATTAATAAATAATACTTATTATAAATAATAATATTTTTAAAATAGTTATAATTAATAAAATAGCTAAAAATGAATAACTTAATATATTTAAGTTTTCAATATATTTTAAAACTAATATATTTAAATAATATATTTCAAACCAAATTATTTTAAATTAATATTTTCAAACCAATTTATTTCAATTTAACTAATTTTTAATATTCAATTTCATTAGATTTAAAAGTTGTAATTTTAACTTTATTGGAATCTGATGTTACTTCACCGATTTTATATGATTCACAATTATTTTTTAAATTATCTAATACTTTATCTGCATCTTCCTCAGAAACAATTACAACAAAACCAATGCCCATATTGAATACTTTATACATTTCTTCTAAAGATACTCCCTGATCATATATTAATTTAAAAATTTCTTGAGGTTCAGGAAGGTTATTTATATCAAAACCAACATTTTTATTTAGTCTTTTAAGATTATTAAATCCACCACCAGTTATATGAGCTAAACCTTTTATATTTAGATTATTTTCAAGTAAATCAACAATTGGTTTAACATATAATTCTGTTGGACGTAACAATTCT
>JARKQC010000364.1 GCA_029974985.1 Bacteroidota bacterium | reverse complement strand
ATCAAAATAGATGAACTAACTGACTATCTCTTAAAAGTATCAGAAAATATTAATCGAATTAAAATGGGCGAACAATCTGAAAGTTTAAATAATGATTCAGGTTAAGCCAATAAAACTGAACTACATTTTTTTTTAATTATTTATATTTACTGCAGATTTACTAAAAAATTATTAATTAATCTAATTTTCGTATTATTATTATTTTTATACATGCAATATTTAGTATAACCATGATTTTTCTCCGTGTGGTTAAGTACTCAAATAATTACTTTAGAGCATTAATTTCTTTCAATGCCCATGATTATTATTAATATTATCCATTAAAAGGGAGGATTATTATTAATAATTCAATATTTGACCTTATTCCTGAAAAAATGCCATAAAAACGTTTAAATCCTATTAACTTGGATAATAATTATCTTTAATTAATAAACTAAATTTAAAGGTCTTTAATGATTTAAAGAGCATTTAACGACGTTTTAGCTTATATGCGGGATAATTTGTAATAGGAACAAAAGAATTGGAAATACTTATTTTCCTTAAACAAAGTATAGATTGAGCTAGTTACGTGAAAAAACTAAAGGAAATAGGCATGGGGTAGATGCCAAAATCAAAAAGCCTAAAATGGGTTTTAAATTAAAAAATAAGCTCTTAACACTCGTTTTTTATAGATTTTTTTCGAAAACTTTATAAGTGATGTTGTTTCCATCATTGGTTATAGATAAAATAGCCCTGGAAACTCATTATATGGGGCACGGAGGCGGTATAATTAAGCGAGTGAAGCGAAACTCTACCTATGCAGTATTATGTATGTTGTGTATGGTTGTTGCAGCGATTCCGATTTCGGGTGCTGTGGGTGACCAAGATAATGGTGCAATTGGTGAGAATTCTGCCAGTGGTTTGTCCATTGGGGTTACTAATTCTGAGATTAAAGAGACTCAGGATGTGCTTCAGAAGAACAAGCCTTTTGGTGAGAAAACAACTAAAATTTTAGGTAATAACACTACTGATGGTTCATTGAGACTCGGTTCAACCGGTGATAAGGTTAAAGAACTACAGCAATGGTTAACTGATTACGGTTATTATTCTGGTGATGTTGACGGGAATTTCGGTGCTGACACTGAAAAAGCGGTTAAAACATTCCAGGAAGAAGCTGGTTTAATTGTTGACGGTGTTGTGGGTAAAGACACTACTAAAGCCATGGAAAATTGGGACAAATACGTCGCAGAAGTTCAGGCAGCAGCCGGTGAAGAAAGTAGCAGTGATACTAGTGCTGATACAAGTTACAGTTCACGCAAATCAACTACTTCAACTAAAAAATCTTATGC
>JARKQC010000339.1 GCA_029974985.1 Bacteroidota bacterium | reverse complement strand
TTTAATTGTTAATTGATTATATGCTTTACTTTGCAGAAAAAATGCTTTAAAAAATCTAAAAATAAATTAGTAAACCATTGGTATTTTAGTTAACTTATGTTACTATAACCTTGTTGTTCATCCTATATAAAGGTTTTGTTAATAAGTGGTTGTAAATTTATGAGGGTTGAGTGATATCAGCAATAATAATTTTTTATATAATTTGTCCTTATTTGCTGAAAGAATAATAAATGAATGAATTTAAAATGAATTTAAAAATACTGATAAAATCCCAACACTCCCTAACTTTACACCTCGTTAATAAAAACAATAGAGTACGAATTTTTATGATTATAAATTTCAAAACCTTTATTTAGTACTAAGTAACAGATTTAATTACTATACTATTATTAAGGAGTTGATTAAATGGTCGATTTTGATATATTAACTGCAATAGGTGTTATAGGAACTTTACTAGCCCTATTATTTGCAGTAGCCATTTGGTATATTAATTTAAGAAATAAAATATCAGAAATCGAGTATAAAAGAAAACAGGATTTATATACAAAGAAACAAAATAGCTATGCTAAATTAATAGAAAGTTTAATTGGACTTGATTCTGGATTTGGGAATGTTGAAAAACAACTTGAGTTTTTAAATGAAACTAATTTAATTTGGCTATATAGTCCTGATGATGTTATAAAAAAAGTCAATAAATTTTTAAAAGCATATATGGAACATTCTGATGCAGAAAAGGCATTAGGAGAACTAATGATAGCTATTAGAAAAGATTTAATAAAAAATGAACTTCTCAATTATACAGAACTCACTTCTGACGAGTTTAATTTAATAGTACCGAATAAAAAGTAATTGTTTATTATCATCTTATTATCCCGCCAAAACCCTTAAGAAGTGCTTCTACCTTACTTCGAGCACGTGGATCTATCACTTCATATCTTAAGGTGATGCTCTTCATTCCTTTAGTTATCTGACTGCCCTGGTAGACGTCTATTACCTGGGAAGCCACCACACCATTAAAACTCCCAATGGCCTGGGCAACCATTTCTGGATCGGCACTTTCTGGTAAAACTACAGAAACATCGAAACTCTTCCGGGGACAGTTATCGTTCTTGTAGTCTTCCAGTTCCCGGGGACTCAATATTTCTATGTTGGAAATTTTCAGCTCAGTTATCTTCTGGTTATGGATTAAGGTTATTAAGTCGGCGGAAATTTCTTCCAATTTTCCTATATGTATTTTACCAGAGTAGATGTGTCTTAAACCAACTTCTTTACCCATAGAATTCTTTAAAATATTCAAT
>JARKQC010000330.1 GCA_029974985.1 Bacteroidota bacterium | reverse complement strand
TATTTGAGCAGTTGTTAAAACATTTCCTTTTTTAATCTCTTCATTTTCAATCATAGCTATTGTCTTTTCTTGAAGATTTATTTTCCCAGTAGCTATTGCTTTCCGTCTTTGATGATTTTTATCACCGACTTCAACCATATGGACTCCTTTTTCTGTTAAATGTGTGAATTCTTCCTTTGACATTTAATCAACCTATAAAAGCTTTTTAATAATAATTTTAATGATAAATTTAATGATATTTTAATAATAATTTTAATTATAATTTAATAATAAATTTGACAATAATTTGTTATGTTATATAAAATATTTTTTATAATTATTATTTTATATATTAATACTAGTTTTATGTATTAATACTAGCTTAATATTAATACTATTTTATTTATATTTATTACTCAATATATTTATACTTGTTCTAATAATTTATTCTAATTTTATATATAATTCTCAAATTATTTCTCATTTAAAAAAGATTCATAATAAGGAATATCAACTTCTGAAAAATCCATTGCTCTATTTCGAGCATTAGATTGAAACTTTTCTCTTAATTCTTTATCAGACAAAATTAAATCAATTGAATTAGCTAATCCTTTAGAGTCAGTAGGATCAACAAGTAAGCCAACATCATCAGTTATAATTTCCTTTATTCCACCAACATTGCTACCTATAACAGGTTTTCCACAAGCTAAAGCTTCAATTAAAACTAAGCCAAAACTTTCTGAATAAGAAGGAAGAATTAAAAGATCTGAACTTTGAATTACATTAGCTATATCATTTCTAGCACCAGTGAATATAACATCTTCAACATTTTCTACCTTAACTTTTTCTTTCAAACTGTTTAAAAGGGGACCATTACCAACAACAACCAAAACACAATCAGATTTCAGTTGTTTTTTTGCATCTATTATAGTAGCTACATTCTTTCTTTTAATAATATTACCTACAAAAAGAATAATAGGCTTATTTTTAGGAATGTTAAGTTCATTTTTAAAATTATATTTAGAATCATGATTTGAATCATTATTATCTACTTTAAACTCATTAATATCAACAGTATTCCAATTTAACCTGACTTTTTCATCAATATTAGGAACTTCTGTTTTTAAAATTTCCTCTTTTAATGATTCACTAACTGCCAATACTACATCTGCTCTTTTTAAAACAAATCGAATGATAGGCCTCATAAATTTATGCTGAGGATATAAACAAAACATATCAGAACCATGAGAAGTTACATAAACTTTCTTTTTAGTGAATATTCCTCCTAAAACAGCTATTAACCCTGCAGGATAAAGATAATGTCCATGAATAATATCAATATTGTATTTACGAACAATCCGAATCAGATTTATAGTTCCAAAAAGAACATAAAACAAGCTTCTAAGACCAGGAATATTAATTCCCATAGTTCCTATAACTTTAATCCCACTATTATCCATATAATCTTTATTAACTTCATTTTTAATATCTTTATGAGGATATGTAATCACAAATACTTCTTCTCCATTTTTAAGAAGTTCTTTAGATAAACTATTAATATGTACTCCAACACCTCCAATATGAGGTGGAAATTGACCAACCATAGCTATTTTCATTTTTATCCTCTACAAACATTTCATTTCTATAATTTCATTATTATAAATAATAATTTTTTTCCTAGGTTTTGAAAAGTAATAATTTAAGCATATATAAACATATACAGATATAATAAGTTATATAACATTATATAATTTAAGTATATAAATTATATTTATATTTTCGAATTTAGCTGATTTCCTTCCATATCAACTAAAATCACATTAACATCCATATCTGCTCTTTCTAAACATCTCTCTTTGATAGCTAAGCCAATACTATTTAGTACCTTTTTATCAATCTTCTTATTTTTAAGAATATCAATCATTTCTTCGGTAGTTTTTGAATCGAAAATTGATTTAATGGTTTCTGTATCTACACCACACAAACCAGCGTGAGTAGCTATTATTTCTCTTCTTCCATCAGCAACACTATGTTTAGTATTAAATATACCACCAGCTACTTTAACAAGCTTTCCAATATGTCCAAAAAGGGTGATTTTATCGATTTCTCTTTTTTTAGCTTCTTCAAGCATAAAACCAATATAATTCCCCGTTTGAACAATTTGATCTTTCTTAACTTTTCTATTGTCTTCAAGAGTTAAATCTCTAAGAGCTAATTTTTCCCCAATATTACCTGGAACAAAAACAATTTCATCTTTTTTATATTTTCCTTCATCTATTAAAGCTATAACCATATCAAGTTGACAAAGAAGAGAATCTTTATAAGATTTTGTTGACATTGCCCTAGCTATACCAGTAGTTCCAAGAATAGAAATCCCTCCAACAATTCCTAATTTAGGATTCATAGTTTTTTTAGCTATTTTTTCACCTTTTGGAACAGAAATAATAACCTTAGCTATTTTTCCATCAGGAACAATACCAATTAGATTTTTTTTAATCATATCTAATGGAACAGGATTTATTGCTGATTCACCAACTGGAATTTGAAGACCTGGTTTAGTTATAGTTCCAACACCGAAACCACCTTCAACAATTACATTATTTTCAATTTTCTCATCAGTATCAAAATTATTAGCATCAATGTTCTTTTCATCAATATCTTTTTCATCAATTAATTCAACCGAAGATATTATCTTTAAATTAACAGTAACATCTGGATCATTATAAGGATATTTGACTGCAATTGCTTCTGCTTTATTTTCATTTATTAGTTCACATTTTTCAATATCAACATCAAGTTCTTCAAAAGGAGTTATAATTTTAACAATATTAAATTCTTCATTAGAACTAATAATCTTTTTAATAGCTGCAAGTGAAGTAGCCGTAGCTATACTTCCAGTAGTTAATCCATAATCAACATTAAAATGAGTATAATTATCCTTATCTAATTGATTTTCTTTTTGAGGGTTATTCATAAAAACAGCTACATTAAATTATTTTAATAAAAATTAAGTATCTACAACTAATTCATATAATCATTGATATTTTTATTAATAATAATATTTAAAATAATTGAAAAATATTTGAGGATAAAATATAAGGATAGAAAATACTTAAAAAATATTAATAAAAAAATCTAAATAAATATAAAAAATATATAAAAATATCTTAAAAATTATATGAAAATATTATAAAAAATAGTATAAGAGAGTAAAATATCCTTTTTTCACTCTCTTATAAAAAAATTGTTTAAGATATTATTTTTGTTTTTTACTCCAAGTACTAATCCCTATTAAACTTAATAATAAAAGTATTATAGATATTATTGGAATTCCTGTTTTCTTCATAGAAGTATTACTTGAATAATTACTAGTATCATTACTATTATCATCATTTGTATGATTAGTGTTGTTAGTATGATTATTATTGTTGTTATTGTTGTTGTTTTTTACATTAAAGCTAGAATTGTTAACAAGCCCAAAATATTTTTCATTTCCATGAAAAATTACTTTAATATTGATTTCTCCTGTGTGAGTTGGTTTATATTTTAAACTCCAAAAACCACTAAAATCAGTTTTTAAACTATAAACTTTACCATCTACTGTAACAGAAATTTTAACATTAGTTAATGGGTTATTATTTTCATCATAAGCATTACCACTAATTGTTATAGTTTCATCAAGCTTAATATCACCTGAAATGTTTATAGTGGAATTAGTAGCTAGCTTACTAACACTGAAACTAGTATTATTAGTGAAATCTGCATAATTATCATTACCAATCCAATTAACAGAGATATCAAAATTACCACTATGATTTGGAGTGTAAATAAGACTCCAAGCACCAGCATTATCAGTTGTCACATTAAACAATTGACCATTTATAATAACAGTAATCTGAATATTAGCTAATAGCTCACCATTTTCATCAATAACAACACCAACTATATTAACAGGCTTATTAACCTTACTATTATTTACATTGATACTTGAATTAGTAGCTAATTTACTAACACTGAAACTACTAGTATTGGTGAAACTTGTGTAAGTGTTGTTACCTGTCCAAGTAACAGAGATATCAAAGTTACCATCATGATTTGGAGTGTAAATAAGACTCCAAGCACCAGCATTATTAGTTGTAACATTAAACAATTGACCATCAACGACAACATCAAGTTCAACATTAACTAAAGGATTACTATCCTCATCAACAGCAACACCAACTATACTAACAGGCTTATTAACATTACTATTATTTACATTGATACTTGAATTAGTAGCTAACTTCGTAATATTCAGTTGACCATTCAAAATATTTATTGAATATCCATTGGACCCCGTGTAATTACCAGTAACAGGAATAAGTCCAAAATCAGATGTAATATAAGACAAATTAGCATATCCTTCAATAGAAGTTTCATTTCCTACATTTGTTCCATTAACAATGAATGTTATGATTTGTCCAGTTATAGTATTACCCATATCATCAGTCAAATAGGCAAAAATAACAACAACATTATCTTTAACAGTTTTAACAGTAGAATTATTAAGATAAGCCAAATTAAGAATACCAATTAAACCGTTATTATAGATTTCATTACCTAAACCAGTAGCAGAGTTACCTGTCATAATATTGCGAAAAACAGACATATTAAGCCCATTATAAACAGCACCACCCTGATAAGCTTCATTACTCATAAAATTAGAATCTATTACAGTGGTACTATTAGCATTATTGTAGATAGCACCTCCCCTATATTCAGCTGTGTTGTTAGTGAAAGTACTATTTATTATTGCGGAATTATTACTAGCAATATAGATAGCCCCACCCCAATAAGCAGTATTGTTACTAAAATTACTGTTTATTACAGTAAAATTGATGATATTACCAGTATAGATAGCACCACCACTTTGGTATGCTGTGTTATTAATGAAAGTACAATCTATTAATGTGAAATTATCATGATGATTATTGATAGCACCACCCCAACCACTAATTGCACTGTTGTTTGTGAAAGTACTATTTATTATCATGAGATTAATTATATTCTCATTTTGGATAGCACCAGCACTACCAGTAATTGCTGTGTTATTAATGAAAGTACAATTTATTATTCTAACACCATTACCAGACATACCTAAAATAGCACCAGCAAAACTAGCTGCTGTGTTATTAGTGAAAGTACTATTAATTATTGTAAAATTAACAACAGAAAAAATCATAATAGCACCACCATGAACGCCTGCTGTGTTATTAGTGAAAGTACTGTTTATTATTGTGAAATTATTGTTATAAAGACTGGCGATAGCACCACCCTGACTATTATTTGCTGTGTTGTTAGTGAAAGTACTGTTTATTACTGTGAAATAATTACCATTACTCTCAATAGCACCACCATAAGTCCTTGCTATGTTGTTAGTGAATGCACAGTTTATGAATGTTATATTTACGTAATTATTATTGTAGATAGCACCACCACCATCACTGCTGTTTCCGTTTGCAAATGTTATGTTTATGAATGTTATGTTATTGCTTCCTGTGCTAAATATTCTTCTTAGTCCTTGTGCATCGATAATCACAGTATTTGTTAGTCCATTACCTTGTAATGTTATGCTTTTGTTAATACTTATACCCGTGTTGTTAGTTCCAGTGTAGTTACCTTGGTCTAAAATAATCATATCACCAGAATTAGCATTAGAAATAGCTTCTTTTATACCACCATTAGTATTATTATCGATTGCAAAATTGGCATTCAAGCTAACAATCACTAATAACATGGTTAAAGTTAGCAGTATTATATGAATTAAAAATTTATTTATATTTTTTTTCATTATAATCACATTTTCACCTCCTTTACATAATGAAATTGGCTTTTATCAAAATCGAGAATCATTTCACTTGTATAATATATTTAAAAATTTATATTCCTTTTTTATGTTAATGGCAAAAACCACTTAATAATTTTTACATAAAAAATAAAAACATAATATCATTAAAATATTTATAATGAATGTTCTCTATTTAAGTTTATATTTCTTTATTATATTTATAATTACCTATAAAAACAAAAAAACAATCTTTACCCCCCCCCCCCCACTATAGCTCTTTAAATTAAAATTAAAAAAATATAAACTATTAAAAATAAAAATAAATCTTAATAATTAGTTAAATAGAAACAATAAGTAAAAATATATAAAGTGTTTAAAAAAAGGAAATATAACTATAGAAAATTAAAAATATATTTCATAATAAAAAAATAACACGTATAATAATTGTATATAAAAAATAACACACTAAGTAAAACTCAGAATAATAAAAATAAAAAATAAGATTAACTTAATGGAGTTAATATAAAAATTAACAAAAAAAGAATATTATAAAAAGAAATAAATTAATATAAAATTAAATCATTGTCTTAATTTAGCCATTAATTCATTTTTACTTGGCGCTCCTACAAATTCAACAACACCATTAATAGCTATAGCTGGAACTGCCATTATCCCATAATCAACAGCTCTTTGTCTATCAGTCATTATATTAATAACCTCTACTTCCATTTCGTCCCCAATTTCATTTTTTGCTTCTTCT
>JARKQC010000303.1 GCA_029974985.1 Bacteroidota bacterium | reverse complement strand
TTTCACATCTTCGTTTAGTTTTTGCTCAATGTAGTTTAGAGAATCGACAACTGTCGGGTCCTCTTTTTCATGCGAATGAGCAATATTTGATTCAACAGAAAAAATTTTTTTGACCGATTTTTTAGAAGCCATATAGTACCCTCTTTTATCAAAGTTAAATTAACTTCTGTTATTTTAACAATAATTAACATTAATTTAGTTTATTAATACTTTTTTCCCCATTATTACAAATGATTAAAGTACACTTCTGGAGCGTAGGGTGGGTCCCTCATACTCTTAAATTCATTTATTTATCTGCTAAAATCATCTCATTTATGAAATCTTTTAATTCATAGTTTAAAACATATTTAATTATTTTTTTTACTCTTAATAGTTCGTTACGGCCTTTATCAGTAATTTCATAATATTTTATTCGTTGTCTTCCTCTATTTTCCCATATGCCTTTTATCAATCCATTATCTTCTAAATCATGGAGCTTTGGATATATTCTACTGGATCCTGTGATTTTCTTATCCTTATCATGATAAAAATTGTTAATTTTATTGATTATAGCATTGCCATAGAGTCTTTTCTTATTTAAAATCCATAAAATAATTAAACCTCCGAAGTCCCTTATAAAACTATTAATTACTTTTTTATCAGTTTTAGTAAGATTGTCTGGTGATTCGAAGCTTAGAATATCTTCTGTTTGAGTCAATTTTATTCCTCCAAATTTCTTTTTAGTTTACAAAAAATAATAAGATTTTCTGAGATTACACGCTTTATGTTGTAAAGTATAGTTATTCTTCGACCTCCAAATTTTTAATGTTTAAAAATACTAGTATTCAAAAATAAATATGTTATATATTGTTTAAGTAGAATTAACTATCTTACATCTATAATTTTAACCTTTTATTTGAAAATAAAAAGGAGATGGAGAATTTATTTATTTAAAGTTGTTTTTAAAAGTATTTTTTCTCCAATTTTTTTTACATCTACGTAGGATACTGTTATTTTTTTTCCAATTCCAATTTTGGCTGCTCCTCCTTCTGTTGCTATTAGAGTTTCAACCTTGTTACTTTCAAAATTCCATTCTACATCGCTTACTTCTCCAACTTTGTTTCCATTCGTATCTATAATTTCTTTCCCTTTTAAATCTTCAATTTTCATGATATGCGCCTTCTCTTTATCTGAAATAGTTTCATTCTTTTTTGGAACATTTTCTTTAATTTTATTGATTTTCGCTTCAGTTACCTTAGATATCTCTTCTCTTTTTTTCGTCGCTTTTTCTTTGATTTTGTTTATGTTCTTTTCAGTTTTAGTTCTTATTTCTTCTCCTTTTATTGCAGCGTCCTCTTTGATTTTGTTTATGTTCTCCTTGGTTTCTTTAGCTATTTCTTCCTTCTTTTTTGTGGTGTTTTCTTTCATTTCCTTTGTTTTCTTTTCTATTTCTTTGTCTATAGTTTTTTTCGTTTCTTCAGCATTTTCTTTCATTTCTTTTATTCTTTTTTCAGTTTCTTTAGCTATTTCTTCCTTCCTTTTTGCTGCGTCTTCTTTGATTTTGTTTATGTTCTCTTTGGTTTCTTTAGCTATTTTTTCTCTTTTTTTTGCATCCTTTTCTCTCTTTTCTGCTTTATTTTCTTTCATTTCGTTGACTTTTTTATCTGTTTCTTTGTCTATTGATTCTCTTTTTTTTGCTGCATTTTCTTTCATTTCTTTTATTTTATTTTCAGTCTCTTTGTCTATTTCTTCCTTCCAAACAGCACCAGGGATTAAATAATTTTTTTTAACTAAATCGATATTCTCATTAGTTTCTTTATTTAAATCATATTCTTTTCCTTTAAATTCGTCTTTCATGTCTTATTCCTCCTTATTTAGCTCCTTTTAAGGAGAACTTTGTCCCCTATGGAGTGAATTTTTTCGTATGGTATTATTCTTTTTTCTCCCCTTCCAATTGCTGCTGAAGGTCCTCTTCCTTCAGTTACAATTAGAAATTCAACCTTATTGGCTTGGGGGTTCCATTCTAAATCACTTATATTTCCGTCTGTATTTCCATTAGCATCAATTACTTCTTTTCCTCTTAATTCATCAAATATTTTCATAAATAATTCACCTTCCAATTATTTCTCTTGTATTACTTTATGACTTACTATAAATTCTTAATTTCCAGGGTATAGCGTTTTTAATGTTTTTTAGGGATCCTAACAGTTAATATTGAGTTAGTGAAATAACCTGTTGCTTCTTCAGCTCTTATATTACTTGGCAGTGGTATTGATTTTAAAATTGTACCATGGTTTCTTTCTTTTTGTATGTAGTTTACGTCTAGGGCTTTGTTTTCTTCTGGAAATTTTGCTTTTATATATACCCTTCCTTCTCCAATATCAACTTTTAAATCCTCTTTTTTTAAACCAGGAAGGTCAGTTCTTATTATTAAAGCCTTATTGGTTTCTATGATATCTGTTAATGGTTTTTGAGTTATTGTATAATCCAATACATTTTCTGTAATTTCATTAATGATTCCCTCAGTCTCTAAGGCCTTACCTCTTATTTCGTAGAATTTCTCTTCAATTTCACTTTTCATATTTTATCCTCCTTTTTATTTGTTATAAATGGTTAAATTTTTAATTTCAGCTTTTTTAACTCATTTATTTATCTAATTGATAATCAGATTTTTTTTAAGACTTTCGTTTTGAATTATCCTCAAATTCCTTCTTTAAATCATTTTCTAGTTCTTTTATTTCTTCTTTAGGAGATTTGACAAAGAATAATCTGATTCCGTCAAATATTAACCAGATTCCTATTAATAATGCCAAGTAGTATGGGTTTAGTGCGAATATTCCTATTATTAGGTACGTTATACCTAAAATGACGTTTAAAGCACCTATTCCTCTTTCATATGTAGTTATTCCATTAAATAGGGCTAAACTACCTCCGAATATCATCCAGAATCCTGCAAGATATATCAGAATGCTTGTTAAGACACTAAAGGCCTGTATATCTCCCATCATTCCCATTCCTGTCACTATGGCTAATATTCCAAGAATTAAATAAGCTATGCTAGCTGTTTTACTATCTTCCCATACTTCAAATGTCTGTATAAGAAACCATATACCTAAAATTAGTATTCCGATTCCTGCCATTACGCTGAAAGTAAATATACTGATGTGTGGGAAGGCTATTACTACAATACCGAGTATTATAGCTAAAATACCCATTAACACATTTTTTTCGTCCATTTTATCACCTCTTATTTTTATTCTAATTTTAAGTCGGTTTTAGACATTGTCTAAATAAGACATATATATGGATGTGGAGGCGGTACTATCAATTAATGATTAAAACCAACATCCATATGTGTCATTAATAGATATTAATTTTTATAGACATTGTCTAATTCCGACATAGTATGATTTTATTGATTTAATATATAAATGTTTCGGTGAAACATTATTTTTTAGTTAAAAGAAGATATGGATAAAATTCTCCAGATCCTGCATTTTTTTATCCTTATTAGGATATAAAATAGTTTTTTTCTTGATTATGGTTTCCATAAAACTTTTTCACATTTAAAAATCCACAAAATAATTGATTGACTGAAGTCTCTAATAAAACATTTGTTCCTTCTGTCGTAACGTTACTTAAAAGTTTTTTTAAATATAAACCCGTGTTTTAAGAATAATTCAATCTTTAAATCTTTCATTGTAAAACATAATTATTCCGGTGATTAACAGCCACAAGCCGATTAATACTCCTAAAAGCCATGAATAGGTAGCTAAGTATAATCCTACGTATATATATATTAAACCCATTATTATGGGTACAATTCCACTCCAGCGTTCATCCCCATTCTTTGAAATAATTTCGATGATACCAAATATTATTAGGAAGAGACCAATAATCCAAACTATGAAACCAATTGCCCAATCGAATAATAAGGGACTGAATATGAATCCAATACCTAAAATTAGGGCAATAATACCCAATATGAGCACTATTAACCCCCAATTACTTATACTTCTATCTAATTCATATATTCCGGCTATGATAAGACCAATGCCTAAAATAAGGACTAGAAGTCCGGAAAAAATAGCAGCTGGGACTAATCCTAAAGCGACCATAGCTATAACAATTAGGCCAAGAATAATCAAAATCAACGCAATAACAGTTTTATTTTGCATATCTTTCAACCCCCCACTTTTTATCAAACAACCCCTAAATTTTAATATAAATTATCTTATTTATATCTTAATAATGTTTGCTTAGATTTCTCCTTCTCATTCTTCTCCATGCGAGTGTCCAGTCCTCCTGCTAAATTGTATTTCCCTTTTCTGATATTATTAGGATAGTATCATTTGGCGAGTTGATTCATTAATACTTTTTAAAATTATTATAAACTCCTTTACAGACTGGGCTAATTACATCCACTTCATCCGTATTGTAACAATGCAATATTAGTTAAATAAAATTTCGAATAATTGATTAAACTTATGATACTTAAGACCTGGCGGAAAATCAATCTTAACCAAAGTAGAGATATTGAGTTATTGATGTTTCGAATAAAAATATAACTTCATTATTAAATTTAGGCTCATAAATGAAAAAAAAATAAATCATTTATTGATGATCAAATTAAGAAAATAATAACCAAAATCTAATGACTTAATTACTCCAAAAATCCTTCATGAAATTTTTTAATTCATCATCCAAACAATAATTAAATATTTTTTTTACCCTTAAAATTTCTTCACGTCCTTTATCAGTAATTTCATAATATTTAATTCGTTGTCTTCCCCTATTTTCCCAGGTACCTTCTATTAATCCATTATCTTCTAAATCATGTAGCATGGGGTAAATTCTACTGGATCCTGTGATTTTCCTATTTTTATCCGGATAAAAATTATTTATTTTATTGATTATAGCATTTCCATAGAGTCTTTTCTTATTTAAAATCCATAAAATAATTAAACGACCGAAATCCCTTATAAAATTATTAATTACTTTTTTATCCTGATTAGTCAAAATATCTTGCTTTTCAGTGTTAAGATTTTGATTTTCTTTTTGAGTCAAATTAATTCCTCCTAATTCTATGTTGTTGCAGTGTTGGGAACATGAAAAAAAACGAAGTTTTGTTGTTCAGGAATGCAAGAAAATTGTATTTATTTTATTTCATATATGTCATTTTAAGATATTGTCTATTTTAGTTAAATTGTTTTGGATATTTATTATATATGTTTCGATCTAAGAACCCCCATACTCATAAACAAATAACAGACTTGGTCTTGTTATGAAATAATATTATTATAAACCAAATATTTATATACTAATTTAGACTATGTCTAATATAGATATTGTCTAAACTAGATTTAAATATTCTGAGTTTCATAATTAATTAACTTTAATGTCTGATCCAGACAATGTCTAAAAATATTAAATGATACTAAAAATTAAGAGGAATGATTCCATGATACCTGAAGAATTTGATGATAGTCCTAATTTAAAAAGATTAAAAGAAATTATAAAAGTTTTAAGTGATCATCGATTTGGCTACATTGCAGAGAAAACAAAATTAAAAAGTAAAATCCCATTTAAAGACAAATCCAAATATGAGTCTATTGAAGAACTAGATTCAACATTACCAGAAAGAATAAGACTTTCATTTCAAGAATTAGGCACGACTTTCATAAAATTAGGGCAGATGTTAAGTACAAGACCGGATCTGGTTGGTGATGACATTGCAACCGAACTATCTAAACTCCAGGATAACGTTCCCCCTGTTGATGTTGAAATCATAAAATCAACAATAGAAACTGAATTAGGTAATTCATTAGAGGATTTATTTTCAGAATTTGATGATAAAGCACTTGGATCAGCTTCTATTGGTCAAGTTCATAAAGCGGTGCTAAAAAATGGTGATAAAGTAGCCGTCAAGGTCCAAAAACCTGATGTGGAAGAAATTATACACAAAGATATTACGATAATGCGATTTTTAGCAAAAAGAATTAACGATTACATGCCTCGTATGAGGATGTATAACCTTCCAAGAATAGTTGACGAATTTGAACGTAGTATTTTAAAAGAAATTGACTATAATCAAGAAGCAATAAACATTATTCGATTTGATAACAATTTCAAAGATAATGAAGGAATTTATGTTCCCAAAGTTTATAAAGAGTATTCAACTGAAAAAGTCCTTATAATGGAACTTATTGAAGGAAAAAAAGTTTCAGATGTAATTGACTCTGATGAAGGTTACGATAAACCATTAATAGCAAAAAGAGAGATAGATTCTTATTATAAACAAGTTTTAATTGATGGATTTTTCCACGCAGACCCTCACCCATCCAATGTATATATCTTAGATGATAACGTAGTTTGCTTTCTTGATTTTGGAATGATGGGAATCCTGGATCAAGAATTTAGAGAGGATTGCGCAGAGTTATTAATGTATTATCTGGAAAATAATGTTAAGGGGGTGATGAAACAGCTTATTTACATGGGAATAATCAACGAAAAAATAGACATGCGAGCATTTAAAAATGATTTAACAGGTTTAATGTACCGGTTCTATGGAGTTGGACTTAATGAAATGCATGGATTTAATGGGTTAATTCCTCTTATGCGAAAGTATAACGTTCAAATTCCTGGAGAAATTTCTCTTCTGATTAGGGGAATTGCACTGGTGGAAAATACCGTTGAAAGATTGGACCCATATTTTGATCCTGTTGAAGAGTTTAAACCTATGGCCAGAAGTGTTATGCGTCAGAGAGTTAGTCCTTCCCATATGATTGACTTTATAAAAGATAATGTTTTTGAATTAGAACATTTATTGAAAACATTACCCCAAAATTTAAGTAGGTTTCTTTATCGGATTGAAGAAGGAAAAATAAACATAGAAGTGGAGCATAAAGACCTGGAAAGGATAAGTAATAAGCTTTCGGCTGCTTTAATTTTATCAGCTCTTTTAATTGGTTCAGCAATTATAATACAGACTAATAACGGTGTATTTTTGGGAATAATTGGTTTTATTATTGCCATGATTTTAGGCATAGGAATGGTGCTATCTATTTTAAGATATAGAGAGATATGATCACCCAATAGGATTATTAAATTAATAAATAAGGTGTTTAAGCATTATGAACCTTAAATTATCTCGAAAGAAAGAAAGTCTAAAAATATGTTTAATCAAATTTAATAACATATTTCAGTAATGTAAGATGAAGATCTTTTCATAAACCATTGAAGTTGGATATCCCGTACCTGAATAGGATTACTCCCCCGGTATAAGGTTGCACCGCTTTGATTTCAGCTAATATGGTACTTGAACTTTTAGGGGTTAGATTCAAGTCGGACTCGTAGGTTTCAAGTCCGGCTACGATTTTTCCCGGGAAAATGATGTTATAAACATTGTAAAATTTAAC
>JARKQC010000288.1 GCA_029974985.1 Bacteroidota bacterium | reverse complement strand
ATGCCATATTTGCTGTATCGATAACCACTAAAGGATCATATTCACCTGTATCGGGATCAGTTACATCATATACGATATCAACTTCATCTTCATCAAATTCAACGTGAATAATATTTTCATGGTCTTTAGTTATTTTTTCTACAAATTCATCTTTATCCATAAAGAACCACCTAAAATTAAATCTAATTAATATTATACAAGATATTATTAAATATATTATCAAATTATTCTAATTTGGATTGATCTAGTTAGTATGAGTTAATTGAAACAAGACCCAACCTATTTAATTGCCATTTTTTAATCCCCCTATTCGAATAAATCATCTAAATAAAATGGAATTTAATATTTCAAGTAAAACAAGTAAAATAAAAAAATAAGGTAAAGTAATTTTCATTCCTTTAGTAAACGTTTTCTTTTATTGGGGAGGATTAATAAGCTTTATTTTTACTGGTAACCTTACATCTCGAATATTTCTCTTATCTCAATAACATCTCCGTCTTCGGCAGGTACTTCCTTTGCCCAGTTCACTGCTTCTTCTTTGGATTTCACATCAATTAGCCAGTAACCTCCAACTACTTCCTTGGCTTCTATATCCGGTCCGTCTGTTATTTTTACATTTCCTCCCGAAAATGCTACTCTCGCTCCTTTTGATAGGGGATGTAACCCATCAAGAGAGAGAAGTACCCCTGCTTTAGACAATTCCTCGTTATATTTGGACATCTCGGCGACAGCTTCCTCTGGCGGTGCAAATCCTTCTCCAGCTCTCTCCTCGGGCGGTGTATCCGGTTGATAGACTTTTGGGATCATGATCATCATGAATCTCATTTTAATCTCCTCCTGAAGACATTAAATTCTCCGATATTTTCTTTGTATAATATTATTGTTTTTTTTCTAAAAATTTTTTTTCCTATTATTGGTGAATAGTAACGAGCAGTGTTACTGTGAATTATACAAATTATGAGACAAACCTCTATATCACATAAAAAGAGTAAAACAAAGCTTTTTTGGAATGTGGAACTGAAATTTTAAGAGGGATGTAAAATCTAATGTTTTACATCAATACTACAAATGGCACGATTACGTGCAGCACGATATCTGCAGAAAAGTGAGATATCATCGCAGATTCCAGTCCTTTCTTCCAGTAAAGCCATCCAAATATAATTCCGCCAACGGCATTTAAAATAATGCTACGGACAATCAACAGAGGTGTGAGTGTTGTTATAGTCATTACTGTTGGTAAATGACCGATACCAAATATAACGGCTGCTAAAATAATAGCTAGCCAAATTCCGGCTTTTGTTGGTTTTCCTTCAGCTGTTTTTTTAATTTTAAAGAATATCCAGACAAGAAGAGTCATTAAGAATAATCTTAACAAAATTTCTTCATTTATTCCTCCATAAAAAGATGCTAGGAATCCCTGCCACACAGGGGGATTTATTGAACTTTGAGCTATATTAATTGTTACACCAGCAAATGAAAACAAATAATCAAGCCCAATCATTAGAATACCTGCTAATATTCCAAGTCCAATGGATATTCCAAGTATTGATTTCAGGTAACTTTTTACTTCCCTACCTTCAAGCCAGCCTTCAAGTATTGGAAGACCAAATCCAACTTTTTTAGCAAGGATAAGGCCAATAAAGATAATAAAGGCAAACATAATCGTATTTTGTATTATTTGGCCAGTTAAGAGTACGTATAAAGGTACAGATAAGTTTTGAAGCAGACT
>JARKQC010000286.1 GCA_029974985.1 Bacteroidota bacterium | reverse complement strand
ATCAATAGCAGCACCTTCAACCCAATCATCCTCACCAGCATATATACCTTTATTTCCTTTAAATATACAGTTGTTTATCCTAGAGTTATCTGCATCTGGAGATAAAAATACAGCTGTTCCTGATTCTCCTTGATTGTTAAGGAAGGTGCAATTTTCAATAATTACTTGTCCACCTGCACGAATAGCTGAACCAGCACCAGTGCCTTCAAGAAAACCATTTTTAAAAATAATCCTCCTAAAAGTAACAACAGTATTATTACCAGTCCTCATAATACGACTTTCACCTTTAGCATCAAGTGTAGCATACTGACCATTAGGTCCCTGAATAGTAATACTCTTAGTAATTGGTATTTGAGAACCATTACCAACATAAGTAGTATTTTGAAGTGTTATTGTCTTACCAGGATCAGTGTCAGCGATAGCTTCACGAATATCACCAAAATCAGCACTAGTAACACATGTTAAAGATAATGAAAACAAAATTATAAAAGAAAATAGAATAAAAATACGAACTAAACTATAATAATTTTTCATTTTCCGTGTTCCTCTCAAATTTTCTAAATTCATCACCACCACCTGCTATAAAAATCTAAAAAACTTAAATATCCTCATACTAAAAAAAATTAAAAATATATAAATAGCGAACATTCTTTATGTTATATAAATATTATCTTCTCATCATATATAAACATTTACAAAAACTATTAAAAATTATTAAAAAAGTATAAAAAATATTTAAATCAGAAAATATACTAATAAATTAAAACTTAAAAAAACTTTTTTATATCATCAAAAGATAAATATCCTTTAAATCCAGGAATATCTGCCATTTTGACTATTTTTTCTAAATCAAGATATGATTCAACTGTTTTTAAAGCATATTTTGAAAATTCTTCTAATTTTATTTCTACTTCTGGGGTTGTACTTCTAGCATCCATTTTTATCTTAGGAAGATAAAGTATATCCTCTTTTGAAAGACCAGTTTCAGTAGCTATAAACTTAGAAACATTGTTAAATATATTTTCATCATAAACCTTGTTTAATAAGATCCCATTAACATTAATCCCCAGTTCTTTTAATTTATTTGTGTGTGAAACTAAATCAACAGCTGCTGAGTCTATTCCACCTTTATTAACTCCAGAAACCATTAAAATAGGAATATTTGATGATACAGCTATTTCAGCACCAGAATAAGGAATTTTTTCATTTAATATACCAGTGAATACACTCATTACTCCTTCAATAATTACAAA
>JARKQC010000279.1 GCA_029974985.1 Bacteroidota bacterium | reverse complement strand
GCATACTCTGATGCTTTACAAACAGCAGATAATAGTTTAGATCTCTATAAATGGCTTGAATACTTCTTAACAGGTGTTTTAATTTCAGTTTTGAAAGTAAAAGAGGAAGTTAAAAAAATTACACCTACAAAATCCAAATTGTATTCAACTGATAAAAAAGCCGTCACAGCAGAACAAATAAAAATTATCGATTATATTCAAAAAAATGGTAAAATTACCAACCGAGAGACACAAAAATTATTAGGAGTGGCTAGTCAAACAGCATATTATCATATTAAAAGGTTGTTGAACCAAGAAATCATAAAAAAGGAAGGTGTGGGTAGAGCCACC
Source organism: Bacteroidota bacterium (assembly GCA_029974985.1). GTDB lineage: Bacteria > Bacteroidota > Ignavibacteria > Kapaibacteriales > UBA2268 > JANJTB01. The sequence goes on along the minus strand of JARKQC010000279.1, from coordinate 930 downwards.
CATTATGTTTTCAAAAGAGTTAAAAACTAAGACACAGTTGAGAAAACTTCAAGATTTGTATGATGAAAAACTCAATTTTTATATGATGTAAATATAACCTTAGTGCAAATTATAAACACTATAAACACCGTAAATCAAAGTTTAAAGGCTTTTTTGATGAAAAAATTTTGATTTTTGTATGATGAAAAACTCAATTTTTATATGATGAAATCTTTTACTTTTGTATGATGAAACTCAAATTTTTGTTTTTGAAAATTATAATTATTTTGGCCTGACAATTGTTCTTTTTTTGGTTATAAGTGGCACATTAATTACCTTTTTTTGTGAATTCCTTCACAGGGTATTTATATAATCAACAATTTTTATGTGAAATATTTATATTTGAGAACACGATAATTATATACTAACTATCATACTGTATTTGCGGGGGGTTTCATGGGAATATTCAGTATCAATGAAAAAGATGTAAATAAATTCATTGATAAGAAGGATTATAAGGGCTTGGAAAAAGCGCTTAACTATAAAAATAATAGTTTTATTAGATTTAAAGCTGCTGAAGCGTTAGGTAAACTGGGTAATGCTTCTAAGGTCGATTTGTTGATTAATTCTTTAAATGATCACGATGAAACTGTTCAGAGGATGGTGGTCTATTCTCTGGGGCAGATTGGTGATAGAAAAGCGGTAGTTCCCCTAATCAGTGTATTCGATGATGCAGAGGATGAAGTAAAAGAAACCATCCTGTATGCACTGGGCGAGATAGGGGGAAAACAGGCCATGGAATTTATTGAGCTCACCCTATTTGAAGAAAGCGACACCCTGAAGCTCAGGTCTGTTGAGGCCATGGAAAAAATCTCCCACCCAGAATGTGTGGACTCCCTGATATCTGTTTTAAATTCCAACATAGACGAAATAGAGGTAGGGGCAATGAAA
>JARKQC010000271.1 GCA_029974985.1 Bacteroidota bacterium | reverse complement strand
ACTTGATTAATTTTAAAGTTTAATTGATAATATATTAATAAACATAATATATAAAGATTACCAAAGGATTTTAAAAATAAGTTGAATTAGATAAATAAAATTTTTAATAAATTACTAAAATCAAAAAATTATAATTTAAATCTAAAAAATCATATTTTTATAATAAATATTTATAAAAAAAATGTTGTTTAAAAACAACATAAAAAAACTTAATTATTATAATTTATAAATAACCACGTTCCCTGTTTCGTTTTGGATTAATATTTGTATTATGTTATCTAAAGATTTAGTATCACTTATAGCATACCATATTTTGAAACCATTTTTTGTAGAAGATGTATCACTAATTTCATATCCTTTTGATGAAGCTAATTTAGTAGCATAATTCTTTATTTCACTATCATTCATAGAACTAATATTTGTGAGATTTTCAACATTTTCCCCACTATTAAACCGTTTTTCCAATTCTCCTGGATTATCACCTTCAATATCACCTATACCCCATCCACTTCCAGATCCATATCCAGATTCAATTTGAGAATTATCTCCTGATGCAGGCCCTATTTGAGATTCATTTCCAGAAAAAAGAAACATAAAAATTGTATGGAATATAAAACTTATTTGATCAATGAAATCACCATATAAACTCTGTAAATTAAATTCCACAATATTCATATTTATTTCAAGATTTTTTTCAGCTGAAACCCCACCAATCATAATAAAAAAAGCTATTAAAACAACAAAAATACTTTTAAATTTCACTCTTTAAACCACCTAATAATCTATAAAAAATAAAATAATTTTATAAATGTTAATAATATTATTAATTGATAATTTAATAAATATTTCCATTATACTTTAAAAAAATAAAGTAAAATTTAAAAAGTAGATATAATTATCTTTATTTTATTACATTTTTGAGTTAATTAAAATGAAGAATAATCTTATTTTTATTGATTAATCTACTAAATAATTTATTATTACAAAACAAAAAGAGAAAAAAATGCAAAAACTATTCCTTGAATAAAAATAGCTACTGCAGTGATTATTCTCAATGTCAAATACCCTTTTTCACTCCTAATATCATAAGACAACAATTTATTAATATAGTCTGGAAATATAGGAATCATAAAACATAACAAAGTAAATGCAATAGTAATTATCGGTATATACAAAGGAATATTACTAAAATTAAGTCCTGAAAACCCAATTACAAGACAAAAAGCTCCAGCAAGAAAAGACAAAATCCAACAATGCGTAGGATTATATCCCATCCCAGTTTCACTTAAAATATTATCATCACTGAAAGTATGAATCCTCAATAATAACATACATCCTGGAAGTAAAAAGCTTATAGAAAGCCCTATATTAGTGAAAATATTAATATCTGAGAAGAAAAAAACGAGAATGCTACATAAAATTGATATAAAAAAGAATTTTATTACCATGCCCTCATAAGTTATATCTTCAATAGTGCCACCATAATGACCATTTTCACGCAAATATGGAAAAGGAGATATTTTCTCCAAAAATTTATCTATAGAAACTCTACTAAAATAAAGCACAAAGAAAAGCAGAACAGAAAAAAACGAAATCCATAACAATGTACTAAATTGAGCCATAAAAAATCACACTCCCATGTTATCAGAATAAATTTTTTCTATCATTTTAACAAATGAGTTAATAATAGAAGATATACCAGTATCTATTGTTACTGTAACGCCTGCAATATAACCTTTAACATAATTTTTTTGGTTAGGATCCCTCAAAATTTTAATTACACTCTCTTTATAACTTGCCTTGAGTACACCTTTACCAGCATTTGTCGTAGGAGTAAGTGATAATACTAATGATATGCCCACACCAACCCAATTAAATAGATCCCATGGATCTTTGTCTATCTCATTACCATATAATATAAGAATAAATCCAGGAATAACTAATACAGCAGAAACTCCTCCAGTTTCAGGAATAAAATATATTCCTCCTTCAATTAAATATCCTCTAGCAATATCAGCAGCTAAACGCTCTAAATAGTCATTAATTTCATCGGAAAGGTCTACATTATTTTCATAATATTCTGCTGTTTCAGTATATCCAGTAGAATTATATACCTGTGATAAATCTGAATTAAATGCACTACTATTTCCAGAAAAAGACATAGAAGCATTAGCAACAATTTTCACCTGTTTATTAGCATTACTCTGATTATTCAATAATTGTTTAGCATAATTTATAGCATTATCAGTTACAAAATCATGATAACAACTTATACCTAAAATAGCACTATCACGAGTATCACGAACAATACCATTAACTAAATCAATGTATAAAAAATCATTTTTATTATTATCATAAGTATAGATTTACAAATAATAATATTATAAATCTTTCCATTAAACTTTAAAAAAAATAAAATTTAATTGTATTACTTTAATTTTAAATGAAAGAATCTTCGTATTTACATCATTTGACATTATTACAGGATTACAATAGAAAAAAATGCAAAAATTATTACTTCGATGAAAATAATAAATGCATTAAGTTTTCTTAAAAAAGAATAACCTCTCTCACTCCTAATATCATAAGATAAAAATTTATTAATTTTATCAGGTAACAATGGAATTAAAGAAGCTATGAAGGCCATAATGATCATAGTATAAGCTACAAAGTGAGGAGTATCAAAATTCAACATTGAAAAACCAATGATAAAACTAAAAATACCTGCAAGTAAAGACAATATATATGATTGGATAGGAGAGTAACCTTTGCCAGTACTACTTAAAATACTATCATCACTAAACGTTCTTACTCTTAATAAAAGCATAAAGCTTGGAAATAAAATCCCTAAAGCAAATCCTAATGCTCCAAAAATGTTAATAGGGCTAATAAATACAAATAATAAAATGCTAGAAATTATACTTGGGAAAAAAAGTTCTGAAACTTGTCCTTCATAAGTCAAATCAGCACTTCTATCATTATAGCTACCTCCCCTACGGACAATATCAAAAGGAAAAACCCAATCCAAAAACTTCCTAATATAAAATGCACCATAAAGAAATATTAAAGCAAATAATATTAATATTCCTACAACCAACAATATTTCCATCAATTACCACCATATATGCTATCCATTAACTCTTTATATATCTTATATATTCCCAAATTAATAATCTGATCTTGAACTAAATCAGTGATAAAATTATCAATACTCTCTATAGATACTTTTTTGAAAAATACTTCCTTCAATACAAATTTAGTCCCCTGAGAACGAAAACCTATTCTAACTATGGATCTATAAAATGGCTTAATAATAAATTTAGCCAAATTTGTTTGAGGAGAGAAAGATAAACCTAATGATAATAAAAAACCAAACTGATTGTAAGGATCAGAAGGATCTTCAAACATATCATTACCATATGCAATCAATGCTAACCCTCCTATAATCAAAAATGTACTTGCTCCTAAGGATTCTGGAGCCAGTAAAGCCCCTATTTCAATTAAAAATCCTCCTAAAACATCAGCCCCAACCTTAAAAACAGTATCAATTAGAAAATCTTCATATTCTCCAACCATATCATTATAAAAACTAGATATAGCCCCATAACCTAAATTTTCAAAAATTTTAGATAAACCTAAATTAAAAGATGAAGAATTCTCATTAAAAAAACTAATTGAAGTATTACCCACTAATTCTAACTGTTTATATTCATTAGAGTTATTATTTAGTATTTGTTCTCCATAATCCATAACACGATCAGTTATAGGGTCATGATAACAAGTTCTGCCAATAATACTACCAAAGCGGGCATCACGAACAATACCTGTAGATAAATCAATATACAAATAATCTTTATCATTATCTTCTGTTCGAAGTACTAAATAACCATTACTATAATATATAACTAATTTATCACCTTCAGCAATATTTTTAAAAATACCAAGAGTAACAGACCCAATATCAGTACTATTCCAAATATTATGACCAACTAATTCTTCAACAAGTGAAAAAGCAAAAGAACAAGTCATACGGAAATTAAAAACATTCAATGGATCCCCTATAACATCCATCCCCATACGATGATCACTTTCACCAGTAATATAAGAATCCTCAATATCATCAATCATAGAAACCATAACAGGAGTGGTACGATTCCAACTAACATTAAAAGCATTTGCTGCTTGATCAGCAACCCTGTCATGTTCATAGATCACTAATAGTGCTGTTAGGAATGTTCCATATGCTGCTTTCATAGCACCTTTAGCATAATTATTCTTCAATCCAAGCCAATAGCTTAAAACAACATCACTAACATTAGTAGTAGCTATAGCATAAGATTTCATACCTTCAAAACCAACATCATAACCACCACTACCATTATCATAAACACCATTATCATAAAATATATGAGCATTTCTATAAGTTGGATTACCTGGAAGAGAAATCAACTCACTTAACCCAGTATCAGGATCAGTTAAAACAAATTCAGGATGACTATCACCAAAATAATACACACCATTGTGTAAAATATCAATAAAATCAAAACACCTATAAATAATAAAATCCCACTCAGTAGAAGTAAGATTATATTTTTCATCTAAACTCTCTAAAAAAAGAGCAATTGCCTCTTCAGGATTTAAAAAAATCCCTTCAATACCATTATATGCTAAATATTGATTAGAAGCTATAAATGAGTTTAAATCTTTAATAGCTTTAAAAACATCTTCACGATATTGATCTTTATAATAAAAATAAGCAATGTTAAAAACTGATTTTGTTAAAACAACTTCACCATTATAAATTAAATCTATATCAGCAGTAAATAGTCCTGTTTCTCTCCAAAGGATAGTGAACCATGTTACAGAACCATTCATAGGCAATCTATAAATAAAATCTAAAGGAAGCCCTGTTTCTTGATCAATAGCTGTAGAAAGCAACCCTAATTCAATAAATGGAACATTATATACAGAATCATAAACCATTTCATTATTAATGAATGCCATAACACCAGTTATATTATTAGTAACTGATTGGTCAAAAGTTAATATTGCTGATGCCTTACCATTTTTAATAGTTGAATTATTAGTTATATTGCCATGTAGAGAAATAAAATCAACAATTATTCCATCAGGAATAGAACCTAATGCAGAAATATCAGTTTCATTGCTGTTGTGTGTTAAATCCACTGTGATCTCTGCTTCATATATTTTTCCATTAATAATTTTATAACTAGTTGGATTTATGTTTGCAACAATCCAAGGATCAAAATATAAACTATTACCCATATCATAAAGAGAAACAATATCTGCATTTTCAAATTGTAAACCTAAAGTTGGAGAATTTGTACCCCACCAATTATTAGTAGCATTAACATTAATCAATTCAAATGACTCAAAATTATTAACAAAAATTCCCCATCGATTATCATAAAAACTATTGAATGAAATATTAGTATTATTCACAGCAGCTAAATCAATACCTGCAGCTTTATTATTAGTGAAAATATTAGATATAACAGAACAATTTTCCACATAATACAAACCTAAACCACTATTTAAGTTTGTAAATGTATTATTACTTATAATATCATTTGAAGATTTAGATATATATAAACCAGTCATAGATTTTACTATATTTTGAGTAAACACATTTCCATATATTAAAGATCCAGATATATTGATTAAATATAATCCAATACTTTCGTGAACTTTAAAATTATTATATGCAATGAAGTAATTTTCACCATTTATTAAATAAACATCTCTATCTGCAAGAGTATAATTAACATACTGAGTGTTACTTTGAAAATCATTATTTAATATCCAATTATCATTGGAAATTTTTGAATCATTATTTGAAATAGAACAAGTATTATTTATAAAAGTATTTAGATAAATTGTACAGTTAGATGAACCATTTAAATAAACAGCTCCTTCAAATGATTTACTAGAATTCATTAAAATAAATCCTGAAATTATGATATCATCACAATTTAAAGACAATATAGGATTATTACTATCATCTGGTACTAAGGTTGTCTCACCATATACTCCTGCTAAAATAACACTTTTATTAACAATGTAATTTCCTCCATATGTTCCTGCTAAAACCTCAATATAATCTCCATTAACTGTTTCTTCTGCATCTATTGCTTCTTGAATATCATTATAAAATTTTCCAGTATTATAATTAATAACACGACCAGGTAAAGTTAAATTTCCTGTTTCATTAATAATAATCATTAATGTTTTAACTGTTGTTTCATTACCAAAGCTATCCACTGCTTTATATTGTATGAAATAATAACCCTCAGTTAAATTTAAAACAACCTTATTAAATCCAGCTGCAAAACTCCCATTATTTATACTATACCAAACTGTAAGATTCTCACCATTAGCTTCTAAAATTAAACTTTGAGATTCATTATACCAACCATCACCCAGATTAACATCAATATCAGGAAAATACTCTTCTTCATAAATAGTTGCGTTTATATTATAGGTTACATTTTGTATTGAACCTGAATTACCTACGCGATCCTTTGCATAATATTCAATAAAATAAGTACCATTAACCAACTGAATTCTATCAGATTTAGAAATAGAAGTCCAATTACCACCATTAACCCTATAATACAATGTAGCATTAGAATCCATATTATCAATAACATTCAACCTTAATATCTGACTAGAACTATAATTACCTCCTTCTAAATTCTTAACAACATTTGGAGGTGTTAAATCAATATAATACCATAACAATGGAAAATCAACAGAATTATCATAGCCATCAGTAACAAAAACAGTGAGACGATTAACACCTTCTTTTAAGGTAATGCTAGCAGTTCCATTCACAACAATACTATCCCCACTATTAAGCCTGTATAAAATATAAGGTGAGGGGTTCATATTATCAGTAGCTTTAATAACCAAAACTTTACTTGTATTATACCAACCTTCTTTTAGACTAAAATTAACTTTTGGAAGAGTAACATCACAAACAAAAAGTAAAGTCAAAGGACCCTCTACTAATGTTCCTGTACCATTTAAAACAATGTAAGTAACATTATGTTTACCTTCACTAACCCAAAATGTTACTGATTTGCCTCCTGAAATGAAATTAGGAGCATTATCCAATTTATAATAAATCGTACTATTAGAATTCATCTCACTAAGTCTCAAAGTTACATTGTTACCAGAACGAGAAAAATCAATATAACTTGTATTAAAATAATAAGTCAATTTCTTTGTAACTGCAGTATTACCTGCCTTATCTTTAGCATAATACTCCACAGCATAATTTCCATTAATTAAAAAAATATCAACAGTCTTCACTTTAGATTTCCAAGCACCATTATTAACCCTATAATAAATAGTGGGGTTATCATCATAATTATCACTAGCAGTTAAAGTTAAAGTTTTATTTTGCTTATAAGTACCACTAGCTAAATTTCCACTAACACTTGGAGCAACAGTATCAATATAATAAGTCAATGAACCAGTAGAACCAATATTATCAACACAATCTTTACTGTAATACTCAATAACATACTTTCCACTAGTTAATAAAATATTAGCAGTCTTTATTTTTGAAATCCAAGAACCATTATTAATTCTATAATAAATAGTTGGATTTTCGTCATAATTATCACTAGCAGTTAAAGTCAAATTTCTATTCCCATTATAATGAGTACCATTAACTAAATTTCCACTAACAGTTGGAGCAACAGTATCAATATAATAAGTCAATGAAACAATAGGGCCAATATTACCAACACTATCTTTTGCATAGAAACTCACAACATAAGTCCCATTAACTAACAAAATACTAGCAGTTTCTATTTTAGACATCCAAGAACCATTATTAATCCTATAATAAACAACAGGACTTTCATCCAAATTATCAATGGCAATTAAAGTTAAATTTATATTTCCCTCATAAATACCATTAACTAAGTTTGTTGTAACAGTTGGAGCAACAGTATCAATATAATAAGTCAGTGAAACAGTAGGACATATATTTCCAAATTTATCTTTAACATAAAAACTTACAACATTTTTCCCAGAATTCAAAGTGATTATAGCTAATTTATTACTAGAAACCCAAACACCATTATTAATATTATAATAAACCATAGGATTAGAATCTATATCACTATTAGCAGTTAAAATAAGATTTTTTGTAGTATTATACCAACCTTCATCTAAATTGCTTGAAACAACAGGTTTTGGTAAGTCAATGCTTTTACTCCAATCACCAACATACACTATTAAATTAGCAGAATCACTACCTAAAACATGAATTACTTTACCCCTACTAGTATACAAAGTAGTAATATTATGTGTTCCATTACCTATAACAACAGGTACACCATCAGGAATACAACCATGAGAATAAACATTTTCACCCTGATTGTTATGAGTAAAGTCAATAACCCAAGTTTCATTAACAATACTTTCATTTACAACAATCCATGAATCACAAACTACTGGATCACTACCAGTAACCATAATATCATTAATAGTTAAATTATTTGTACCCCACCAATTATTATTAGCAATTACAGTACCATTAAAATTATTTATTTTGCCTTTAATACTATTAAAACTACAATTAGCAAAGCTATTATTACTTGAAATATTACCAAGATTATTACTCACAAATGTGATATTGTTTGAATAAAGTACTGTCAAATTATTACTAATGTTATTAGAAATTAAACTAAAATTATTTGAATTCTCAATAAACAAATCCAAAACAGTATTATTAGAAACAACATTATCCTGTGAATTATTTAACCCAAAATAACTATTTATTTTATTTGATAAAATCTGATTATTATTTGAATTATTAAATAAAATACTAAATATTTGATTATTCGAAAAATTCAAACCATCAGAATCTATTATTTCAGCATTATCTTTTAAATTATTAGAAATGAAACTATTAAAACTAGAATTAATAACAAATAAATTATTGATTTGATTATTCAAAACTTTTAAATCACTAGAATTAATCAATCTCAAATTTTGTATATTAAAACCAGAAATCCTAGAACCACTACCACTATTATTAACAAGAAAATTATTTACTGAACCACCATTTGAATTAATAGTTAAATTCTTATAAAGAACTACATTCCCCATATAAGGATTAACAACATCAATAACATGCCCATTTAAAGTAGAAACATCATCAATAGCTTCCTGTAAAATATTATAATATTTACTAGTATTGTGATTAAAAACAAAACGGTTTACACTAATATAAAAACTTTCAAATAGAACATCAAAACCAGAAGAGAAAAGATTAGGCTTTAACTCAATATAACCATTAACAACTTCAACAATAGGATAAATAAGAGAAGATGGATAATCAACATATAACTCAATCTTATCCATACAACCTAAATAAGAAATATCTTCACCAAAGTTATTATAATTAAAATCAACGAATAATTTATTATTAATTATACTAATCCTTGGAATAATCATTTTATCAAAAATGATCTCAGAATTCTGATTATTAATCAAATTGTTTTTATAATGTGGAATAAAATTCCAGCTCCCAGGATTGTTAACTAAGCCTTGTATATCATACCATAAATTATTGTCTAAATCCATTTGACTATTTATAGCTTTAATATCATGTATTGCAGAATTCCAATTCCAAGCTCTCTCAAAGCTATTAAATTTGAAAACAGAAGAACTATCCCTAGAATCAACAATCAAATAATCAAGATTATTTTGCTTTATTTTATTACTAATAAAAGAATTCTCATGAGAATTAACTAAACTAATCACAGGACTATTTAAATAAATATCATAGTAATCCCCACCAAAATAATTACTATTAAACGCATTTTCATGAGAATTATAAAGTTCAACAAAACCTATCCTAAAACCAGAAATATTACATAAATTACTATTTTTAATCGTCAAATTATTTATTCTAGATTCATTCAAACCAATTATAGTCAATTCATAATTATGAAACATATTAATATTTTCATAATAACCACCATAAACTTCCAATACATCACACGGGTCTGCAAAATTAATAGCTTCTTGTAATAAAGAATAATATGATTCTTTCACTCTATTATAAACATTTCTCCACCAAACACCAAGCCCAGTGACAGAACTGCGACTATCTTGAATATTACCAGAAATATTATTACTGTTAAAAATACAACTACTACCTAAAAATACAATATTTGCAAAATTATTTCCAGAAAAAACAATATCACTTGAATATTCAATATATGTATTACTACTGAAATTATTAGAAATAATATCCATAATTTGTGAATTATAAATTGTTAAACCATCTATAGTATTATTAAAAAGACTACTGTTAACTAAATTAATCAATCTACCACAAAATGTATTCCCACTAAACATACTAGAATAAGAAGTTTCAACCAACAAATTATAAATCTGATTTCTTAAAAAAACCAAATTATCTGAATTAAAAACCTCAAAATAACTTCCAATAACATTTGAAGTAAAATTAATATAGTTAGAATTGTTTACAAAAACATTTCTAAATTGATTATTTGAAAAAGTCAAATTAGTAGAATTAATTATCTTTAAATTTTCAATAACAAAATTAGAAAAATTCAAATCATTAGAATCAATTATATTCAAATTGTCAAAGGCAAAATTCAAAAAATTTAAATCATTAAAATTAACTATACTCAAATTTTTGATGATGAAATTTGAAATTTTTGAACCACTACCATCATTATTGGTTAAAAGATTATTTATAGTCAATCCAAGGCCATTTATTGTTAAATTTTTATGAAGGAATATATCTCCAATACTATGAGACCCATATAACTCTAAAGTGTGGCCATTTAAAGTATAAATATCATCAATTGCTTCTTGTAAATCTTTATAATAATTACTAGTATTTTTATTAAAAATAAAACTTTCATCTTCAAATAACATGATTGGTATATAGTAGTCAATTAATAAATAAAAGGAATTAGTATTATATGGTAGATTTAGTTCAGCATAACCATTGTTTATCTCAGATATCATAATATTATAATCCCAATACATTTGATACAGTATATTAATTTTATTCATACTTCCTAAAGGTGAAATATCTTCATTAAAATTGTTAAAATTAAAATCAAGGACAGGCTTATAATTTACTATATTAAATTTAGGAACAATCCATTTATCTAAAATAACATAAGAACCTTGATTTCTAATAAGTTCATTTTTAATGCTTTGAAAATAACCAGAGCTATATGATTCCATTTCCATCCAATACCATAAATTATTATCCAAATCCAAATAGCTACTACTTACATCTATATCTCCATAAGGATAATAATCAATTTTATCAAAAAAGTTAAATCTAAAAGTAGAATAACTATCACCGGATAATATAAATAATCCATTAGTATTCTGTTTTATCCTATTACTTTCAAATAAATTATAATAAGAATTACTTATCATAATAACAGGGTTACTTGTGGGCCAACTATTAAATTTTTCATAATAGTCAAAAAAATTGTTACAAAAAATATTTTCATAAGCATTATAAAGATCCATTGAATTTATAGTAAAACCTGAAATATTACACCCACTTACAAAATGAACATATAGATTGCCTATTGTAGAATTATACTGATTAACACAGGTTATAGTCAAATCATTACGAGATAAAATAATATTTTCATAATAACCACCATAAACTATTAACTTATTACCTTCCCATGCAGAAGAGATAGCTTGTTGTAAATCATCATAATAAATACCAGTATTTTCATTAAAAACATAACCATAATAATTACTACTCTGAATACTCATAAAATTATGTTTATTAAAATTTGAAACTCCACCAGAATCTTTATTTGAAACAGAAACATTATTAACTGATTCAACCACATCATCCTGATTACCAGATTTATTCACAACAGACTCACTAATAACCTGATTACCATCAATTAAATAATTACCATTATCATAAGTAACATTATCAGTAGCTGCAACACCATTTATACAAAAACAAATACATAAAAGTAAAACACCTAGACAAAAATACTTTCTAAACATACAAATACACAAACCCATTACATTATATATCTT
>JARKQC010000247.1 GCA_029974985.1 Bacteroidota bacterium | reverse complement strand
AATTGATGATCTAAAGAAAACTCAAAATCTAATTCTTGAAAAACTTAGTAGTTAAGATGGACCATTATTATTTATATATTATTTTAGTATTATTATTAGTTTTCATATGCTCATGGATTAATCCTATTTTTATAGTATTATATACCTTTATGATGTAGGTGATGATATTATGAAAACTGTGGAAAACATATTTGAGGCAGTAATCCAACAAGAAGGAACATTATTTAAACAACCAGAAGTATTTACATTAGAATATTTACCAGAAATATTAAGATTTCGTGACAAACAAATAAGAAGTATGATCAACCATAGTAGACAATTAAACAGTGGACATGCTCCAACCAATATGGAAATAACAGGACCATATGGAACTGGAAAAACAACGGCCGTTAAAAAATATTTTGAATTAATAGAAAATAAATTCAATGTAGCAACAGCTTATATTAACTGTGAATTTGATAAAACAGAAAACCAAATGCTAACTAAGATATATAATAAACTATATAAAAAAAGTGTTAAAACAGGAGTAACAACTAATATTCTCAAAAATAAGATAGTCAGTTATCTTGGAAAAACAGAAAAAGTGTTAGTGGTCTGTCTAGATGATTATGGATCAAATAAAATATCTGGCGATGATATTGATCAGATAAACAAAGTCATGTACACTTTACTCCGTGCTCATGAAGTTAATCATAAAGCTAAAATTAGTCTTATAACAGTAACTAATCGCAGATACATTAACTTTGTTTTAAGCCAGAGTGTTGAAACAATATTTAGACCGGCTAATGTTAATTTTGATGCGTATACTTTAAATGAGATGCATATTATTTTAAGTGATCGTTGTAAAATGGGTTTTGCTCATGGAGTTATTAGTGAAGAAATTATTCATATGGTAGCTGAGCATGCTTATCGTGAAGGGGACTTACGGATAGGAATAAGATGTTTATATGATGCAGGCCGTAATGCTGAGCTTGTAGGTAGTACAAGTATTGAAAGAGAACACTTAGATTTTTAATTTTTATTTTATAAATTAAATAGAAATATTTAATATTAAAATACAATATATTATAATTTAACAACTATAATATTATAATAAAATTTTTAGGTATGATAAAATGAGCTCAGCAAAATTAAAAACAAATGGAGAATGGTTAATCTGGGCTAGGAAGACAGCACATTATAACACGGAAGAAATAGCAAAAGAAATAGAAATTGAACCAGAAATAATAAAAAAATGGGAAAAAACAGGAGAAATCTCATACAAATATCTAGAAAAACTTGCTGAATTATATAAAAGACCAACTACAATATTTTTCAATGATGATGAACCAGAATATCCTAAAGAACCGACTGATTTTAGAACTACTGAAAGTATAAATATTTCAATCACTCCAGAAATTGCATTTGAACTCAGAAATGCAAGGCTTAAAAGAGAAATTCTTTTGAATGTAATAGAAGAATCAGATAAATTTGAAGTGCCACTTTTTCCATTTGATAAATTTGATGGAGAAAATTTTGAGAATTTTCCAATGATATTAAGGGATTTAATAGGCTTGAATAATGTAAGGAAAAAGAAATTTACATTAAATAAGTTTATTAAAAAAATTGAATCTTTGGGTATTTTAGTATTTGAATTTTATGGATTTGACCCTAAAGAATTGAGAGGTTATGCATTATATTATGATAAATTTCCAATTATAGGGATTAATCATCGAGATTCTCAAAATCCAAAAAAATTTACTTTGTTTCATGAATTAGCTCATTTATTAATTCAAAAAGAAGGAATAAGTAATTTAAATGAGTATTATTTTAAAAATAAAGATGAAGTTTTATGTAATAAAATTGCTGCAGAAACTTTAGTACCTTCTAATTTATTTAAAAATATTTCTGCAAGTAGAAAATGGGATAATTTCAGCCAAAAAGACATACAACATTTGGCCAATCATTTTAAAGTTAGTAAAGAGGTGATTGTTAGAAGAGCTTTAACATTAAAATTGATTACAGAAAGTCAATTTAATGAACGCCGTGAAGAATTCTTACAATATATCTCAACTAGTAAAAAACATGATAAAAAATCTGAAACTCAAAAAAAGGAGTTTAAAAAAGAGAATATCGAAGAATCAGACCATAATATAGGTAACTATAATAAAGCAGTAATGTCTTTGAGAAGAAATGGAGAATATTTTACTAAATCATTATTTGTTGCTTATGAGAATGGATTGATTAATGATATAGATTTAGCTTTGAATTTAGATATTTCTCTTGAAGTTATGAGAACATTACGAGAAATACTTATTCAAGAGAAAATACTCGTTTTGGAGGATTTATCTTGAGTTCTCAAATATATTTAGTTGATACTAATATTCTTGTTAGAAGGGATAATCATGAATTGTATGAAGAATCTCTTTTTCCTATATATTGGGAAAACTTTGATAAATTAGTCGATAATGGGAATATAATTTCAAAACCAGCAGTTTATAAAGAAATTAAAGGATTGTTTCCTCCAAAAGACAAAGTTAAGCATTTTTTACATAAGTGGTGTGTTAATCATAAGAATATGTTTATAGGGCATGATCAAAAATATAGTGATGAAACAAATTTCATTAGGAAAGAAGTAAAGGGATGGTATGAATATCATAGTAATAGAGGTTCTGCTGATTTGGAGCTTGTTATTCATGCTAAAGCACATAATTTAGTTTTAGTGACTTTAGAAGGTTGGGGATTTGAGAGTAAACAAAAAGATAGTAAAATACCGAATATTTGTGAAAGATTAGGAGCTTATTGTAGAACTGGAAATTATTGTACTGAGAGTATAGATCCGAATGTTGCTCCTTTTCAATGTATAGATTTTGTTGAGTTAGTTAGGAGAGAAAATCTTCAAAATCCTAGTTTATTTGATTAAATCTATTTTTAATATAAAAAGAGCTTTCTTTAATTAATTGGTTAGAATCTAATAATATTATTTTTTAGTTATTATTTTAATTTTTTAATATTTATACATAGTATTTTATAATATTTCATTTTCCTTACACTTGCAATGTTACTTTTTTTCTCTTATTTTCTTTCAATACTAGTCATTTATTCTTTTTTTCTTTTTTAATAGTTTTTTTACACTTGAAATTTTACTTAAGCCTCACGCGGAACTTTATATAGTAGTTTCTACAATAATATTAATTGGGAGTTTAATAATTTAGAGATTTTTAAGAATATCTTTTTGAAGAACTTTTTGTCTTTTTTCTTCTATTATTTGCATCATTTTTTGTGAATATCTTCATACATTAAAATTCCTTAATATCTCTATAATTATAAATCTGAAAAATAGTATATAAAATTTTTTTAAAAAGTTAATAATGTAGAATATTAAATACAAGTAAAAATGAGACGTTAAATTGTAAAAACGAGTAAGCAGACAGTCCTCAAGCTCCTACACAAGTGGCTGTCTTTTCTTACTCTAAGACTAATCCAAGCAGATTAGAATATCATCGCCTGTGGACGACAACATGAATAATATAAACTTAATAGAATATATATCTATCGAAAGTAATACTCATAGTAGAGTAAATCTTACTTTAGTAGGGTTGGCTGATGCTTTGTTAAAATTAGATAAATTCAATGCTTTTAAAAATAGCTTTAATGTTTATATAAAAAATAATTATTCTTTTTTTGATCTTTCGATTTTAATTTTTAAAATAGGATTATTATATTTTTTTAAATCCCAAATAAGAAACTCTCCTGATTTTTTGTCTCTGATATTTGTAATTAATGAAGAGAGGGTAGTTAAAATTGCACTATAATTGTATCTTTATTTAGCTTTTACTCTAATATAGAGAAAACTCTTAGGAACTCCTACTCCTATGATATAGATTTTTAATAAAATTCCAAGCAGGTTAGATAAAATGAATTGTAAAAATATTAATGAGATATTGATTCAATCCCAAAAACAAAGTGATGGTCGTAATATAGATGGTTTAAATCAGTTAAAACTAATAACTGAAGCTAAAAACTTACTTGAAGATTTTGGTTACAAAGTATTAAGTCCTTCTGATAAAAATGAGATTATAGGCTTAATTAGTTCTCAATCTGAAAAGATTGAAAACTTAGAAAAGTTAAATCATAATAGTTTTTTTGAAAATAAAGCTAGCTCTAAAGAAGGGGATGTTTAATGAATTGCAAAGTATTCAACCATTTTAAAATAAAAACATATGAATTTAATGAGATTATTAATGGTTTTATCATTTATTGTGAATTAACTATTAACAATGAGGAAAATATGCTTTTAAATATTCTACAGATTAATATGTCACAATATGGAGGTTTAAATAATGGATTTTAAACCTTTAAATAAAAAAGATACTAGATTCTTAATTGAAAAATATGGAGTACTTATTTTTTTTATTTTATGTATTTTGGTAGCAGTTTCAGTATTTTTATTGGTTTATAATATAGCTAATCCTAATATTTTCAATGATTTAAGTAGATTTGCCAAGATCATAAGTTCACTGATTTTAACTGTTGCTTATAAAGGTGATGCTTGTGAAACATTGTTTTTATTGTAAGAATTATCATAGGTATCCAGATAATAATATTTGGAATCAGTTGAACTTTGTTGATTTTGAGGATGCTAGTGAAGGGTGATAGATTATGGGTAAGGTTAGAGATACTTTCACTCTTGATGAAGAAGTTAGTCAAATGTTGAGTGTTAAGGTTGACAATAAGTCTAAACTTGTTAATGATTTATTGAAAGCTGTTCTTTTTGGTGAAGATGAAGAAGAAAAGCTTTTGGATGAAATTGAAACATTATCTAAGAGAATCAAAGCTAAAAAAAATAAATTATATAAAATTAGGGATAAAAGGAAAAAAGAGGCAGAAATACGAGCGCCTATTGAGAAAGTTCTTGATTGGGCTAATGAAGTTGGTCGTGAGAATCCTATAACTGGTGAAAGGCAACCTTTAGTTAAATCTGCTATTAAAATTATTTGTAGGAAACATAAGGTTGATTATAATCTAGCTATCACTGAATTGAATAAATTAAATTATGAAATAATTGGTTGATTTCAAATGTATCAAGTGTTTCAAGTGTATTTTGAGAATATATTAAGATGAATATGAATTGGTATGAATTATTCATACTAGTATGAATAGGTCTATTAATTTTTTTATTACACTTTTTACACTTACATTATTTGAAGTGATTATTATTATTATTATTATTATTATTTATTATACTAGTATTAATAATATAATAATTTTAATTTTATTTTTATACACTTGAAATGTATGACTAAAAACATGAACACTAAATAAAAAATATGTAAAATTATGATCTCAGAACTAAAATTTTGTAATCAATGATTCTACAATTCACATCAATAATGTTTTTGTTTGTGATACATTTTAATTGTTATAAAAATGTTTTATAAGTAAAAAAATTATTAAAGAGCTTTAATAAGGAAAAAACTATTTTTAAAATGATAATTAAATTATTTTATTGGTTTGGATAGAGATTAAATTATAAGAAGGTGTTTTTTATGTTGGCTAAGAATATTTTAAATGGTAATTTATCAGATAAGCAAAAATGGATATATTTAGATAAAAAAACTAGAAAGTACTGTGATGGTATGAAAGAGTATAGATTAAAAGATAAGTTGAGTGTTGCTAGTAATTTGATGGATAATTTGAATGTTAAAGGAGTTTTGAGAAAGCAAGTTGAATATATGATTAGGAATGAGTTTAAGAATTTTAAAGATTTGTCTAAAAATTGTAGTAATGAACAGATTATTGCTTTGATAATATTCTATGTTATGAAATCAAATGATTTTAGTTTATTGCTTGAAAAATATAAGATTTTCACTCAGTTAAATTTAACAAATAAGCATTATATGACATTTGCTACAAAGCTTTGTAAATTTTATCAAAATAAGGTGCCAGTCTATGTTGAAATATCATCATATATTTCAGAATAGATTTGCTATGTTACAATATATAGTAAGAATAAGCATTACTAAGACTTTTTGAGAGAGTATATAATTTTGTGAATAATAGTAAAATTTCGCTATATTTTTCACAATATATACATTTTTTTACCTCCGTTGTTTGTTTGGTTTTATAGAATTAAGTCTATTATTATGCTCTATCATAATGTGGGAATCGCCTATGATTAAAATTACTAATTGTCCAATTTGTAAAGAAGAAAATATAAGTATTAAATATGATTATCGTAAAATGCAATTTATATTATATTGTAATAGTTGTGATAATATTTTTTATTTATTGAAAAAAGTTAAAATAGAGTGTCCCGAGTGTGAGGGTAAGGATATTCGTTTTGAAGAAGATGAAACAATCTGTAGGAATTGTGGTATTGTTTTATCAGATACTACTTGTTATGTTGGGGGTTTTAAGATTATTTTGGATTGGGGCTTAAATTTATAATACTGCTTAATGCTTTGATAGTTAGAAGAATTGGAAGTTTTTTATTATATTTCATTTCTATTTTATTCTATTTTTCATCAAAATATAGTTCTAGCTATTGAAAGACTAATATTTATCATTGAATTGATATATAAACATTCTTTTCATTTTATATACTTATTACATCTAGTAATTTCCTATTAAATTAAGTAATTTAATATTAAAGTATTTATTTTTATAAATAATACAGCATGAAAACTTTTTTTAATAGATTTTATCTAACTGGATATTTAGTCTTCTGTTTTTTGTTTTTTAAGAATTTTTGTGAGTTGAGGTTATGTAAATAAAGATAAAAGCTAGAAAAATGTAAGCTGTTAAAAAATATTAATATTTTTATTTTAAGGATCAATTTAACATAAATTATTGGTATGATTTATTCTTTGACAGTGATTTGAGAATAAAATTTTAAATAAAGGTGAAATAAATGAGTGGAAATAATTTAGAACCATATGAATATTTAACTGGGAATGGTAATCCTGGG
Source organism: Bacteroidota bacterium (assembly GCA_029974985.1). GTDB lineage: Bacteria > Bacteroidota > Ignavibacteria > Kapaibacteriales > UBA2268 > JANJTB01. The sequence continues at coordinate 7,314 of JARKQC010000247.1, read as the reverse complement.
GATCAAGCAGAAGATATTGGTAAAATTGGAGATTTGTATATTGATACTGAAACAGGAGATCTATATAAAAAAACTGATGAATTTGAATGGACTTTTTTATTAAATTTAAGAGGAATTCAAGGCCCTAAAGGTAGTCCTGGAGCAGTGATACAAGATGATGCTCCTGAAGATGAAGAAACATTAGTTTGGGTTGATTCAACCGATAAAGACAATATAATCGTTGAACCATATAATTATTTATCAGGAGAAGGTAATCCTGAGGATCAAGCAGAAGATATTGGTAAAATTGGAGATTTGTATATTGATATATTGGAAGGAGATTTATACAGAAAAATAGGAGATAATGAGTGGACATTTCTTTTAAATTTAAAAGGATCTAAAGGTGATAAAGGAGATCCTGGCATATTATTCCCTACAAATGGTTATTATTTGTTTCGTGTAGAAGGAGATGATTTGTTAGTAAGTTATCCTGAGGGTGTTGAATCTGATGATTTTTTCATTGATGAAAATGGATGTCTTAATTTAATTATTGATGGAGATAATAGTGTAAATTTAGGAAATGTTAGGGGAGAACCTGGTAAAAATGTTAATATAACTGGAAGTCTTGATTCAGAAGAGGATTTACCTGTTATTGGTGAAATAAATGATTCTTATATAATAGATGGGGATCTTTATGTATGGGTAGGTACTGGTTGGGAGAACATTGGTAAAATACAAGGAGAACAAGGTCCAAGAGGAGAACAAGGAGAACAAGGAGAAAATGGATTAACTCCATTTTTTGAATTAAATTCTAATGGAGAGTTGCTATATGGATATAGGGGAATAGATGACGTTGAAGATGACCCTGATGATGCATTAGGAGACTATGAAGATACTCTTGATCATTGAATTTAGAAATAAAAAGGAGTAAAAATAATGTCAGTTTTAAAAATTAAAAATCAGTATGGAAACTGGTCTAAAGTACCAGTTGTCGATGGAAAAGATGGAATAAGTTTATTGTCTGGTGAATTACCTCCATATAATAATATGGGTAATGATGATGATTTATATCTGAATTTAAATAATGGAAATATTTATAAAAAGGTTAGTGGTATTTGGGAATATTTTTTGAATATTAAAGGACAAGATGGTGTTCCAGGTAAAGATGGCAAGGATGGTGTTCCAGGTAAAGATGGTCAAGATGTAGTCGAGGGTTTAACCTTTAAAAGAGATGAAAGTAGCAATATTTGGGTAAAATGGTCGTAAAAATGTATAGAAAATACTATAAATTATTATTAATAATATTTGCTATTTGTTGGGGAGGACCTATGCATGAATTATTGAATTATCATGTGTGGAAAAATCTCAAAGATGATGTAAAGCAAAATTTTAAAGATGCTCAGATAAAAATAATTGAAGATGGAAAAACAAAAACTAAATATTTAATATCTAGTGATGAAAATGGCGGAGCTTTCTTTTCTAAATTTAACTATGTATATAGTAATGAAGAAACCAATATTCGGAATGGTTATGGTGATGCGGATCAATTTAGGGAATGGTCACGTTTACCAAGTATTTTCGGAAAAACAAAAAAATATAAGGTTGAAAAGAGAAAATTCATCAATGAATTAGCTAATAATGATTTTAATCTTAATGATTTTAATAAAATTAGATATGAACATGATGGACATGCTTCTCCTGATACTGCAATGTTAACGTCTAGATATTATTTAACAGAATGTAAAAATTTGTATGAATTAGCTTTAACTCAATCAGGAGATACTAGAAGTGAAACACTTTTTGAAAGTGCAAAATATTTATCCTATTGTTTACATTTTTTAGAAGATATATTATGTCCAGTACATAATAGAAGAATATTTGCAGCATCTCAAAATAAACCTATACATTTACATGATTTTCATGGTATATATGAATCCAAATCTGATGCTAAGCTTGTCAATAAAGGTAATTATGGTTTGTCTGAATGGAAAGGTCAGGATAGTTTAGGCCTTACAACTTCTTCTAAGAGTATCAGTAGCTTGTATAATTATATTTTGAATAGTTCAACGGGTAATTTTAGTTTTAGTACTATAAATTCAATTTATGGGGAAGATGTTTTTTATAATGATACTGTCACTAAACAGATTCTTAAATCTTCTAATGAAATGATTAAAATCATGATGAATAAGGTAGAGAATTCTAATAGGGAAGATGATCGAAAAAATTGTTTTATTCGTGATTTTAAACAATCATTTCACTATTTAATGCAGTATTTAAAAGGTTCTGTTATTAGAGACTTTTTCAATGGTTCAAATACTGCTAATTTGGAGAGAAAATCTTTAGTTCCTTTTGCTAAAGCATGTTCTAGTGAAATGTTTGAATTGTCTAATGGGTTTAAAGTTGAGTATGGAAAGGTTCCAATTTCTTCAAATAATACTTCTGCAATTAATGTTAAATTTAAATCTAGTTTCATTACTTGTCCTGTTGTTTTAGTTAGTTTAAATACAAATAAATCTAATAATGGTAATATTAGGGCAACTAATGTCACTACAAATGGTTTTGATTTGAGAAATAAGGTATCTAATAATTCTGCTTTTGATGCTAGTTATATTGCAATAGGAGGTTCAGAATAATGTCAGAAGAGTTAATATGGGCTTTAACAGATTTAAAAAATCTTCAACATGATGATAAAGGTTTTCATAGAGGATATCGTGAAGGTTATATTAAATTTAATAATGGATTATATATTCAATGGGGTATTCATAAAGCATCTGATATTTCTAAGGGTGATAATTATAGTAGATGTGTTTTTAAAAAAATGTTTTCTAGATCACCTACGGTATTTTGTTCATTAGCTAACTATGAGGATGGTACTGAAATTGGTGTTTTACATGAGGAACAAATGTATTTTACATTGAAAATTAATTCTTTAAAAAATCGTGCTGAATTTAATATTTGGTGGATAGCATTTGGAATATAATATGGTGATTAATTATGGGAGAAGAAAAAATATTCACTATTGATAAACCTGGAAGGCTTACTGGAGCCTATTATTATTTGCATGATGCATCACAATCTCCTAATAGAGGTTATGCCGATAGGGAGCCAAAATCTTATAAAAATAATTTTAGAATGAAAAATGGATTATTATTTATTTATGGTGCAGTTGAATTTAGTTTTGAAGATCTTGTTGGTAATGATCAAAAAGTGGAGTCAGTTATTTATACTAGAAGGCTTCCTAATAATAAAAAAGGTGAAATAGATTTTAATAGAAGTGAAAATGGGGATTATTTCACAAATACCTCATGTCCTAAATGTCAGTTTAGTAGTATTTATTTTAAACAGGTAACATTGGCTCCATTAGAATATCCTGTTAAGGTTGAAAATATAAGGGTCTCAATCACAGCAAATACTACTCAAGCTAATATATATATTAAAGCTATTGGTGTTACTGGTTTAAAGAGTAAAGAGACTGTTAAAGTGAATTATTTAGTTGTTGGTAAATATAAAAGTTAAAAATAGAGATATTTAATTAATAAATTTAAAATATAATGAGAATATAAGGAGAATAATAAAATGTCAATGATAAATTTAGGTAAAGTGACTGGAAATACACCATATATTGAGGATGGTTATTGGTATATAGATGGAGAAAATACTGGTGTTAAAGCAACAGGTGAAAAAGGTGATCCTGGTGACTTTGATAGGTTAGAATTTATAGATAGTATTTATCCAGTAGGATCAGTATATATGAATTTTAATGAGATTAATCCTTCAGAAATTTTTGGTGTTGGTACTTGGGAAAAGATTGAAAATCAATTCTTGATTGGTGCAAGTGATTCTAGAACATCTGGTTCTATTGGAGGTTCTGAAGTTGTTACTTTAAATGAATCTCAAATGCCTTCTCATGGGCATTCTGTTTCAGTAACAAGTAGTGGATCAACTACTAGTGGAAGTACAACACCTTCAGCAACAGGTTCTGCAGGTTCTCATACTCATGATGCATATGCTAGGGTACGAAATCTTGGATCTGGTAGCTTTTCTGTAAGGGAAATTGTTACTTCAGGAAATAGTGAAGAAATTAAAGATGTTTCAAATGCAGGTTCTCATACTCATACATCTGCGGCTCATACCCACTCTATTCCTAATCATACACACACTGTTTCCCAAGATAATAAAGGATCAGGTCAACCACATGATAATATGCCCCCTTATGTTGCTATTAATATGTGGAAACGTATATCTTAATATTTAATCTTTTTTTTATTTTATTTTTAATATATGCATTTAAGTTAGGTTTATTTTTGAATATAAGTCAAAATAACAGGTTCAAATCCTGTAATGCAAATTATTCATAGTTTTTATTCATAGTTTTTTGGGAGTGTTAATTCAAAATGAGACTTAAAGAGGTTAGTTTAGCTAAAACAATAATACTAATAGGATTAATTATAACGGTTTTATATGGAATGTATCTTGGTCAAGAAAATTTAACTTTAACATCATTAGGTATTATTGGTGGTTATTTGGCTAAAGATATTGAAATTATTAATAATGGTGAGGTTGGAGATGAAAAATAATAATATTGACATATCAAAACCATTAAATGAGATAATATCATACCAAAAAAGAGTATGGGTAACAGGATTCCTAAAAACTACAATAAGTAGTGGACTTATAGCTACTGGTATTGTTAGTATTTTTGCAGGAATAATAGATCATCCCTTATTAGAGAAATTTAATGAAATAGGAATTATAGTAGGGTTAATATCAATAGGGATAGCAATAATATTAATCACATTAATTGATAATTATGATGAACAAAAAAAGAAAGAGGAATTAGAGATTATTGATAGTAAAATAGAGGGAAAGGCCGAAGAAATAGCTAAAAAGCTTGTAGATAAAGAGTTAGAGAAAATCTTAGAAGAATGCAAATAAAAAAATTTTATTTAATCATTTATCATTTTTATAAGAGAAGTATATGTCAATTACTAATAATATTATAATAATTCATTCTCATAATTTTTTATAATGCCTTAAAGTTAGTTATCATCATTTTATGAGTCTTTTTCTGATTTCAGTCTGAAATTATTAAACATCAAACTGAATGTTATAAATTAACATTAATTAAATCTTTTAATATTAATTTAGAGATTATAAAGTATTAAAGCTCGTAGGAAGAAATTAAAATAATTAAAAGAAATAGAAGAAATAGGAAAATATAACATGTCAAAAGTTTTAGATATTAGTAAAAAAGAATTATTAATACCTTATCTAACAGTAGCTAAATTGTGGGATGTTAAAAAATATATTGTTGATTTAAAAAAAGATACTTTGATTAAATTAGGTAAAGAATCAGGTGAAGGAATTCAATATTATGTTTTAAAAGATATGGTAGCTAGAATAAAAGATTATAAAGCTAAATATGGTAAAAAGCCTGAAAATGTTTGGATAGTGAAACCTAAAACCACAGCTACAGAGATTAAACCAACTGCGGATTGGCAAAAAAATAAGTATATCCTAGCTATTCAAAAACTAATAGGGAAATTTAATAATTTTACTGAATTTGTAGAACGATTAAGAGCTTATGCTAAGACTAAGAAAGGATTATACAAATACTACTTGAATAGTCGTTTTATTGGAACACAAAAAGAAATAAACGCACTCACTAACGGCCTTATGGGTAATTGTGTAGACTGGTAACAATTAGGTCGTGCTGTGGCCTTGATAATTGGTTACAAAGCAGATTATATCCAATGGAGATGTGAATCAGTAACTCATCTTACAATAATAATATCTGGCAAAGAATTCATTAAACCAACTGTTGTTGATTTAGCTGCTATTGTCGATTGGAATAGTCGAAGATATGAGCTTGGTGAGCATTGGTGTAGTAACAATATTGTTAGCGTTAATCCTGGTTGGATGGATGAATAAAAAACAGTTTTTAAAATTTATCATTTTTTATAAAAATTTATATTATGTATTCAGTTATTGCATTTTTTGCAACAAGTGAATAATTTTTTAACCCCTCGGCAACTTAATTGTTGTCTGTGGGGATTTTTTTATTTAATATTAATACTATTAATATTAACTTCTGATTAATTATAATAAAATAGTAAAATTTATAGAACTCTAATTATATAATTATGACATAACAAACAAGCTATTATTAAATTTATAAAATAAATAAATGGTGATAACATTGGTAAATACATCTTCAAGAAATGCAGAAAAAGGCTGCACGAAAGTAAAATGTAAATGCCTATATCGAGATTGTGTGAATACTCCTGAATGGATTTGTCCTAGATGTGGTAGAGTGTATGAACTCATAGGCAATGAGTATGTACTAAAAATTGATATTTAATAATAAATTTTTCTTATTTTTTTTAAAGTTTTTCTAATTGCTTAGAGTACATATTGACCTTAATTATATTTAAAAGTGTATTTGTAATAAAGTACCTTTAGGAATTACTAAAACTAGGGAAACAGGTTTAAATTGATTTATCCTGATAAAATAAGACAAGACATGATTTGTATATTATTATTGAAATAACTGATAATAGATAAATCGAAGTTGTTGCAGCGTATCCGTTTAAGGAAGGTAGGAGGTTGCGAGAGCGTGAAACCGAATGAAAGTATAGATATAGAGTCTATGTATGATTATCATTTGATGTTTTTGGAATTAAAGTTAAAGATGATTATGATTACAAAGAATCTGTTGAACTCGAAGAAGGAATTATCTTAGACTTTGATAAAAATGATTTTTCCTGTTGCTCTTGAGATATTAGATGCTTTTAAAGTTTTTGATGTTCCAAATAAACAATATTTGAGTAATAGGGGGCTTGTGAGGATGAATATTTGTATAACTGATGAACTTATCTCTTTAGAAGTTGAAGTAAAAGTTGTAATTCATAATACTAGAGATATTAAAACTATGGATTCGTCTGCAATCAACAATATCCATGCACCAGCTATGAAAAAAGATTTAGCTAGTGTTTAATTATCATATATTCTATTTCTAATTTTTTTCTTTTATTAATGATTTATTTTTTTGTTTAATTAAGCAAATATTAAATTAATGTTATTATTATATTTAATATAACTTTTTACAATTGAAATGTTTAGTATAATATTATTAAAAATAGTATTTTTTTAATTGTTTATATATTAAATATTTTGTTATGGTAACTTTTATTAGTATGTTTTAACATATTTTTATTTGTATTTTTTTCTAAAGGTGATGAAAAATCTACTTATTTTGCTCATAAATCATTTATTTAGTATTTTTTTTATTATATTAATGTTTATTTTTATTTTTTTTTAGATATTAGTATTATT
>JARKQC010000244.1 GCA_029974985.1 Bacteroidota bacterium | reverse complement strand
ATTCTAGATTATTTGTTTTATTTTATCATGTTAGATTGTTATTATAGTTTTTATTTGTTTTATTGTTTTTAATTTTTTTTAATAGATTATTTATTTGTTAATCTGTATTGTTGAATGATTAATATAGAAAATTATAATAATAAAAAATACAAATAATTGTATAGAATGATTATTAAATTACTTGAAAATAAAATAAAAACACCAACTAATACTTAAAGCATAGAATTTAAGTCAAGCTAATCTTTGAAAAAATTAATGGATTAGGGGCTTGTTGAAATCTTAAATCCAATTTTTAAGGTAGGGAGATTATATAATATAACTGATTTAGGTAAAAAAGCATTAGAATATGCTAAAAAATAAATATTCTTATTAAATAATCATTGAAAGAAAAAAATTAGTTATTTGTTTAAATGAAGATTTTAAACAAGGAAGACTATATAAAATAACAGAACTTAGAAAAGAAGTTTTGAAATATGTTGACTAAACAACTTTTAAAAATTTCGTAAATTATTATAATAATAGGTGATAAATTAGGCGATTTTTATGGTAAAAACAAATAAATGTATGAATTGTGGAAAAGAAAATAATGATAATTCTACATTCTGTAGAAGTTGTGGAAAAAGATTATCAGAAATTCATTCAATGAATTCTAATAATAATGTTACAAATGGAAACAATAAAATCTTAATTGGAGTAATAATAGCATTAATAATAGTTGTTGCTATTCTTGGTACTTATGCTTTTGTTACTTTGAATAATAATAATATTTCAGATACAAATAATGATACTTATATTAATACTGTTCCTAGTAGTTCTGTTAATAATATTTCTAGTGAGAATACTAAATCTTGGCATAAAATAGACTCATTTAATGGTGTAGGGGATTATCAAATAAGCTTTAATAATAATGGTGGAAATAGAATAAAGATTGTTTCATCAGCTATGCCTATAAAAAATTATGCTGATAATTATATGTACACAAGTGTTAGTAAAAGTGGGAATACAGTAGGTTCTTCACAATTATCTTGGAATAGTAAAAGTGCAGTAGCTACAAAATCTGATACTATTGAATTTTCAGGTTCTGGTAATTATAATATATACATATCAGCTTATGAATTACAATATTGGGACTTAGAAATATATGAATATTACTAATAAATTTTTTTAGATTAAGGTGAAATATAATGATTAAACCGAGAGCATCCTCCGACGATTTTTTGAATAATGATAAAAAACAAGTTTTTTGCGACAATTGTGGGGAAAAATTAGTTGATAAAGATGATAAATATTGTAATAATTGTGGTAAGAACTTCAAAAACAATAAAATACCAAATAGGAATAAAAATGTAATTATATTAATATCTTTAATATCTATTATTATAATTGGGGGATATGTTGGTTACGGTGTTTATCAGACTAATGAATTTAATAAAAACTACTATGATTATATGACGAATACAGTAATTGCAGATAATAATGTAAAATCTGCATCTGATGTATATATTAACGAATATAGTTCAATTTATGCGGCAAATTATATTGAATCGGCTGCATATTATAATAATTTAGCAATCAGTGATTTAGAAAAATGCAGAAAACATGCTCAAACATCAGAAGAAAAAGAACTAATAGAAATATCATTAAATTTATCAAATAAAAAGGCTGAATTTCTTAATTCAACTTATAATTTTTGCAAAAAAGATTCATCTATAACTTATTCATCAGATTATATTTTGCATGGTGCATCTTCAGCAGATATTTCACAATTGATAAATTATAAAAATAATGCAGAAAAAGAGGCTAAAGAAGTGGTTGATTTAAAAAATAACTTATTAAATTTTTTAGATAATCATCCTGATTTGAAAAAAAGGTTGAATATGTGAAATATAATAATTATGAATTTTTATTATTAATGTAATTTTTATTTTAATTATGAACTATGTTTTGTTAAGAGATTTATTGTAATTTATTAATAAATATGTTATGTGATAAAATGTTTAATAAACGAAAAGTATTAATTCTATTTGTTATTTTTACAATAGCTGTGGGATTTACAATAGCGAGTGTTAGTAGTGTTAATGCTGCTAAAAAGACTGTAAATTTTAAAGAAGGCCAAATTATTAATAAAAATTTGGGCAATAATGTTTATTTAGGTGCATTGTTTTCAGGGAAATATTCGGGAAAATGGAAAAATGAATATTTTAATCATTTTAAAAAGAATGAGATTAAAATTTGGATTTCTTATTACCCTAAACATTATAAGATGACTAAAGCTAAAGTTTACTTTAAAAAAACCAATGGTAAAATTGTTTCTAAAACTTATAAAGGCTCTTACATTAGTAAGAAAGTTCCATATGGGTGGAAACCTAAAAAAGCTGTAATTTATTATAAAAGAAGATAATTATTAAACTATATGTAATTTGATAGGAAATATTTAATAAAATAAATTAATTAAATTAAGGGTTTAAAAGTTTATTTTATTGTATCAAATATAGAGGAGCTATCAACTTTGAAGAAACAAAATTTTGCACAATTTATGGGGGTGAAATTTAATTATCTGAGTTTAATGTCAAAAGTAAAATGTGAAAGTTATGAGGATATTAATAAAAAAGTTCTGAGTTTTGTGAAGAATGTGGAAACTTATTAAATCAGATAAAATAGCAATAATTTCTAAATAGTATAATGAAAATAAGGATTATATCATACATTGATTATAAACACAATTGAAGGATGACTCACAATTATTTTTGTTCAATTAGTATATATACTAAAATGAACAATTTTTAAAAAATTCTATTATACAATATTTTGTTCAAAAATATTTCTAAATTTAAACTTTTGTTCATTAAACTTGTAATTATGAGTCATCCTCAATTTAAAATAAAAAGAATGGAGGTTGATTTTTGCAAAAATATTGTAAACATTGTGGAACCAAGAATAATGATAAATCTAAATTCTGCAGATATTGTGGAGAGAATTTGTCAGAAGCACAAACAGTAAACTCAGATAATAAAATAAATGGAAACAATCAGAAAATATTAATTGGCATTATTGTGGCATTATGGATAATTATTTCTATCTTTGGGACTTATGTTTTTTTTGTTTCACCTGATAATAACAATAATTCAAGTTCTAGTAATGTTAGTTTTATTGATAATATTAATGATACTCATTTTAATAATTCTTCTAATATAAACACTAAATCATCAGGCATTGAATCATCAAATAGTAATGATATTAGTTCAAAAAAGAATTATGTTGATGTTAGTACAAGAGATAGTCAGAATCTTCAAAATAAAGCTTATGATGCAGGGGTTAAAGCTGGAAAGGCTGATGCTCGTGAGGGTAAACCTCCTAAATATAGTTCTTCTGGAAACTATCCCTATAAAGCAGGATATTGGTCTGCTTACAATCAATATCTTTATATGTGATAAAAAATTGAATAAAAATGAAATTAATTAAATTAAGGATGTAAAAATTTTTTTGTATAATATAAAGACATTCTTCAGTGAAGATTCAGATACTTCTCGACTAAAGCCATATTGTTTATTAATAAAAAAGATTAAATTGTATTCATTTAAATTTTTCTTGATTTGAAGTTGTCTATGAATTGTAAAAACTATAAAATTTCAGTGAAAAATGAATATTAATTTAATAACATTATTATAATATAGGGTTTTAGATTTTTACATTTCGGAGAGTTGTTGTAGTAGCTTTTTGTCTGGTTTTAGGTGTGATGCTATTAGGGATGCTAAAAGTACACTTAGATATGTGATTTTTTAACTAATTTGTATGTATATTTGGGTATTTTTTCGTATCCTACTCCATTTTTAAAGAGTTTGTTAAAATCTTCTATTTTTCCTCTTATTTTTTTAAATTTCTTCCATTTTTTTGATTAGTTTTTTGAATTTAGAAACTAATTCTTTGTAAATATCTAGGGTTCTGGATTTTTGGGAAAAGTTGAAGGAGTTTGGTATCTTATTTCATATGTTTAGAGTTTTATGTATTTTTGTCCTATAAAAGTACAAATTGTATAGTCTTCTTAATTGAAAATTCTGAAATTTAAAGCTAAAATTTTAATAATAAAGAAAATTCACATACCTCAAAATCAGGTGAAAATTAACTTTATGGGAAATGCTTTAAATTAATGTGTATCTATTTTACTAAATATATATGAATCTTAAGACGAAATTCATTTGTACTTTTAGAAAATCAATACAATCCTATCTCAAAACAAATCAAACAATCATCATACATTCTTCTTTTTTTCATAAAAATCTAGGACTCTAGATATTTATTGATTTTCTATATATTTCAGTACGTTTTTTCCTAATTATGTGATTTGATATAGTCTTCCTTGTTTTTTTCAGGATTTAATACAATTAAAAGTTTTTTATCTTTTAATTCTTTTGAGGTACGACTAACATGGTTAGTTATTATCCCTGTAGATTCGGCTATTATTGAAGGAACTTTTAAACCTTTTTTTAAATCGATTAATACTTTCATACGATACTTTGACATCTGCACATAAGAAATTACATCAATAGTTTCTTTGTCAATATTTATAATAAAGTTGTATAAAGTATTAAGCTATTAACACCAAACTATATATATATATACTTAACAAAAAATTCAATTAATTAATAAAAATTATTTTCTAATTAAGGAAAAAATAGGTGAAAAAATGATGGATGAATTGAAAGCCCTTTGTTGTTGTGGGGGTCCTGGAGTTTTAATAATATTTGGGATAGGGAGTATAATATGGGGGTTATTAACATCAACTACCTATTCTCAACCAATTGAATATCTTGGATGGGGTGCTTGGTCTCTTCCACATGTAGGTAACTTTCTAATTGAAGGAATAATTGGGCTTATAATGGGAATTATAGGTTTACTCATATACTTATATGCAATGTCTGATTAAAAGAGATGGTAAAAATTAAATGGACAAAATTAATTTGTCATAGGTTACCTGAAAGGAGTTTAAAATTCAAAGGATACTATTTTCCTGTTTGTGCAAGGTGTACAGGAATTTATATAGGATACATATTATCTTTTATAATATTTCTTATATGTCCTGATATCAAATTAACTTTGTTGTATGGAGAATTATTAATCATACCTATGTTTATGGATGGTTATACTCAATTATTGGGTCTTAGAGAAAGTAATAATAAATTAAGACTAATAACGGGTCTTTTCGGAGGAATGGGCCTAATGATTATCACAATATTCCTTTCTTCTGTGATAAATATCATAATTATTCCATCATAAGTTATATAACAATAGATTATAAAAATTAGGTGTTTTTATGAATAAAAAAAGATAAGGGTCATGAAGGAATATTAAAACTAGGAAAAAAGATAAAATATCTAAAATTATTAGGCAGTGCACTATCTAGACAGGATATAAATTCAGAAGAAGAAGATAAATATTATAAATTAATTGAAGAAAATTATGATCAAAAAAGCTTTTTTGTTAAATACTATATTTTTAAAAAAGCTATTTCTAACGAAAGTTGGATTGATGAACTTGTTAATAAAATGAAATTAGAAAAATGGTCAGATATGAAAATTGTTAAATCTTTCATTGCTTTCCATTTGAATAATCATGTTTGGAAACATTTGGATTCATTTAATAACAATTCAAAAATTATATTGGGAAAAATATGACTTTTCTGGCGTTAATGGAGATTCTGAAGACAAAAATTATTTTATAAAGAAAATGATAATAAGAAAGAGACCTATTACTACTCTTTTTTATATTTCTTTAAATATTGATGAAATATCTGATAAAAATTTAATTGCAGAAATATTAGAAAAAGTAGCAACAGAAAAGAGTGAAGAAAATTATATAAACTCAAACGGGGAAATTGAACAATTATTTAAAAAATCGGCTTTGTAGAAACCATTTCAATAATCAATATAATCATGAAAAATATATTGTTAAAAATGCTTTATTTTGAAATTAAAGAACAATTTTCAAAAATTATTTCCAAAAAGCAAAAATTTCAAGTGATAAAATAAGGGTTTCTACAAAGCCTATTATTATTTAAAATTGAGAATGTAATTTATAATTTTCGATAGCTACCTTTTTAATATTCTTTTTTTCAATAACTTATTCTTATATTTCCGTCATTTTAAACTAACACCTATTTTAAATCTAGTATTTTAATTAATAGCATTTATAAGAATAATTGGAGTATTCTAAAAATTAGTATTTTATTTAGTGTTTAATCTATCATGTTAAAATGTATTGAACGGACTTGGCGAGATTTGAACTCGCGCTCTAACGATTAGGAGTCGTTCGCCTTATCCAGACTAGGCCACAAGCCCTTATATTGATATTATGTGAAAATTAGTATTTTTAAAAATAAAAAGTGGTTAACGGGCCGGGAGGGATTTGAACCCTCGATCTACGGATTAGGACATTTATAACTGTTTATATTTATTTTTAACTTTTATTATTGATTATTTTATTATAATATTTGTAATATTTTTTTAAAAATCTGTTTGGTTTATCAACTTATTAATATAACTTATTTTAATACTATTACTTAAATATTTGCCTATATCTTCATCGAAAAATAGTTCATTTTCTCCCCTTGACATTGTAAATTTAGAGTTATCTTTGTTTAATTGTTTCACCCATTCTTTTCCTTTGTCATATTCTTTGTGTTCTTTAAAATATTTTTCATGTCTATTTAAAAGTTTATTGAATGAATTTATCGTTTTTTCTGGCACATTTTTTGTACTCTTTCGCATACTTTCTGTCATATCATTAATTATTATATAATCATTTCTATATTTTATCATAATATTTTTAATATAATCTTCATTAAGCTTGGTTTCATTTACTAGCTTTTTTACAAATATATCCAATATTTGTGAATCTAATTCTTTACCTATGTCATCGTCAAAAGATAGTTCATTGTCCTGTCTTAACATTGTAATGGACTTTTCATTTTTGTTTAATTGTTCCACCCATTCTTTTCCTTTGTCATATGTGTTGTCTTCTAACTGATCTTTATAATGTTCTAAAAATCCGTTAAATATATATATTGAATCATGTTGTACATATTTCGAATATTTAATATCTAACTGGATATATAAAGTGGAACCTATTCCAGTATTGTATTCATCTAATATTTTAATTATATTTATTGCATTAAGACTCATTTATAATCCTCATAGTTTGTTTTTCACATATTTCAATCATTTTCTTGCATTTTATTTTTATTTTCTATTTTTGCAAATGATTCTAGGGTTTGTTTTTTGTTTGAATTTGGTGGGAAAATATTTATAGTAATATTCTCAATAACAACTTTCTGATTACCATCTTCATGAGTATTTATTCCTTTTCTATCTGGATTTTTATCATTTTTATTAAAAGTACTTGAATTTTTTTTAATAGTAGGATAATTTTTATACAACGAATCAGAATCCCAAACTAAATCTTCAATTTTATAATTAGTAATAATATTCAAAATATTTTCTAATAAATTCTCTAGGGGCTCAATATTTATTTCAAAATATCCATGATAAAATTTAAAATCTTTTCTGAACTTTTTATCTAAATTTATATGCCTATCAAAATTTAATAAATGAATATCTTGAGAATATTCATCAACATCTTCGAATAAATTTTTTTTATAAAAATCCTTTTCACATTTTAGAATGTTATCATTTTTTATATTATCAAAAAAATCAGAATATGAATCTGTTGAATAAAAAATAGTCTCATGTGCACAATTATTTGTTTTAAAATTCTCAAATAGTTGTTTTAAAATGGGAGGAGTTTTATTCACATCATCTAAATGAATAAAAACTTTTGATAAAGTCATTAATAATAAATATTCATTAGAATTCACATTTAAATACTTATTAGTGCTATTAAACAAAGAACCTAACTCTTT
Source organism: Bacteroidota bacterium (assembly GCA_029974985.1). Taxonomy (GTDB): domain Bacteria; phylum Bacteroidota; class Ignavibacteria; order Kapaibacteriales; family UBA2268; genus JANJTB01. The sequence continues at coordinate 655 of JARKQC010000244.1, read as the reverse complement.
CAAATTTTCAAAACTATTTATTTGATTATAAATTTTTAAACTTTTGTCGATGTCCTTTTTCAATAAAAAGACAATATCTTCTGTATTTCTGTATTTTTTCCAAAATAACTTATTTTTGATAGAATTTGAATCTTTCACGCTTTCTTCATAGTAGTGATGCTCAGTTTTATCAATTTTGTTATTGTTCCCTGCTATGACATCACCTAAATCGGAATTTTTCACATTAGTTTCATTAATAGAGGCATTTGCAGAACCCTCATTCCTTTTAGAGGAATCATTATTCGGTTCTTTCATGCGGGTTCCTTTCTTTTTATCTAAATAATAATGTTTAATAGCATAACAACCAACTACTATAGCTACTATAATGCCTATTACAGTTATTAAACCCATATTAGCATTTAAAATATTATTTAAATCAGCAAAATTCAAAAAATCACCTAAAATATTATTCAAGTCAGCATTTATATTAATATACTATTTACACATATATTAAATTTTTCAATTTTTATATTCTTTATATTTTACTATAACGAAATAATAATTAATTTTTATAATGATTTTCAATATATTATTCTTTCTTCATTTTTTTATTTTGTAATTTGTTTAGGGTACTATTTTTTTTAATTATATGGGGAGTTGTGCTTAAGTTTTTTAG
>JARKQC010000232.1 GCA_029974985.1 Bacteroidota bacterium | reverse complement strand
CAAAGATGCCGATTTCATTTATGCCAAAAACTGGTCGGCTTATCGTGATCCGAACTATGGCAAGGTGATCAATAAGGATATGTCGTGGACAGTGGATGCGAAAAAAATGGCGTTGACCAACAATGCTTATTTCATGCACTGCCTGCCAGTTAGGCGCAACATGATAGTTACTGACGAGGTGATCGAAAGTCCGCAATCTATCGTGATTCCCGAAGCAGCAAATCGTGTGGTATCGGCTCAGGTGATATTAAAAGAAATTCTTCTGGGATTGCAATAACACAAAAAATTCCGAAATGACCGAAAATAGAGCTCTCTCGATAGTTAACCAACATTGCAGGTGTATGGTTGAGTAGTAGTTATGATGAAAGCCCAGGTTGTTATAACTACCCGAGCCACACAGAATGATGGCGCACGTGTAGAAATATGTCAGTGCACAGAGCCGGAAGAGAAACTCAATCAAATCCTGTTCGCTCTGGATATAAAAACTCCCTTAATAAAAAGAAAAAAATTTTGAGTGTCATCCAAATGCACCTCCTCAAAAGGACATCCACTCCGTTACAGGTACTTAGCTCGATAATACCTACAATGTGGGTTAACATTGAATTTCTGCAATAGTAAAATATTTTTTTTATTTTTGTGCTGGATATTTTTTTAATTTTATTACTTTTGCCATAAAACATCTTTGAAGTTTTTATGCTATTAATTCAGCCTAAAATATTGACTTTAATTACAACCTATAAATGCACTGCTGCATGTGAAAATTGCTGTTTTAATTGCTCTCCAAGAATCTCTAAAATGATGTCGTTATCAGAGATGATTAAATATATTACAGTCTCTGTAGAAAATTTCCCATCAATTGACGTAGTTGTATTTACAGGAGGAGAATGTACGCTTTTAAAAGACTCGTTGTTAGATGCTATTAAGTTTTGCACAACATTAAACTTAAAAACAAGAATCGTAACTAATGGTTATTGGGCTAAGAATAAAGGAGAAACAATAAAAAAACTTAATTCATTTGTTCAAGCAGGATTAAGCGAAATAAATGTTAGTACAGGGAAAGATCACATGAAATATATACCTATATCTAATGTAATGAATATTATGGAAGAATCTTGTAAAAATGATAGCATTGACGGAATTATTATCGCTATAGAGGAAAGAGATGATTACGAAAAAGAACATCCTTATTTGTTGCTAGAAGAAAAGAGAAAAATTATTAATAACAATCAAAAAGTATTATTAGTTAAAAGTCCTTGGATTAACTTTAGGAATAGACGGTCTTATTTTAATCATGAAAAAACGATGAACCGATCTGGATGCAAGAACTTATTTACAGGAATACAAATAAATCCAAATGGACAATTATTGTCTTGTTGTGGATTAGCATGCGAATACACTCCTTTTTTAAAATTAGGAAAGGTTTCAAATGAAAATATTACCGAATTATATGGACTTCAATTTTATGATTTATTAAAATTATGGCTCTATACTGAGGGCCCAGTACAAATATTAAATAAAATAAATAATGATAATATTCAAGATTGCAGACATGATTGTGATCATTGCTTAGAGCTTTTGACAAATAAGGACAATATTCAAAAACTTATTAATACTACTCATCGTATGGCCAATGAAATTATCTTAAAATATAGCATTAAAACTAAAATTTAAACGATTATGAAAAATAAAATTAAACAAAATTATAAAAAAGTTGTTTTGTCTCTTGTAACGACTTCTATTGGTGTTACTTCTTGCAATTTAAATGGTGATTTAGATGATAATCTTAAAGAGGAAGAAGAAAGAACAATAGGTTTTACGATTAATAATTTTGCAAAAGATGAGCCTATTGGCACAAATTTATTACCTATAAGTTTATATGTCGGGAAAGAATATAATACAAAAATCAAATTCATTGATTCCTTTGTAAATAATATATTATCAAATCACTCTGAAGCTCTAAAATTTAAAGAAAATCCATGCGAAGTGTTATCTAAATACAATATAGAAAATATGCCTATTGATAAAAACTCTCCAGAAATACAAATTCTTTTTGCTCTTGCAGATTCAGAAATATTAAAGGCAATTGAAGACAATGATGTAAAAGCTTATTTTGAACTCCTTAAAAAGAAAAATTTATTTCAAACAGATAAGTTTAAAAAGATGGTCTCTATCTACGAAGCAAACGAAAAGATGGGGGCTAATTCTAAAGGTGCGAGTTCTGTTAATCAAGAAGAAGTTATATCTCCCGTAGCAATATGTTTTTTAGGGGTTGCTATTTATGTTGCATTGGCTACAGTTGCGGAAACTTATGTAATGGCACATCATAAATTTGCCATGTGGGGAGGCACAATAGAAGAAGTCAGGGCTGTTGCCAATTCAGAACTTATAGATGAAAATGTAATGAAATTATGGAGTTTAAAAGGGAACATACCTAACACGTATGATTTGAATGATCCACAACAAAATTCAATAATTGAAACTTCATTCCTCATTTCTGAAAGTGCAAAATTGACAGAAAGTGAGAGAGAAATAGTAACGAAGATATCTTTAGGTACGATCGAAAAATATAAAAATTAAAAAAATGAAATACTATTTTTTACCTGACAAATCTGTAATAATTATAAGTATAATTATAATTATTGCCATAGGTTTTATGGTGCAATATATTATACATGTTAATAAATGGTATATTGCGCTTCCTACAGTGCTGGCTGTAGTTCTTTTCATCTTCTTTTTTCTTAAAACGCCTTATTGCACAGAAGTTACAACAGATTCAATAAAAATAAAAAAGATATTTGGACAGGAAATATTCAAAAAAGAAGATATTCAAAAAATTGAAATAATTAAAAAAGAAGATTTAGAAGGTGGCTACCGGAAAATGGGAAACGGAGGATTCTTTGGATATAGCGGTTTTTTTTATGCCCCCAAGATAGGTAATTTTCAAATGATTACAATCAATCAATCTGAATTAGCTAAGATAACTATGAATACAGGAAAAATCTACATCATTAATTATCCTCACAAACTTTTAGATGAGCCTTAATTATCAAAAATCAAAAACAAATACATAAAATCCAAAGTATCAACTATTTGCATCAACTTCCGGTATTGGTGGTATTGGTGCACTCCGACCCCAGCCACCTTATAGGAGGAATTTTATCTAAATCGTCTGACCTTTCAAGTGAAGGTTTATTTAAAGCGTTATGTCAGAAAACAACCTTTCGATAGTTAAAATCGGTGGAAATATTGTTGACCATCCTGAGGTACTGGAGTCATTTCTTTCCGATTTTCATCGGTTGGAAGGTCGAAAGCTACTCGTTCATGGTGGTGGCGTTATGGCCTCGAAACTTTCGGCGCAACTTGGCATCGAAACGAAAATGATAGAAGGTCGTCGCGTAACTGACGAGGAAACTTTGAAATTGGTTACGATGGTGTACGCTGGCTGGATCAATAAACAGATAGTAGCTTTGTTGCAAAAAATCGGTTGTAATGCCATTGGACTTTCGGGTGCCGATGCCAATTGCATTCCTTCGAAGCGTCGAAATCCTGAACCGATAGATTATGGTTTTGTTGGCGATCCGATAACCGAAAAAATGAACGGAAAATTTATCTCGATGTTGATCGAAAATGAAGCAGTGCCGGTTTTTTGTG
>JARKQC010000336.1 GCA_029974985.1 Bacteroidota bacterium | reverse complement strand
TAATACTTTGGAAGAATATTTATGTCAATGATATGTAATAAAGATATTGAAATTTTAGAAACACTAGCTACAGATAATGGTTGGAGCAGAAGAACGTTTCAAGCATATAAATATGCAGCAAATGAATACTGTACTTTCAATAAAAAAACACTAACTGACTTGTTAAAAGAAGCAGAAAAAGAAGAAATACAAAAAATACGATGGAAAGAAAGAACTCTTTTAAAAAGATTAATAACATTCAGAACACATTTAATAAAAAACTTTAAAGGAGATACAGTAAAAAGTTATTTTGGATTAATAAAAAGCATATATAATTATAATTTTATAGAAATACATAGACTACCTCCAATCAATCCAAAATCAATAACAAAAAATAAACAAATTAGTTTTGGGGATCTGCCTAAAAAAAAGCACTTGATAAAAGGAGTAGAACTCAGTAAACCAGACATGGCAGCAATAATATTTTTTATGTCAAGCAGTGGTTGTGCTAGAGCAGAAATATTATCATTAACAATAAAAGACTTCATATATGCAACACATAGACACAAGTACCATAAAATACCTTATGAAATTGATGAATCGCCAGATGAAAAACAAATAATTGAAAGAAATAATATAAACTTATTAATAGAAAACTTAATGGATCAAAAAAAAGTAATTCCTACTTTTAATGTTTATCGTGGGAAAACAAATAAATTTCATTCAACATTTTGTAGTCATGAGGCAGTACAAGCAATATTAAATCACTTATTAACTAGAACAGATCAAAAAATATTAAATTATGATTCAAAATTATTTAAAACAAATATAAGATATTTCAGTGAAAAATTTAAATATATAAATAATGCATTAAAACTAGGAAAAGCTGGTAAATATAATGTTTTTAGTAGTCATATGCTCCGTAAATATCATGCAAGCAACCTTATAAGAAGAGGTCCAAGTGGACATTCTTTAAGTGAAAAACAAGTTGATACGCTTCAAGGCAGGGGAAAAATTGATTCTCGTAAATCATATATGTTTGAAGATTATGAATCATTAAGAGAACAATATATAGAATGTTTAGACAATATTACATTATACGATAATGTTAGTATGATTAAAAGATCTAAAGAATATAATGAGGTTAAAGAAGAGTTAAATGAAAAAAATTCAGAATTAAATAGAATAAACAATTTAATAAATCCAGAAACTTTAAATAAATTGGAAAAAATATTTGAAAATACAGATAAAGAAAAAATGGAAGACTTCTTAAAGCAATGAAATTTTATATTATAATTTAATTTTTGTTTTGGAAGGATACCATGCACTATTAAATTTAATATATAATGTAGGTGCTTTAGTATCAGGATCTATATATCTCTTTTTAAATTTTTTATAAATCTTGGTTTTACTTTTACCAGTATTTATATTTACATATTTTACTGTGATTTTCTTTATTTTTTTACCATTTGCATCTATCCATAATGTATCTTGTTTTTTATCATTATAATAATCAAAATACCTATAATATATTTTTCCCACTTTTTTAGTGTTTACTCCATTACCATTATCATCATAAGATGTTTTAGTTTTCCAATGGTCTATTGTGTATGTTTTTGCATTTACTCCACTTATCATTAGAGAAGCTATTAATATTAAGAGTATTCCTATTATTATTCTTTTCATTTTATCACTTCTTATTTGTTTAAAGGAGTTCCACAGCCACTGCAAAATTTATCAGTATTTTTTAATTCTTTACCACAATTACTACAAAATTCAGGATTAATAAATTTAGTATTTTTAGTAGTGTTTTCAGTTCCCCATCCATCATCTATTTGACCAGTAGCTTTTCTATTTAATATTTCTGCAACTTCATTATCTTTTAAACTCTTTAAAACCCCTGATTTCATATTATATACTCTTAACTTAGAACCATTTGTTAATTCAATGAAAATTCCTGAATGTTTTATAAAGCCTGTTTCAGCATAAACTTGAAGAATATTTTCCCAAGGGATTCTATCAGTATCTTGTTTGCTTTCTATTACTATTCCTTTTTCGGCAGTTCTTAAAGTTATTGATTTAGGAATGGATAATTTAGTTAGGAATGGTCCTATATTCATGAATCCTGCATTATTATTTTTGTCTGCTTGAATCATGGCTTTTACGCCGTTTTCTAAATTTATAATTGGGATCACCTTTTATTTTTATTATTATTTTTATTTTTTATTTATATATTATTTTTCATTTCAATATTAATGTATTACTTTTTAGTATTATTTCAACTTATTCGATAGTGTTTTCTGTGATAAGTAATACTTTTTTTCAATTTTTTTTAAAATTCTTTCTATTTAGGCTTGTTTTTGAATATTTTTATAAATTATTATGAAATTTTTTTATTTAATTGAACACTAAAAATAATTTCCATATATATTTTTTTGAGTAATTGAACATTGTTTATTTTTTTAGACTTATAATTAAACAAAATATGTTAAATAGGTAATAGAAATGTTTATATATTCAAAAAAACTAATTATAAAATAACATTAAGATTAAGGGTTATATATTTGGTAGTATATTTTTCATAAAAATATGTTAAAATTTATAATAATTATGTTAAAATATAGTTATTAAATTATAAGTTAATACTAAAAAAGTAATAATGTAATAATTATGCTTAATTTAAAAATAAATATTGGATATAAAATGTTATATAATACTAAAAATAAATATTAATTGGGTTAGAAAGTGTGAAATCTTCACAGTGTCCGACCACTCAGATTTACACACTCTAACACCACACACGGAGCAAACCGTATGCGCATAGTACTAAGTACATATGCATTAGATATTATATATTCTGATGTATATAAAATTAATGTAAACCTTGAGGGTTCACTTTCATATATTTGGCATTTAAAAAATTTTAAAAAGATTTTAGCTGATTTGCCTAGCTGTGCTTTTAGTTATTTAAAAAATAAGGATTTATATTTAATTAATTATAATATATTTAAAAAAAATTATTCTTTTTTATTACAGCATTTATCAATGCATTCATGGATAAACTCTTGCATTGTCTTTCCTCTTGATGCCGCTTCTGATTTTATTTTATTTCTTTTTTCTTTTGTCATTTCTAATCTGAAATATGCTTTATCTTTATCCATAATATCACTATTTTATTTTTTATTTATATTATATATATTATTTAATATATTTAAACATTATGTTTTAAATAAAATAAATAAAACAAAAGATTTATATATAACATTTAACACATATTAAATTAAGAAGCTAATAGAATTTCCGACAATTCTAGAAGCTTCAAAAAAAATATGGAGCAAACCAAAATGAAAGTATTTGATGATGGGTCTAGGTTGCTGACCCAAGAAGAATGGAACGCAATCGTTAAGCCAGCAATTGAAAATAGTATAGAAGCTAAAGAATTGTTGGAAGAAATTAAATCAGTGAATACTGATAAGACTAATTTTGATAGTAAATCTAGTCTCTCTATTAAGGGGGCTGGTTAACTTGTCTAAACCTATTCTTGGTAGGGCTTTTTGTCATTATTATGATGAGGGTCATGAATGCGATAGTTGTGGGGATTGTGATAATCAACATGATGAAGATTGGGGAGTTGATTATTAATGCAAGCTCTTCTATCTTTTATCACAGAAAAACAAGAAGAAAAAACCAATATTCTTTTAAAATTTAAAAATAATGGTTCTATTTATATTACCCCTGAAACTATTTTAACCCCTATTTCTGAAGATTTAATTCATATTGAAGGAGCTACTAGTTCAAGAGGTAATGTTAATAATGTTTACAATTGGAATGATTTTTCCAGTGCAAAGATTATAAATAAAAAAGAGGGGTAATTATGTCAATTACTTCTACTAATACTGATTTTGAAGT
>JARKQC010000335.1 GCA_029974985.1 Bacteroidota bacterium | reverse complement strand
TAATACTTTGGAAGAATATTTATGTCAATGATATGTAATAAAGATATTGAAATTTTAGAAACACTAGCTACAGATAATGGTTGGAGCAGAAGAACGTTTCAAGCATATAAATATGCAGCAAATGAATACTGTACTTTCAATGAAAAAACACTAACTGAATTGTTAAAAGAAGCAGAACAAGAAGAAATACAAAAAATACGATGGAAAGAAAGAACTCTTTTAAAAAGATTAATAACATTCAGAACACATTTAATAAAAAACTTTAGAGGCGATACAGTAAAAAGTTATTTTGGATTAATAAAAAGCATATATAATTATAATTTTATAGAAATACATAGACTACCCCCAATCAATCCAAAATCAATAACAAAAAATAAACAAATTAGTTTTGGGGATTTGCCTAAAAAAAATCATTTGATAAAAGGGGTAGAACTCAGTAAACCAGATATGGCATCAATAATATTTTTTATGTCAAGCAGTGGTTGTGCTAGAGCAGAAGTATTATCATTAAAAATAAAAGACTTCATATATGCAACACATAGACATAAATACCATAAAATACCTTATGAAATTGATGAATCGCCAGAAAAAAAACAAATAATTGAAAGAAATAATATAAACTTATTAATAGAAAACTTAATGGATCAAAAAAAAGTAATCCCTACTTTTAATGTTTATCGTGGAAAAACAAATAAATTTCATTCAACATTTTGTAGCCATGAGGCAGTACAATCAATACTAAATCACTTATTAACTAGAACAGATCAAAAAATATTAAATTATGATTCAAAATTATTTAAAACAAATATAAGATATTTCAGTGAAAAATTCAAATATATAAATAATGCATTAAAACTAGGAAAAGCTGGTAAATATAATGTTTTTAGTAGTCATATGCTCCGTAAATATCATGCAAGCAACCTTATAAGAAAGGGTCCAAGTGGACATTCTTTAACTGAAAAACAAGTTGATACGCTTCAAGGCAGGGGAAAAATTGATTCTCGTAAATCATATATGTTTGAAGATTATGAATCATTAAGAGAACAATATATAGAATGTTTAGATAATATTACATTATATGATAACGTTAGTATGATTAAAAGATCTAAAGAATACAATGAGGTTAAAGAAGAGTTAAATGAAAAAAATTCAGAATTAAATAGAATAAACAATTTAATAAATCCAGAAACTTTAAATAAATTGGAAAAAATATTTGAAAACACAGATAAAGAAAAAATGGAAGACTTCTTAAAACAATAAAATTATATATTATAATTATTTTAATGATGTTCCACATTTACAACAAAAGTTAGAATTTTTTTTATTTTCAGAATTACAAGAGGGGCAAGTTAAAAATTCAGTACTATAATCACTAATCGCACTAGGATTTTCAACTTCCCATCCAGTATCTATCTTACCAGTGCATTTATTATTTAATATTTTTGCAACTTCATTATCATTTACATTTTTTAGAAAACCAGTATTTATATTATATATGCGTAATTTAGAACCATTTGTTAACTCAATAAAAACCCCTGATTGTTTAATAATACCTGTTTCAGTATAAGCTTGAAGAATATCTTCCCAAAGAATTCTATCAGTATCTTGTTTACTTTCTATTACAATACCTTTTTTTGCGGTTCTTAAGGTTATTGCTTTAGGGATTGATAATTTAGTTAGAAATGGTCCTATATTCATAAATCCTATATTATTATTATTTTTATCTGCTTGAATCATGGCTTTTACGCCTTTTTCTAAATTTATAATTGGGATCACCTTTTATTTTTGTTATTATTTTTATTTTTTATTTATATATTATTTTTCATTTTTAATATTAATGTATTACTTTTTAGTATTATTTCAACTTATTCGATAGTGTTTTATGTGATAAGTAATACTTTTTTTCAATTTTTTTAAAATTATTTCTATTTAGGCTTGTTTTTGAATATTTTTGTAAATTTTATAATTTTTTATTTATTTTTTTGAACAGAAAAAATGATTTCCATATATATTTTTTTCAGTAATTGAAAAATGTTTACTAATTTTAAATATATATTGAACAATTAGGGCAAAATAAGCAATAGAAATGTTTATATATTCAAAAAATTAAATTATAAATTACATTTTTCAAAACATTATTAATTTTGAAAAATAAATTTTTTATAATTTACACTAAGGTTTAGGGATTTAGGGATTATAAAATTTTTAAAAAATTAAAATGATTAAAAATAATAAATTTTTATATTTTTAAAATTAGTAAAATATTATATATAATAAAAATAAAGCTTATAAATGTAAATGGGAAGGTAGATAGCCCAATCCTGCAAGATTAAAAACTATCTATCCTTTCCCTTACGACTAACGCGGAAGTTAGAAGGCTTCAACCCGAAGGTGTCGGCAGTGATATATATAGATTTAATATCATATAAAAGTTATTATGTAAAAAATAGTTTCAGTTTAGCTGAACAGTATATAAAAAGGATTATCACTTTTAAAAGTGATGGGAGGCGAATAGACCTCTCTAGCGTGAGCTTTTTAAAAATAAAGGATTGTTTTTTAAAAATATATAATTATTTTTTTGATTTTTTAACAGCATCGTCTAAAATTTCAATAATTAAGTTTGTTAATGTTTTATTTTGTTTTATAGCTATTATTTTAAGATCATTTTTGAGATCTATTGGTAAATTTAAAGAAGTTTTTTTTACTTCTCTTTTATCGTTTTTCATATTATCACTAATAAAATATATAAATTTCATTATTTATAAATATTTCTTTATAGTTTTATATAAATTTAATATTATTAGGAGTATGTAAGGAAAAGTTTATATACTCTTAGTAACTATTATAATATATAGAAAAAATTGTTATGAGCTGCAACTCTATGATACATTTTTTCTAAAAAAAATATGCGGAAGTTAGAAAATGAAGGTATATGATGATGGGTCTAGGTTGCTGACCCAAGAAGAATGGAACGCAATCGTTAAACCAGCAATTGAAAATAGTATAGAAGCTAAAGAATTGTTGGAAGAAATTAAATCAGTGAATACTGATAAGACTAATTTTGATAGTAAATCTAGTCTCTCTATTAAGGAGGCTGGTTAACTTGTCTAAACCTATTTTTCTTGGTATGGCTTTTTGTCATTATTATGATGAGGGTCATGAATGCGATAGTTGTGGTGATTGTGATAATCAACATGATGAAGATTGGGGAGTTGATTATTAATGCAAGCTCTTCTATCTTTTATCACAGAAAAACAAGAAGAAAAAACCAATATTCTTTTAAAATTTAAAAACAATGGTTCTATTTATATTACCCCTGAAACTACTTTAACCCCTATTTCTGAAGATCTAATTCATATTGAAGGAGCTACTAGTTCAAGAGGTAATGTTAATAATGTTTACAATTGGAATGATTTTTCCAGTGCAAAGATTATAAATAAAAAAGAGGGGTAATTATGTCAATTACTTCTACTAATACTGATTTTGAAGT
>JARKQC010000210.1 GCA_029974985.1 Bacteroidota bacterium | reverse complement strand
TTTGACTCTCATAATCGTAATATGGAAATTTTAAAGAATGACATTTTACCCCTTTCAAACCCAGAGAATTTTAATGATCCATTTGATAGTCTATTAACAGTTTCTGATATACTATTAGAAGAACCCGATAAAAGCCCAAAGGACTTTCCGGATCCAATTGATAGTCTATTAAAACAAGCCTATAATGAATTAATTGATTTAGATAGATTTCGTATTACATGTTTTAGTGAGGATAATGAATCTATTTTAATGTGGAGTCATTATTCTAGACATCATACAGGATTATGTATTGAATATAATTTTAAAGAAATGGATATATTCAATGAAACAACCCGCTCGCTATATCCTGTATTTTATAATAATGAATTATTTGATATAACTGAATATTTCGACAATAATTTTCGAAAAAATAATTTACCTAATTTTAATATGTTTAGTTTTCAATATCCTGCACTAAGAAAAGCTAAAATATGGAGTTATGAGAAAGAATGGAGGTATGTTTCTGGATTTGAATCCAAAGAAGAGTTTTTAAAAGTTCATAAGCCTAAAGCCGTATATCTGGGTGCAAATGTTGTTAAAAATAAAAATCATGATGAAATAGTAAATGAAGTTTTGGATATAGCAAAAGAAAGGAGCTTTAATGTTTATCAGATGCGACTTGAAAAATCCAAATTTGCCTTAACTGCTGAAAAATTGTTATAAACATTATATTATTCATGACTATTTCTTAGAAGAGCAAAAAATTATTAATAAAAGAAAATATTATACTATAATTTAGTTCGTTATAGGGACCTATAACGAAGAAGATAATCAGCAATATTTTTTTTAGTATGCGACCACCTGGTTTTAGTAAGGATAGTTACGTTGACCATGTTGTCGCAATAACAAGTAGGACAAAAATATTGATACAACTTGTCGAAATAGGAATTTTTCATGAGATATGTAGTTCTGGAATGTCATATCCCACATTACGACCATATGGTAACAGTAAGTGTAATTTAACGAAGTAAATCGTTATAAAAATCAGTGAATTCTTATGAAAATAGGAATTCAACTGTTAAATTTGCAAACTCACCGTATTATCAATGGTTTGGGCTATATAGATTAGTAATTTTACATGAAAAACGAAGTTTTTTTATAAAATTTGTAAATGTTTTCAAAAAAAATTTATTTGGCTGCGGCTTGCAACTACCCTTCCATAATTTTGATATGATAAAAATGACAAATATATAAAAGCCGATCTTTACTTTCAAGATTTTTAATTAAAAAAATATTGAAAACAATTTCGAACTATATACGGGATTAGTACTTGAACTAAATGGGGGTTAACATCATGTCTTTGACCAAAGTTTTTTCTGTTACGCTTATATTACTCATGCTGACTTTGAGCGCATCACCAATAATGGCACAAAATTCTTCTGTAGAGGATTCAAACATTGTAAACGGAAATTTGATAAATTCGGAGGTTACAGACTCGGATCTAGTGAATGTTAACCTGGAAGATGAGACTGTTCAAGGGGAGTATAGGCCTGGTGAGACCATAAATTCGACACTGGTAGATTCATCAACCGTAGACACAAATTTAATAGATTCAAATCTCATTAATTCATCTGTAATTAATGCTAACGTTGTACTATCTAACTTTAATTCATCAACAGTTATAAATGCGAACCTGGCCTCTGTAACAGCCACCCTTTCTAGTATAATTAATACCAACAGCGCCGGGTCAAGTTTTACGAACTCCAGCATAATCAATGCCAATGTCGATGCTTCTAGCATACTTAACTCAGATGTATTAAATTCTAACCTGTTCAATGTGATCCTGATTAACTCCACCATAGCAAATGCTAACTTGAGGGATGTAACTCTCGTTAATGCAATTATAATCAACTCAAGACAGTATAATTCAATTATAATAAATTCAATATACGTAGATTCAAATATTATAAATTCTATTGTAATCAATTCAACTATAATGTATTCTAATATACTCAATGCTAATATCCTGAACTCAGTCATCATTGACACCAACCTGGTCAATGGTAACATAATAAATTCAGATGTAGTCAATTCTAATTTAATAAACGCTGATTTGATTAATGCCAGGATAGTTGATTCTAACCTGGTGAACGTTAACATCATAGGCGTGACACCAACACCGCCTAGCCCACCGGAACCTAACGTGATACCCATGCAAAACACCGGTATGCCATTAAATTCGATGCCAATTGCAATCATCCTTATTTTAATTGGCTTAGTTGGGGCATTCCGTGTGAAAAAACCTTAAGAAGTCTCTACCACTCGTGACATGTAAACAAGTGCAAACGCTCTGGTCCCTAAGATGTAGAAGTAGGGAATGAAGATCAGAGATTTTACAATAGTTGCCAGTACACTCATCTCCCAATCAAGATTTACAAGAAAGGGATCAGCCCAGCCTAAAAGATAGGATAAACCAATGGATATGGTTCTAAGTGCTATGTAAATGAGTCCAAAGAGTAAATATAAGGCTATAAGATTACCCCAACATATCTCACGTAGATCACCTAGGATTTCACCAAAACTGAAAGCAGATAATAATCTTTCATCAAATGCCATATTTGCCAGTGCCAAAGCAATTACTGGAATAATTACAATGGTATAAATGGGGGCAATTGACGTTGAAAGTCCAAGAAAATCACCTGAATTGAACCCTTGATTTATTAAAAGGTAAAATATCAACACTAAAACAAGTAAGATGGCAAAGA
>JARKQC010000165.1 GCA_029974985.1 Bacteroidota bacterium | reverse complement strand
AAATTTGACCTAAGGTAATTTCCTCCCCTATTTGGAGTCTGGATATGAATTTTATCTTTATATTCAGTACCTAAATAAGAAATATAATTAGAAAGCCTTATATTACTTTCAATGATTATATTATCATTATTTTTGATCAATTCCCTTATTAAATCTATTTCTTCAGTTAAAATCTCATTATTTTCTATTTTAACAAAATTTAAAGGTATTTCATCTTCTTTAAAAAGATTATAATCAATTATATTTAATTTTTCATCAAAAGCTATGAAACCTGCAATAGAACTTGTAATATAAATTTCCATAATATAGTTTTTAATTTACATAATTATAAATCTTACATTATCTAAACATTTATAATATAAAATATTAAATTTATTAAATAATGTTATTATTAAATAATATTAGTACATTTACTAAATAACCATAATAACAATACAATATGAGAATATTAAAATTAATAAATCATACACTCAATCATGATATAATAAACTCAATTATACTATAATAAAATTAAAAATAATAAATTTAAAAGCATTAAAATTAAAAATAACCAATATAAATTAAATGGAGTTTGTATATGCTTAAGACAGAATTATGTGGAATCAAATTTCAAAATCCTCTCATATTAGCTGCAGGAGTCATGGGGAGTACTGCTTCTTCCTTGAACTGGATTTTAGAATCGGGTGCTGGAGGAGTAGTAACAAAATCTTTTTCAATAAATCCTAACAAGGGCTATAAAAATCCAACAACAGCTGTAGTAAAAGGAGGAATTATAAATGCGATTGGTCTTTCAAGTCCAGGCGTTAAAAACTTCAAAAGTGAATTAAAACTTATTAACAAGACAAATATAAATGGAGATAAAAATATAGCTATTGCCTCTATCTATGGTTCCAATTCTGATGAATTTGCATATATGGTGAATGAAGTAGAGTCTCTTGTTGATATGATTGAATTAAATGTTTCTTGTCCTCATGCAATGACTGGATGCGGGGCAGCTATTGGTCAAGACCCTGGTCTCACATATAAAGTTGTTAAAGCTTCAAAAAATGCAACATCTTCAAATACTCCAATTATAGCTAAACTTACACCTAATGTCACCGATCTTACCCAAATAGCAAAGTCTGCTGAAAAAGCTGGTGCTGATGCAATAACTCTTATTAATTCAGTTGGTCCTGGAATGAAAATTGAT
>JARKQC010000121.1 GCA_029974985.1 Bacteroidota bacterium | reverse complement strand
TGATGAAAAGGTCTGAACATATTTAAGGAAACCTTCACGACTTGATGTTTCGAGTGCGCCGATCTCCAAAAACTCGTTAATATTTTGAAGGGACACGGCCAGACCACGAGTCATAACCCTGTGAAACCGGATATAGTCCTCCCCCACGTTGGGTCGATTTTCATTAGACATTCAAAACCTCCTTCTATTGCAAAATTATACTAATATTTGTTAAAATGAAAATTTATAATTTATGAATAATAGAATGTAAATTTGACTGGTTCTTACCTGAATTATATCCGTTCCAGTTTTTGGATGGTTTAATAGAAAGTTTTCTAACTTTATTTGGTATTTATAAGCAATTTATGGACTTGATTTCTTTTATTTGAATTTTTTTTTGTAATGATAAAATATTGGTAATTTTATTTTTAACAATATTCATCATGGACAGTATTCTTGGTATATTATAATTTCACCGGTCTTTGGTGGAATGCCACCAGTGCTGATGGTTTTTATCTTTGATTGTACCCCTGCTCATGAATACACCCATTATTTACTTCTTTTTCCTATAAATTTCTATAAGAACCTTTTCATTTTCAAATGCCTTAAAGAAAATATCATAATCTTCTTTAGGCATGTTTTCATGCTCTTTTAATGCATTTTCTTTTATGTCCATATCACTTTTTAGTAAAAAACAGAATTCAGAATCTGAAATTAAGTCGTTGCAATGACCACATGTTTTTAAATTTTTTTCATTTACACAGTTTTTTATTGAGCAATTTTCTCGGGGATGATTTCCTTCAGCTAAACATCCTACACATTTAATATTATCCGGCATGGGAGATAGATATTTAATCCAACCTTCTCTAATTCTCTGTTCACCAAACTTTTCGATGTTTTTGTAATAATTAGCGCAAAGATCGCATCTATTTCCACATTTAGCTAATATTTCTTTCATGTTATATCCTCCTTCTAAGATTGGTAAAAAAGAAAGATTTTATTGTTTTTCCACATTATCAAATATTGATTTCAGACCATAATTCTCTTAATAGGGCCAACGGTCATATTTGCATTGTCACCAAGCGAGCATGGTTTTATCATCTTTCATCCATCCTTCAAAGTTATCTTTGGAGAATTATCCCCTTGCAAGTAGAACTGCAAAAATTCTATAGATATCATCAGGCCCCAATAATGAAATATTTCAGGGGTTTAAAATCCAGTGACAAATTCCTTTCCTTCCTCACAAAGTGGGCACTAATTACTTCATTTGGCAATACTCAAGCCAATTTCTTATTAAGTCTCTTCTTTAAAACGGCGATTTTCATGATGATGATATAGTTGGTCTCTCCTTAAATCTTTTCCAGTTTTGTTAAACTAGTATTAAAATTAAATTATTTAAAGGATGTAGTATAATATGTTAAAGCAAGTATAATTCAGGTTATTCAGCATGAATGATTCCAAAAATTTAAGCGATTTCTGTTTGGTCGAAAAAACAGCATCAAATAAAGACAAATGGGACGTATGTAATTCCTGCCCAGTGAAAAAAACAGCGACATTAATTGGTAGCAGATGGACTTTGTTGATACTCGAAGAATTATATTTAAAAGATCCCATAAGATTCAACGAGTTGTCAAACGCATTAAAACCCATTAGCTCAAGATCACTTTCTTTAAAACTTAAGGAACTTTTAGAACATGGAATTATTGAAAAAAATATTGTATCCTCTTCACCGCCCTATGTTGAATATAGTTTAACTGAAAAGGGGAAAGAGTTCGCATTGTTATTGATTAAAATCGCCAAATGGAGCTTTAAATGGGATTGCAGGGAAAAAATAGAACAAATAAATTAATTATTTCCTGGACACCCATACAATCTGGTTAGTTTTTATCTTTAAACGGATACAAAAAAAATTCAAAGTGGCATGCTTTAGTGATGTTTTAGATCAATTTTTTTTATATTACTTTATTATATCCAATATTAGAAATTATTAAGGGAATCAAATGAACGATTATTTTAAAGGTTTCAAGTTTACAGGTATTCTTGCTATATTAATGAGTATTGGTTTTATGTTATCTCATAACCCTATTGGTCCAATAGCGATGTTTATTGGGATAATTTTTATTACATTTAATATTATCATTGGAAAAGAACAAAATACAGCATCCGCTATAATTTTAGCTGCAACTATCGCAGTGATGTTTTTGTTAGAATATTTTTTGGTAGAATTGCAAGATATAACAATTTACCTACTCCTCATAGTATGGAGCATATGTCTTTTCACAGCTTTTTACTACTCATTAAAACCTCCAAATCAACTTACCAAACGAGAAAACTATATAATATGGGCAATAATCATTTTATCCGTTGCATGTCTTGCTTACATAATAGGTATCAGTTATAATATAAATTTATCATTAGTTACCGGATTTCTTGTGTTTATCATCGCTATAATTGGCATTTTAATTCGAAAAAAATTTTTCATATCTGATAAATTGGATGATGAGTTTGATGAATCATCTATTACAAAAGAACCTAAAGAATACTGGTATAAATATAAAACTTGGGGAATGAAGCCGGTGCGCTGGCAAGGATGGGCTTTATATGGTATTATTTTTTTATCTTTATCCATAACATTGATTTTTGTAAGAGATGCAACCATTTCTGTTGCTATGGGAGTAGCAATCATCTTTGTTGGTATCATAATTACTATAATAAAAAGTGATTATATAGAATGGGCCAGGGAAATTAGAAAAAATTTGTATAACCAAAAAAAATAGGATATTCTCACAATACAAATTGATTTTCAAATATATTTAATCTTTAAGTTATAATATTGTTCTATGGGCTCCCATCTGCACATTACATGGTCTCCCCTACTAACTGTAAATTCAAGCTTTACAAATGATTTAACGGGTGTCTTCCAGAGATTGTAGGAAGTCTACATCATTTACAGTAAAAACAAGCTATAAAACTAATTTTTAATTCTTTTAACACCACTCAATGTGTCAAAATCCTTGTCAAAGGAGTAAATCTCATTATACCCATGCTTTATCATTGTGACATATGCTATGGAGTCGTTAAGACCTATTTTGTTGGTAGAATACTCCAAGGTTACAGAATGTGCCTCATCCAAAGTGGCCCGGGTTACCGTATAAATTTTAACAGTCGGGGCTTTAATTAAGAATTCTTTTACCAGAGAAGCTTTATCGGGTGAATGAGTTTCAAGTAAGTTGGCTATTTCAGAGATCTGAGCTGTGGTAATGCCAATTTTCTCCCCATTATTTATTCGATCCACAATTTCAGCGGCTGTTTCCTTCATTTTGACTTCTTTTTCTGTTAAGGTACGGGTGGGATTTATTATTCCGTGAATAAAGACACTGGCATCAACGAACCGCAAGCAAATCCCTCTTTACCCCTTTCCAATCATCCAGATCTGCTTCAATCTCTGCATCTACAGAATTTATCAATTGGCTGAGATCTGGTAATTTGTACTCTTCTATGGTTATTTTTCCATCTTGAATTTTTAAGAGAACCGCCTGACTTTTCAGATGTTTATCTCTCCATTTTTTAGGTAAAACAAGTCTACCTTCCTTATCCACATATTTCATGATCATTTCCATGATCTTCCTATATATTTTACCATATAAATAATTTACCGAAAATAAAAATTGGTAAAAAAAATTTTTGGGAATATACAATTTTGGATAACGATGTAGTCCATAAATTTTTTAACAAATCATAAAAAGTAATTATTGCCCTGCATAACCCACTGGTAGTTTACCCTTCCTCCCCGAGCAACCCAAGAACAGGCAGTCTGTCCGGTGCTGGGTTTCTCCTATTCATTGAAGTCTCAGCCATGGATCAGCTACATCCGCTTACATTTCAAGAATGGTGCTCTAACTCTTCATTTAAAAAAAGAAAAATAATTGTCTTTTTACATTAATTTATTTAATTTCTTTGATGACTGATGTAATTGTTTTAAGGAATAGATCCATCCATATGCCTGGCGTAAAATGTAACCCGGTCTTAGGTCAAAATTGATGAATGCTTTATTACGCAAGTTTCTAAGCTCATCTAAAGATAATTCCATTGTTTCAAGTACAATTCTTAAATTAGGGTTCTTTTTAATATTGGTAAATTTGGGTATAATTTACCACAAATTTTACAAAAATTTTGAAATAACTACTTATATATTCTCTTTTTATAATAGAACCTTGATTTGAACAATTTCACGTTCAATGAAAGGAGAACTAAAAAAAATGGATTACATC
>JARKQC010000109.1 GCA_029974985.1 Bacteroidota bacterium | reverse complement strand
TAATTCAAAAAGGTAATCTTCCAACTTTTCTGGGAAATTAAAAACTTCCAGAATATTTTTCCGGTCGACGTGTTCATCACCGGCGATTACATCTTGCAAATCTATTGTCTCCCACAAGGTTCAACTCTATTCCTACAAAGTAAGGATTCAGTCCCTAAAATATATTTTTTAATAGACCTATATTAATATTCTGGTAATTTTGGGAATTAGATGTTAAAATGAGCATGAAAATCGATATTTCAAAATTGAAAAGCGTAGTAATTATTTTTTAAATGAAAATTAATTGTATACTTTCAGTTCATATTTCATGTTAAATAAAATATAATAAAAAATATTGAAATTTCCAGGAGTCACTTGTCACTTTAATAATTACAAAATTATTTCCAGACTATTGAGTCTATTTTAAATTACGGTCAAACCTAATAACGCATACATTTCCAGACAATTTTGTCTATTTAAAAATTGATAATACATAAAATTACCTACAACAATATATTTTTATATGATTATGTATAAAGATTTAGTATGGTTTATTAGGTTGCAATAATATGAACAATCCAAAAAAAGATGAAAAAACCACATATAGCATTAGTTTGGAAATTGTAGAAACTAAATCAATAAAAAAGGAAATAACAAAGAAATATACTAAATCAACAAAGAATGGTTTCGATAAAATTTCAGAAACCAAATAAAACCCTTGAAAAGCAAAAAACAAATTAATTAAGTGTTATTTAAATATATAAAACGTGTTAGTTTAAATAAAATTTGTTATTAATTAAATAGTAAATGCAACTTTGTAAACATAAATCATTAAATTTAAATACTATATCTTTAAAATGAATTATTACTTACTATAAAAATTCATTTTTATGGTGTTGAAATGAGATTAATGATAAAGTTTGAATCTCAAATAAATAATTCATATGATTCAATAAATAAACATACAATTCAAGGATTTATTTACTCTCTTCTTAAAGAAAACACCGCATTCAGTAATTACCACGATTTTAAAGGATTTAAATATTTTAATTTTACTAATATTTTCCCTGTTTCTGATTTTAATGTTGGAGAAACTAAGAATCTCATAATTTCTTCCCCTAAACAAGGTTTTATAAGAACACTTTATGAATCCTTGAAAAATAAAGACTTCTTCTATTTCGGCGAAAATAAGATGGAAATCAAAGATATTAAGACTTTTCAACCAAAGTTAACCAGAAGATTCATTACAAGTACTCCTATTGTTTTGTTTGAAAACAATAGGGAGAATAGATATTATTCCATTAAAACTAATGATTTCTCATTTTTCATGGATCGAATCAAAGAAAATGCCTTAAAGAAATACAATGCGTACCAGAATGACAATTATTGTTTTGAGGGTAACATCTTTGATAGATTTGAATTTGACCGTGAAGTTGCAGTTCGTGTTAAAAAGGCGGACAAAATGTTCATAATAATTGGGACACTATGGAAGAATCTCGAGAAGTTTAACATGGATGATAAACGATTTTATAGATTTATAATGGAAACTGGACTCGGAGAAAAGAATTCACTGGGGTTTGGAATGTTAAATGTTTTAAGAGAATAATTTCTTTAAACTAAAAAAAATAAACTTCAAAAAAAGGAGTAGTCACTGGTTTAAAATTTTAGTAGGTGATATGGTGTTAAATGCATTATATGGACTTGGAAAAACATACATTGAAAGAGAAAAATTTGACACAATAGATCTTCTCTTAGATGATTTAAATAAAGTTACTACAGTTATTGTAGTAGAATTTGAGAAAAATGGAAATAATTTGGGCTATTTAGGGGTAAAAGAAAAAGAATTCAGTCCCTCGGATAAACAGTTATATCTTTATAAAAAAGGTTCATCAAGAGGGACAGATTTAACTCCCAGTACAAAAATCACTGAACCTAAAAAAACATTCGATATGAAGTTTTTTAAGTATTTCAAGGACAATAAAGACGAAGATAAGTTAGTTAAAGAAATTCATGACGAAATTGAAGCAAATGATAAAAGTATACTTAATGATATTGAAAATACTTTTTCAAATATTCAATCAAAGAAAAACTCCCCATTATTAACCATTTCTATTAAAGAAAACAATGAAACAAAATATTTAAATGATTATGAATTTTTTAAAAAGGAAATGATAGAAAAGGCGACCCAAAAATATTACACAAAGAAAACAAATCCTACAAAGAAAGGGGAAGGAGAATGTTTCTTATGTGGAGAAAATAAAGAAGTCATGGGACTTGTTCCTAATGCAATTGGTTTCACTTTCTCTACGGTAGATAAACAAGGAAATTTGCCAGATTTAAAATATGAGAATCAATGGAAATTAGTGCCAATTTGTTTGGATTGTGCATTAGAATTAGAAGCTGGAAATAAGTTTATAGAAAACTATTTATCTTTTTCTGAATTTGGATTAAGATATTATGCTATACCTAACTTCTTATTTAAAAAAGATGATGTTATTAATAGTTTATTCGAGGATTATTTAAATCATGAAGACGGAAAAAGCTATTATAATGTAATAGCTAAGGATGAAGATGAAATTTTAGAAGAAGCAGAGAATTTAGACAATTTAATTGAATTTAAATTTTTATTTTATGAAAAAAGTAATAGTGCATTTAACATCTTAAGTTACATTGAAAGTGTTATTCCTTCCTGGATAGGAAGTTTATATAAAACTCAGAAAGCTATAAATCAAAATCCATTATTTAAGGAAGATTTAGTTAAAGTAATTTTTAGTAAGAAAGAAGATTTTGCAGGAGATTTTAAAGAGATTGTTAATGAAGGAAGGAAATATAATCATGTCAATAATTCAAATTGGGTTTTTGGATTTTTAAGAGATTTTTATCCATCAAGTGAATCCAATAAATATTACATTGATTTAATCAGCTCTATTTTTAGTGGTAAAAAGGTTAACTTTGACTTTATATTGTCTTCTGCCATGAATAAAATTAGGACAAATTTTAGACAGGATAAAGAGTATTCGGTTAAAATTCTTACCTTAGAATTTTTAATGTTATTTAAATTTTTAAAAAAAATTGGTTTATTAAAAGATCTTGGTGAAAAAATGGAAAATGAAACTTTTGTGGAAAGTTTTGAAGATGAGAATCAATTCTCAAAGTATTTAGACGAATTGGACAGCCCCGCTAAAAAGGCAAGTTTCCTTTTAGGTATTCTTACAAGAAAATTAATTGCAGTACAATATAAAGAATTAGGGACCACTCCATTTACGAATAAACTATGGGGTTTGTCTTTAGATGAAAAGAAGATTAAAAAATTGTATCCTATGGTTATTAACAAATTAAATGAGTATAAAATTGCTTACAGTGAATTAGCTCAAGATATTTCCATTAACTTATTGGAAACCCATGACAATTGGAATTTATCCCGTGATGAAACTAGTTTTTATTTTGTTTTAGGATATACTTTAAATAGACTATATAAAAGACCAAAAAAGGAAGAATACGTGGAGGAACAATAGGTGATAATATGAATAGATCTGAAATTTTGTTTTTGTATGATGTAGCAGATGCCAATCCTAATGGTGATCCATTGGATGATAACAAGCCAAGATTAGATGAAGAAACTGAAATTAACATTGTAACTGATGTTAGATTAAAAAGAACAATACGAGACTATTTAGAAGAATATAAAAATCAAAGTCTTTTTGTTAAAGAAGTAAAGGACAAAAAAGGCCATATACAAGATGCTAAATTAAGAGCAAAAGATTATCTTGAAGGGGAACCCAAAACTTTACAGCAAGCTAAAGACATAATGAAAGCAAATATATTAAAAGAATGTATTGATGTTAGGCTTTTTGGTGCTACAATACCTGTCGATGTAAAAATCGGAAAAAAATCAGAAACTAGTTCAATTACTTTAACTGGTCCTGTACAATTTAGAATGGGCAGATCGTTGAATAAAGTAGAAATTCAACATATTAAAGGAACTGGAGCCTTTGCTTCAGGTGAAGGTAAATCACAAGCAACTTTTAGAGAAGAATATATTCTCCCCTATTCTTTAATTGGATTTTATGGAATAATTAATGAAAAAACTGCTGAATACACCCATCTAACTGCTGAAGATGTGGAATTATTAATTGATGGAATATGGAATGGTACTAAAAATTTAATTTCAAGATCTAAATT
>JARKQC010000099.1 GCA_029974985.1 Bacteroidota bacterium | reverse complement strand
TCCTGGTTCATAAATGGGTATGATGCCCTTCTTTAGACATTCGACCTTCCCATTATCAATATCTATGCAATAAACTTTATTTCCCATCTCTGAAAAACAGGTCCCCGTAACTAAACCCACGTATCCTGTTCCGATAACTGTAATTTTCATTATTAACACCTAAAAAAATATAATTGATGCAATTAGTAGTATTATAATTTCTAAGATTAATTTTTATTCTACTCTTTCACCAGATTAAATAAAGACATCATTTCATGACACAAGATTACATCTTTTTAAATTTTGCCGCAAGAATCCCATACCTTTTTTCAGTATTATCATGGTCATATGGGACATTAGCATGAATACTTTGATATAGGCCATTTTCAGATTTTTCGTAGTGTCTTTCATCTAACACCTTAAAAGGCTTAAACTGCCCCGTAATATCAAAGGAAAAATAAATCGGTTCACATTCAGTGGGTTCATGATTAACATCAGTTAATAATAAAAATAACCCTCCCACTTTCAAAACCCTTTTAATTTCAGATATTGATTTTTTCAGATTGTCAACATGATCTAATGAATTGAAACTACAAACAACATCAAAATAATTATCATCAAAAGGAATAGACTCACTTCCAGAAGATACATAAGTCATATTATGTTTATCAATACCCAACTCGACATAATCATCAACTAAAGGATCAAGTCCTACCCTTTCTTTTACGTTATCTGCCCACTCTAAACTTCCCCTAGGACCACAACCAATATCAATTATTTTTTTGCCATTAAAATAATCTTTATCTAAACCAAAGAAAGTTGTATAGAAATACTCATAATGATCATTACTAAGAGTGCCTTCATTTCTTTTGGTTCTAAACCAATATTTAAGTTCACTTTCCGCCTTGGTTGATTCATTATCAGCATATTGAGATTCATTTTTTTGGAAAATTTTTTTTAGCTCAATAATTTGGTCTGAAATGCCTTCTTTTTTCTGTGCATATGCCCAGTTTCCTTTTTCAATAAAATTATGATAATTAGAATGAGTTTTCACTAATAATTCATAAACTTTCCTTACTTGAGCTGTACCTCTTTCATCAGAAGGCATGTTCTGTACTTTTTCAGAACATTTCAAACTTGGACTTTTATTAAATGTCCAGTTAATATCATCAAAAATAATCCAACCGCCTGGCACAAGCAATTTATCAACAAGAAAAAAAGCAAATCCATCAGTAAACCAATCATGAGCTCCATCAACATAACATAAATCAAACATAGGGATAGGATTTTCTTCAATTAACTTCATTAATCTCCAATTATAAGAAGTGGGTTCATAATAAATAGTGACATAAGAAGATAAGTCCAATTTCGTCAAAATATATTCAATATTTGGCTGTCTTTTTCGTGCAATTTCTAGATCTATTGTTGTCAGATGACCAGTTTTCATTTCATCCAAAATACCTGCAATATAACATGAAGAAACTCCATGCGCAAAACCTAATTCTAATATGTTATTCAATTTTTTTGATTTGATAAAACTGGTTATTTCCACTGCTTGATCAAAACTCATTTCAGGAATACCTTTAATAACATCATGTACCTGCTCAAGTTCCATATAATCTAACTCCGATTAAAGTTATTAAAAATTTCTTTTTAAACTATTTATTTAATTGTTTTTTGGTTTTTTTTTTGGGGGGGGGTGTAAAGTTTTTGGGTGTTGGTATGTAATTGGAGACTATCCCTCATGTTTTTGATTAATAATAACTTATTAATATTATATAGGGATTATATAATTAAAATAAGATTTAAGATAGTATTAGACAATGATCAATTTAAAAAATTATTTATTAAATAAGAGTAACCGATATCGTTACTATAAAACAGGGTACGCACAATTAAAACAAGACATGGTTAAATTAAAAAATGATTTAAACATTTTAAATATAGAACTAGATACAATAACATCGAATAATAAAAAATTAAAACAGAAAATATCTCAATTAAAAAATTATAGTGACAGATTATATTATGGTGCTGGTTTCCCGCTAGGTCATTTTCATTCCCCAATAAATGATATTGAGTTTTTAAAGAATAGAGAAGATAAAATATGGGGTGCTGAATTTATTGAAGGCATAGAATTAAATGAAGAAGAACAAATTAATTTATTCAAGTCATTTGTTAAATATTATCTAGAATTTCCATTTAAACCATCTAAACAATCCAATTTGCGATATTACTTAGAAAATAGCAAATTTAGTTACGGAGCGGGATTAATATTATATTTTATGATAAGAACACTCAGACCAAAAAGAATTATAGAAATCGGTTCGGGGTTTTCTTCTGCTTTGATGATGGATGTTAATGACATTTTCTTTGAAAAAAAAATAAAATTAACTTTTATAGAACCCAATCCTAAAAGGTTATATTCATTAATGTCAGACCAAGATAAAATCAACAATGAAGTGATAGTTAAAATTGTCCAAAATGTTAATTTAAAAAAATTCCAGGAATTAAAATCTAACGACATCCTTTTTATAGATAGTTCTCACATTGTAAAAACAGGGAGTGATGTTCAACACATAATATTCAAAATTTTACCAAAACTAAAGAGTGGAGTTTATGTACATTTTCATGATATATTTTATCCATTTGAATATCCTAAGAACTGGATCATGAATAATAGATGGAATTTTAATGAAGATTATTTTTTAAGAGCCTTTTTAATGTATAATACACAATTCAAAATTGTGTTATCTGACAGATATTTGCATAAATATCATAACAAACTTTTTGAGTTTATGATGCAAGATATGCCTCCAATAAAACATGCAGCTGGTAATTCTCTTTGGATAAAAAAGATATAGAATTACTGAGATAGGTCAATAAAATTACCAAAAACAATTAGCCAGAATTAGATGTAAAGATAAATCCTCATTGGAGCTTAACATAACAAAAATTATATTATCATAGAAATCTTTAATTTAAAACTGCTTAAATCTCATCATAATTTATTTCTTATTTTATTTTTATATGCCAATTGCTACTAAAAAAATTTGAAAAATTGTTGATTTTTATTAAATTATTTAAGTTTTTGATCGACTGATTCTATTATTCCATTATTTAAACTTCTTTTAGCATTAATCACCCATGGCCATCTATTTATTTCTTTTAGACACACCTCTTTGTCTTTCATTTGCCTAGTTTTTTCTAGTTCTTCAGCATTATTCTGAGTTCGTTTCTGAGGCCGATAATGATATAAATGGTATAATGTGTCATCTATTCGATAAGACTTCAAATTAAAAAATTGTGCTCTTAGCATTATCTCATTATCTTCACCACCCCAACCACTAAAATTTTCATTCTTCATACCAATATTAATAAAGGAATTCTTATTCCAAAAAACAATACCCCCATCCGCCCAAGGCCTACCCTGCACCGGAGATTGTATAGTATTAAAATCAAAATTTTTTTGGAATATTTCCTTATTTATTATGTCTGTAACTTTTCTATCAAAAGGATGAACAACTTCATATCCTTCTTTCAGAAGCTTAAGAGCCTTATTTATATTTCCTTTCTTTGTAATACAATCAATGTCAACAATTGCAAAATATGGTGTTCGGGATTCTAGAACCCCATTATTAATAGCTTTAGCTTTGTTAAACAATTGGCCGTTTGCAATAACAGTGCAAACTTTAAAAAACTTGAATAAATGAGCATATTTTTTATATAAATAATCTTTCGATGATTTATCAGAATGCTCAGATATTATCAGATTTTTAATCCCTATCTTACTATAAAACTTCAAAGTAATATCCAAATTCAGTTCTCTATCCTTATCTTCAGTTTTGCGATAGGGTAATATTAATGTTAATTTATCGTATTTTATCCAAGGATTAAATCCACTTATAACATTTTTAACACTTCTTAATTCAATTAATCTTTTTTTAAACTTAATTTTTAGCCTAGTACTAATATTATTGATTTTATATTTGAAATAACCTGAAATCTTTAGAAATTCTGCCATTTTCTCATTTTCAGTATTTAATTGTATTTGTAGCCTTTTCCTTTTATTTTCCAGCTTTTTCTGGTTATCAATGAAATTTTTCAATAATTCCACTAATCGTATGCTTTCATCATATCTTTTATTTGTTATAGTGTCGAAAAGAGGAATTAAATACTTTTTACTCGGTTTGATGTTAAATTTATTAAATTCTTCAAAAAGGAAGTTTATCTCTTCCAAGAGTTCCTTTTTTTCAGAATAGGTTGTATTACTAATTATAAAAGCATCTGCCCAAAATTGTAAATGTCCTATGAAAAGAGTGGGGAAATATTCCTTTTTACCATAATGGTTCAATAATTCATTAGCTTTATAGAAACCTTTAACTAAGCCTAACAAGTTTTTTTTATCCTTACTACGACTTATAGAAGAGTCCTCGTCTGAATCACGGATCCTGTAAAAATAAGAAAAATGATCATTCAAGTAAATAATTCCATTTGCTTCTAAAAAAGCATTCAGAGTAAATACTAAGTCTTCAGCGTGTATGCCTTCTAAAAATTTCAAATTTTTATCAGTGATAAAAGTTCTTTTATATATTTTGGTCCATACAGATGGAGGTATCTTCAATAACCTTGGATCTTCATTAATTCTTTTAACTTTTATCTCAGTTGTTTCGCCAAAAGGACTGTAATTTTTTTGAAGGTGGTCTTCAAGCAAATAAATATATCTACTAAATACAATGTCTGCATTGTTGTCCTTTATTTTATTATATAATACTTCACAAGCATCATCGGCATAATAATCATCTGAATCAAGGAACATTAAATATTCGCCTGTTGCTTTTTCTATTCCCACATTTCTTGGCTTTCCACAACCACCACTGTTCTCAGGCAGATGTATGGATATAAAATTTTCATATTTATTAGCATATTCATCAATTATTTTTCCACTGTTATCCGTTGAACAATCATCCACCATTATTACTTCTAAATGTTCTAAACCAATAGTCTGTCTTACAATTGAATCCAAAGCATCCATTATGTAACTTTCTACATTAAAAACAATCACTATTATACTAATTTTTTTCATTATGAAATACCACCTAATAATGTAGCAATAGAACTTAATTGTACTGTAAAAAGTTTCTAAGTCTTTTTTTTGTTCTAATAATTAAGTTTTTGGATTTATACTTTACATATCCTTCTGTTGTAAGATTTTCGGTTAATTCATCCTTTTTCATGGCTAATTGTTTTTTTAATTCATTCATATCATTTTCTATTGTTTTTTGTTGCTTTAACAAACTAGAAAAACCTTCAATGAACAACAAAGATTCATCGTATTTTTTTTGGATTAACAAATTAAAAAGATATGCCAAATACTTTTCATTTGGTTCTAAACCATACTCATTATATTTTTTAAAAAGAAATTCACTTTCTTTGAAGATCTCCCTTCTTTCAGAGTAACTTAAATCGGATAAAATAAAATGTTTTGTCCAATAAGGTAAATGGTTGTCACAAACTATTGAGAAATAATCTTCAAAATTATTGTCTTTGAAAACAGTATAGGTGTCAACATATGCTTGAATTAATCCGCTGATATATTTTCTATTCCTGTTATATGTCATAGAAACATTATCATTTTCACGCACTCGGTAATATAGAATGATTTTAGTATTTAAGAACAATATCCCTTTTGCAACCAATAAGGTATGTGCAACGAAAACTAAATCTTGTCCAGGTATACCTTCTGGAAATTTGATGTTAGTATTAATAATGAAAGTTCTTTTATAAATCTTAGTCCAGAGAGAAGGAGGTATTGTTAAGACTTGGGGATTATCATCAATTCCTTGAATTTTTACAGAATCTTCAGTAAAAACTGTCCTACTAGTTTGAGGTCTATTCGGATATAAAAAAACATACTTTCCAAAGACCATATCAACATTTTCTTCTTTTATTTTATCGTATAATACTTCACAAGCATCATCGGCATAATAATCATCAGGATCAAGGAACATTAAATATTC
>JARKQC010000327.1 GCA_029974985.1 Bacteroidota bacterium | reverse complement strand
AATGAATTGGAAAAGGAGATGGGCTATGACTTTCTAGATAACTTATGGGAAGGGGAAGAAGAACTGGAAGATGTACTTAACATTTGTTATGAGCGATCACTAGAGATTCTTGGAGATAAAACTGATAAGGTTTTGTCTTATGTAGGATTTAATGAAATTAAATGATGAAACACTACAAATTCAGCCTACTTAAAAAAGTATAAATGATGGAGATATCATGATTCAATCGATCAGTGATGTATTTGTTGATGAAGATAATTCAAATGCGTATTTTGCAGGTATTTTTGAAAACAGTGGATCTATTCGAATTCAAGAATATGGTGGAATAACATTGATCTATTTTGGTAGTAAGAAATTTCTAAAAATTATCAAAAACACATTAGGAATAGGAAATCTTGTTACTAATCCTTTCAATCAATTATTAATTCATGGAAATGCTGCTTGTAGACATCTAAAGAATATTTACCCATATTTATTAATGAATAAAAAAAAAGCTAAATTAGCATTTGAATATCAAGAACATATAAATAACCGAAAAGGTTCTAGGATAGATCAAAAAGAGCAAATATATAGGGAAAAAATTTTAAATCAACTAAAAAAAAGTAGATTTGAATCGAAATTAGAGTTAAATAATATAGATAATTTTTTTATACCTTATTTTATTGGCTTTTTTGATAGTTCCGCTAAAATTAACATACTAAATAACAAAAACGATTATTGGATAAATATTCGTTTGAAGTCAAAATTTGAACCTATTTTATTACTTTTTGAAGAAATGTTTGATTTAGGACATGTTTATTCAACTCGTAGTTCAAGTTTTAGATGGGAATTAAACTATTCTGATGCCTCTGATCTTCTATCAAAAATTCATCCATTTCTATTCCAAAATTCAAAAAAAAGTGAAATAGCTTTGAATTTTTATGAATATTATGAAAATGCTCAAAAACCATTAAATAAACAAGATATTAAGTTTATTAACTCATTGACAGAAGAATTAAAAAATGCTGCAAAAATTTTTAAAAAACAAAAGACAGTTTCAATATTAGTTTGTGAAAAACTAAAAAATGAAATGGACAATATTATTAAGGATAGAGAAGATCTAAATCATAACTCATTAGTTAAGGCATCAATCAAACATTGTTACATAAATAAAACTAAAATCAATAAAAGTACAAATATTTGTGAAAATAAAAGCAAAGAACATAGAATAAGCATAGTTCTTGAGCAAGAACTTGTTGATTATATTAGTAAATCAGATAATAGAAGTGAACTGGTACGGAAAATGATAGAGAATTATTTAAATTGTTTAAAAACCAATGATAATTTATTGGAAGAAAATTCAAAAATAAACAAACATGAGACTAATCCACTTAAATTGCTAAAAGAAATAAAATAGGTGTTTTTTATGGAAACTGAATTTAAAGATTACTACGATTATTTAAAAGAATATTTAAATTCCCACAATGGGGATTATGAGGAAATAGTTAATTATGGTCCAGAAATATTTAAATTGATATCTAATATTCTAAATGAGAAAATTATTCCATCTGAGCATCGTTTAAAATTATCTGCCGCATTAGGATACTTTGTTGCCCCTTTTGACATCATACCCGAACTTATTTATGGTCCTGAAGGCTACATTGATGATATTTTTGTATGTGTTTACGTTATTAAAATGTTAGCTGAAGAAATAGGTTATGAATCAATAGAAAACCTTTGGGATGGAGATGAAAAATTACCTGTAATAATTGAAAAGTGTTACAGCCATTCTAAACTTCTTTTAGGCGAGAAATGTGACTTAATACTTGCTTATGTAGGTATCAAATAATTTC
The DNA here is from genome assembly GCA_029974985.1 of Bacteroidota bacterium. Lineage (GTDB taxonomy): Bacteria > Bacteroidota > Ignavibacteria > Kapaibacteriales > UBA2268 > JANJTB01. The sequence goes on along the minus strand of JARKQC010000327.1, from coordinate 12,030 downwards.
TAGTCAAAATGAATAAAATAACAGAACCACCCTACATACCTAATTCAAAGGTATGGAAAAAGATTTTAACTAAAAATTACGAGTTCACTTATATAGATAGTTTAAATAAAATTCCATCTAATGCATTATGGTCAACTTCATGTTCAAAAACAAAATCTAAGCTAAAAAAAGGCTATCCGTCAGAGTTTTATTTAAGTAAGTATAACTTACTATTTTATAAATATGTTGAATCTCTTAATTTTGATTATGGTGTAATTTCCGACAAATATGGTATTCATTTACAAAATGAAAAATTACAAAATTATGATATACATCCAACTAAATTATCTTTCGAAGATAAATTAGAATTAGGTCAAAAAATTAAAGTTAAAGTAAAAAATAGTGGCTATGAAAATCTAATCTTTTATTATCCAAGTCCTCTTATGTCGAAACCCTATTTTCAAATGTTATGGTACGCAGATATACCTGTGTATTATATTAGTAACATAAAGATGTTGGAAAAAAGAATTTAGAGTAAACTAAATCCTCTTTGAAGATACCCTTTATTAATTAATCCATTTAATGCATCTTCCATATCTTTTTGATTCATTCCTCTTTCTAAGCTTAATTCAATAATTTTATCATAGTCGATCCATTTAGATTTAGTTTTGATAGATTGTAATATTTCTAACATTGGAAGTTCATTTTTTTCAAGAGTTTTTTCTAATTTTAGCTCTAATTCCTTTGTGAGGTTAGTTTTTAATGATTCTAGTTTGCTTGCAGGTAGGGATTCATAGATGGTCTTTGAAATTACATTTTTTATATTATCATTGAGAACGACAATATCGTCTAATTCTTTAGGATCCAATTTTACAATATAAAGTGTGTCTTCAATTTTTGAAGTAAAAACTAGAGTATCTTTTTGATATTCTTCCCAAGTGTTTTGTACTTCTATATTGGCTAATTCTAAAACTTGATACCATCTATCAATTATATCAATTGGATTTTCATCAGTTTCTTCAAGTTCAATTGGGTTAATATTATTATACTCTTTTTCAATTCTTAGAACGGCGCTTTCGTACTTATTAGCTTCACTTAACAATTCTTTAATATCGAAAATTTCATTAATTTTTTCTAATTCTTTCTTATTATCTTCTATAGATTTAATTAATTTTTCCTCTTTTTCCTTGGATTTTTTCACAAAACTGACAAGTTCTAGGAATTTTTCTAATTTATCATCTATATACTCCACTTGACTTTTTGTTCTTTTTTCAATATCTTTAAGTTTAATAACATCATCTATATTAGAGAATTCTCGGACAATTTCAGTATCTACATTAACTAATGCTTCATAAACATGGAATGAGATTTTATATTTTGGAACAACAGGTATGCTTTTAATTTTTGTTTCATATCGTGAAAGTTTAGAATTTAAATTTTCAAATTGAGTTTTATTTTTAAGAATAAGCTTATCTATGCTTGATAATATTTCATTTAATTCCTCTGATTTCTTACTTAATTTATATAACTTAATATTGAAGTAGTAGGCATTTTTTAAGGATTTATCAAATTTAAACTCAAGTTTTTCAAAATCTGAACTTCCAATTACTTCATTTAGTTCTTCTTCGGAGTATTTCTTTTCATAAATTTGTGTTAGTTTTTCAAATGAAGAAATGAAATTTTTATATTCATAGATATTGTTTTTTCCCTCTTTCAATTTAATTTTAAGCCATTTCTCAACATTTTGCACGATAAAATTGAATTGTTTGTCTTTTTCCGATTTTTTGATAAACATTGATTCATAAATTTTTTCTGATTCTTTAAATGCACCCTCGATAGCTTTCTGAAAGTCATTATAGAATTGTTCAATTAATTTAGAACATAAATGAATCTTGAGAGTGAAATCTTCAGAATCCACATATTTTAACCTTTCTAAATCATCAAAGTTTTTTTGTAAATATTCATCAAATTTATTCATTGAAATTAATTTTTCCCCTCTCTTTTTTGCTACAAAATAGTGTCCAAATGTTTCATAAGCTTTCTTATTAAAAACCTTTTTGTAATTGTTAAATTCAATTTTTAAAGAATTATACGCTTGTTCTTTATCTAAAAGCATATAATTTTTTCCTTTTCGTTCAATTTTCCCTTTATATTCCATTATATTTAAGAAAACATCTTGGAAAACCTTTTTATTTTTTTCTTTAATGATGAAAAATTTTTGAAGTTCATCCGCACTAATCTTCTTTTCTTTTTCAATTACTTCTAAAATCCTATTTTCAACAGGATGATTATTGACAAAATATGACCCATTTTCCTTTCGTAAGAAACCATTATCATGTAGCTCAACAGACAATTCCTTAACTATATTCGGTGAATCTTCAAAGTCAGATGTAATTAATCCGCGTTTCTTACCATAAATCCTATATTTTAATACTCCTTCTAAATTTTTTTCCAGAATCTGCTCTGGAGAATTAGCTTCATCTATATAATTTAAATAAAGCTTTAAAATATCTGCAAATTCTCTAAAACTCTTAGCTGAAGTAGAAATTTGGTCAATAACAAGCCCTTTGCCATATTGATTATTTACCCAAAATTTTATTTTTTCTTTAAAGTCCAATTCTCTGAGAATTATATCTTTATATTCCAGTGTCAACAAGTCCGTATCAATATCACTAAATTCTTTTGATTTGAATGCACATAATAATCTTTTGGCCACTGTAGGGTGAAGATGAATTTTGATTATTGAATCTTTTCCATCTCTACCCAAATTACTATTAATTAAAGCTTCATTTGCAGGTTCAGAGAATTCACCACTGTAAAGAATAATTGACGAATGAATATCCAAATTGTTATTTAATAAATTGCTCACATATTCAATGTCACTTGTTTTGACATCCCCATTTACTGAATAAAACAGTGTATTGCTTTTTAATTCAAGATCTTTATCATAAATTTCAATAATAGGATACTCATCCATTTCAACATGGTTTAAATCATAAATTTCTGATTTACTTAAACAATCAATGAATGCATCAGGCATAAAACTATTGAATTCCTCACTCAAGTTCCTATTTACTTTTCTCCATAAATCTAATCTTAACTCATTATTTTTTATGTAATCTAAAAATCTAGGAACTGGTGCAGGATAAATAGTGCTCAAAATAGAATCTGATGAAGTATAATACACTTCTTCACTAACTATATTTTTAAATAAAGATTCTAAAGTTCTAGCCTGATCATTGTTTATTTGCTCAGAGAAGAATACCTTAATATCTTCCACATCCTTAGGTAAGAATATTTGAGATTTAAAACCATTATTAATATCTACAAAATAAGTTAATCGATCTCTAAATTCTTCCAAAGTTTCTATATAATTACCAATACTAATTACGTCTTTTTTAATTTTTTTCTCAGTGAAAATGAAGTTTTTAAGTAAATTTTTTAAATCATAAAAACTCTTATCATTTTTTAGAGGTACAATACGAATTATTGTTTTATCGATTTTTTCTTTACTTCTGATATCATCATTAATTCTGTTTATTGCTTGTAAAATAGTACTTTCATCTTCATTTCCGAATTCTTTTAACATATTAATGTCAAAAGGTTTTTGATCAGCGATTAAAAGTTTAAATAATTTTTCACTAATCCCTCCCAACAGTTTATGTTCTCTCAAATCTTTAAGAATCCTGTAATAAGTTTCATTTTCAAGACAATCAGTTTGTGCTCCATATACGTAAACAGTTTGGTATTCAAAAAAGTTTATTAGATTACTATAATTTAGTACTTCCAATTCGTTGCTCTTACCTAATTTGTTAAATAATTGAATGAATAACTTCAAAAGATTGCCTATGTTTTTTTGGCTGACCCTGAATATTGTGTTAAATAAACCAAAACTCTCAATCGGATAGGGGTGTGGAATATCATCTTTATAAGAATATGACAATAAACCTTTTAAAAACTCAATCGCTTCTTCTTTTCTTATTTCTTCTAACTTAACTTCTTCAAATCTTCTGCCTAATCCACCCATTATTAAACTAGTATCGGAATTAACTTCTAGTTTATATCTAGCATCAGGAGTTATGGACATAAATAACTGAATTGCACCCATATATTTACCATTTTTATCAATTAAACCGTATGTCCCATTTACAACAGATTTCATTCCTGAAATAATTTTTTTCAATGCTGTGTTATTGAGGAGAAGCTCTTCGAATTCATCGATGAAAATAAAAATTTTTGTATCGCTAGATTGGATAAGGGTGTCTAAAATACTTTCAATATAACTTTCAGGATCTACAAATTCATCTAAATCTGGTAATTTTTTGCACGTGTCATCTCTGGCCTCTTCTCGGATACCCTCAAAAATATTCGCTAAGAACCTGATAGAATCAACTCTGGATTCGTTTGTAATTTTACTAAGCTTTTCATCTTCGTATACGTTAGCTAATGTGGAAGCTGTTATAAAGAAGGAATAATCTCCTTTAGATTTGAGATAAGGTTCAATAAATTTGTTATTAATTTCCGTTTTGCCTTGTCCCCACTCACCTAAAATTGCACAAATATTAGTACCATCAGCAGATGTTCTACATCTTTTAATAAATTCTTTAACTTGCTCAACAGCGGGTTCTCGGCTCTTTAATGTTATATCTTTAAACCCTTCAAATTTAACATCAGAGTTCTTTTTTGATACCCATGAAGAAGGTAATCTATCAAAATTTTTTGTTGTTTTCATAATATCATCCCCTTAATTTTGAAAGAGTATTAACTACTTCCGTAGTTCCTTGAGTATGTTCAACAATTCTTTCCTTAAATGGTATTTTTATTAAGAGAGGGAATGGAACCCGGTTCATTTGACCAGTGACTATTAATTCTCCTTGATTTAATCTTGTAAGTCTCCTTCCAATAGATTCTGGAAGTCCCCCGGTCACACTACGTACGTATGACACATCATCAGGTGATATTCTGTGAATATAAAAGGTGTTACACATGGATAAAACAATTTTATCTATAAAGGAAGGTCTTTGCGTAACAATACAAAGTGAAAGACCGAATTTTCTTCCTTGAGTAGCAATTAAAGATAATTTATTTTTAGCAAGGCTTGAACCTACAGGATATGATTTATCAGGGATAAAATTTTGAGCTTCTTCAATTAAGAAAATTAAATATCTACTTTTCTCCCTAATTTTATAGTTTGAAAACTTATTGAATAATAATGTGGCTAAATAGGTCATTACCAATTGTTTTGCCTGTATTTCGACCCCTGTGGCACCATCTTCAGAAAAATCAATTATTGCAGTGCCTCCTTGTGCAGTAATATCATCAATAAATTTTTCATCTGTCAGAAGAGATGTCTTTTTAGCTGATAATAATTGATAATTATTCTCGATCTCCCTAAATTTTTCAAATGCCCGTATAACTGCAGGTTTAGAAGGTGCGGCTATTCTATTTGTGTCAAATTTTGCTAATTCTGACTTAAGATCATTATAACTTTCATCATCTTCAAATAATTGGTGCATAGATTCATAGCCTTTTTCATCTATCATATGTTCTAACAAAGACACAATTGCACTTAATTGGAGTTCAGAACCTTCTAAAGTACCTTTATAATATAAGATAATTGTTTCAGCTAATTCTCTAGAAGATAATTTATCAAGGTCTATGCCTATTATTGGTTTATCCCCTAGTTTAGGATTATAAAGAGCAATATGTGGGAAAACAAATCTTTTTATCCATCCAACAGGCCTCAATTGAGGATCAATATCAAGAATACTACTTTTAGACTCAAAATAATCAGCATAATTTAAGTAATCACCATTTGCATCAATTATAATCATTGGAAAAGATACACAAGAATCTTCTTTTGCTCTTATACCCATAAATTTTTCAATTAAACATCCTGTATCAAATGACTTTCCACTACCTGTAGTTCCAAAGACAGCCATGTGCATTGGTATTTTCTCTACATCTAGTGGGATAGGTGCACCCTGATAACCACTTAATGTTCCATACCAAGAGTAACCTGCATCTCCTCGAGTTACACCAAAGATGTCTCTTTCGTGTTGTGTCGGATCAATTCTTACAATATGATCACCAGGTTTTGGAGGATATTTAACTTCACTTTTTGGTAATTCAATTAATAAATCTAAATCACATATTTCAAATTGTCGCGCAATGTTACTTGGAATTTCAAGTCCTTTTCTTCTTGCTTCACTCCATGGATCATCTTTAGTATAAAATGCATTGTAAGGTCTTATTTGTGCAATACGAGATAAAATTTTTCTATTATTTGCCGTATTAATTAAAACTAACATCCCTTCATGGATTTTACCATTTTCAGCTCCTTCTAATAATTGACAAGAAGCCTCCCTTGTACTTGCACCACTCAAGATTATGCCTAAGTTTTCATCCTTAATTTTAATCACCTCAGTTGTAACATTGTCATAATACTTTCAGGACTTCCCGTACGAGATTTAGTTAAAATTTCGTCATAAATTGTTTCAGCTGCACCTTCTCTTATTTTACATTTTTCATGAGCTAATTCAACCGGTAAAGGAATATATTGGTGTGGATACTGCCAATTTGAAGCAGCTTTAGCGCCTTCTAAAGCTAATTGTTGCATATCTGTTTTATTGTCAATAAAAGGAAGGTCTAATCTTAAAATTGTTGATTCCATGCTTTTTTGGAAAAAAATAGAGCAAATTGAAATTCCATATTCTTTATAAATCCTGTATGTTTCATTATGGGATAAATCTAAAACATTTGAAAATAACATACCTTCATAATTATTTTTGAACCTGTAATGAGTGAAGAAATAAGAGAATAAATGTTGATCACTAGGAAAATGATTTTTTAATCCATCAATTTTTAATAATTTTTCAAAATATTTTAAAAAAAATGTATCTCTAGATCTTTTTACACATCCGATCAATTTAGAATTTTCAATACAACTTTTCACAACATTAGCACGATATTCAATATATTTAAAGTCATTGTAAGCCGGAGGATCAACTATAGGGCCATCAATAAAAATTAATGATTTTATTTTTTTAAATCCCCAATCTTCTAAAGCTCTAGTTTCGCCTATTAGCATACGTTTACTAGCTTCACCTGAAACATTAATATGTTCTTGCTCTTTTATTTCTTCAATACCTGCTTCAAAAACATCAACAATAGGTTGTTGGTTAATACCATGATTAAATAGAATTCTTACAATAGCATATGGAACATACCATTGTCCACCAACCCCTCCAATGGGGAAAAAACTACCATCTATTCCAATACTTGTACAATTTTCAAAATATAAATATTCAACATCACTTTCAGAGTAAATAATTTTTTTATTTTCTGAAAGCCTATTTAAAATTTTATAGGCTTTTTCTTGTATTTCTGCATTTCGTTGTCTTATTTTCTCGCCTTTCTTATTTGCATCCGCAACTAAATCAATTATTACTTCAGGCTCTGTTTTATTGAAGTCATATTGCTTCTTTATTTCATCAAGATTTTCCAACTTCCGCCCCACCCTTAAACGGTTTTCATATATATTTAATATTAACTAAATAATCAAAAGATTTAGAAAAGAATCCAGGTTTCAATCTTCCCTCAGCAAATTCCTTTGATTTTCCCTGTTCAAGAGATTTTACATAATTCTCTAATTCTTGGTTATATACGTAAGCATTGTGTAGGGCTCTAGGAGGGAATGGACCATCCAAACTTTTAATTTTCTGTTCTAAAGATTTTCCCATACAAGTAGGACATTCACATTCGTCTAAGATAATTTTTTCTCCATCACTCAAACTTGCTCTACCATTATTTCGAGGTGTAGGGTTACGATCACTTACTCCAGGCAACTGGATATTGCCATATGCAGCTTTTAATCTCCAACCTGTAGAATCTAATGAATCCACACCTAATGAAAACATTAAATGCATTGTTTTAGTACTTCCAACCCCAAAGGTATGTAACAGTGAATTTGGGAATTCTTCTCTAACTAATCTAGTAGCATCAATGACAAAGTTCCTGCAATTTTTGAATTTCAATTTTTTAGAAACTTTCATATTAAATAATAACGGCACTAAACTACCTAATCCAATAATTTTTGGATTATCATTTATTTTCCTAACTTCTTTACATGCTTTTTTGAGTTCATTCAATGTATATCCATGTAATACAGGCATTAAAGCTATATCTCCATTATTTTTGATCATAAAATCAGTATTTTGCAGCGTCTTTTTCCATCTTTTTCTATTATCTGACATTGATTTTTGAATAGAAAGTGGATGATCTAAAACAACTCCAATATCAGGGCCAGCTTTTTCATATAATTCAATGATTTTTGAAGGTTCTACGTCTAATTCCTCTTTCTTTTGGAAAACAAACCCTCCAGAATCCATCATTACTAGTCCATCAAAATTTAAAAATTTATGAATTCCAGTTTCACAGACTTTATTGTAAATTTTAGGTTTCATTAAAATGTCATAAGCATTGACCATTAGTGTATCCATTGGGAAATGTTCCCAAGGTCTCGGTTCAAATCCAATGGGATGTCCTAACCATAATAAAGGTGTTTTAATAGATCTATTATTTATTCTCAGACTGCACCGTCTTGAAAATAACTGTTTGTCTTTGTAATCAATGTTGAAATCGATTTCTATCAAAAAGATCACTTTTATCTAATTTCTCTAAGTAACTTAAGAGGATTACCTTTTGATTTGGGTTTTTCTTTAGGCTTAATCCTTCCTTTAGGCTTAACTCTCCCTTTGGGAGTGTAATTTCTCATACAACCTTTACAATAGTTAGTTAAACCATCTTTTGCAATTTTATTATTATAAAATTCCGTTCTGGGTTTAGATTCACCACATTTTCCACATGTTTTAAAAGAATAGTCCTTTTCATCTTTAACTATTTCTTTTTCAGTAATAACAAGTTCTTCAGGATCTAACAAACTTTCTTGATTATCTATTCCGAGTATTTCTTTTTCAATGGAATCTGGTTCATTAGAAATACCTTTCTGGGTACTATAATTAGCTTTCATAAATACAATTGCTTCTTTAGCAGTTTCTCTAACAATGTAACTTTCGTCATCTAAACATTTCTCTAATGCATCTTTAGCCTTTTCATTATTAAAACTACCTAAAACTTCTACAATTGCATTTCGGAGCATGTAACTTTTATCATTTAAATTAGCGAGTAAAGGTTCAATAATTTGTTCATCATCAAACCCCCCAAGGGATCTCACCGCAGCTATTCTAACAAAAATATTTTCATCATTTAAAAACGGTAAAATAGATTCTATAGCCTTATTATCTCCTATTTCACCTAACAACTCTATTAAATTTAATCTTAAATTCAAATTATCCTCATTTAAAAGCGAAATTAATTCATCAACAATAATAGGCCCAAAATTATATAACGAATTAGATGCTTCAAGTCTTATATCTGGGTCGTTATCTTTCAATGCACAAATAAGATGTTTAATAATTCTTTCATCTCTAGATTTACCAAGTTTTCTAACCGTTGAAAGTCTTATATTACGATCTTCTGATTCCAAATCCTTAACAAGTTTATCATGATCATGAGAGTTGTAATAGTATTTCATATGAACCAGCTTAGTTTTTTCTTAATTCAGAAAGGAGTTTCATAGGGTTTTTATTTTCATGTACACTAATCTCAGTTTTAGATACATTAATATCCATTTTAATTTTTTTCTTTTTAATTTCAGGGCCTAAATTACCTTTAAATCGACTTTTTATCATCCTAATTGCTTTTTTAGCTTCTTTTCTAACTTTATAGTCTTCATCTGATAATGCATCATAAAGGTATTCCAAAGAATTTTCATCACCTTTCTTTGAAGTAATATCTATTGCAAATATTCTTACGCCTACATTAGGATCATTTACTAATCCATTAACGTAGGAGATTATTCTTTCATCATCGATCGTGTTCAAAAACTCTAAAGTTTTGAAGCGAATATCTGGATCTGGATCATATAATGATTTTAATAATGGATCTATTACTCTATCATCATCCATTTCTGTAAGGATATAAACAATTACATATCTAACATCACTGTCTTCATGATCAATCAATTTAATTACTTCATTTAAATTGGTTGATGCCAATTTACCCAAACTTTCCTTAGCACTCCATCGAATACGAGTATCATCATCTTTTAAATATTTTATTAGAGCGTTAATTACTAATGGATTTTCAACTTCTCCTAATAAATCAATGAGTATTATCCTATCTTCAGCTTTACAATCTTCAATACAATTAATAAGCTGTTTTACAAAGTTTGAATCATTAATGGAATCAAATGATTTTACTAATTCTTCTATTTCAAATATTAATTCTGTATTTTCTAATTTTTCATTAATAAATTTAATAATATCAAAAACGTGTTCTTTTTCATCCGATACATGTTGCGTTTCAGATTGTAATTTATTTAATAATTCTTGCAAGTACTTTTCATCCTTAATTTTTATAATACTAGCAGCAGAAGCTTTTAACGACACTCTTATCATCATCATTTAATGTTTCAATTAGTACTTTTAATCCATTTCATTAGCCAAATCTCCAACAGCCAAAGCACATGTAGTCTTGATTCTAGGATCCGTTTCTTCTTTCAACAATTCTAATATTGGTTCTAAAGCAGATTCATTGTTAATTAATGCTAGTGCTTCGACAGCAGTTCGTCTAATTTTAAAAACATAATCATTTTGCAATATTTCTATTATTGGATCAATTGCAGATATATCACCAATTTCACCCAATGCTTTTACACAACTTAAGCGTTGATTGTCATTGATATATTCTAATCCATCAATCAAGGATTCTACTGCAGGTTGACCTATTAAAACTAAAGTTTTTAAAGCATAATTTCTAACAATTTCATCTTCTTCCCCTAAACATTCAATTAGGGGATTTATTACAGCACAACCTTGTTTAGCCAAATATTCACTAGTTTCTGTTCGTTTGTCTAAATTATTAAATAACGATACAAGTGAATCTACATTAATTTCCGAGATTTCTAAAATTGTATCTTCTTGTGAGTTTTCGATGATATTGTCCGCCGTTTCCGTGTCGTTTTCACTAATAAAACAATCAAAACAAATATTGCGATGTCTTTCATTAGGGATAAAATCCATACCACATTTAATACAAGTCTTTGATTTGGAATCGAAACATTCAGGGCAAACTAGTTCATCAAATTCTGTAGGGATGAATTTTTCTCCACAGTATTTGCATTTAATTAATTTTGAAGAACAAAATGTACAGTAATTTAAATTTAATTTACCAAACGTAATTATCCTTTCTTGTGGGAAATATTGATGACAATGAACACATTGAATATAGGAAAGTTCTTTGGCTGTTTTAATTATTTCTGCGCATTCTTTGCAGTATTTAGCGTCATAAATTTCATTAGGGTATAACATTTTCCCGCATTCAATGCATTTGGTATAAGACATTACGGAAATTTTAGGATTTGACCTATCTCTAAATTTTCTCAATTTAGTACACCGTATCCATAAGAATTGAATTAATCATATATTGCTAGTTTCCTTAGGTAAATTTAAGAGATTAAATCCAATAATTATTCTAGATGAGATTAAACGTTTGATCGACTACGTTATTAGCTCCCAGTGAATATGTGGTAATCTTCTAATATTCATATTTTGCGTTTTAATTCAGATTAATCTAAATTAGAGAATAAGTATTATCAAAAAGAAGATTTATTGAATTTTGTGGTTAAAGAAATCTTATGCTTTCTGAAATATTGAATGTTGAGAAAAAAAATTATAAAATTTTACTCAGTAATTAGAAAAAATGGAGTCATAACAACAGAATACGAACGAAATGTAGTACATGCAGATGACGAAAAAATCTTTTTACTAATAAACTCAACAATTTTAATTTTCGCTCATCTCCCTGTATGTGTACATGATTGTAAGATGAGTTCAAGTGCTTTTTCAAACCAGTTTATTCCGTTGTTGAAGGTGAATTGGAAGAATTTTACATATGTGTTAAGATTTGTCTTGGAAACACCTCTAAAGA
>JARKQC010000082.1 GCA_029974985.1 Bacteroidota bacterium | reverse complement strand
CCTCTTTTATACTTTTTAACTTCTTTTTCAATTATACTTATTTCATTATTTGAACTAAACATATCTTTGCTCCCTATTTGTTGTTAATATGTTATTGTTTTGATGTTTATAATATACTATTTGTTTATCATTTGTTGTTAGCATAGTCTCTATTTGATAGTAACAAGCTGTTATTTTACTATAGTCTTGATGTATATTTGTACTTATCTTGATAACTATTTGATGTTACTGTGGTGTATATTGCACTATTTAATAGTTAAAGGTATGGATAACATGAAAGGTTTATATATTCTAATATTTATAAGTAGTTATAATCAAATCAATATAGGAGGTCATAATAATATGACAAGAAAAAAAGCAAGTTTTAATTTAGATACTAAATTATTAAAAGAGTTGAAACTAACAGCTGTAAAATTAGATAAAACTCAAACTAAATTAGTTGAAAAGTACATTAAACAAGGTTTGGAAAGTGAAAATGTTTAAAAAAAGAGTATAGCAGTTTTAGGAAGTTTTAAACATGGCAAAATACAATAGTAGAGTTCAAGGGCTTATATCGGATAATGACAAAGCTAAATTAGAAGCTATTAAAAAAGAAAATTCAGATATTTCAATAAGGTTTATAATTGAAGATTTTATAAAAGATTACTGTTCAACAAACCCTAAAGGGATTAAAATAACTATTAAAGAACTTGAAAATAGAATAGATGAAATAGATGAACAGATTAATAATTTACATGAAGATAGAACTCAATTAGAAATAAAGCTTAAAGCTTATAAAGATAAATTAAATCATACATTAGATAATTATATGGATGTTGATCTTAAAAAATCTGTTGAAAGTTTATCTAAAATATGCAATGAAAGAGATTATACTAATTTTGAAGATATACCTGAAGAGGTGTTTATTAGTATATCAAAATACAATAAAATAAGTGTTAATGAATTAAAAGAAACATTTAAAAAGCAGTTTTAGGAAGTATAAAAAGGCAAATTACTCTTTATACTCCTATATTTATATTTTATTTTTACTAATATTTAAACTTAGTTTTTATTTTTGATTACTTATTTTTTTGGTGTGTATCTTATTATTACTTTCCTACACATTATCGGCTTTTTTAGTGTGTATTAATTCAGTTTTCTTATACACATTATACACATTGATATTTAATAATAACACACATTATTTCCAAAATAGTACACATTGGTTTACTTATTTTATACACATTATACTACACATTTTTTTACTTATTTAATACACATTACACACATTAATTTATAAATTTAATACATATTACACACACTAAATTATAAAATCCACACACACTATTTTTTTAATATTGTTTCAATTTATCGAATAATGATTTAATTAATTTTGTTTCTTGTTTTAATTAGATATTCAGGTTATTGTATTGTTTGGAGGTGTATGTTTTCTTAGGAAATGGTAGGGTTTCAAGTGTATTAAACGAACGAGTATAGTCGAAAAATTTTAATACACATTGTAGCATGTGTATATGTGTATTGATTTTTTTAGGGTTTATTATTATATTATATTATTATTACATTATTATTATTTATTATTATTATGTATTCTAATATTGAAATATAGAAAACTTTATATATGGCAAATGTTAATATGAATAATATGGAGTTGAAAGACTTCAAAAAGCAGTTTTAGGAAGTATAAAAATGAATAAATGGAATTATTTAATTGGAAAAGTAATCAATACGATAGAAAAAAAAGAAACTACTGAATTTTTACAGTTGTAAAGGAGTGTATTAAATGATAATCAACACAGCTCCAAGAACTACACACCATTTGCAAATAAACCTAAATGAAAGATTATTAAATGAATTAGATGTTATTGAACAGTTTAATATTCACGAATTATTAGAAATAGGGTTAAATAATCTTTTTAAAAAATTAAACAAATACGGTTTTTGTACAATTTTATCAAATAGGATCAATGAAAATTTAATAGGAAATTATCAACTAAAAATAGTGCATATTCAAAAGTACCAATTGGAAAAGTTAGACAATTTAATTTATAATTTAAACAGATCTGATTTAATTAAAATTCATAGAAAGCATAAAGGGTTTAATAAATTTAATATTAACAAATTTGAATTATGAAAAAGAACTTGAGTACACTAAACAAGTAATAGCTTTTAGAAACTACCAGTTTATAGAGTTGAATAATTTAATAAAGGTGGTTAATGCCTTGAATTGTTTCCAGATGTATAGAAACATGTATTATTTATAGCTATTAATGAATGGTTTAAGAAAATTGACTTAACAAGTGATTTAAAAGAGGAGTTGAGTAATCAATTATATAATTTAAACAAACTTTATAATTAAAAACTATTCATTATTTTTTTTATTATTTTCATATTCTAATATCCAATTCTTAACATGAGTTTTTAATGTTTCAATTTTTTAAATTTAATAACAGAATACTAAAAGCATTCAAAGGCAACATAAAGTAATAGCTTTTAGAAACTACTAGTTTATAGAGTTAAATAATTTAATAAAGATAATTATAAAATAAAAAGGTATATAATAAGATAATTAATATTTATATTTATATTTACTAGTAACTTTAATATTTGAAATCCAAGTATGATTAGGAAGTTTTAAATACAGCTTCTTAGTAGGTTTAACAGTTCTAGTATATGTTTTGACGGTTTTCATACTGTCTCTTTTTTTAATAGTGAATTTGTAAGTTTCACTAATAACTTTTATCCTTCCACCATATTGTGTTTTTTTCAATTTTGGAGTGAAAACATAAGCACTACCCCAATAATCTTTCTTTGTTTTTGCTTTATTCACTTTTTCATAAATTTTATTAATATTATATCCTCCAGTACCTTTTGATTTCCATACAAATACCACATATTTCTTAGTGTTTTTCTCAACGTCCTCATTATGCCACATGTCCATTTTAGTTACTTCTTTGTATGTTTTAGCCGCACTAGCGGGTGCTAATGCAAAACCAGCTACAGCTACAAATAATATTGATAATATTATTATTTTTTTATAATTTTTCATTTTTAATTAAACTCCTAAATATTTATTATATTATTATTATTTTTTACATATTAATTAAAATTAACCATTTGAGGTGATTATTTTTGAATGATGAAATTTATGGCACTGACTTTGATTCGCAAGGAAGAGTAGCCAGTAACGGAGATTTACTACTAGTAAACGGATTAGATAATGCTAAACAAAGCATCA
>JARKQC010000326.1 GCA_029974985.1 Bacteroidota bacterium | reverse complement strand
CAATGATTCAAAATTTATGAGTTATTATATTCAAAGTTGATAACTGTCCTTTAGGGGCTTCGAGAAAAATGCATATTATGAATTCTAAAATAGTAATATTTAAAAGGATTCATAAATAACACATTATTTAAGCATTGATGTGGAAGAGGAAGCAATTTAACTAAAATGGAGATTGTAAAAGGATTTTTATTGTCTTTACAACTATTTAAATAGAAGGAATGTGTTTAAATGAGAGCAGCTTACAAAATAGGTTTAATTGGATACGTTTTGGTGATGATCTGCAGTACAGTTACACCAATAATATTTAACAATGAACAACTTCAAGCACTGATAATATTCCCCATAATTCTAATTTTAGCTTATTGGACCAAAATGAATGGTAAAGAGTTGGGTTTGGAGTTTGGAAGTTTAAGAGATTATATATGGGCTATTCTATATCCTTTAAGCATTTGTTCTGTGATCATCGTCATAGCCTTGGTAACGGGAAACATCGGTGGAGTCCAATATTCGGGCGAGGTGACTGGAAAAATTGCTTATCTTTTCCTATACACACTCATATTGGCATTCGCCACTGAAGAAGGATTTTTCAGAGGGTGGCTTTTCGGGATACTGGAACGAGGAAAATTAAATCCTAAACTAATTCTTCTAATTACTGCGTTAGCATTTTCTTCATGGCATTTACCTTTATTCTTCCTGAATTCATCGTTCTCGTGGAGTATGCTCCCTATATACATTACTGGTGGAATTATTGGGGGAGTGACCTTCGGACTCTTAAGGTACATTTCAGGTTCTATAATTGTATCATCATTTTCCCATGCCCTTTGGAATACCGTAGTTTATATCCTGTTTGGCTTCGGCAGTACCATCGGTATTTTAGGAATTAAAATGACCGACATATTCTCTCCAGAAAGCGGCTTATTAGGATTGACCTTTGGTTTAGTATTCATGGCTATTTTATGGTTCTGGACCTCCAAAAAAATAGGTTTCAATTATCAAGCAAAAACTTAGCTTTAAACCGAATATTTAAAAAAGTTCAAGTTAGGTTATAATAGCCCAATTTCAATTTTTTTGGGGATAACGGATGATGTAAAGAAACAGGATCGTTATAGAGATTAAAATCAAATACGAACAGTGTAATTTTAGTAATATGTGATGAAAGATTTTAATGCTACGATATATATTGTAAATTTCATCACGCACTTAATGTAATCAAATTTTCATTATGTATTGTAAAATTCAATACATATATATACTAATTAATTTTTAATTATATAATGTAAAGTTCAATATCTTGATCTTGTTTAGATAAATTATAAAGGGGGAAATGCTTGATGGATGACATAGCCTGGGGAACTGATGCTGAGTTGACCGATGAG
>JARKQC010000048.1 GCA_029974985.1 Bacteroidota bacterium | reverse complement strand
CATACTCTATTTCCTGTCTTAATAAAACATATTTTCCTTTGTATTGGGGAATTAGAATCACATCTTCATCATCAGAATGATCCATTTAGTGATACGTTCAAGTTTTTTGGATTGATATTTAGAACAATTTTCAATAGTTTTTATCTCTACTAGTGTTTTGAAAAAATTAATATTCCATGAAGCATCACCAAACAATTCTTCTAAATTAACCCATAAACCCTCTGATGCGTTTTTATTAGAATTTATTTTAAAAAAAATTAGATAATATTCTATTTTCTGCATTTTTATCATATTTTGCAAAAAATATTTTTGGTCGCTGTTTAGAATTAACAAAAATATAAATAGATGTCTCTCTTCTATTTCTGAAATTAGATTTTATAGGTAACGATATTATCGCTTCGAGAGAATAGTTATTTAATAAAAATCGCCTGATTTGAGGATTATTATTTATCCAATTTCAGGCATTATCAATATGAGATAACCCTCATGATTCAATAAATCCAGAGAATTTACAAGAAAAGCTGTTTCTAAACGATCAACATTGAATCCATTTATTTCTCTAGGAGAACAATTTCCAAAAGGAGGCTGTGACACTATTATGCTCAAATTTATTAGATAATTCGTTTTTCTCTAAAAAATCAGAATTCATTAAATTAAAATTAATATCATAATTACGAAGATATTCATTAGCAGCATTTAAAATTCCAGAATCATTATCTATTCCTAAATATTCCACACCATCGCTTAAATATGAATTAATTCCCTACAAAAAACTACAAGTCCCACAAGCTGGATCTAATACAGTTTTAGGATCAAGATATGCTACAAATTTAAAATAAAGAAATAAGATTTTCTGATGCTATTGAATGTTCATTTTGAAGACCATGTCGATCAAATAAACGCAAGGCAGCTAAATTAAATTGACCCCCTAAAGACCTGATATTCTTCTGTAAAAATTTCAAAATCAAGATTTGAATTTTCATGTAGAATCTGATGAATTATTCTCTCTGTAGCAGCCTATTCCTACTTTTATTATTTTTAGACATTCTATATTGTTTCATTGATCATCACTGCTTTTATTATAGTTAATTACTTATTGTTTGTGACTGATGGTAGGAATTGTTTTACCCAATTTTCGAAAAATGATGTATTTCCTATAATTTTCTCAAATATATTTGTACAATCTTTTTTTAATTTATTTTCGTCTTTATAACTGTTTCTTGAGATTATACCCTTTATATTTCTCCATATATCTTCAATAGGGTTTAAATCAGGAGAATATGGTGGTAAAAATATTAAGTTAATATTTAAGATTCCTGCTATTTTTTCTACTAGTTTGGTTTTGTGAACTCTGTAATTGTCTAAAACAATGTTAAATTTCTTTTCTTTCTTTAAAATTCCGATAATTTCTCCATTTTCTAGGTTTTCTAGTATTTTATCTCTTTTTATTTTATCAATTCTTCTGTAATTGCTTATTTCTTCTTTATTGCACCTACGGTTGATTTTTTTTATTTTCTCATCCTTTGTTAATTTTTCATTGTACAAATCATTAATGGTTTTTTCTCTAAAATCATATTCTGTCATTCTCTTTTTTCTTAATATATCTTGTGCATAAGTAGTGGATAGATTAAAGTTATTTAGCACGTTTATTAATAATGTTTGGCCTTTTTTATCTTCCATATTCGCTACTCTCATTTTTATTAGTATTTTCGAAAATTCATGAGCTTTTGTTGACTTGGAAAACTCTAAATAAGAGTTACAATTTACTCCTTGTAAGCCAGTTCCATTGATTTTAACTTTTATTGGATATTTAACGATTTTATTCTTAGTTAATGGTGGATGTATTGTTCTAAGCGAATTAGGAATATTTTGGAAGCCTACAGAATCTAAAAAAGCTAAATATTCATTTTCTAGATCTATTCCATCAGTTTTTTTTTAAAGTTTCTTTAGGATTATCAGGCTTGTTTTCGTAAATAGGAAATGGTTTACTGTAATTAAGGCTTAACTTCTTTCTTACAATCTCCCAAACTTGCTTATAAGAATAATCAACATTATATTTCTCTTTTATAATTTTTTGAGCATCCGAAATACTGTAATTTTTAGTTGGATCTGATAAAATAGATTTTAACTCATTTAATTGATTTTCATTTAAAAAAGACGGTCTTCCACCAGCATATTTAGGAATCAAACCTTCTAAACCATGTTCATTGTAATCATTTAACCACCTGAAACCTGTTCCCCTACTTATACCAACGAATTTAGCCGAATAAGAGATAGTATTCCCTTGTTTAACCGATTTCAAAAACAACAAACGTTTATATAACTTTAATTCCATCTTCAAATCTTTAATAAGCTTATTTATCTCATCCATACTCAAATGATCTTCCACAACAATCTTACTTTTACCAGACATACAAAATAATATATCAAACATCAGTTATAAAAGTTTCGTAATATACTATATTATAATATTACAGGTTTTTCATTGAATATCAACTATCCTTCCTTCAAATCATAATTAAAAATTAATATCCTGAATTAAAAGGTTTGTTAAAATAAGATGTTATACATATAATAAAAACTGATAGTGATAAAATTGAAATCTCTGATATATAAACAGAAGTCACATGAACTATATAATTATAAAATAGTTAAGAATTAGTATAATATTAGGAGTTTTTCAATATGACCGATTGGATTGAAGTTTCAAACGATGATGAAGAAAAAGAACAGGCTAAAATGTGGGAGCCTGATGCAATAGGGGAGTCTATCCAGGGTAAATATATTGATAAAGAGGAGAGTGTGGGCAAATTTAAGAGTAATCTTTACACCATTAAAACCCAGAAAGGTGAGGAAATTAAATTCTGGGGGTCTACTGTGTTGGATAATTTACTGGAGAAGGTGCCGCTTTCTTGTGAAGTGAAAATTATTTTTCAGGGGAAAAAGCCCTCGAAATCTGGGAAAAATCCCTATAAGGATTATAAGGTGATGTATAAAAAGGATTGATTTTGTATTGAATTGTAGTCATGTAACCTTAATGTTACATTTTTTTAGCTGTTTGTACCTTCTTTATTACTTGTTCTCCATTGGATGTCTGTTTTTCTATCTCTATTTCACTTAATTCCCTGGTGAATGTCATTATTGCCTTCGTTGTAGTTGATTCCTTTAGTGTGTAGAGTTGGGTAATGTTATTTTCCTAATATTTCCCATTATTCAACATCGTGGTAAAGGAAATCGGCCATTGGTAACCATTTATCTTTCCATTCATCAGATATGAGTTTTTGAGTATTTTCTGGTAGTTCCTGAGCCCAGATTTCACGTTGGGCTGGTGGTAAATTGTAGAATTGGAAGGGAATAACCAGATAGTTTGGTGTATAACGTTCCATACTGAATTTTCGATAACTTTCTATCAACTTTATCATTTCATCTTCATCCAGCAGGTTACCAATCTTTTCGACGGTGAGGTATATCTCCTCCACATCTATATGGGGGTGCCAGATGTCATTAA
>JARKQC010000036.1 GCA_029974985.1 Bacteroidota bacterium | reverse complement strand
TCTGAAAATTTAGGAGTCCAACCTAAAACATCAAAAGCTTTTTTAGAATCAGCTATTAATATATCTGGGTCTCCTTCTCTTCTATCAACCACTTCTTTTTTAATTTCAAATCCTGTGACTTTTTCACATACATCAATAACCTCCTTAACAGAAAACCCATTTCCATTACCAAGATTATAAACTTTTTCTATAGAATTCTCATTATCAAGGCTCTTAAATGCTTTTATATGAGCCTGTGCAAGGTCATTTACATGAATATAATCCCTAATACAGGTTCCATCAGGAGTATTATAATCATTCCCAAATATATTAATTTTATCTCTTTTGCCTAAAGCTACGTCTAAAACAAGAGGAATAAGATGAGTTTCGGGATTATGATCTTCACCAATTTCACATTCAGGATCTGCTCCAGAAGCATTAAAATACCTGAGAGCAGAATACTTAAAATCATTAGAACTAGATTTTGACTCTTTTTCTAATGCAAGTTCAACCATCAACTTAGACTTTCCATAAGGATTGATTGGATTTAATTCATGTTCTTCTTTAATTGGAATATTCTTGGGAATACCATATACAGCAGCAGTTGAAGAAAATATAAACTTATTCACATTATTTTCTCCCATAACCTTCAAAAGATTTAAAGTATTTTTATAATTATTTTTAAAATATTTAGCAGGATATTTAACAGAATCACCTACTGATGTAAAAGCTGCAAAATGCATTACTCCTTCAATATCAAATTTATTAAACACAGACCTAATAAACTCAATATCAGACAATTCTCCCTTCTGAAAATCTCCCCATTTAACAGCATAGCTATGACCGTTGATTAAATTGTCTAAAACAACTGTATCAAAGCCTTCTTTATGAAGCTCTTTATTAACGTGAGAACCTATGTATCCAGCACCACCAGTAACTAAAATCATTATTTAAACACCAAAAATCTTATTAATTTAGAGATATATCTAATTCATTGTTATTTAAAATATTATTAATCATTATATTTAAATTATAATCTATAATATATCCTTGTTTTGATAAAATTTATTTATTCAATAGATAATATTTTTTAATAACAATCTAATTGTAAAATAAATATTATATAATTATAAATAATTTTTTATAAATAATTTTTCACAATATTTTCAAAAATTTGTTTAAAAAAGAATTATATATCTATAAAAAAGAAAAAATCAGAAAAACATTCAAAAATTAAAATCTATAAATATTAATATTAAAATTAATATTAAAATTAAAAAAATAGTTAAAATAGCAAATAAATAATAGCTAAAATAACTATTTAAGATTATTCTTGAAATGGTTGTGGTAATTCACACACATCAGTACCCTTAGCAATATAGGAATAAACTAAAGCTGCTACAATTGCTCCTAAAATAGGACCAATTAAATAAATTGGATAAAACATCCAAAGATTTGCTCCA
>JARKQC010000034.1 GCA_029974985.1 Bacteroidota bacterium | reverse complement strand
TAACCAATTTTGATCTAAATAATTATTTCACTATGATTCTAAATACTAATGTTTTGAATAATACTTTAGAAATTGGAGATATATTACATTATAATTTTTATTTTGTCCATAATGGTACAAGCAATAATGCTAATGCAGGTTTATATTTCCCATACTTTGAAGTAGATATATTTAAAAATGGTGTTTTGATTGATATTATTGATGGTAGAAATAGTCAATCTCTAATTACTGAGTTATATTCTAAAGTTTCAAACTTCTCAACTACATTAGATTATGAAACTCAAAGCTTTACTATACTAGCTACTGAACCAATACCTCCAATACCACCAATACCACCTGAACCCCCAGAACCTAATAATAATACTAATAATTCAAGTAAAAATCCAGTAGTTAATGCTACTATGAAAACAACAGGAATACCAATAATTGCAGTTATTTTAGTGCTTTTAGCTAGTTTAGGACTAATTTACAGGAAACAATAATTTTTAAACATTTTTTAGGATAAAATTTACTTATTTTTATCCTTTTTTTCTCTTTTTTATTATTTTAATTTGATATTACTATAATCTACTTTTTTCAACTAGCTTACTTTTTAATACTCTTCTTTCAATAACTTATTTTAATGTTTCCATTAGTTTAAATTAATAGTCACTTTAAAACTAGTATTTTAATTAATAGTTTCTATAAGAATAATAAGAGTATTCTGAAAATTAGTAATTTATTAAATGTTTAATTTATATCTTTTTATCTTAAAATGTATTGAACGGACTTGGCGAGATTTGAACTCGCGATCTAACGATTAGGAGTCGTTCGCCTTATCCAAACTAGGCCACAAGCCCTTATATTAATATTATACGAAAATTAGTATTTTTAAAATAAAATGTGGTTAACGGGCCGGGAGGGATTTGAACCCTCGATCTTAAGATTAGGACTTGTTTGCGGACTTTAAGTGTTTGAAATTATTATTTGTTGTTTTTGATTTAAAGTATTGTTTTTTATTTTGCATACTTTATTGAAGATAAATAATATCTTTTTTTTTCAATAAAATTATTTTTATTATAGTGATAATTTTTCAAGGGATCAATTGATCATACTTTAGATTAGAACATGTATGCTGATTTAATTTGTTCTTAATTATATTGGAATCAATTCAAGTTTTATGTTTTTTTATATTGTAATTTTTCATGTTTAATTAGTATATTATGGAAGATTTAATTTGTTAGTAATGGTTTATTTGTTGTTTTATGATTGTTTGAATTGAGGTTTATATTTATTTGTTGTTTGAAATTGCTTTTTCGAATGCTTCTTGGTGATATCCTGATGCTTTTTGTTTTTTACATTCTTCATCACTAAATAGTCTCATTTTACCTGCTCTACAGGGATAATGTTGTATTCTAAGTCCAGCTTCTCGTGGTAGATTTTCTTCATCTAGTATTTTATTTTTATATTTTTCAGTGATATATTCTGATACAAATGAAGTAGAGCCACAAGGTGAGGATCTAAGAACTTTAACATCTTTGATTTTTCCATCTTTAATGATTAAATCTACTTTAGGGCATCCAATTTCACTTACAAATTCATCATGAATAGGATTTCCGTTTTCTTCTAGTTCACACATTATATAAGGGCATGAAACATTGTTTTCTGATTCGAATTGATTTTTAAGTCCGTCTCCTTTCCATGAAGCTATTATGATCCAATCTAGTTTGTCTGCAAATCTATATACTATATCTAATGCTAAATCTGGATGTGAAATATAGGAAATAAGAATATTAGCTTTATTTATTTTATCAATTGCTTCTTTAGGTATTTCGATTTCATCATCTAAAAACATATCTGTTGGTGCTTCTAATTGTATAAATTTTGTATCAAATTTTTCTTTGATTGTATCATATGCTCTATCACCATAAGGTCCATCAGTTAAAATAACAATTTTTAACATTTTAAATCACATCATTTTCTATTATGTCAAT
Organism: Bacteroidota bacterium; assembly: GCA_029974985.1. Taxonomy (GTDB): domain Bacteria; phylum Bacteroidota; class Ignavibacteria; order Kapaibacteriales; family UBA2268; genus JANJTB01. The sequence continues at coordinate 3,073 of JARKQC010000034.1, read as the reverse complement.
AATCCATTTTTTTATTTCATTTCTACTGTTTCTGAAGGCATTGAAAATTTCTTTTTCATCGTCTTTAATTTTACTAGGGTCTTTAAAAGTTTTATGAATATATGTTTCTCCATTAGAAAAATAAGGACATTTTCCATCTTCACAAAGAGTAATAACGTATTTAAATTCTTTATTTTTAAAAATATCTAAGTTTTTAGAGTAATTTTTAGTAATATCAATGTTTATTTCTTTTAAGACTTTTATTGCGTATTTATTAACTTGTGTTGGTTCTAATCCTCCACTAAATGCACTATATTTATCCTCATATAATGAATTTAAAATAGCTTCTGCCATTTGTGACCTTGAAGAATTATTTTTACAAATAAATAAAATACAATCTTTAGAAGATTCCATAAATATCAAAATATTATTCTTTTATTTTTTCTAAAATATGTTTTTTCAATTTTTTCACTGTTTTTTCTCCTTGTTTACCTAATCTTGCTACTTCTCCAGGTTTTAAATCCTTTTCGTTTGCTAAATTCATAACATCAATACTTTTATCAACATCAATACCTTTGTTTTTTAATATTTTATCAACACAAGCATTAGAACATCCGTTTAATGCGATAATTGGGTATTTTTTTATTAAATCTGATGTTTTTTCTTCTGCAGCTGTAGATGTTATGCAAATAGATGTTATATTCTCTTCAGATTCTGATAAATCAGAAGCTATGGTTCTGCAAATTAATCCAAAATTACTCATTCCACTACATGCAGCAACTGAAACCTTATCTTTCATAATTTCCCTTTTTCTTTTAATTTAGTTTCTAATTTATCGTGTTTCTCTTTTACAAAGCGGTATCCATCTTTGTAAAAAGGACATTCTTCAATACAATAGGTACATCCTTGATTACATCCTAAACATTGGGATTCAATAAAATCTGCCTTATTTTCATCCATATAGTCTTTTTGTAGTGCATCTTCAGGACATGCTTTAATGCATTTACCACACCTTTTACAATAGTCATTAATCCAATTGTGTTTGTTTTCTTTTGAAAAGTTTAGGTTTTCAATTGATGTTAGTATTGCTCCTATTTTTTGGCAAGGTCCTAATTCTGGCGTGATTAATAAATGGCTTCTTCCTACTGTTCCAATTCCTGATGTTTCTGCTAGTTGTGGGAGGTCTAATAAATTTTGATGAGGATGTGCAACTTGTGTTGCAAAACCATTTTCTCTAAGATAATCAGAAAGAATATATATACTTTTTCCGAATTTATCATAAAGTAAATTATTCAATTCTTGTGCAAATTCACTAGGTGGTTCATTTATAATCTTTTCCCCAATTTTCATAGTGAAAACAATAGCATTTGAATATTGTAACCTTTCATTTTCTTTCAGTTCTTCTTTAGGTATCTTTCCAAAACCTATAATTTCCATATCTAGACTTTTGCCCATATCTTCAATCTTGTTAAGAATTTCTAAATCTATTTCTTTTTTAGGGTTTTTTGGATTTTCTATTTTAGAATCATCAGTTACTTCATAATCACCACCACAACAGCTTATATCTTCATTATTTTCTTTAACTGGTTCACAGCAACAACCCATAGTATTTTCGTCAGTCATGGTACTCATTCTCCTATTTTAATTAGTTTTTCTATATAGTCAATTATTTTTTCATCAGATAAACTATAATGAGTCCATTTTCCTTCTTTTCTCCATTTTAAAAGTTTAGCTTTTTTTAGATGGTGTAAATGATGTGAAATTGTTGATTGTGGTTTATCTAAAGTAGAATCAATATGACAAGCACATAATTCACCATTTGCTAATAGATATAATATTTTTAATCTTAAAGGGTCAGAAATGGCTTTTATTAATTCGGCCATATCATATAAATTATCATCTGAAGGAATTTCACTTATTAACTCATCTAGATTTAAATTCCCATATTGTTCAAGACAAGCATCATTTTTACAATTTGACATACAATCTAATCTATATAACTATATATTTAAATATTTCGTTATATCAATATAAAGATAATAAATTTTACAAAAAATATATAAATACAAAATAAAACTCAAAATAATTGTTATAAAAAACTCTTCAATACAAAACCACTCTCTAATTCTCATTCATTAATTTTTTAATCACTTTTAGGAATTTAAAGACATTCATAGAGTTTTTATAGGACGAAAGAGAATATAATACTATGATTTCATCAGATGATAAAGTTAGACAATGTTTTTAAGAAAAAATTAGTCTAATATTTTTTAAAAATAGCTTAAAAAATCATAAAATTAATTATATTCTACAATATAACTTACCTAACCATTAAAAATAAGATGCTAAATCATTACATATTTTCAAATAAAAAATAATACAAAAAACGGACTTGGAGGGATTTGAACCCTCAATCTTAAGATTAGAAATATTAAACTATTCTACAATCTAATAAATCCTAATAAAGAAGTTTAGTTAATTTATTCTCTAAATAAATAGCTTATAATAATATATTCTTAAAATAAGATTTAAATAATAATTATTTAAGAAATAAAAGAATTTCACGGGCCGGGAGGGTTTTGAACCCTCGATCTACGGATTAGGACATCCGATGCCATTTAATTTTAGTTTTAATAGTTTTTAAACGGTTTTATATTTAAATATTGTTTTTTATAAGTTTTTTTCAATATATTTATTTTTTAATAATGATGTATATTTTTTTTAATTATTGTTTTAGTATAAATAGGTTTTTCTTTTTAGATATTTAAAATATATCAATTGAAAATAAATGATTTATTTTACTTTATGATTAAAATTAATAATAATTAATCTTTTATTCAAAAAATAGTCCTATAATATCAATTATTCAAGAACAGACTTGGAGGGATTTGAACCCTCAATCTTAAGATTAGCTTTCTCAATGGCTTTTTAATCCAATTTCAAGCTTTTTAAATTATTTTTAATTCAATCATTTCCAAATTTATTATATTCTGATTCACAATTTTTAAAAATATTTTTTAAAATTTTATTAAATTCAGTTATAATTTCATCTTCTAAATTTAAGTATATATCTAATTCGCATGAATTTCCTACT
>JARKQC010000022.1 GCA_029974985.1 Bacteroidota bacterium | reverse complement strand
ATCCACCTTTTGGCCCACTTCTTCCAGGGTTTCGTGTAGGCGCACATCTGCATTTATAAATTCAATGGGAGTTTTAACTTCCTTTTTCAGTTCATCCAGCTTCTCTCTAGATTCAGTGCCCTTGTCCAGTGCTATTATCTTTCCGTGGGGTGCTAGCTGGGATATGATACGGGTGGAATTACCCACATGACAGCCCAGCTCAACCACCACATCATCTTCTTTGATAATGTCTTTCAGGGTCTGTCTGTAAACTTTGATATCGTATACAATGTTGATCATGGTATTGAATCCAAGTAAATCTATAGTAAATATAGTATTTGTTTCATTTCTTATCAGGGTGTCTGTTTTAGGTGAAATTTTGCATGGTGTAAATTTCTTTGATTTCGTTTTGGCCATTGGATATTAGTATTCCTAGTAAAAGTACATTTAGATATGCTTTTTTATAGACGGATCGTTTGGTATATGCATGTATATGGCCTAAACCTAAATTTTCTTTTAGGAATTCAAATACTTTCTCGATTTTCCATCTTGTTCGGCGTAAATCCTCCCATTTAGGAAGTAATTCGAATAATCGGTTTCGTAATTCCTGATATATTGTTCCAGATTTATTTTCATAGTTAAAATAATCTAACGGATTGATTATTTTATCTTTTAACACTTCTAAAGTTGGTTTTTTCCTTGGAAATACTAACGGAACGATTTTGTATTTGTTTATTCCTGTTAAGTAATTGCATGCACTGTAAAATCCTTTATCTGCAATAACTAATTGTCCTTTTTTTAACAATCTTCTTCTTTTCAGTTCATACATAATTTTGTCAAATATTTTTGCGTCGTTTGGTGAACCGGGATAGATTAGTATTGCTAATGGTCTTAATGTTTCATGTTCTACTGCTATTGTCATCTGAAAGCCTGCATAATGGCCTTTAGAGGTAGAAAAGCCTCTTTTGTAGTCTTTATCAAGGCATGTTTGCTATGAAATATAATTTCCATTAAACTTTAAATCAATGAGTATCGCGGTTGAATCGAGTAAAATAGTTTGAAGACCTCGTATTTTTTTAAATTTTAGTTTATTAAGTGTTTTTAATTATAATTCTAGGTATTTTTGTTCATTTTTTCGTTAATAAAATTCTCTGACTTGTTTTAATGTTAATGGGTTGTTAATATTTAAGAATTTCCGGAGCTTTTCACGGTTTTCTACCTCATAGTGAACATGTGATACTTCTAAATTAAAATATGATGCTAATAATACTATTTTAAGCATAGTTTGATATCGTTCTATGCTTTGCAGCTTGTTTCGAGTTAATTCTTGCTGAAAACTTCTACTATCGATAAGTTTAATTACTTTGCCAAACAGAGTCCAAATAGGGTCTTTTGAATCGGGATTTAACGGGATATTCATTTTTATCAGCCAATAAAATATTATATCCTATTATTAATAAAT
>JARKQC010000373.1 GCA_029974985.1 Bacteroidota bacterium | reverse complement strand
ACTGAACCGTTTTGAAGAGGCGGGGATGCTGGTGAGCCATTTTGAGGGCAACAAAAAGATTTTTTCCGCCAATATCAATCATCCGCTATTCAAGGATATTAACAGTATATTGCTGAAATACACAGGAATTGACCAGGTGGTTCAGAATGTACTGAAACGTCTGGGTGGACTGGAGCAAGCCTGGCTGGTGGGCGATTTTGCGAGGGGGAGGGATAGCGATACGATCAGTCTGTTGCTGATAGGTGATAAAATCAATCAGGAAGCGCTTGCAGGCTATATTTCCAGGGTTAAGGAGATGACAGAGCGGAAGATACAGTACGAGTATCTTTTGCCTGACGAAGTGTGGAAAGTGGCAAAAGAACATCCGGAAAGGTTATTGTTATATCAATCAGGTTTATGAGTTTGTTGAATCCACAAAAGAATAATCTTTTATAGAATGGATTTGAGGTATTTGTTGCGCGCGGAGGGCAAAACGATTCAGGCAATGTGGGTTGCCATGGGGAGTCTAAGTTTTCATTCCCTGGAGATTGTTTTTTTTTTAGTTTTATTGAAAGGATTAATGAAGAGTTTTTGCATTTTGTAAAAATTGTTTGATAGTTCAATATGTCAAAATGTCTTTAAAGCAAAAAACAATTTCAGGGCTTGTTTGGAGTTTTGCAGGTAATTTTGCAGGACAAATTACTAGTTTTGTAGTGGGTGTCATTCTTGCAAGGTTGTTAAGCCCACGGGAATATGGGCTTATTGGAATGATAGTAATTTTCATTGCATTAACAAGTGTATTTATTAATAGTGGATTTAGTCAAGCATTAATAAGGAAGAAAGACTGTTCTGAAACTGATTTTTCTACAGTCTTTTATTTCAATAGTTTTGCTGGTATTATTTTTTACATTTTAATATTTTTTGCAGCACCTTACATAAGTGTTTTTTTTGGGGAACCAGAATTAACTAATATCACGAGAGTAATAGGCTTGATAATAATAATTGAAGCTTTAACGATAATTCAAAATGTAAAACTTACAAAAGAGGTTAATTTTAAATTACAAACTCAAGTAAGACTTTGCGCCTCTTTACTTTCTGGTACCTTAGGGATTATTTTGGCTTTTATGGATTATGGAGTCTGGAGTTTAGTATTTAAATCTATTACTGAAAGCTCATTAATTTCATCTCTGCTATGGATATTTAACCATTGGAGGCCACAGAAGAAGTTTAATTTTAAGGTATTAAAGGAACTATTTGGTTTTAGCTCAAAACTATTAGCAAGTGATATTATAGATAAAGCTTATTCAAATATTTATAATCTTGTAATAGCGAAATTTTTTTCGGCTGTGGAATTAGGACTATATACCAGGGGGCAAATGTTTAAAAACATGGCATCAGAGTCATTGACTGAGGTTGTTGGGAAAGTTTCATTTCCAGTACTATCCTCAATTCAGGATGAACCTAATCGACTAAAAGCAAATTATAGAACTATATTGATTAGCACACAATACATAATTTCAATTATAATGTTCATTCTAGCTGCAATTGCAGAACCTTTAATTTTGACTTTACTTGGTGAAAAGTGGGTAGGTGCTATCATATATCTTCAATTATTGTGTTTTGTTGGAATTTTATATCCATTACATGCTATTTCAAGAAATGTAATGTATGTTTTTGGTGAAGGTTCAATGGTATTAAAATTGCAAATTGTCACTAAAGTGTTGGCTTTGCCTGCAATATTATCAGGTATTATATGGGGAATAATTCCCATGTTGGTTGTTATGATTTTTTCAAGTATAGTAGAAATGATGATAAAGATTAGCATGGCTGGAAAACTGATTGACTATCCCTTTATACAACAAATAAGGGATATATCCTTTTCATTTTTTTTAGCATTTTTTATTGGTGTTATTCTGTTTGGGTTAAACTATTTTATAAGTTTGAGACCCATTTGGGTTCTTGCTTTGCAACTTTTTACGGGTGTTTCTCTAACTGTATTGATCTCGGAATTTGCAAAAAATGAGGAATATAATTTCCTTAAGAAAACTGCAAGAGATGGATTGTTAATTTTATTTTCATGGAGGAAATAAAATTGTTATAGTCATAAAATACTAATACAATGGTTCATTGATAAATCTTTGTATCTTAGATATTGTTAATTTTAAACAAAGTAATACATGGTTTTAGTATTTGGCCTGTATGGAAAAAGTTAGTGTAATTATTCCTTTGTATAACAAAGAAAAATGTATTGCTAGAGCAATTGGTTCAGTATTAAATCAAACCTATGTTGATTTTGAACTGATTATTATTAATGATGGCTCTACTGACCAAAGTGAACAAATTGTTAAGAATTTTAATGATCAAAGGATAAGGTTATACACTAAAGATAATGGAGGTGTTTCGTCAGCACGAAATATGGGTATTGCAAAAGCTAAATTCGAATATGTTGCTTTGTTGGATGGTGATGATTGGTGGAGAGAAGATTTTTTGTCTAAATTGATTAGTTTGAAAAATAAATTTCCTGATTCAGGGATTTGGGCCGGTCGTTATGTGCAGGTTAATGAAGTAGGCAAGCAGATTGAACTTAACCGTTTCCCTCAAATTGAAGAAGGATTCTTTGAATTATTTGATTATTTATATGCTATTTGTTCTTCTTCTGTTTTAATAAGAAAATCAGTTTTTGATGAATGCGGATATTTTAATGAAGAGCTTACACATGGAGAGGATACGGATATGTGGATTAGGATTGCTCTAAAATACAATATATGTTACACAAATGAAACTATTTCATATTATAATATAGCGAGTAATCCTTTGATGAGATCAATTGGTAAAATTCCGAATATTGAAAATCACATTCTTATTACTATTGATAATTATATAGGGAATGGTTTTCCTAAATGGGATGAACTCTTAACAAAAAGAAAAGCGAATTATCTATTAGACTTTTATATTCAGAATCCCCATGACGCGAGAATTAAGGATATGATTAAATCCCTACCAATTGAAATAAGACAAAAAAAGGAATTTGAGATTTTTCATTTGCCATTTATTCGAGTTTGGATTTTGCATATCCAACGAATAATTATACAAAGAATAGTTTATTTTCGTAATTTCTATTTTTACAGTAGATTATAATATATGATGATTAAATATTTGTTTGTTAAAATAAATCTATTTGCTTTTTAGGAAATTGCTTGTATTTTTTATGGATAATGCCGGCTAAAGTAATTGTTAAACCTTGACAATGACTGTTTATAATGAGAATACTTATTGTTTCAGCAGCATTTTTTCCTCAAAATAGTCCTCGTGCTAATAGGGCAACTGAGCTGGCAAAGGAGTTTGCCATGCAGGGTCATGAGGTAGCTGTACTAACCTGCAAGAAGCCTGAGATTCACAATGATTTTGAAAGAGCGTTTAATGTAACAATCAATGATCTGGGGCGCTTAAGGTTTAAAAGCCCTGATTTTGGCAGTTCACGGTTTGGTTTTTTTTTGACAAGGGTGTTTTACAGGCTTTTATCATTAAGTTTAGAATATCCTGATATAGAACTTGTTTACAGAGTTAAGAAGGCATTAAAAGGAGTAAAGGATTATGATCTGTTAATTTCAATAGCCGTTCCCTATCCGATTCATTGGGGTGTTGCATTGGCAAGAACGTCAAAAAACAGAATTGCAAAAACATGGGTAGCGGATTGTGGTGATCCTTATATGGGTTGCGAAACGGATAGTTTTAAGAAGCTTTTCTATTTTAAATACATTGAGAAGTGGTTTATGCGTAAAGCTGATTATATAAGTATTCCGGTTGAATCTGCCAGGAAAGGCTATTACAATGAATTT
>JARKQC010000368.1 GCA_029974985.1 Bacteroidota bacterium | reverse complement strand
TATTTCATCGCCATCATTAGCATCTATAGAAAATATTGCAACTGCTGAATTTCCCGTTCTGTTATATTCTGGAATTAGATATTTAGGCATTGGGCTAATGGCTTGCGCTAATACTCTGCCCGATGAATTGGCTGGATATGTTAATGTAGCATTTTTTACCAAAAATGCTTGATAGCCTTGCCCCGGTTGCATATTTCCTATTTGATTAATACCAAATTGAGGAATATAGGATTTGCCTGATATATCTTTGGCGATATTCAAAGCATTATCGTTTGTTAAAGTTGCGAGCGATGTAACTATACTTTGGTCTGTTTTTCGTAAATATGGAATCATTGACCAGCCCGAACTAAGTGAAATTGAAGTATTTTCGGGTTCTAATTCAGTTCCGTTGATTTCGAGCGTTTTATTTTGACTCATAAATACTTGATAACCTTGATATTTATTCCAATCTCCAATTTGATTAATGTTAAAGCTTGGAATATAACTTTTTCCAGATATATCTTTTACTAAATTAACTGAATTTTTAATATCATTCCAAATAGTTGGCATTGATTTTTGTTCAGGCTCTACATAAGTTGAAATCATATTCCAACCCGAAACTAAGCTGATAGAATGTTTAAAAATAGTTTTTACATTCAAATTTGATATTACAGAATAACCATTTATAGAATAGACAGAATCACCCTGCGAATAAGCTGGATATGCTCGATATTCCTTTGCTAAATAACAATCCCATACCTTGACTATATATCTTTCGTTTGAAACAAATCCATCTTTGATAGTAGTCATCGTATTATCACCCCATACTGTAATTGAAAGATTTGCGTTATCCCAAATACCATAACCTGCACATATCAAACTATCATTTCGATTAAAGAAATATCCTACAGCATCACCTGAAACTAAATTACGTTCTCCAATTTTGGGATTGGTACTTTTCGGTAATACAACTATAGCATTATTTCCCGTTAAATCAGTGAAATCCCAACTGTCTGGCACGAGTGCTTTACTATTTGTAGTAAAGGATTTCTGCTCACCATAAGCTGTTCCTACGGAATTTGTTGCATAAGCACGAACATAATATGTTGTATTGGGATTTAAGCCCGTTATAGTGCTTGTAAATGTACCTGTTCCCGTACCGTCACTTGTTTTACTATCCGCCGTAGTTGGATTCTGATTTGTGGACCAGCAGACACCTTTTGAGGAAATACTTATACCACCATCGCTTGTTATATCTCCACCAGAATTAGCAGTAATAGCTGTTTTATTACTAATATTTGTTGTGGTTATAATTGGCAATGTCGCATTCGTCTTGAAACTCTTTTCTGCACCATAAGCTGTTCCCGCTGAATTTGTTGCATAAGCACGAACATAATATGTTGTATTAGGATTTAAGCCCGTTATTGAACTTGAAAATGAGCCTGTACCCGTACCATCGCTTGTCTTACTATTAGCAATTGTTGGATTGGGATTTATGGACCAGCAAACTCCTCTTGCCGTTATATTTGCGCCACCATCATCACTTATATTGCCGCCACTTGTTGCGGAATTATTAGTTATATCGCTAATATTGGTAGTTGTCAAGGTTGCCAATGTCGTTCCCGTCTTAAAGTTCTTCTCTTCACCGTAAGCTGTTCCCGCTGAATTTGTAGCATAAGCTCGAACATAATATGTTGTATTTGGGTTTAAATCCGTGATAGAACTTGTAAACGAACCCGTTCCAGTGCCGTCTGTCGTTTTATTATCTGCTACTGTTGGATTTGGATTTGTTGACCAGCAGACTCCTCTCGCCGTTACGCTTGCGCCACCATCATCACTTATATTACCTCCACTTTTTGCTGAATTATGAGTAATATCACTAATATTTGTTGTTGTAAGTGTTGCAAGTGTCGTTCCCGTCTTGAAGTTCTTCTCTTCACCATAAGCCGTTCCAACTGAATTTGTTGCATAAGCGCGGACATAATATGTTGTATTAGGGTTTAATCCCGTGATTGTACTTGTAAATGAACCCATTCCCGTGCCGTCTGTCGTTTTACTATTACTTATTGTTGGATTTGGATTTATGGACCAGCAAACTCCTCTCGCCGTTACGCTTGCGCCACCATCATCACTTATATTACCTCCACTTTTTGCTGAATTATGAGTAATATCACTAATATTTGTTGTTGTAAGTGTTGCAAGTGTCGTTCCCGTCTTGAAACTCTTTTCTGCACCATAAGCTGTTCCAACTGAATTTGTTGCATAAGCGCGGACATAATATGTTGTATTGGGATTTAAGCCCGTTATTGAACTTGTAAATGAGCCCGTTCCCGTGCCGTCTGTCGTTTTACTATTACTTATTGTTGGATTTGGATTTATGGACCAGCAAACTCCTCTTACCGTTATATTTGTGCCACCATCATCACTTATATTGCCACCACTTGTTGCGGAATTATTAGTTATATCGCTAATATTGGTAGTTGTCAAGGTTGCCAATGTTGTTCCCGTCTTGAAACTCTTTTCTGCACCATAAGCCGTTCCCGCTGAATTTGTTGCATAAGCGCGGACATAATATGTTGTATTGGGATTTAAGCCCGTTATTGAACTTGTAAATGAGCCTGTACCCGTGCCGTCTGTCGTTTTACTATTACTTACTGTTGGATTTGGATTTGTGGACCAGCAGACTCCTCTCGCCGTTATATTTGCGCCACCATCATCACTTATATTGCCACCACTTGTTGCGGAATTATTAGTAATATTGTTTATATTCGATGTTGTTAAAGTAGCTTTTAATGGATTTATAGTAAATTTCCAAGTTGCTGAAAAATTAGTAGTATCAGCAAAATCGGCAACAAGAACTCGCCAATAATATGATTTATTACGTTGTAAAGATAAAAGTTCAGTAGATTTAATACTTTCGGAAATCCAATCATAAAATATAAAATTAGAAAAATCAATATTTTCAGATAATTGTAATTTATAATTTTCAGCATAATTAACATCATTCCAATCAATATTAAATATTAAATCATTAATATTTGAATTATTTGTTGGATAAACAAGTTGTGGAATTTTTAAAGAATCTTTAACTGTGAAATTATAAATATTTGACCAAGATGTTGAATCTGTTCCATAAACACCTCGAACTCGCCAATAATATTTAATTGAATTGTAAATACCAATGCTATAGCTTGTATCAACTGTAAATAATGAAGCATAAATTGAACTGAAATTTTCGAGTTTAGATACTTGTAATTGATATTTTTCAATATTTTGAGCTTTATTCCATACTAATTTTGTTCCTTTTTTAACTTTTATTGCATTATTCGAAGGCGATACCAGAGAAATATTCGGTCCTTTTGTCTTGAATTTATAAATTGACGACCAAGAAGAAGATGTATCACTATTATTAGCCTGAACTCTCCAATAATAATCTGTAAAATATTCTAAATTATTTATATTTAATGAAGTAGAGTTAATCGTTGTATCTAAAATTTTAGTTGTAAATACTTGATTCTTTGATATTTGTAATTTATAAATTTCAGCGTTATTCACAGATTGCCAAGACAATGCCAAGTTAATATTTTGATTCGATGAATTATTCAAAGGCGATGTAAGTTGTGGCGTCTGCAATGGTGCGGCAACAATATACACACTATAATCTTCAACTTCACCATAATACGAAGTTTCGCAAGGGGAAAGAGCATCATAATACAAAATTCTAACTCTCATTGTTGTTTTTCTCTTTTTAGCATTGGCTGTGGGAGTAATATTCAGAGTAAAAATAGAGTTATCATTTGTATTCAAAGTATAATTCTCACCGCTATCATTAAAATCATTATCTTGATTCCAATCAAACCATACTCCACATTTATCATTACTATAAGCATTAGGATTAGTTATTTTTATTTGATATGTTGTACCTTTTTGTATAGTTGTAATAAAATCAGTATAATCAGAATAGATATTACAATTAGAGCTTTTGTCTATTGTATTAAACTCTACTCTTCCGATATATTCATCACACTCATAAGTATTTGGAATACAATAATTATTATTTGATTGCCTTGTTTTGAACTTAAAAGTATCTGACCAAGAACCTATTTCACCAGATTTTTTAGCCGTAACTTTCCAAAAATAATTAGTATTTAATTTCAAATCATATTTACTTAGGTTTAAAAATATATTGCTTGTACTATCTTGAAAAATTACAGAATTAAAATCAGAATCAATAGCAGTTACTATAATATATTTATCAATATTGTTTACAGAATTCCACTTTAATGAATCAATTAATACAATATTAGTAGCATTATTTGTTGGATATATTAGCGTTGGTGTGCCAATATTAGCTTTAATTTTAAAATTCCAAATAGATGTCCAATCACTTTCTATTGAATTATTTTTTGCTTTAACTCTCCAATAATATTTGTTTGCAAAATCAAATAAAGTGTCTTTTATAACAAAACTTGTATCCGTAAAATTTGTAGAATTAAAGATAGGATTACTTATATCAGCATTTTTTGATATTTGTAATAAATATTTAGTTGCAGTTGGTACTTTTTGCCAAATTAGTTTACTATCAAAAGCAATACCTGAACTACCATTATTTGGGCTTAGAAGCACAGGAGTAGAAATTTCATTCGATGGTGGTATTTCAATATCCCACAAACCTCTTCCATAGGTAGCGGCTCTTAGATGAGACGTGCCATAATGAATTTCTAATTCAGTAACTTCAACATTTGGCAAGCCATTATTAAAATCTTGCCATTCACTATTATCATCATCTTTCCAAAAAACGCCAATATCAGTACCGACAAAAATTTTATTATTTAAATTTCTTTGAAAAACAATCGTATTTGCAGGCACATTTGGCAAATTACTTGTAATATTAGTCCAACTCGAACCAGCATTTGTAGAATAAAAAACTTTATTGCCGCTTGAATATCCCGAGAAACTTGCATATATTTTCTTTGGGTCGTCATTATGAATAGCCAAATATGTTAAATACTCATTAACCGGCAAAGTAATATTATTCCAATTTGATCCTGCATTACTAGTATATTTTAAATTCCAACCCGTTCCTGTGTATATATAATTTGGATTCGAAGGTGCAATGTGTAAAACAGTAAGTGTATTAGAAGACCAATTAGAAATTTTAGACCAAGAATTTCCACCATTTGTGCTTTTCCAAACATTTTGATAAGCTAAAAACAATGTATTATTATCGTTTGGATGCATAACAAATGGAGTAACCCAAGCAGCATCTTCACCAGTAGGTAAATTTATCGAAAAAAAGCTATTTCCGCCATTTGTTGATTTTTCGACTTCTCCATAATAATAAGTGCCGTACATAATATCATCGTTAGTATAATCAATTATACACTCCATACCATCTCCACCCATAACATCATACCAAGTACCATTTTTGAGAAGTTTTGTTCCGTTATCTTGCGAACCCGCAATGATTCGATTAGCATTAGTAGCAGATGTTCCTAATCTATAAAATTGAGTAATTTTTAGTCCACTACCAAGCCAAGCCCAATCTGTTCCGCCATTTGTTGAGCGATAAATTCCTCCATCATTTCCATTATAAAGTCGGTTAGAATTTTTAGAGAATGCAAGAAAATGGTGGTCAGCATGAACTTCGGCAGTTCTGTCGCCCCACCAGTGTGCTTTAATAGTCCAATTCGTACCCGAGTTTGTTGATTTCCAAATGTTAATTCCGCCGATATATATTTCATTTCCATTATTAGGATTTGCGGCTAAAACTAAATCATACCAAGCCTGTCCGTGTGTATCACTACCATCGTATTCATAACCAAGAAGATTTTTGTCTCCATTATCATATTTATATTTTGCAGTCCAATTATCACCAGCATCAGTTGACAAATATAAACCATAAAAACCATTATCATTATTACCTCCCGAATACCCATAAAGTGCATAAATATATGAAGGTTTATCAGCTGAAACTGCTAATTCTACTCTTCCCGTATTTGATGTAGGCAATCCATTTGTTAATTTTGTCCAATTAGTACCGGCATTCGTTGTTCTATAAATATCATACCAGCCACAAGCATATAAAGTATTATTATCATTTGGTTTGAATTCAATATCGAGAAATAAGCCAGTTTTTACTAAAGACCAATTAGCTCCAGAATTTGTTGTTTTATAAATGCCTTCTGATGTTGCAGCATATAGTATATTATAATCTGAGGAACTCATAATGATTTTTCTTATAGTTCTCGTATTAGAGACACCCCAATCTAAACCCGTTGTATTCCAAGTTTCACCACCATCAGTTGATTTCAATACCCCTAAACTATATGTATCCGAGGCATCGCCATCGCCAGTAGCAATATACATAATATTAGAATTATTTGGTTGGAATACTAATGATGATATTCCAAGAGAATTATACGCTCCAAATTTTGAGGTCCAGGTTTCACCATCGTCAGTTGATTTCCACAAACCACCGCTGGGTGAACCAATCCAAAGTGTTTTATTTGTAGTGCCATTATAATTAGGGTCTTCTTCAATCCAATTAATTCTTCCAAGCCCCGCGTAGCCACCGGGCGAGGTTTGTGGTCCTAAATTTACCCAAGAATTATTATCTTGTAAAGTTTCATTTTTGTTTTTTCTATTATTCCATTTTCTAATTTCATTAGAAAGTTGATTTGAAGCAGGAAATTTACCACTTGGATATACTCTTTGCTCCCAATACCATTCCCATCTTTTGAATGATTTCCAACCAGCTCTTAAATTTTTTGGAGTTCTTTTATTAAGATTTTTATCTTTCCAATAATCGTTAAAACTTTTTTGAATATCATAAAAATTAGCATTATCCTTTCCCGTTTTAACTCTCCAATCTTGAGAATTAGCTACCAAGATTGTAATGGATAGAATGATTACAATCATTATTGTAAATCTTTTTTTCATTTTGCACTCATTTATTTATTATAAAATTTGCAATAAATTATTATCTAATTTAATAAAATTTTGTCATAATTTTATTAAAAAAATAAAAATTATTTTTTTTTATTGTTTTTTAATATTATAAATTTCAAATAAATAAATCTTAATATTTTTTCATAGATTAATTTATTTTAAAAAGATATTTTCATTCTGAATTTTCTTATAAAACTATAAGGAATTATATGAAATTATTAATAAAATCACCAAAAAACATAATAATTATTTTAATTATGTTAATATATCAATTTTTTTGATTAATTTTGTATTATAAATTTTTAATTAAAAATTAAAAACATTTTTTGATGTATTATGAAAAAGACAAACAAATCCAAACAGCTCGAAAAAATGGCGAGTTTATTAAAATGTATTGCACATCCCTTGCGGCTCGAAATAATCGAATTACTCGAAAACAAACGTAGTCTTTGTGTAAGTGAAATTGTTGAAAATTTAAATGTAGAACAATCCGTAATATCCCATCATCTTACAAAATTAAAAGATAAAGAAATTTTGAAATCTACGCGTGATGGAAAAAATGTATATTACGAAATTGCAATGACTAATCTTTCGAGTGTATTCTTTTGTATAGAAAAGGTAGCGGCTGCGAAATAATTGATATTATTATATTTTCTAAATAAAAAAATCCAGTCTTAGATTAAATTCTTCAACTGGATTTTTTCTTTTTTTTAATTTTTAAATTATTTATACATTGATAAAATATTCGAGAATTGCTCCGAAATATATTCCCAATTAACAACATTTAGAAATCCGTCAATATAATCTGCACGACGATTTTGATATTTAAGATAATAAGCATGCTCCCAAACATCTACGGGTAATAATGGCACTTGTACCCATTGAGATAAATTACCTTGTTTTTCCACTTCCATAACGATTAATTTATCAGAAATTGGTTCGTAAGAAAGCACTCCCCACCCCGAACCTTCTACCGCACCAGACGCGGCTTTATAAAGTTTAATAAATCCATCAAAAGAACCAAATGATTTATTAATATAATTATTTAGTTCGCTACTTCTATTTCCTTGCTTTGGTCCCATAACATTCCAAAACATAGTATGTAAGAAATGTCCACCACCGTGAAAAGCTAATTCTCTTTCCCAATGTTTAATTAATGAAAAATCTCCTGTTTCGATAGATTCTTTGATTTTTTGAGTTGCTGTGTTTAGTCCATTAACATAAGCTAAATGGTGTTTATCGTGATGCAAACGCATAGTTTGTTCATCAATATGTGGTTCGAGTGCGTTATAATCATAAGGTAATGGTGGTAAAATATATTTTCCACTATTATCAACAGCATTTTGGAAATTAAATGTTTTTAATTTTGAATTTGCAAATGTCATATTAGGTATTGATGATGCCGCACCAAGAGCCATAGAACCAATGATAAAATCTCTTTTTGTCATAACAATCAGTTTTTAGTTTGTACAAAATAATATATTATATAAAACGAATTTTCAAACTAATTATTTCATTTATTGTAAAAAAAAAAGCGGATAATTAAAACCGCTTTTATATAATTTTAAGGATTTTTTGCAAGAAAAAGAATTAACGACGATAATTCCTTGGAGCTTGCTCGACTTTTTCGCGAGCTTCGTTAACTTTGATATTTCTACCGTCAAATTCTTTATCGTTTAATTCTCTGATAGCAACCTCACCATCGGAGTTATCCATTTCAACAAATCCAAAACCTTTACGTCTGCCTGTTTGTTTGTCAGAAATTAATTTAACTGAGTGGACTTCTCCGTATTGCCCGAAAAGTTCATGTAATGACTCTTCAGTTGTTTTAAAATTCAAATTACCTACATAAATATTCATATAAAAAGACCCTATAAAAAAAATAAAAAATAGCAATAAATACATATTAAAATAAAATACAGCAAAAAATCCTAAAATATTATTTTAATTTACTCTAAAATATGATAATTTAATAAATTAACAATGAAGTAATTTAATTTTTCGTATAAAGTAGGTCATTTTTTTAAATAATTTTAATATTATCATTACGTTATTGTAAGTTTTATAATAAATTAGATATTTATGTATAGTTTAGATCCAAGTATAAAGACAATTTGGACAATAGCAATTTTTATCAGATTTTTAATATATTCATCAATAATTGGATTTATAGAATTTTTTATAATTCCAGGAAATGTTAATAGCTGGTTTTTTCCAAAAGGATTTTTTTCATTGGTATTATTTTTCATTGGTATTCTTTTGACAATTATAATTCCAATTTTAAAATATAGATTTTGGAAATTTGAGGTTCGAGAAGATGAAATATATATTGAAAGAGGTATTTTTACAAGAATAAAAACTATAGCTCCTTATCGCAGAATTCAACATCTCGATGTTCAACAAAGCATTTTAGAGCGTTTTGCTCACCTTGGTAAACTCGTTATCTATACTGCGGGTACGCGTGGTGCAGACGTGATTATCCCAGGATTGCCAATCGAATATGCTGAGGATTTACGCGATAAATTAAAAGTCCAGACTTATGAGGACGCAATATGAATCATATTTTATATGATTACAATAATTTTAATCGTTTACATCCTCTTACTTGGGTTTATAATTTTTTTAAAAATTTACCTTATTTTGCCATCACTTTATATTTAGGGTTATATCAAAATCAAAGAGAAGAGCTTATTTATATTTTGATTACTATTATTCTCGGTATTTTCATTATACCTGGCAATATTCTTAAATGGTATTATTTTACATTTATGATTTCCGAGAACGAAATTATTTTAAAATCGGGAGTTTTATCTCGAAAACAGAGAAACATACCTATTGAAAGAATACAAAATGTTAATGTTAAACAGGATATACTTCAAAGAATCTTAGGTATTGCGAAGGTTGAAATCGAAACTGCAGGCGATATTCATACAGAAGCCGCACTCGAATTTGTCAAGCTTAAAGAGGCAGATGAAATTAATCGTATAATTAGATTGTATCAAAAAAACTTGTCTAAAAACGAGCAAATACAAAATCAAGAAATTTCACAAAATTTTGAAGAAATTAAATCTGAAACTTTTCAAACGAGTGATAAATCTAATATTATATTCGAATTGTCAAATAAAGATTTAATTTTATTTGGTATGATAAGGCTTCGCCCATTGTTTTTAGTTTATGGTATTTGGGCAATGTCTTTTTTATCTCAATTTCAAAATTTATTTATGCAATTAAGCAATTATTTAGAGTCAACAGTAAATAATTTTTCTCATATTCCAATATATTATTTAATCGGTTTATTTTTAGTATTTTTATTATTTTCTTTCATTATTTCTTGGCTTATTGATATTTTATGGACTTTTGCACAATTTTATGGCTTTAAGTTAATGAAAGATGGCAATAAATTATTTTCTTCTTATGGTTTACTCTCAAAATATTCAGTAACAATACCATTAAAAAAATTACAACAAATATCAATTCAAACTAATCCAATTAAGAAAAAACTTGATTTCTATTCTATGACTTTATATACAGCGGGATATGATTTGACTTATAATAAATCTCCAATTGCTATTCCACTTGCAAAAATGGAGCTATTAAAAAAGACAAGCCAAGATATTTTTCCTATTGATATTCCAAAAGATTTTGAAAGAATTTCTGAAAAATCAATAAGAAGAATTTTTATTAGGCTATTAATTCAATTTAC
This sequence comes from Bacteroidota bacterium, assembly GCA_029974985.1. Lineage (GTDB taxonomy): Bacteria > Bacteroidota > Ignavibacteria > Kapaibacteriales > UBA2268 > JANJTB01. Next base: position 22,004 of record JARKQC010000368.1, on the reverse strand, counting down.
ACCTTTTGTTCTTTTATCATACTTTTTTATCAATTTCTATGTATTATTTTTTCTTGCTTTAATGCCTTTATTCTATTATATAGCTTATTTAAGATGGAAAAATCGCTCATATTCGATACAATCAGATATAATTTTTATTAAACAAGGTATATGGTATCAAAAAATTAATATTATCCCAATAAAAAAAATTCAAACTTTACATATTAGTGAAACTTTTTTTCAAAGAAGACTTTTTCTTTCAACTATTCATATTGATACAGCGGCATCGCAAAATATTAGTGACGCACTTATTCCAGATATTGATAGCGAAACAGCAAAGATAATTTTAAAGAATATAAATGATAAATTCAAATCATCCAATAAATTAAGGTTTAATTAGTTTATATTTTTTATTTGAAAAGAAAATAAATACAAATAATTTTTAATGATGGAGATAATTAAATGCCTTGGTTTGTAAGGTCGAAAGCAAATATTACAGAAGAAAATCAGAAAATTATGCCCGATGGATTATGGACAAAATGCCCATCTTGTAATGAAATTATGTATAAAACTGATTTAGAAGAATCAATTTTTACTTGTAAAAAATGTTCTTATCATTTTAGAATAGGCACAAAAGAATATATTGAAATTTTATTAGATGAAAATTCATTTACAGAAACTAATGAAAATATAAAATCTACCGATGCTCTAAATTTTGTTGATACAAAGCCGTATCCCATTCGAATTGAGGAAGGTAATCTAAAAGCAGATGTAAACGATGCTATCACTACGGGAATAGGTAAAATTTTTGGTAGAGAAGTATCTTTCGCTTGTATGAATTTTAATTTCATTGGTGGAAGTATGGGTTCTGTCGTTGGTGAAAAAATTTATCGTGCTGCAAAGCTTTCTACAAAGAAAAAAATGCCTTTTATTCTCATTTCAGCAAGTGGTGGTGCAAGAATGCAGGAATCAGTGCTTTCGCTTATGCAAATGGCTAAATCAGCAGCTATACTTGCTGAACTTGACGAAGCTGGAGTACCTTTTATTTCTATACTTACTGATCCAACAACGGGTGGAGTAACTGCTTCTTTTGCTATGCTTGGTGATGTCAATATTGCCGAACCAGGCGCTTTAATTGGTTTTGCTGGTCCTCGTGTAATCGAACAAACTATACGAAAAAAACTCCCCGCTGGTTTCCAAAGAGCAGAGTTTTTGCTCGAACACGGCTTTATTGATAAAATCATTGATCGTAGAAATATGAAAAGTGAATTATCAAAAATTATTGAATGGTTTTATAATTAGAATTTATTTATAATATTTATGGCTACTACAAGTAATCACAAAACTATAATGCAAGAGAAAATCCCAGTAGCTTTTCTTCAGCAATCACCTGCTAAACTTAAAATTTTGACGGGTGAAATTGGTTTAGATAATTTCATTACTGATAAAAATTTACATCGCCCACAATTAGCTTTGGCGGGATATGTAGATTTATTTAGTTGGCAGAGAATACAGATTTTTGGTAATACAGAAGTTAATTATCTTAAAACGCTTTCTTTAGAAAATAGAATAAAATCTTTAAAAAAAATAACACAATTTGCTATTCCATGTGTAATACTTACTAATAAAAATACATTAGAAGATGAATTGCTAAACGTATTTATAGAAGCAAGTATTCCCGTATTTAATACTGAATATGATACATCAAAGGCTTTTTATCTATTATCTGAGTTTTTAGATGACCAGTTTTCACATCAAGTTGTTTTACATGGCTCTTTTGTAGATGTTTATGGTGTAGGGATTTTATTTATTGGTAGAAGTGGTATAGGAAAAAGTGAAATTACACTCGATTTAATCGAACGAGGTCATCGTTTAGTGGCTGATGATGTTGTTGTATTAACAAAAAAACGTGAATCAATTTTAATGGGTACGGGTACAAGCTTAGTTCAGCATTTTATGGAAATTCGTGGATTAGGCATTATTGATATTAGGCAAATGTTCGGAATACGTGCTATAAGATTTCAGAAACGTCTTGAAATAATCGTTGAACTCGAGGATTGGAACGATGATAATCATTATACTCGTACAGGTTTAGATGAACTACCTATGGATATTTTGGGTGTTGAAATTTCAAAAGTAAAATTACCTATTTTTCCGGGAAAAAATATCACCGTAATCGCTGAAGTTATTGCTATAAATTACTTATTGCGTACTTATGGTTATGATGCTTCGCAGGTTTTTTCGGAAAAATTGAACGAAAGAATTAAACAAAAATCGGGAATGAAGAAATTTTTTGAAGAAAAAAGAATAATTTCTTATTTTCAAGGTGATAATGAATAAAAGATATATGAATTTATATTAATAAATTTATTAATTTTGTAAAAAAAATAATTGTATTTTTAACAGGAATTTTTTAATGTTTAAAAAGTATATAATTCTGTTGTTGGTTTTAGTCTTTTCATTTTATAATATTGCTAAATCAGAGGTATCTGAGCATATAAAAATTCAAGCTCAAAGCTCTCAAACAACAGTAAAAAAAGGGGATAGTTTTTTTGTAAAAGTTACTATTCAATTAGATGATTATTGGTATAATTATGGTTTTGTTTCAATTTTAAACGACGAAGGTATTGGTCCTGCCGCTTCTGAGTTATCTGTAAAACCAGCTGAATCATTCGAACAAATTCAAAATATCTATGTTGATAAGCCAGAGTTTAAATATGACGAGGGCTTCGAAATGACAATAGATATTTATAAAAATGCTGAATTTTTGATTCCACTTATTGCAAAAAAAGATATTGATTTTTCTAATGATAATATTTCAGTTGTTTTATATACTCAATTATGCGATACTGTTCGTTGTTTGCCATCAACTGAATATATCGCAAAAATTGCTTCAAGTGAATTTTCAATTAGCGATTTGGATTTAAGTAAAAAGATTAAAATATCAATTACTTATGATGAAAATTCATATCCAATTGCTTCATATCCCGATTATTTTAAACGTGATGAATTATCAAAAGACAGCCCAAGTCACTCAGACGATTCTCATAAAGAGGAAAAGATTCAAAAAACTGAATATAATGAAATGATTGACCAAAAGAAAAGCGAAGGTTTTTTATCTTTTCTATGGTTTTCCATGCTTATGGGTGCTATTGCTTTGCTAACTCCTTGCGTTTTCCCAATGATACCAATTACAGTTTCATTTTTTACAAAAAGAACTGAGAAAGTAAAAGGACGCGGTCTAAGAGATTCATTTATTTATTCTCTCGGCATTATCTCTACTTTTACAGCTATTGGTATTTTAGTTGCGGCTATTGCGGGACCGACGGGAATTTCCAAATTAGCTACAAACGGTTGGGTGAATTTAGCAATTGCGGCTGTATTTATAATTTTTGCACTTAATTTATTTGGTGCATTCGAAATTCAGTTACCAACAAGTTTAATGAATAAGCTAAATACCAAAAGTCAAGGCGACGGCATCGCAAGCGTATTAGTTATGGGCTTAGTTTTCTCTTTAACATCTTTTACTTGTACCGTACCTTTTGTCGGTTCTACATTGATTTCTGTTAGCACTGGCGAATGGTTTTACCCTATTTTAGGTATGTTAGGGTTTTCAACTGTCTTTGCATTACCTTTCTTTTTATTAGCTTTGTTTCCGTCATATATGACCAAACTTCCAAAAGCTGGAGGCTGGATGAATAATATTAAAGTTGTGATGGGATTTATTGAAATTGCAGCGGCAATTAAATTTTTGAGTAATGCAGATTTGTATTGGGCTATGGAGTTAATCACAAGAGATTTATTTATTTCTATTTGGATAGCTTGTATAGTATTAATAGTTTTATACATACTTGGATTATTTAAATTACCTCACGATAGTCCAATTCACGGGGTTAGTGCAACAAGAATCATCTTTGCTATAATTTTTTCATCTCTATCAATTTGGTTTGCAACGGGATTATTAGATAAACCGCTCGGCGAGCTTGATGCGTTTATGCCTCCTAAAGAATACGGTACAATCCAAGAATTACACAGTTCCTCAATGATTAACGTTGGTTCTGAAAATTCAGAACTTACACATTGGCATACTGATTATAAATTAGCACTTGAAATTGCACGTAAATTAAACAAACCTCTATTTGTTGATTTTACGGGTTGGCAATGTACAAATTGCCGTTGGATGGAAAAGAATATGTTTACACGCTCCACAGTAAATGAATTAATCAATCAAATGGTTAAGGTAAAATTATATACTGATAGCCGAAAAGAAAGTGAAATTGCAAATAGACAAATGCAGCAAGACCGCTATGGCTCGATAGATTTACCTTTATATGTGATTTTAGATAATTCTGAAAAAGTAATTGCAACGAAGGCCTTTACTCGCGACGAAGAGGAGTTTATTACTTTTTTAAAAAAAGGTTTGAATTCTAACTAATTATAATTAATATCTTTTAAAAAATCCTCTGCTATAAATTTAGTTGAGGATTTTTTTTTAATCTTTTTATAATTTCATAACTATTAATTTTTTAAAATTGTGAAAATTATTGTTTTAAAAATTAATATTAATTTGTATGTTTGTAATTATATTTTTATAGGAGAAAAAATTTTATTTTAAGTAAAAAAATTAATTCATATAAGTGGCTTAAAAAACCACAGATAGCCTATGATTTTTTTATTCCATTTTGTGAATAAAAGTGTTTTTAAAAATAAAAATTTCAAAAACAAAATTTAGGAAATAAAATTATGAAAAAGATTACAATTTTCATACTTACATTATTAATATTTAGCACTTCAAATTCCATTTGTCAATTTGCAAAATGGGCAAAAGCAATTCAAGGCGGGAAATATATTTTTGGTCAAAATATTGTTATAGACAAAAGTGAAAACGTAATAGTAGTTGGTTCATTCAATTCATCAACTATAGATTTTAACAACGGTATAACACTATCTAATAATGGTGAGTATGACGGATTCATTGCAAAATATAATAGTAGCGGTGTTTGCCTTTGGGCTAAGAAAATTGGCGGAACAAAATCTGATTCAGTAAGGAATGTAAAAATTGATAATAATAATAATATTTATATAGTTGGAGATTTTTCCTCTGATACTTTATATTTTAATAATGGTAAATCACTTAATATGATTACAAATTTTTCTAAAGATGCGTTTTTAGCAAAATTTGATAGTAACGGTGTATGCCAATGGGCTGAGCGAATTGCGGGAAAATATGCAGATGATGGAATTGGGATTACTGTTGATAATTTTAGTAATATTTATGTTACTGGCGAATATAGGTCTTCAGATACCATATATTTTAATAATGGAATACAAATAATTAACGAAATGAGTGAAAGAAATGTATATTTAGCTAAATATAATAGCAATGGGGTTTGTCAATGGGCTGAACGAATTGCTGGTAATAATAATAATTATGTCAAGAGTATTACTATTGATAATAATGGTTCTATATATTTAACGGGTAATTTTATATCAGACACTTTGTATTTTAATAATAGTATTTTTTTGAAAATTACAAATAAAGATTATAATGATATATACATTGCAAAATATAATAGTAACGGGATTTGCCAGTGGGTTGATAAAATTGGTGGAACAAACAATGAATATGTTAATTGTATCTGCTCCGATAAAAATAATAATATTTATCTGACGGGTTATTTCGGTTCAAACACTATAACTTTTAACAATAGTATATCTTTAAAAAATACCAGATATTTAGATGTGTTTTTAACAATGTATAATAGTAGTGGAGTTTGTCAATGGGCAAAAAAAATATCGGGTGCGAGCCATGAATATGGTATGAGTGTTACTGTTGATGGTAATGGTAATGTTTATACAGCTGGTACTTATCAATCTAATCCAATCGAATTTGATAGTGAGATTTCATTAGCATATTCTTCCAATGGTCTCGAAGCATATATTGCTAAATTTAATAATCATGGAATATGTCAATGGGCTGAGAATATTACTAATGGTGGAAATTATTTATTAAGTATTGTTACTAATGATTTGGGAAATAATTTATATGTATTGGGTTCTTTTGGCAGTAATTATATAGAATTTAGTAATGGAGTGAAAGCATATAGAATTATTAGCAGTGTAAGCAATGCATTTTTCGCTAAATTGGTTTCTGCTTTTCCAATAGAATTAAGTAAAGGTTGGAATCTTATTTCTTCTAATGTTAAGCCAGATTTGCCTGATTCAATAAATATAATAATGAATGATATTTCTTCTAATATAGCCTTAGTAAAGGACAACTTTGGTAAAGTTTTTATTCCATCATTGAATATTAATCAAATTGGTAAATGGGATTTTACTCAAGGTTATTTTTGCTATATGTTAGAGGCTGATAAACTTTATATCAGTGGTGAGGAAATTGATCCATTAACAACTCCGATACAAGTTGAGGCGGGTTGGAATACGATTTCTTATTTTTTAAAAAATGAAACTCCGATTGAGTTAGCACTGAAAAATTTAACCGATAGCGATAATTTAATTTTAGTAAAAACGATAGATGGAAAGTCTTATATTCCAGCGTATAATATTAATACTATAATAAACATGAAGCCGGGTGTTGGCTATCAAATTTATGTAAAAAGAGATGAATTATTTTATTATTATGTTGATTGATTGAAAATAATTATAAAAATTTGATATATAATTTGAATCTTATATATAATAAAAAACCTTCTTTTTTTTCTCAAAGAAGGTTTTTTATATAGAAATGAATAATTAAATTAGTTTCCTAAAAACATTTTCACAGAGTATTCAGCCCATTTTACTATTGGAGTAAAATAAACACCGAATAAAATTGTTGGAACCCCAAGAATTAGAACTAATAATTGTGATTGAAATGAGAAATCATACAGCTCTTTATTAAAAGTAACTTTACGCAACCACATATTTCTAATAATTTTAGCATAATAATAAAGTGATACAACGCTATTAAGTACGCCAATTACAGCTAACCAATACCAACCTTTGTCAAGAACTGCAGTAAATAAGAAAAATTTACCAATAAAACCAGCAGTAGGTGGCAAACCCGTTAATGATACAAGGAAAATGGTCATCATAGTAGCTAATACTGGAGCTTTATAACCAATACCTTCGTAATCTTCGATATTTTCACTACCAACTTTATGAGCAAAAAGCATTACAACGATAAATGCACCAAAATTCATAAGAAGATAAAAGAAAAAATAAATAGATATTGCAATAAGTCCATTATTAGTCATCACAACGACGCCCATTAGTAAATATCCCGCGTGAGCGATAGAAGAATAAGCAAGCATTCTTTTAACATTTTCTTGCCACAAAGCAACCATATTTCCAATAGACATAGTCAGAATAGAGATAGTGGCAATAACATAATCCCAAGGAATATTTTGCAACATTGCCCAAGATTCTGTATTGGAAATACTCGGATCATTAAAAGCAAGTCTAATAAATCTAATTAATACTGCAAAACCAGCTGCTTTTGAGGCAACAGATAAATATGCAGTTATAGTAATCGGAGAACCTTCGTAAACATCAGGTGTCCAGAAATGAAATGGAACAGCTGATATTTTATATGCAAAGCCAGCAATTATCATCACCCCAGAGACTAATATACCAATATTGTCAAAACCATTTGTTACAAAGAACTTTTGAATATCATAAATATTCAAAGAGCCCGTCATACCAAACATTAACGACATACCATATATCATAATAGCAGATGATAAAGAGCCAAAAATAACGTATTTTAGAGAAGCTTCGCTCGACCTTTTGATTTCTTTTGTATAACCTGATAAGACATAAGAGCTCATACTCATAGTTTCGAGAGAAAGATAAATCATTATTAGATTTGTTGCACCTGCAAGCAAGAACATACCGATAGCCATACCGAGAACGAGCATATAATACTCGCCCATCCAGACATCTCTTTTATGTAATTCTTCCGAAAATTCCGACATAATTAATACAATTATTGTCGAGAGAAGTATAATATATTTAAAGAATTCTGAAAAAGGGTCTATTGATAAAGCATCAGCAAAAGCTGTCATAATAGTGCCGGAATTTAGAAATAAAAATATTCCTGCAACGACAGAACCCAAAATCGAAATTCCAACATTCAATTTATTATTCTTAAAAATCAGGTCAGCAATTATCACTAATACAAAAGTAACTAATAATGTAAGTTCCGGTTTAAAAAATCCGATACTACTAATTAAATCATTGATAATTGTACTGTACATATTTATTCTTATATATAATTTTTAAATAAAACTTTTTACATTCCGGCAAAATTACCGCTGATTCTAATCAATTCGACAAAACTATTAACAGATGTTGTCATCAAGGAAAGTACTGGATTAGGATTAATACCTAAATAAATAATTACTATAACCAATGGTACAAGACCAGCTAATTCGATAGAATTAACGTCGTCGTGTTTATATATTTTACCAGTTGGGTCCCAAGCACCTTGCCATTTTTCAGGAAGTTTTCCAAAAAATACTTTTTGTAAAGCCCAAAGCATATAACCCGCACCAAGCACAATACCAGATACTGAAATTATAGTCAAAGTTGGATAAGTTTTGAATGCACCTAAGAAAACGAGTATTTCACTAACGAAACCACTTAAACCGGGTAATCCAATAGCGGCAAAGAATGCAATAGTCATAACCGCAGTATATATTGGCATTTTATTAGCTAATCCACCAAAATCATCAAGGCTACGCGTGTGAGCTCTATCGTAAATAACACCCACAATCATAAAGAGCATAGCTGTGATCGTGCCGTGATTAAACATTTGGAATATTGCACCAACGATACCTTCGGTATTTAATGCAGACAATCCGAGCATTACATAACCCATGTGGCTTACAGATGAATAAGCAATCATTTTCTTTAAATCACGTTTACCAACGCTAAACTGAGCCAAAGCACATAACGCACCATAAACGATACTTACTGCTCCAATAACTCCTATCCACCAATTAAAATAGTTTACGGCATCTGGAAACATAGGCCAAGCAATGCGAAGCATTCCATAAGTACCCATTTTTAACAATACCCCAGCAAGAATAACTGAAATTGCAGTTGGTGCCTCGACGTGAGCATCGGGAAGCCAAGTATGAAACGGAACAATTGGAACTTTTATAGCAAAACCAATGAATAATCCAGCGAATGCAATATATCGCCAAGTAGTACCAAATCCATAAAGAATAGAATCTTGATTAAATTTAGCGGGATCCATCATATCAAACATATTGAATGAACCGACTGCAAAGTATAATGCAATCATTACTAATAACATCAATACCGAGCCAAACAAGGTGTATAAAAAGAACTTAATAGCGGCATATTCTTTACGTGGTCCGCCCCAAATACCAATAAGAAAATACATTGGAAGTAGCATTAACTCCCAAAATACATAGAATAAGAAAAAGTCTAAAGCAACAAATACACCCATCATTCCAGTTACAAGCAATAAATACATTGCAAAATAGCCTTTAGATGCTTTTTTAATTCCCCAAGAAGCAAAAACGGCTACAAATGAAATAAGTGCTGTCAAAATTACCATTGGCATACTTATGCCGTCAAGACCCAAAAAATATTCAATTTTTAAATCGCCAACCATAGGAAGTCCATAAACACTAATCCAAGAGAAGCGTTCTACAAATTGCATTGCATTAACATCATTAATACCAGCTAATTTATAGTTAAAATTTGAATATAATACTAAAGATAATACTAATTGTAAAGCTGTAACAAATAGTGTAATATATCTAAAATAATTCAATGAGCGGGCACGGCTAACATCATCTTTACCGCTTGGTATTGCAAGTACGGCAATCATACCCAGAATTGGCAAGAATGTTATCCAAGTTAGTATTCCAACTCCTAAAATGTTGATTGTGCCAGACATTAATCCTCCAATTTATTTTTTATTCTTTAATTTTCAAAATTAATTATATTATCCACCAGAGTAATAAGATAACTCCGATAACACTTAGTAGCAAATATGTTTGTAGTCGTCCTGTTTGCAATTTTCGTAACATAGAACCAGAAAAACCTATAACTCCACCAGAAAGATTGACTAATCCATCTACAACAACATTATCAAATTTTCCGATAAATACACCAAACATTCTCCATAATGCCGCAAATCCATTAACGATACCGTCAAATATATATGTATCAACCCAATGCATAGCTTTTGTTAGTAGAATTGTTCCACCAATAAATGATTTTTGATATATTTCATCAAAATACCATTTATTAAATGATAAATTATAAAGTGGTTTAATTGCGTTAGCAACTTTATCTGGGTCAATTTTCTTATAGTAATAAAACATATATGATAGAAATATACCAAAACCAGCAATTAATAATGATAATATCATTGCTGGATAATGTTGGTGGTGCATTTCTTCTTCAAATTTATTCAAATATGAATGTGAATTGGTAATTGTATTATCTGTATGGATAGCTGAATTGTTTGATGTAATAAAATCATATTGATATTCAGCGGGTACAACTGAAGCAACGGGCTTAACAGCTTTTGCAAACCAACCAGAACCAGCATCAATTGGATTGAATGAATAGAATATCCATATTGATAATACAGCAAGAACAATTAAAGGAATCAATATTTGACTATTATTCTCGTGAGTTTTGCTTGCAATTTCAGTTTTATGTTCGCCATAGAATGACACTATTGTAAGTCTAAACATATAAAATGCAGTCATTCCAGCGGATACAAATGCCATAACTGGAATTAACCAATGACCACTAAGATTACCGAATGCAAGTGTACCTGCTAATATACCGTCTTTACTTAAAAAGCCAGAGGTAAGCGGCACTCCACTAATTGCAATAGTAGCCATAATAAAGGCATAATAAGTCTTTGGCATTGTTCGACGTAAGCCACCCATATTTCTAATATCTTGTGGGTCTGAATGATGGTCGTGAAGTTTATGCATCGAATGGTGCATTGCATGAATTACCGAGCCAGAGGCAAGGAATAGACAAGCTTTAAACCAAGCGTGAGTTACTAAATGGAAAAATCCATAAGTATAAGCACCAACACCAAGCGACATAACCATAAAGCCTAACTGACTAACAGTAGAATAAGCTAATACTCTTTTGAAATCTGTTTGAGTTATGCCAATTGTAGCTGACATAAATGCTGTAAAAGCACCAATATATGCAACAAAAGTCATTGCATCTGCTGTAAATAATGGGAAAATACGCGCTGTAAGATAAACGCCAGCGGCAACCATGGTAGCCGCGTGAATTAAAGCACTCACTGGCGTAGGACCTTCCATTGCATCGGGCAACCATACGTGTAAGGGGAATTGTGCAGATTTACCAATAGCTCCGCAAAATAATAAAATGCCCATTACAGTAAGCATAGTACCACTATCAAATGGTAATACACCATTATTTATTTGATTAAATATATCATCAAACATAAAAGTATTAAAAGTAAAGAAAGCAATCAAAATACCCGCTAAAAACCCGAAGTCTCCAATACGGTTTGTAATGAAAGCTTTTTTAGATGCGTTTGCTGCTGAATCTTTTTCGTACCAGAATCCTATAAGAAGATAAGAGCTTAATCCTACGAGTTCCCAAAATATATACATATTAAAGAGATTATTAGCTAACACTATTCCAAGCATTGAAAAAGTAAAAATGCCTAAATATGCATAAAATCTTGGGTATCTTTTATCTTCGGACATATATTCGGTTGAGAATAAATGCACTAAGAAACTGATAAGAGTAACAACAATGAGCATCAAAGACGCAAGATTATCAATTCCTACTCCAATATCAATAGTGCGATTTCCTAAGGAAAACCATTGATAATTCCATTGAATAATAGATAAATCAGCATAAGTAACTAATTTATTATATGCAATAATTGCAGCTAAAAACAAATCAATACCCAATATGCTTGTTCCAATTATTCCAGCGGCTTTACCTAAACGTTTCTGATTAAAAACAATAATCAAAAAACTTAATAAAGGTAATAAAAGTACAACAATTGATATTTTAATTAATAAATCGTGGCTCATAGTTAGTTTCTATTAATTATTATTATTCTTTCAATTTACTGATATCATCAATATTAACGTGATGAAAATTATGATAAATATTCAACACGATAGCCAAAGCAACGGCAACTTCTGCAGCAGCGAGTATAATCACAAACATAGCAGCAATATGTCCGTTGAAGTTCATTCCACCAAATTTTGCAAATGCAATAAAATTTATATTAGCAGAATTTAGTATTAGTTCCATACTCATAAGCACCATAATCGCATTTCTTCGAGTTATAATACCAAAAATACCGAGTGAGAATAGTACAGCACTAATTATTAAGTAATGTGGTAATCCAATTGTCATTTTTATTTTTCCAACAATTATATTTACTTTCTTCTTGCAATTTTAGCTGCCCCTATAAAAGCAAGGAGCAATAATACAGCGGCAACCTGAAATGCCATAAAATATTCAGTCATAAGCAATAGTCCAATTTGCTTTGTAGTTGATTCAACATCAGGCACTGTGTTTTGTACCCAATTTATATTTAAATATAAATATATTAGAAACGATGCAACCAATAAAGTTGCAATTCCAGCAAGGACATATTGCACTGTTCCAGTAGTTCCACTTTTTATTTCGAGGTCAACAAATTTTGATGTAAGCATCACACCAAATATTATTAATATTAGAATACCACCAATATAGACCATTATTTGTGTTACAGCAATAAAATCAGCACTTAAAAGTACATATAGCCCTGCTACACCAAAAAATGTAAATAAAAGTGAAAATGCGGCATACATCATTTTTCTTGAGAATACAACTCCAACAGCTGATACAAGAACTATGACAGCAAATCCATAAAAAACTATATCATACCAATTCATAATGATTTATGTTTTATTGTTAATATTTTCAATTAAAAAATTTATCAATCAAGTATTTTCATTAGATTTTGCAGCTGCAAGCCTTTCAGCGCGTTTACGTTCGTTTTCAGCGCGTCTTGCTTCGCGTTCTTTTTGTTTTGCTTCTTCTTCTGGTGATAATACTTTTGTTTCTTCTTTCATAGCAGTAGTTTCGCTTATTTGAGCATTAGAATCAGCTTTAGGTGTAGTCTCGCCTTCGCTTGGTTTAGATTCTTCGGCTTTTTTAGCGGCTTCGATTTCTGCTAATTTTTTTGCTTCTGCTTCTGCTTTTTTCTTTTCTTCTTGTTCTTTTTTCTTTGCAATTTGATGCTCTTCAAACATTTTTTGTTTTTCTATAACTTGCTCTGGACTAAGATTAGTAAAATTATAAATGAGTTTATCTCTATCAAATTCAGAATATTCAAATTCTTGAGTCATAGTAATAGCATCTGTTGGGCATACAAATGTACAAAGAGAACAAAAACAGCATTTAGCAAAATCTATTTCATGTTTTGTAACCCAAGTTTTTCTTGGTTTTCCGTTATTCATATCTGGAACATTTTCATCGCCCGGAGTTACGCGCACAGACTCTACTGTAATACAAGCTACGGGGCAAGCTTTAGCACAACTATCACATCCGTCGCATCCGTCCATATCTACAAATAAGCGGTTTCTTGCAATTAATGGCATATCACCAGATTTAATAGGGTGATATATTTCGGGATATTGATTAGTAACTTTCTGTTGACCTAAGTGGTCGAAAGTTATTAACATACCTTTTATCGCAGTGATAAGCCATTCATATATTTTTCTGAAATAATTCATTTTTATACTCTCTATTTTTTAAATTATCTAAGCATACTCCAAATTACAATAGCTATAAAGCATACGAAAGCAGTTGGAGTCATTACTTTCCAAGTTAAAAACATTAATTGGTCAACTCTAAATCTTGGTAGCGTCCAACGTAACCAAATTTGAACAAATACCAAAAGTAGAGATTTTAATATAAACCAAACTGGTTGCATAAATGGTTGGTTTAAGAAATCACCAAATGGAGATTGCCAACCACCTAAAAAACATATTGCTATGACAGCGGAAATAGTAAACATATTTGCGTATTCAGCAAAGAAAAACATTGCGAATTTCATACCACTATATTCTGTATGATAACCAGCAACGATTTCTGACTCACCTTCTGGAATATCAAAAGGTACGCGATTGGTTTCAGCTAATCCACCAACAAAATGTATAATAAATAATGTCAAAGTAAACGGAATAACTAATATTTTCAAAAATGAACCGTAACCGCCGAAAATATTCCAATTCCAGAATCCGCCACCTTGTTGATTAATAATATCTTGCAAATCAAGCGAACCGGCGAGAGCGGCAATAGATAAAATTGCAAGTGCTATAGGGATTTCGTAACTCACCATTTGAGAAACACCACGCATAGCACCTAATAAAGAATATTTATTATTAGAAGCCCAACCACCCATAACTATACCAATAATACCAAATGCACTGATTGCAAATACATAGAACAATCCAATATTCAAATGTGCTGGAACAAAATTAGCGGCAAATGGTAACGCAGCTAATGCGGCAAAAGCACCGGTAAACATAACGAAAGGTGCAAGATTAAAAAGTGGTCTATTTGCGGCATCTGGCACAATATCCTCTTTTTGTAATAATTTAATAACTTCGGCTAATGGCTGAAGCACACCTTTCCAACCTGTACGCATAGGTCCTAATCTATCTTGAACCCACGAGGCAATTTTCAATTCGCCTAATATTGCTATCAAAGCATAAATCAAAATAAATAAAAGCGGTATTAATATTACGGTGAGGTAGAAAAATATTCCATCACCAAATAAAGAATATACAAAATTTTGTTCCATAATTTATCTTGTTATGTTAATATCAAATTATTTTTATCTATCAATCTCGCCAAGAACGATATCAAGGCTACCTAAAATCATAATCAAATCAGCTATCATATAGCCTTTTGAAATTTCTGGAAGAACACTTAAATTAACAAAGCTCGTTGCTCTTGGACGCATTCTATATGGATAAACCGAGCCATCGCTAACTATATAAAATCCTAATTCGCCTTTGGGATTTTCTGCTTTAGAGTAAATTTCGCCTTTCGGTGGTTTTACTCTTCTTGGACATAATGCTCTAACGTCAGAACTTTCATCTGGGAATTGTGCAATAATTTGTTCAACAATCTTACAACTTTCTTCCATTTCTTTCATTCTAACCATATTTCTATTATAGCAATCGCCAAGAACGCCTATTTGATTATCTCCAACAATTACATCAAAATCAAATTTATCATATAGTAAGTATGGTTCTGTACGTCGTATATCATAAGGCACACCAGAGCCTCTTATAACTGGTCCGCTAATTCCGAAATTAATACCAACATCTGCGGGTAAAATTCCTACATTAGCTGTTCTATCTATAAAAATACTATTATGAATTAATAAATCCATAATTTCTTCATTAGTTTTTCTAACTGTTTTAATTATATCGAGGCAATCTTGTTTGAAAGTTGGGGGAACGTCGTGCATAAGCCCACCAACCCAAAAATAATTATAAAGTAAACGTCCACCCGAAGCTTTTTCGAATAGAGTTAAAATCATTTCTCTATCTCTAAACAAATATAGAAATGGTGTAAAAGCTCCAGCGTCTAATCCGAATGTTGCAACGGCAATTTGATGATTAGCTATTCTATTAAGTTCGACAAATGCCATACGAATAAGGTCTATCCTTTCGGGTACTTTTATACCGAGTAATTTTTCCATACCCATCACATAAGGAAGCTCATTATTCATCGAAGCTATGTAATCCATTCGGTCAATATATGGAATTACTTGTGGATATGTCATTTTTTCACAAGTTTTTTCAAAGCATCTATGAAGATAACCAATATGAGGAACAACCTCAGTAACGATTTCGCCATCAAGTTCAACTTCAAGCCTTAGCACACCGTGAGTCGAAGGATGTTGAGGACCCATATTAATCCTCATTCGCTCAGTTTCAACTCTTCCAAAATCTACATCAATAAATTGTTTTTCGCTCATTTTTATTCAATTTTTTTATTATTTCAAAATTAATAAGCTACCTTAATACCGTGATAGTATTCTGGTTCTTTGTAATCTTTTCTTAAAGGATGTCCAACCCAATCATAAGGGGATAAAATTCTAACTAAAAATGGATGATTATCGAAAATTATTCCAAACATATCATAGGCTTCGCGTTCGTGCCAATTAGCAGTTTTCCAAACTCGCTCTACGCTCTGAATGTTTGGTTTTTCTTTATCGAGTTCTACTTTTAGTACTATTCTATGCTTATGTTTTAATGAATATAGATGATAAACAACGGTAAAGTTCTTTGGATAATCAAGCCCCGAGAGGTTTACCATATAATCAAATAACAACTCTTTTTCATCTCTTAAAAATAGTGCAATTTCTACTATTCTTTCTGGTTTAATAATTATGAATGCTTCGTTTGTAACATCTTCGGTTAACGAAATTATTTCATCACCAAATTCATTTTTTAATAATTCAAAAATTTCATTTGCTAACATTTTCATTATCCTTATTTAAAAAATCAAGAGAATAGCCACTATATCTTATTTTTTGTGGTGATTCGAGTTCTGCCGCAAGTTCTTTACTTACCATTTCATTATATTCAAACATTTTTTGATTTCTTAAATCCAATTCTGCTAATTCTTCAGCGCTCATTTTTTCTCTTTTACGAAATATTGCTTGCTCGCTAATCATTTTTTGAAGTTTTACAACTCCTTCGAAAAAAGCTTCGGGGCGTGGTGGACAGCCCGGCACATAAACATCTACGGGTATGATTCTATCCACTCCTTTTAATACGTGATAACCGTGTTCCCAATAAGGACCACCCGAATTTGAACAAGAACCCATTGATAATACATAGCGTGGCTCTGACATCTGCTCGTAAAGAGTTTTAATACGATCAGCCATTTTAAGAGTAACAGTACCTGAAATAATTATAAAATCAGCTTGACGAGGTGATGTTCGAGGTATCGAACCAAATCGCATTAAATCAAAGTGTGCGGCATTTACAGCCATAAATTCTATTGCACAACAGGCTAAACCGAACTGTAAATACCAACTAGATTTACTACGTCCCCAATTAAGCAAATCCTCGACTGTGCCTAATATAAAACCATCATTTGCAATAGGATTATCTAATCTATTTAATAAGCCCATTAGTATCTCTAACCTTATTGTTGTTTATTTTTTAATTCTTCTAAATATTGTTCGCGAGTAATGACCAAATCAGATAATACGGGTATCTGTGGATTTGGTTTTTCCCAATCCAACAATCCTTTTGCCCAGTCATAAGCAAGACCGAGACCAAGTATAAATGCAAATACAAACATTCCCCAAAAGGCAAACCAACCTATTTCTTTAAATGCAATAGTCCAAGGTAATAATAAAACAATTTCCACATCAAATATAATAAAAGCTAAAGCTATGATATAGAAACGGTTATTAAATTGTATCCAAGGCGAACCGATTGGCTCCTCGCCAGATTCATAAGTTGAATTCTTTCTTGGATTTGGATTGCTTGGCCTTATCAAAGCGGCGGTTATGATTCCCGCAGCTACAAATAAAACACCTACTATTAGGAAAACTAAAACTACTGAAAATTCTGTAAGCATATTTTTTTTACCTTAAAAAATCTTAATTTATTAAATTAAGCTAAACAAATCTAATCAATTTATCAGATAAAATAAAATTTATTTTAATTTCAACTTTTTATATATAAAATTTATATTAAATTATTTTCTTGTAATTCTTATATATTATTAATACTTATAAATATGTAAATAATTCAATTTTTGTGTACAAATTTTGGGTATTTTTTTCTAAAAAATCAATACAAAATGAGTAAATTTTAATCAATAAAATATAGTCTTAACAATATTTTAAGTTTATTATACTTAATTCATTATTTATAAAAAATAAATTTTTAAGCAAAATATCTATTATTTCAATATTTTTTAAAAGAGCAGTAAATTTCTAAAAATAATTATTTTTCTTTTTCTTTACGTCGTCGTTCTGAGTTCATAAATATACTTAATGGCATTCCAATTTGAATATGCCCCTCAGAATATGGAGCTACTTGATAAACATCAAATGTCAAAATTAAGGAGTCATTTCTTATATTATAAACTCTAAAATTTTCCCATAATGGATATGTACCTTCATAAACCCAATCAGAATCAGAAACATCTAATTCGATTAATCTTGAAAAAGAAAAATCAGATATTTTATATATTAGTAAAGAATCTTGTATTAATTCTGAATACTCTTCGAGATTT
Source organism: Bacteroidota bacterium (assembly GCA_029974985.1). GTDB lineage: Bacteria > Bacteroidota > Ignavibacteria > Kapaibacteriales > UBA2268 > JANJTB01. The sequence goes on along the minus strand of JARKQC010000368.1, from coordinate 3,698 downwards.
ATTAATTCACCAGTATTCATATTAAAGTTCATTGATATATGATATGGTATAGAATGCCAAGATAGTGCATTATATTGGTCAATATATAAAACTAAACTCAAAAAATATTTTGAATTATTCATAATTTCATAAGATATTAATAAATAACTCTTATCTACACTATCTAGTGGATTATACCGCCCCCATACTTCATCGTCTCTTATTACAGTTGTATCGTGATATAGATAATCCTGATCAATATTATATAAATCAATTGTTTCTTTAATTTTATTTTGGACTGTTTCGTTTATTATCCGTTGGACATATTCATTTTCGAAATGAATAAATTCAGGATATTGGCAATCCATTGTATATTTGAATTCAGCGTTAGTATCTATAATGCTCTTATGGATATACATTAATGTATCACCTTTGGGTATTGACAAAGCAAGAGAATCGTAATTAATTCGAGGATCTCGTGAGTGCCTTGCTGACTCAGAACAAGAATAAAACCATAACATCATTATAAAAATAAATAGTATTCTTATAACTCTATAAATTATTTGTTTTTTATTATTTTTCAATTAAAATACTTTCTCTATTAATTTTAAAAATAAATTTGTCAAAAATATTAATTAAAAATAACTAATAATTGTCTTTTAATCAAAATATTTTGTGTAAAAAATCATATTTACTTATATTTGTATTTTGAATTAAGCATATATATTAAAAAAAAAAGATATGCGGACATTTTTTTTATTTTAAAAAGGATTAAATGATGTCAGGAAAATACATCCCCTGGGCAGAACCCTACAAAATCAAAGTGGTCGAACCACTTAAAATGACAAGTCTTGAATATAGACAAAAAGCTATTAAAGAAGCGGGTTATAATACTTTTTTATTACATTCTGAAGATGTTTATATTGATTTTTTAACTGATAGTGGTACTAATGCTATGAGCGACGCTCAATGGGCGGGTATGATGATGGGCGACGAAGCGTATGCTGGTTCCAAAAATTTCTATCGTCTCGAGTCAACTGTTGAAAAATATTATGGGTATAAACACCTTGTGCCTACTCACCAAGGACGTGGGGCTGAAAATTTATTATCACAAGCTATGATTAAACCCGGTGACTATGTACCCGGTAATATGTATTTTACTACAACAAGATTTCATCAAGAAAAAGCTGGGGCTACTTTTATTGATGTAATTATTGATGAAGCGCATGATTCGTTAAGTAATCATCCTTTTAAAGGTAATATTGACCTACAAAAATTTGAAGATTTAATTAATAAAGTTGGTGCTGATAAAATTCCATATATATGCGTTGCTGTTACTGTTAATATGGCGGGCGGACAACCTGTTTCTATGGAAAATATGAAACAAGTGCAAGAATTAGCTCACAAACACGGTATTAAAGTTATGCTCGATGCTACTCGTGGTATCGAAAATGCTTACTTTATTCAACAAAGAGAGCCCGGTTATGAGAACGTTCCTGTTGCTAAAATTTTACACGAATTATGCTCTTATACTGACGGAGCTACTATGAGCGGTAAAAAAGATTTTCTTGTGAATATCGGTGGATTCGTTGCTGTTAACGATTGGGATATTTTTGAAGAAATGCGTAATATGGTTGTTGTTTACGAAGGTCTTCATACTTATGGCGGGATGGCGGGACGTGATATGGAAGCTATGGCTATTGGTATCGAAGAAGCCGCTATGGACCAAAATATCGCTTCGCGTGTTAAACAAGTGGAATATTTAGGTAATTTATTGAACGAAGCGGGTATTCCTTTTGTTCAGCCTGTTGGAGGACACGCTATTTTCCTCGATGCAAAAAGATTTTATCCACACATACCACAAGAAGAATTTCCTGCACAAGTTTTAGCGGCTAATTTATATGAATTATCCGGAGTTAGAGCAATGGAACGCGGTATCGTTTCTGCTGGTAGAGATGTTAAAACTGGAAAAAATCATATTCCTAAACTCGAACTCGTTAGATTAACTGTACCTCGCCGTGTTTATACTCAATCACATTTTGACGTTGTTGCTTATTGGGTTGAAGAATTATATAATAGACGCGACGAAGCTAAAGGTCTTAAAATGGTTTACGAACCAAAATATTTAAGATTCTTCCAAGCAAGATTTGACAGGCTTTAATACAATTTTATTATTCAATTTATTGTGTTTTATTTTAATTTCACTTTCCCCTCCCCTATTTTTTCGGGAGGGGATTTTTTTTTAATTTGTATTGTTATGAAATACCTTAAAAGCCTGTAAAACTTTTAAGATAGCCACATCTTAAGCTATTTAGAATAAATTAACAAATTCCTAATGAATTATTTTGTATTAATAGCATTTTTTGTTATTTTAGAATAATGATTTTTGAGTAATTGTATTTTGCAAACTTTGCAATTTAAATACTTCTTTTTATATTAAAATTTTGAAAAAATATGCCGTTAAGTTGGAACGAAATTAAAGAAAGAGCTATAAAATTCTCCGTTGATTGGGCGGATACATCACGCGAAGAAGCCGACGCAAAACCTTTTTTAATTGATTTTTTTGATGTTTTTGGTATTTCGAGCAAAAGAGTTGCTACTTTCGAGCATAGAGTGAAAAAATTAGATGATTCCGACGGGTATATTGATTTGCTTTGGAAAGGTACGATTCTTATTGAAATGAAAAGTAGAGGAAAAAACCTCGACAAAGCATTTAAGCAAGCAATTGATTATACTTACGGCCTCGAAGAACACGAATTGCCTAAATACATTCTTACTTGTGATTTCGAAAATTTTAGACTATATGATTTAGATAATCATAATGAGCAGACGCCCCAAAATACTACAATTATTGAGTTTAAATTAAATGAACTTGTTAATAATGTGCAGCATTTTGGATATTTACTCGGATATCAAAAGAAAGTTTATAAAGAGCAAGATCCTGCTAATATTCAAGCCGCCGAGCTTATGGGAAAACTCCACGATAAACTAAAAGAAATTGGTTATACTGGGCATCCGCTCGAAGTTTATTTAGTGAGGTTATTGTTTTGCCTTTTTGCAGAAGATACTACGATTTTTAATAAACAGCAATTTCAGGATTATATCGAACAACGCACTAATATTGACGGGAGCGACCTCGCCGCTAAATTGCAGGAGCTTTTTCAGGTGCTTAATACACCACAAGAAAAGCGATTTAAAAATCTTGATGAACAGCTTGCCGAATTTCCTTACGTTAATGGTAAACTCTTCGAGGAGATTTTGCCGACTGCGAGCTTTGATAGCAAAATGAGATTACAGCTCTTGGAGTGTTGCTATCTCGATTGGAGTAAGATTTCGCCTGCTATTTTCGGTTCGATGTTCCAAAGCGTTATGAATCCCATTGAACGCAGAAATTTAGGGGCGCATTATACAAGTGAAACTAATATTTTAAAGCTAATAAAACCGCTTTTTCTCGATGAATTATGGGAAGAATTTAATTCAATTTCGGGTTCGGAGGCTAAATTACGCGAATTTCATCGAAAAATTAGTAATCTAAAATTTCTCGACCCCGCTTGCGGTTGCGGAAATTTCTTGGTGATTACTTATAGGGAATTGCGTATTCTTGAATTTGAAATTTTGAAAGCTCTGAATAAATATGGGCAGACTGCATTGGACGTTAGCCAAATTCTTTGGATTGATGTTGATAATTTCTATGGTATCGAATATGAGGAGTTTCCTGC
>JARKQC010000351.1 GCA_029974985.1 Bacteroidota bacterium | reverse complement strand
CATATCAGAGTTCGGATTTTTAAAAAAAATAGATTCAGAAGGAACACTAACATTAATATCTTCAAATGTTTGATTTTTCATAAACACCGTATTAGAAACAAAAAAATAATCATACATTAAACCAGTAACTAAAATACATACTCCCAACCCAATAATTATTAAAACTAAACTTTTATTATTCATAAAAACACCAAAAATCCCTTAATAACATATTAACAAATAATAGTATAAAAAGCTTCTTAAATTAAAAAATAAATAAAAACACCATAAACTAAAATCCAAGCAATATATAAAAATATAGATCTTAAAATCAAAGGTTCAAATCCCCCATAAATCCGTTCTTATTAGTCTATAATCAAAATTAATTAGTAAAATAAATAAAAATGTTTTCATTTTTTAAATTTAAAAAAATAATAATATTTTATATTTACACAATTTTTTAGCTATAAACAGTATAATAAATTTTTTACCAATTTAAAATATTTTTAACCTACTTTGAAAGAATTTAAACTCTTAATATTAATAATTAAAAATATCCATGGAAAATAAGAAAAAATACAGCAGATAAAAATAAAATAAACAAACATGAAAATTTAATTTAAATTTTAATAATCAATTAGCTTAACACTAGCTTGGATAAGGCAAGAGACTCCATAATCGTTAGAGCGCGAGTTCAAATCTCGCCAAGTCCGTTAACTACATTTAAAGATAAAAAATATCAGCTAAATCTATACAAAACAATAATCTACTAATCTTAATCGTTACTTTAAAATAATAATAAAAAGTGCCTCATTAAAACAAAGCTACAAAAAAAGTAATTATAATATAGTGTTAAATTATAATAAATATTTTTTAATATATTGTAAAATTATTTTTCTAGCTATTTTAATTAAATATTATTTAAAATTTTTTTAGCTAGTTTTTCATGGTCATTCACATTCCATATTCCTAAATAAATACAATCATTATTAATTGGGACATAATATTCTATTGCACTAGGATTTTCTGTTAAATATGCATTTTTACCATTAATTTTTATCTTTTCATAGCTATTAGAATTATTTCTTATTAATGACTCAATTTCTTCAGATGAAAAATTTTTCCCAACTGATATCATAACAGAATAAGATGAATCATCAGCCCAATAAATCTTATTAAACGACTCACTATCATTATAAGAATTATTCAAATACAAATCAGTCGGAATATTAAAACTATAACCCTCAACATCATCAACATAATAACTAACACTATCAAAATTATCAGAAAAAGAATTAAAAGCAAATACTAATAATACACCAATTAAAACTATTATTACAAGTGAAAAAATAGCTAAAAATTTTTTATCCTTTGAGTTAATAGTATCACACACAGTAAAATATATAATAAATATTTTATAAAAAAAGTATTGTTTTAAATATGAAAAAAGTTAGGAAATATTTTTCAGCATTTCTTCAACTAAAATGTTAGTATTTTTTGTACCTCCAATACTAATTTTAACAATATCATTATTTATCTTAAAGAAATACCCTGTAAAAAATTCCCTATCTGCTTTATAAACTTCTAAATCACCAATTTTTAATTTTGTATTATTACTTGAATTATAATTATTTACTGCACTTTCTATAGTTTCATTTGAATTTTTACTTACCATAATCCCTAAATTAATATTCTCATTTGAATAAATTTTTGCAACACCACCATTCTTTAAATTTTCTTCAGACTCAAAATTTAAAAAAACCGGAATATTAAAACTATACCCCCCAACATCATCAGTATAATAATCAATATTACTATCAGAAATAAAATTGAATGCAAATACAGCCAACACAGCAATTAAAATCACAATTATAACTGAAAAAATAGCTAAAAACTTTTTATCCTTTAAATTAATACCATCACGCCCAATAAAAAATATAATAAATATTTATAAAAAAATACGTTAATAAATATTTCCATTCCACTTTAAAAAAAATAAAATAAAATTTAAAAAATAGTAAAAATCTCACGTAGATTAAACACTTAATAAATTACTAATTTTCAGAATACTCTTATTATTCTTATAGAAACTATTAGTTAAAATACTATTTTTCAAGATAACTATTAATTTAAAAGGAGGGAACTATAAGAATAAGTTATTGAGATGAAAATATTGAAAAGTAGCTATTGAAAATTATAAATTACATTCCTAATTTTAAACAATAATATATAAAAAAGTATGTCAAAAATAAATATAATTAATGAGTTTAAAAAATAATCCTAATCTTAAGATCGAGGGTTCAAATCCCTCCAAGTCCGTTTTGAATTATTAGTATTTCAAGGTTATTTTTCAAATATAGTGTTATTTATTTTTAATTTTGAGATTAAATCAATGAAGACATTTTATATATGTTAAAATATTTATATTTTTAACATTGCTTATTTACAGAGTTAATATAATGTTGCATTATAAGATAAATTATATAATATATATCAATTTCCTTATCATTCTGCGAAATAAAACCATAACGATCTTTGCCAGTATTATTCTCATTAATTTTTAAAGTAATTCCATTCGGTTTTCCTGTATATGCACCTGATTTTTTTAATCCAATAATCGCATTGATATCATTTTTTATAAATAGACGAGAATCATCTTGTTTATCTACACGTTCACTTTTATCAATTATTTCCTTTGGATCTTTTACATTTTTTTCCTTAAAACCGATCTCGATGTGATTTTCAAAAAATCCAAAATGTGCAACAGTAAGTTTCTCCCATTTTTTAACTTTTTTTCTTTTAAAAGATATATAAGAATTTGATTCTTCATTTCCTCGAGGATCAATATAAATTTTATTGTCCCAAGTTAATATCATATTTCTTAATTCCCAGTATAAACTTTTTAAACTTTCATATTTTGTTTTATTGACAATTTCTTCCTCTGTAAACTTCATATTATCACATTAAACATTAAATCAATACTTTTTTTATTATTAGCATTATTAATCAACCTTTTTCATTTTACATATATTTTGTATTTTATAATTTCCTATGAAAAGTCTAAAAAATTTCAAATCTCCCTAAGTCCGTTTTCAATAATTGGTATTTTAAGTTTATTTTTTGATTATAAGGTTAATGGTTATTTATTAGCTTCTAACTGATTAAATAAAGTTTTAAACTTTTAATTTCGAGTTAAAAATTTAGATTTTTTAGTTTGTTTTGAATAATCAAATATTATCTCATCATATAAAAAAAATCATTAAATTCAAGTAGTGAGTTTTAATGTTTATTAAAAGCCTTTCTAAATAATTTTATTATTTACTGAGAACTATTCTGAAATTTATATAATGGCTGTAAACTATTTTTGAAATTTTTATAATGGATTTCATCTATATCATTAATCAATCCTAAATTTTTTTCTATGTTGATTAAATCTTCAAAATTAAGTATATTTACACATTCATCAAAATTTATTCTTTGTAATATTTTTTTAGTAAAAGGTCTCTTTGAATCTAAAAATGCAATACTTTTAATGAAATTTTGAACTAATTCACTGTTTAAAATAAGCATTGCTATATATGCATCTTCATATTTTTCAAAAGATAGAAAATAACAAGTGTCATCCATCATCAATGGTTTTTCAGAACTTAATAATGCAAAAACAGGATCTTTGTAAAATCCTGAAATTCCAACTTTATAATTTGAAAAAGAATAATCACCGATTCCAAAAATACTGAAATCTGGAGAATTTTTGTAAATAACACTTTTACGATTATCAAAATATTCCTGATTATTTTTTAGATAGTTCCATGTCTTAGGAGCCAAATCCTTTATATAATCAGTATCCTGTCTAACCCTTTTTTGTGTTATAATTACATATTTTTTGCTATTTTTTAAAATATTTGATTTTATTGAGCTGCTTTTAATTAAAGGGTATATTAAAGTATCTTCAATATCAACTATTTCCTTTTTTTTGTTCAAATAACCATCATCGTGTTTTTCTAATTCCATTATCTTTGAACAATCGTGTTTTACGCCTTGTCTCCATTCAAAACAAGATTTCCCATCAATTATATGAGATTCTTCATTCAAATTAGAATAAAATTTATTATTTCTAAAACCAAATTTTGACTTAACAATAGAACTATCATCTAAATCAAAAACTTCACAATAATTTTTAGAAATATTTTTTTCTGACAAATTCAAAATAAATAAACATGCATCTGCAGAAACATTGAAAACTTTTTTCGCATTAAATTTTAAAATTCTGGCTATATTGAATTGTATTTCATTTCTTTTTAACTCTTTGAAAACATTTCGAGCTACTATTGTTTTGACTAAAAAGGCAATGGTCGTGTTTGTGTTTTTAAAACTATCAATTAATTTTAAAATTATATATTCTGCAATATCAAAATTTGCATTTCCTGTTATTGAATCTAAACCTTTATTACCTTTAAAATTAGATTTAATGGGTAAATTATTTGAATTCATACTCGATAGTTCACTATTAGTAACCCAGGGAGGATTTCCTATTAAAAGAAGGTGATCGTCATGATTTAGTTTATCAGATATTATACTAAAATCAAAATTAAAAATATCTTCATTATATAAAAATACATTATCACAATTTAATTTTTTTTTAGCTTCATTAAAACGATTTTTATTGAGTTCTATTCCATGAAATTCACTATTTGGAAAATATTTTAAGCAAGTAAATAAAAAATTGCCTTTACCGAATGTAGGCTCAATAATAAAATTCGGAGATATTTTCATATCATTTATCAAATATTCACAAACCGTTTTTGTAAAATAAGGAGGAGTTTGATAATCTCCAAGCTCTTTCTGATTATTAATCCCAGTCATAATTATAAACACCTGAAACATTATTATTTAATCCTATCACTCTTTTATATTGTAATCTCCATTGTAATGCATTTGAAATAGTTAAATATCCCTGATTAACAGATTTTTTCAATATATCTTCTGCTAATTGATTTAAAATAATGTTATCGCCTGGAACATTTTTATCTTCTAAAAATCCAATGATGTCTTCTTTAATTGCTCCATCATCTAACATTTCAATTAATCGTTTAGTTAATGTGAAATCTCCAGTTCGTTCTGATTCTATAAATGCACAATGCTTGAAATCGAGTGAACATTTCCCTTCCCCATCAGTTTTTTCATATACCATAACAAGCAAATTGTAACCTAAACCAAATACTTTTTGATTTGCATTTCTAAATGGACATGAACTTTGAGGTTGTTTTATTGATGTAACTTTTATATCTGTATTAATTTCAAGATCCGGCAAATCAATTCCCTTTGCACTAGATCCAACTGTGAAAACATATTTTGATTTTAGATAATCTTGAAATTTATGTTCTACATAAGTTCCCACCGCTTTGCCATCAGTAATTCCTATTAATTCTAAATGATTATTTTTACTTTCTTGTTCACAGAAAAATTTTGCTTCTTTTTTTAATTTATCTAAAGTTAAATTCATTTCATCACCATTAATACTAAAAATAGATTATTAAATAATAATAATACTTTATTCTTTTTATGGTAAAAATATAATAACAAATAATTTGTTATAAGTATATTTTTATTTTAATAAATACATATTCATTCAATATATTTCAAAACTTCTTTTCCTAAATCTATTATTTTATATAATTTACATTGTTTATAATCCTCATTTAAACATACTATTAACTGTCTTTCTTGGAATTGTTTTAATGTAAATAATAACTTACATTTTAGATAAAAAATATGGTGATAAAAACTTTGATAATTATTTTTCAAGTTTTTCAGCAACTTTCAATCCTAACTCTGTAATTTGATATAGTCTGCCTTGTGATTTTTCAGGATTTAATACAATTACTAATCCTTTATCTTTTAATCCATTTAATGCTCTTGAAATATGAGAAGTAGCTATATCTGTATTTTTAGCTATTCTTGAAGGTATTTTTTCAGAATTTTTAAGCTCTTTAAGTACTATTTCTCTGTAAGGACTCATTTGTACATAACTTAATGCTTCAATCAATTCTTCTTTCATATATAGTTAAGTGTTTATCAACATTAAAAATTATCGTTACTAATCTTGCTTTTATATATCTTTTATAATATACCAATCTTTAACAATCTTTAAATAATATACTACCTAATATAATTTTAAAAATAATTTATAATTATATTTTACAAAAAAGTTTATAAAAAATTTATAGAGGCATAAATTTATGGAGAAAAATAAAAAAATTATCTTAGGAATTATAATAGCTGTTATTGCTGTTGTTGGTATTGGAATTTTAATTAGTGCTATGACTGCTGGTCCAACTGCTGAAATTGGTGGAGAAACATATCACGTTGGAGATTATATTAATTTTAAGGCTTATAATACAAATCTAACCTTAGACACCTATGTAACACAAATTGATGAAAAAGCAATGTACAGTGAAACTAAAGATGGAAAATACATGGTACAATGGGATTTAGAAAAAGGCAATGGAATAATAGTTAAATACCCGGATAGCTATTTATACGATTATTAAAGGTAAGATCCAACATGAAAAAAATATACATACCACTAATAGCAATTTTACTAATATTAGGACTAATTGGAGGCATTATAATAGGAAACATAATCTTCCACCCACCAAATACTAATAATAATATTGATAGGACAGATTATAAAATTCAAAACACTAATAACATTAGTTCCAATCCCACATGGCACAAAATAGGAACATATAACGGCATTAGTGATGATAGCATACAAATCAACACTAAAGGAAGTAAAATAAAAATTGTTTCAACTGCTATGCCTATTAAAAATTATGCTGATAATTCCTTAACAACTATACTCAATCAAGGAAGTAGAACCGTTGAGATGTCGCAAATGTCATGGAATAGTAAAAGTGCAGTAGCTACAAAAACAAAAACTATAGAAGTTTCAGATTCAGGTAACTTTGAAATTGAAGTTTCAACTTATGAACTACAATGGTGGGAAATAGAAATATACGAGTATTATTAGCTAAGAGATTATCTTAATCATTTGTATTTTTATAATAATTTGAAAGTAAATAAGATGATAGAAGATTATATATCTGGTATAGTAGCTCTTATAGGAATTATTACATTAATTTAGACTCTTTTATATATATTAGAGAATTTAAAATATAAATTCATAGATAAAAAACCAATAAGCAAAAATTTTACAACAACAATCATAATCTCCATGTTAATACTTCTAATAGTTATTGAAATCGGAATTTTAACATGGTAAAGACAAAAAACTATCAAGGTTTCAGGTTATGGTAGTTTTAAAATCCTAGTAAGAGCATATAAATTATAATAATGGAATATAGAAGTATATAAGTATCATTAAAGAAAAAAAATAGCATTGAAGATTAATCAAAACGATATAGTGAATAAAATGGAAAAGAAAAAGAAAATTATTCTAGGAATAATTATTATAATTATAATGATTGCTAGTTCATTAGCAATTTATATAGCAAATAATGAAAACAATTTTATAGGATCACAATTCAAAAAAGGAGAAAAAATTAATCTAAAATTATCTACTTCATCAATGGATTATAGTGCTATAGAGAATGAAATTAAAAATAAAGTAAACAACAACTGGACAGATTTAAACAATGCAATAACTAATCAAATTCAAACAAAACTAAAAAATGAAAGTAATTCTTATTTGACAATGCATGACGAACATTTGAAAACCGAAATAGAATTAGTTAAAAGTTTAGGTTGGAAAGTAGAAGAAACTGTAAGTAGTTCATTTGATGAAGGGTATGAAACTTGGGATTATTATGTATTTAAAATAAGATTTTCTGAACTTACTGTGAATGGAAAAGTGAATCAAAATGATAATGGAGATACATACCTTATTATCAAAAAAGATACTGGTGAATGTCATATATGTCTCCTAATTATGTAAATAATTGGGATTTTCAAAAAAAAAATGATCCGAATATTAATAAAAAAACTAAAAGAAGATTTATAAAATATTTAAATAATAAAAAGTTAGATACAGGAGAAAAAAAACTTTTAGATGAAATATTTTCAGAATAACGAAAAAATTAAACAAAAACAATTGAATGAACTTAATTAAAAAAAATTCAATCAACCACTATTTTTCATTATTATAAATTTATTATATTTCATAGATTAAAACTTAAACATTCCTATTTTCAATAAATAATAATTTCTAAATTCTTAAAAAATTGTTTACCGTTTCATCAAAAATAACCCAATACCAACCAGTTATAGCCATATTATTATTTTTCAAATATAACAGCTCTTAAAAACTAGTAAAACAGCTATGAAAGATGTTATACTATGCTATAAATGGGCCAAGTTGCCAGATGTTGACGGTTTACTATAGATAAAACGGAACATAAAGGTTCAACTTGCACTATAGTATATATTATTTTCTAATAAACTCCTTAAAATATATATTTACTATATCATATAGCTATTAAATAGTTAATAAATCGATTTAAAAGTTTAATAAAAGATTAAATAATTTAAATCCTATGAAAATAATTATAATAGAAGAATTTATAACCTCAAATTATAATTTTAATAAAATATACTAAATAAAATTTATAATAATAGAATTATCCTTAAAAAATAGACTAATATTAGGTATATAATAAGTTTTTTAGGAAGTATAGATAACCA
>JARKQC010000337.1 GCA_029974985.1 Bacteroidota bacterium | reverse complement strand
GACATTTCCTTTTCTCGCCTACTTCCTAAATTCAGAAAATTATATACTTTTATATCAAAGAAATATCGAAGAAACAATTTTTATTTACAGAAGCAAATTATTTTTACATTTTGAGAGGATTAAAATCCCCGGAATCACGGTTTGCAGCTGATAAGATTTTTAATTATTATTGATTAAAAGTCTTTGTTGCCACACCAACTCGATAGCAGTGACTTAGGGTTTTGATAAACTCCGTCGGTAAAGAGGATTCTCAACATTTTCATATCGGCAGAAAAACTCTTCTGCCAATGCACTCGCAAAAAGCAAAAGTACGGAAAATTGTTGAGAACGCGATTATTTTAAGAAATTTTGTTCAAGTTAATAATGGGTTCAAATATGTACAGTATTTCTAAGCGATATTTTAAAATTGCAATAATAGTCATATCTATATTTTTAAGTTTCAATTCTGTTAAGTCGCAACAGGGAATATGTCCGCCTGAGACCTCAAGTTGGAATTCTGATAATGCTGAATTTGTACAACCTATGCTCTCTATCACTGAAAATCTGGGTTCGGTTGACTACAAATGGCATAATAATGGTTCAATCATTGATGTATTTGTTGATTGGAATTCAATAGTCAATACCTCGGGATACTTTGAACTAAGTAATGATGATTTAAAAAGTTTGTTAATACTACAGATAATTTATGATCGTTATCCATGTCCTTACGAAGGTACAAAAACTATAAGTTTCACGGATGTGGTCGAATGTACTGTAGAACGCAGTTGCTACTTTCGTGTAAGTAATGATCAGGAATTTCTTTGTATTCCTGAAGAATGGCCAGGACCACCCCCTCAGTTTATGATAAACGGTAATGATAAACTAATCGTTAAGACGGTGACTGAAAATTGTGGTTCATCTTGTTGTAAGACCTACTATCTTGTAGGGTGTACTGCAGGTTCTGCACCTGCGCCTGGTATGAAACCAATCATACATCAGATACTAAAACAAACTGTACCCGGTTCAGAATGTAATAGTCAAACAAATTATATTGACTGCTTAACTGGTGAACCTGTTGAATGTAAATCAAGTTGTCAGTAATAAAGGAGAAATGTAGATGAAAATAATTAGTTTTTTGTTTGTTATGATACTTTCTTTTGTTAAAGTATCAGCTTTGGTTCCTCAAATATCCGGGCAGAATTTAGGCTATAAGCTAATCTATGCTGTTGAAGTTTTAGATGATAGAATTTTAATTGCAGGCTATCAAAAGGATACAACAGGTCATTTCAATCACGGAATTGTTAAAATTTTGCAAAATGATGAATTATATCAACTTCCAGATTCGATTGAGAGAAATGGGAAAAATGAACCGATAAAAATCAATTCAGAATCAAAAATCAAAATTGATTCGGGAGGTAATATTTGGCTATCAGGGGATGTTGTATATACATTCAGAAATAATAAGTGGTATGAAATTGACTTCGATGACAAATACAAGGAATTTCGACGTTATAAACAAATGGCTGTAGATAACTACGACAATGTTTGGGTAACTTCTGAGTATTTTGTAAGTAAATCAGAGCATAAAAGCGAAATATTCAGAATTACTGATGATAAAATTGAATTGGTTTATCAAAATGATTTTAGTGATGGTCTTGGAACAATCGGAATTTCAAATAACTTAATTGCAAATTCTGATGGAACAGTTTCGGTATTTGAAGCTGTTGTTGTTAATGAAAAAAATATTACCGATACTTTAAGAAACCAGTTGCTAACCATATCACAAGATAAAACTTTTGAAAGGATACCGATTTATCATGAAAATACAACCTATAAATATTTCACCTTAAAAAATTCAGGTTTTTTAAGAGAAACAAAAGATAAGATTTGGTTTTTCAACCAAATGAAGAATCTTCCGGGAATGGATTTGAAGGCTTGTTGCGGAGGTTTGACATTATTAGAAAATAATGAATGGAAAATATTTAAAGAAAAAGATGGATTAGGAAAAACGATTTTCAATGATTCTCATTTCCCTGTGAATTCATTAATTCAACTTCCCGACAATAAATACTTTATCACAGGTTTCGGTTTTTATGAGATGGGTGAGGATATGATTTTGATCAAGTTAGATATAAACAAAGTGTTTGATAATTCTTTGTTTATACCGGTTAATCAAAATTATAATAAAGAGACTTTAGGGGACGGTTTCAGGGGATTTTATGATACTGTATATTTGAATCAATTACGTTTGCCAATTAATATTGTGAAGATTGATAGTGAAAACAATATTATAATTGCATTTCAATTTGGAATCCTGAAAATACCGGTTGATATTCTGTCAACAGTTGATGCTGTAGAAAGTGTTATAAATTTAAAATTATTTCCAAATCCTGTTAATGAAATTATAACTTTAGACTTCACTAATGGATTTAATAATTTTACAATTTATGATTTATTAGGTAATTCTGTCTTAACCGGAGAAATAAAATCCGGGAAAATAGATGTATCTTCTCTTATTCGTGGATTCTATTCAATCCGGTTGTACTCTTACGGTACAGGTTCTTTTCAACATATTCAATTCATAAAGGAATAAAGGTAAGATAATGAAAAAATATTTTAAGTATTGTATAATGTTTTTATTTGTATTTTCATTCAATAAATCTATCTGTCAGGAAAGTTGTATTCCTCCGAATGTTACTGTTTGGCGTGATGACTATTTAGAAGTAGGTTTAGACATTGCTTCTGGAACTGCAAGAGCAAAAGTTAAACAAGCAACAGATTATCTTGAGTTTGACTGGTCAACTTTTGAGAATACTACTTACGCTTCAGATGGAGCCATGAAAGCACTATTAGAAGCAAGTTGGGTGCTTTTAAATGCACCACATTATCAAATGCCTGTAAGTTTTCGTATGAATGTTGTATCAAAATCATATTGTAAAGCTAATTTAAAATACTATGTTAAGCTCGACGAAACCAGTTCAGTCCGTTGCTGTGATGCCGGAGTTACATTTGATGAAGACTTTTATATATATGAATCACACACATATTACAGTGTAAATAAACATGTAAAGTGTGGTGAGAAATGTTGTCGAAAAGTTTATGTAATTTCTTACTTTTGGGATGACACTATTTATCCGGCACAATATATGCCTAAAATTTCAGGTGTTTATAGAGAAGAAATGTCTTCATGTTCATCAGAGACAACCGGCATGGTTGATTGCTTAACTGGTGCTCCTATTCCATGTGTTGATAGTTCTTGTCCTTAATTCAAATTACTTATTTAAAACAACAAGGTTCGTTTTCTGAATTGAAATCAAAGACCTCACCCCAGCCCTCTCTATAAATGGAGAAGGAGTAAGAATTGATGTTTCGCATTTGCCCGCAGGTGTGTATTTCATCAGGATTACTTGTAGCAATGGAGCTTGCTCCATTGTCGAGAAATTTGTGAAGATGTAGAAATACCGTAGTGGCAGGTTCGGAACCTGCCACTACTTAATATAAATTTGTGAAATTCTTGAAAATTAAAAAAATATTCAATTATTTCCAAAAAATATTTGGTAGTTATTAAATAATTTCTTAATTTAGAATTAATAGAATATTGTAAATTTTGACAATTATGTATAAGTCAATAAGAAACATAGGAATAACAAGCCGCATTGCCCGATTAATTCAGACAATTGGTGATTATTTTGCTTATTTTTATTTCCAAATTTTGACATTTCCTTTTCTCGCCTACTTCCTAAATTCAGAAAATTATATACTTTTATATCAAAGAAATATCGAAGAAACAATTTTTATTTACAGAAGCAAATTATTTTT
>JARKQC010000334.1 GCA_029974985.1 Bacteroidota bacterium | reverse complement strand
TTTGATTTGCCTTTTTCAGATGGTCGAAATGGCGATGCACAAAAGGCGCCACCAAATCCAACTGCATCTTTGTGGAATCGATGGATGCGGTTTGCACGGAGGAGAGATGATCGACGATTGCCGATACAATCTTATCTCTGTTTTTTCGCCTGGCTTCGATTTTTTCCGTCAAAGGATGTTTGCCATAAGCAACAACCAGTTCTTCTACTTCGGCTTGCTTTGCCAATAATTGGTTAGCAATACCGTCAATTTTAAGGGCTTCCAAATCATATTTTTCAATGATTCGAATAATGCCCTTAGCATAATCTGCAAATTCTAGTTTATGTAATCTGTCTAAATATAAATTATACATTTTTAAAAATTTTATTATTAATATTCAAGCGATTACGTCCTACGATTTGCTGCGGGCCTACCAACACCAATGGCTTAGCCTATGTCACCAATATGTAAATAAAACCGGCAACGCCTCTGCGTAACCTTTTGTATTCACCAATAAAATATTATTGATCAATACAATGCAATTTTAATGCTTTTTTCTTAATTGGCCAAATAATCAAACATTTTTTTTCAATAATGTTGAAAAGTTTTCTTTTTTAATTTCTATTTTATTAATATCCAATAATATACAATTAGATAAATCGGGAATAATTTTCAAAAAAATAATTATTCAAATAACATTCAGTTGATTGAATCGCAAACCTAACAGGTTTCAAAAACCTGTTATGTTTTTTGTAAACTTATTTAAATAACCTTCAATATTTATATAATATCACATTCATTTCAATTTGTAAATATATTTACTTTCATTTACATTTAGATATAGTCGTTAAGCTGAAACGGCTGTTTTATATCGATTTTTACACTTTCTAACGCGACGAGTAGGTTTTGGGTCAAAACATTGGTCACTATCCATTTTGACGAGTGACCTTTGTGTTCACACATAATGTACTTTCCAATATGAGAAACTGTATTTGTGTGCTCAAAATGGTCACTTTTCATTTTGACGACCGACCTTTTACTATTTACATGACCTACTCTGTTAACAAATTATGTGGCATTCTGCATTTTTTAATAACTATTTTTAAGGGAGAGTGGCTTTTGTGTCGACACAAAAGCCGTTCCTCGCGACGACGAGTGAGTTTTGTCAGCTAACAAAGGTCGTTCCTCTTAACGTCGAATAACCTTTTT
>JARKQC010000332.1 GCA_029974985.1 Bacteroidota bacterium | reverse complement strand
TATGATAAGTTGAGAAATGTATTAAGTGAGCAAGGAATTAATGAAAATAAAATAAATGAAATATTAAATAAAGTTTAGCTAAGAATCTTTAATTTTTCAATTTATAAGATTTCAATTCCTTTGTATTTATTTTAATAGCTTATTTCTTGAAAGAAAACTTAAATATTAGAGTTTAGAAACATTTAGGTAGATGGTATTGAGAATTATTTTTTTCTCAATATAATATATTATTTTGGAAAAATTAAATAGTAAAAAAATAGTAGTATAATAATTAGAAAGATTGGATTATAAACCAACCCTTCTTAATATGCCTTATATATTACTTTATTTTTACTCATATATAAAATTAATGTGTTATTAATATGAGTCAAAGAACTAAAAACCAGGAAAAAGTTAATTCTAAATTAATGGAATTAAATGAAAAATTTATTCCTGAATATGATGTTATTTTAAATACTGCTCCTCCTCGTACTGGTAAAACTATTAACACTATTCTTTATCATGTTGATAATGATATTCCTGTTATTGTTTTTGTAGATAATAAAAATCAGGCTGAGGATATAATGGCTGACTTAGGAGAAATTGATGATTATTTTAAAGCTCCTTATTACTGGCAAAGTAAAAAAGATTTGTGCTATATTCTTAATAATAAAAAGGAAATAATTAAAGAAGAGGGTAAGAAATTTTTCGATCTTACAGAATTTAAATATAATAATGGCATTAATATTTGTAAAAATTGTAAATATTATGATAATTGCAAGTGGCAGGATCAAAGAGTAAGTTTGTTAGGTAATAATTTAATTTTAATGAATAAAAAGAATATTGTAACAGCTATTGTAGATAATCCTAATGAAAATGAGCATTTAAAGATATTCCATAAGCACGATGCGAGTATAGATACTGACGGTGAACCGAGGAATATTGTTTATGATGAAAAATTAGAAAAATTACATAAAATAAATTTCAAAAAATTAACACCTAATGAACGTAAATTACTTAATAAAATAATTAAATTAAAAGAACCATTAGCAGACGTTACTATTGTTGATAATCAAGATTTTATTCATCATATAAAATTTATTAAAAACATTTTTAGAGATGGAGAGACTTATACTTATTCTTTTTTTAAGAGATTGGATTTTGATTTTAGCTTATTTGGTGAGTTTGATTATAAGATTTATTTTGAAATATTTCTCAATAAAATAAAAGATAATATCGAAATATATGATTATCTAGATGAAAAACCTGCTCCTTTACCTGAAAAAGGCAATTGGTGTAATTTAAATTATTTCACTTATGAAAAATTGTATATTGATATTTTATTTGAAAGAATGAGTGATCATAAGATAATTTTACTTGATGCCACACCACTCAAACCTATAGTTGAAAAAATTAAAGAAAAAAAAGGTTTTAAAAATATAAAATTAGATGATGATTTATTGGATAATGATTCTTCATTACTTAGAATACTTAGAGGTGGTAAAACTGTTAATGCTTCAAGGTCTACATTACAAGATAGATATCTTGATGATGATCTTGATGATATTCTTGATGATGTGTCTTATACTCCTGTAATTGAAACTAGCCAGTATGTTCAAGAGTTTAAAAAATTGAAAAATGTAGATTGGGGTGTTGTTTCTTATCAGTCACTTGAGATAGAAGGTATTGAAGATCCTATTCCTATAATGGCTCTTTTGAAAAAACGATTAGAAAATATCCTCACTCTTCCTTTTGGCAATATTCGTGGCAGATCTGAGTTAAATGATTGTGATATATTATATATTGTTGGAACTGACAGACATCCTTCACCATCTAAATATAACCTTTATAGATACTTAGATGGAGATAAATCTTTTTATGAGCTTAAAAAGCTAAAAGGAGGTTATTCTAGGTTAACTTTTAATGATGAGCGTTTTAATGAAATAATAAATCATCAAATTAATAGTGAAATGGAGCAAGTAATTTTCCGTAACATGCCACATATTGAAAAGAGGCTTACTATCCTTGAAGGATATTTACCAGAACATATGAATAAGTATTTTAAAAGGGTTGCTGAGATTAATATGCATGAATATTCCCAAGAAAATATTTTCCCCACTATTATTAATCATTTTCTTAAAACCGTGTTTTTAGATAAACCTTTTGACTTTGAAGAAGTTAATAGATTATCTGATCTTAGTCGTAAAACAGAAGAAGAAATTAAAAAGGAAATTGAAAAGAGAATTTTAAAGGTTAACAAGAAAAAATCCCTAGATAAAGCTCTTAAATTAGCAAGAAAATATATGTCTAAAAGATATCAACATAAATATAACTGTAAGCTACCCAATATTTTTATTTATTTAAATAGAAACAATAGTAGTTTGATGAAAAATGCCGAATTAAACTCTTTATCAACATTTAGAAGATTATATAAAAAAAGATATAAAAAATAATTGATTTAAACAGATTTTTGTTTCATTTTTTCAAAAGTTACTATTATTATATTAAACATAATTAAGTTTTTGATTTTTGAAACAAAATTTTAATAATATAAAGTATTTTTTAGATTAAATCTTTATTTTCAACTAATAATCTTTTAATTTTCTTAATTGCGTTTATTTATTAATTTTTTTAATTTTTAAATCGTTAATTTATATTTTATAAGTTATATATTATATTAGAGTTTAATAATTATTTTTTTTTAGAAGATTGGTAGTTTTTTTTAATTTTATAAAATTATTTAATTTTTAAATATTTTTTTCTATAAAAAAAATATTTAAGTATAAAATTTAAATTATGAAAAAGTAGGAATGTTGTAAAAGAAGAAAAATTATAAACCTATGCTAGAAATTTTTTTGGGGTAATGTTTTTCAATAGCTTTTATTATTTTTTTATTTAATAAATATTTTTACTAATCGTATTTAGTAAATAGATTAAATTATTTTTTATTTTTATTAATTATAAGTAATTTTTATATACTAATTTTTTTTATCTTATGGCTATGATGTTGGTTTATAGTTGGTATTAGTTACGGTTAGTGCTGTTAAAGGTTAATATTGGTCTGAATTGTTTTTTATAGTTTAAATGAAGGTAAGTTTATATACTGGGTGCAACATACCATTATATTACTGATTAGAATAAGTTTTTCTGATTTGTTTAAAAAAATAAGTATGTGTTACTAGTTACGGGTGAAAATATGTACTATTTTTTCTAATTAATAAATAATAAGAAAATTATTCTTTTTAGTAGCAAATTAGTAAAGAATAAGCAATAATACGAATATATAAAGAAATAGGATATTAGAAGGATATATTGACTAATAAAATAATTATTTTTAGCCAATAATTTCTTCAACTTGCATTTAATATTTTATTTTCTTATTATATTTATAAATTGTTGTCTCATTTAATTGAGTGATAAAAAATGAATAATAGTAAACATGAAAAATTTTTAGAAGATATGGTATGTAGAATAATAGAAAACTGGAAAAATTTTACTTGGGAGTCAAAAGGTGAAATTGCTACTAAGTTTTGTAGTTATGTAGATGAAATTTCCCCTATTAGAAAAGTTGTTAATTTTTCTTTTAATAGTTCAGATTTTGATTGTTATATATCAAAAAAGGAAGATTCTATTGGTAAGGGGTTTAGAATGGTTGATTTTAAAAATAAGCAAGCAGTGGTGGAAAAAGTAGATGAATTAATAAAAAATATAATTTATAAAGAAAATGAGTATATTACAAATTTTTTGATTTATTATGCATATGGGGGAGGGGGTTGTATAAACGTTATTGAGGAGGATACTATTGATGAGTTGATAAATTTTCTTATAAATGTTCCTGAAGCTGTTATAATAGCTGATAAAAATTTAAAAAAACTAATAACTAATAATAAATTATATAAAAGTAATTTTGATGTAATTAATAAGGATAATATTTGTTTTTTAGATGAAGTAAAAAATCATATTATTCGGCTTGATTTTAGAATAGGTTCATTTAACATTTTAAATGTATGCGATATTGGTGTGGGGGGAAATGAACTAGATTATTGGTTTACAATGCATAATGTTGTGGATTTATATTTTCAAGACCCCTTTGGTAAATTTATATCAGTTTATAAAAACATAACTAATTAGCTTAGGTATCCTGAAAAATGGATACTATAATTTTTTTTTTATTTTTATATTATTCTAGTTACCCTATTTTATCTAAATTAATATTTTAAAATGTA
>JARKQC010000331.1 GCA_029974985.1 Bacteroidota bacterium | reverse complement strand
CATGGCCTTGCAGAACATATCGAAAAGATGGACGATGCCGATACGTGACTGGGGTTCGGCGATGAATCAATTTGCGATTCTCTATGGCGACCGGGTGCCGCTATGAATCGAGCCGTTTACACAAAAATATTTACAGGCTCTTTTTATCAGGTTGAAGCATGTGTTAGAAATTCCCCTTTTTTTCACAGTATGCCTTTATTACATTCTATATTATATTTTAATTTCTTAATATTTTCTTATAAAAGCTTTTTCTTATCTCAAATATCAAATTATTTTTATCTATTGAATTGTACCTGAATTGTACCAATCTTCAAATTTATTTCTATAGTCTTCCCATGGTTCTTCCAACGGATGCCTTAAATCATTACTAATCGAATAAGCCATTCCCTCTATTATCCGTTTTGGATAGTTTAAATTATAAAATATTCCTAGATTTTTTTCCTGCCAATAATGTATAAGTTCATGTTTTAAGAAATAGGTTTCTGTTATACCACGAGGACCTAAGATAATTGCAATTCCTTCAATAGATCGAGCAGCTGATTCTTTAAATCCAAATCTCTCGTATGATTTATTATCATAGCAAAATATAATTGTTGGATATTTTTCATATTTGAATCCAATAGTAGATAATT
This sequence comes from Bacteroidota bacterium, assembly GCA_029974985.1. Lineage (GTDB taxonomy): Bacteria > Bacteroidota > Ignavibacteria > Kapaibacteriales > UBA2268 > JANJTB01. The sequence goes on along the minus strand of JARKQC010000331.1, from coordinate 375 downwards.
CTTGAATTGAATTATTATATTGAATAAGTGCGTCATTTCTTTTGTCTATATTATCAATATATAATTTAGGTCCTATTTTTCTCAATCCATAAATCTTTGGTGATACTACATGTAATGGCTTATAAAATATGAAACATAGACTAATTACAATTAAAGCAGATAAGAGAACTATTATTATAATTCTTAAAAGCTTATTGCTAATAAAGCTAAGCACGAATTTGACCCTTTGATATTTCTAACATTAATTAAACCATTCCAGCTAAAACGCAAAACGACTTTTATGCGGATCGGCCTAAACATCAGGCTGATTATCAAAGCGCTGTCGTATAAGGTGCTCGTAATTAAGTAGTATAAAGTGTTCGTAATTAAAATGTT
>JARKQC010000293.1 GCA_029974985.1 Bacteroidota bacterium | reverse complement strand
GAAAAGCCAAATGAGTAGGAAATATAAGGGCAAATATGAGCTTGAAAAATTTGAAAATTGCTTTATTATCAATAATTTTTATTGTTGGTATCTCATCATGCAATGAAGAAGATAAATCCCCAAATAGTCCGAATACTTCTGTAATTGATTCAGTAACATCCACCACAATTACTTATGAATCCTCTGGTGGCTATACCTTTATAAATACTGAAACGAATGCAATAAATAACTATACACATCAGTATGTAAAAATTAATTATAAAGATCAATCTCACATTTGGACAAACACACAATATACATATTTTTCATTTTATAATTTAAGTGCTCAGGCGGCTGCTGAAATGATTACATTTGTCCTATTAGGTAAAGATATGCCTAAAACAGGAACATACAAATTAGGACCATGGCCAATTAGTTCCGCTGGAATAACAGAAAATGATAAACTTTTATCTGATGAAATGGCTATAATGGTGGTAGGAAATAGTTTAGTATCTAAACGAGATGCTACCAAGACAATTAATGTGGTAAATAACAACGGTCAAATATCAATAACAAGTAGTAACGAAATTGAAGTATACAGCAATCTAATGGGTAATTTGAAAGGAAAATGTAATAATATAAATCTTACGAGAACAACAAAAAAAGTGTAACTTCCAATATTTATATTTAAATAGCCTATGTAGAAATTATAGGCTATTTTTTTATTTAGTATCTTTGAAAACTTAAATAACACTTATAATAAAATTTGTTCTCGCATAGCTAAACTTTATACGGCTTCGGTAAATCCATTCAGCATTAGAACAAAATTCTTTTGTAATAATTTTTTTATTATATCTAAAAATAATATTATTTTTGTCTTAAATAATTTTTTCTATTCATTAAAATTATGATTTATTTAGTATATCATTTTTAATTGTTATAATATATTAAATCAAAAAATTAATAATTATGGAGACCAGAGACCATTTAAAACGGGGCGTATCCGAAAAGCCAAATGAGTAGGAAATATAAGGGCAAATATGAGCTTGAAAAATTTGAAAATTGCTTTATTATCAATAATTTTTATTGTTGGTATCTCATCATGCAAT
>JARKQC010000292.1 GCA_029974985.1 Bacteroidota bacterium | reverse complement strand
TAAACTCGAAGAAGATTTGGTTTATGGCTTATTAAAAAGTTCTGATTTAAAAAATACAGTTATAAAAAGTACAAGAAAACATACTATTGTCACACAAACAAAAGTTGGACAAGAAACTTCATATATTCAGCATTTATACCCCGAAACATATTCATATTTAAAAAAGAATATTTCTAATTTTCAAGCAAGAAAATCAAGTATTTATAATGGAAAACCATTATTTTCAATATTTGGCATCGGGGATTATTCATTTAAACCATTTAAGGTTGCAATTTCAGGGTTATATAAAACATATCATTTTACATTAGTATTGCCACAAAACGACAAACCTGTAATGTTGGATGACACTTGTTATTTTATTGGTTTTGACAGAATAGAATATGCCGTATATGCTATTATTCTGCTAAATTCTAAAACGACTGAAGCATTTTTAAAATCAATTACTTTTTCCGATGCAAAAAGAGTCTTTACCAAAGACCTTTTAATGCGTTTAGATTTATTAAACCTTACCAATTTAATTTCCCAAACTGAAATTGAAGAGCAAATAATTTTCTTAAATGACAAGTATAGTTTGAATATTAACTTATCACATTGGGAAAATTTCATAGACGAAATGACACCAAAGAAAGAAAAACAATTGACAATATTCGGATGAAAACAAAGCACGAAGGCATAACAACGTGTATAAAACATTTGGCAGTCAGTGGTTTATCAAGCGGCACAGCTCGTATCAAAAGTAGATGTAACTTGATAGGAAATCGCTTCGAAATGCCAAACGTTTCATACACGCAGCCGTTATAGCACATTTAAGATGACGAAACGCGAACAAACAAGAGAGCCACCAAAAGTTTGTTTTGACAGTTCGTAACTGACAGGTAAAATGAAAATATTAAAAAATATGGAGCCGTACCATTGAAACGGGGTGTTACCGAAAAACCTTACGAGTAGGATTTAACTAAACAAAGGATTTAAAATGGAACAAGAATCAAAACTTTACATTTCAGCATCAGTTGCTGACAATTTACCATCAATGGTAAAAAATGAATTGGCAAAAATGCCTGCTCAGAAACAAGAAGAATTTGTCGAAGAATACAAAAGAAAAGCAAAATCTCTTGGAATCGCTTACCTGTTTTTGATAATTGTATTGGCAATGCACTACGGATATCTTAGAAAATGGGGACTTCAAGTAGTTTTTTGGTTAACATTTGGCGGATTTTTTATTTGGTGGGTGATTGACCTGTTCAGACTTCCAGGTCTTGTGAAGAACTATAACAAAGACATTGCAACTGACACAATGAGAAATCTGAAAGCAATGTCAAGCTAAGATGAATAAAGGAAAACGTGCTACAACAGCCAGTTTGCCACAATGGCGGGTAAATATCTTCGATTGAACATTTTCGGTAAAATGAAAGTCCGTTCTTCGGTTGAAGTTTATCGCTAAAAATCCGTCATAATAGCGAGAAAGTTGCAGTTTTAAAAGATAACATTAGGTTGTTTTGGATTGATAATTGGACTTAAAGAACCGATTAAAATATCGAAAATTTTGCAATAAGTCTTAATTGACAAATCACCAACTAATACCAAACCATTTTTATACCAATAGTTGCATATAATTTAAAAAAAAAATTAACATATCTAAAAATAATATTATTTTTGTCTTAAATAATTTTTTCTATTCATTAAAATTATGATTTATTTATTATATCAATTTTAATTTGTTATAATAAATTTAACCTAAGATTTAATAAATATGGAGACCAGAGACCATTTAAAACGGGGCGTATCCGAAAAGCCAAATGAGTAGGAAATATAAGGGCAAATATGAGCTTGAAAAATTTGAAAATTGCTTTATTATCAATAATTTTTATTGTTGGTATCTCATCATGCAAT
>JARKQC010000276.1 GCA_029974985.1 Bacteroidota bacterium | reverse complement strand
GATGTAGATTTATTTTAAATGCTCTTTTTAATTCATTGTATATTCCAGAATCCCTTGTTATTTTCATTAAATATACAATTTCATCTAAACCATCAACATCTTCATTTTCAATACGATCCAATGCTTTACGAAACTGCAATTCATATACCCTACTAAAAATATTTTAACCCCCTTAATCCCTGGTCGTCCTGATAATAATTCTTTTTAAATCAATTAATCTGATGCTGATGATTATTGGAAATCATTAAACTAGCAACCCACAATAGTTTATATATCTATTTTTTGGCGGAGTAGCTCATTTTCCAACTCGAAAAAGTTCTCAAAATATATTAGTTTCCCCCCACACCGACAGGTTTCAAAATCTTCAGGAGATTCACCCGGTTCAAGGTGGTAAACCCCCAGGCACTGTTCACAAAGTAGATAACCTTTTTCTTTTTCCAGACCCGCACTCTGATTTTCGCCATTTAGATCATCGTATACTTCAGTTTTCGGAATACCCGGGGCTTTATATTGAGTAATATCAGTCCTTATAAGTTTGAGATAGGCTAAATTTGCCCTTACACCGTCGTATGCGTTGACTTTATCCCGATTATCTCCTGCAGCACTACATCCGGCAAGTACTGTAAGTAAAATCATTTCAGATAATTGGAAGCTGGAAAAAAAGAAATACCCCAATACATTGTGTAGTGTGGCTCTTTTAAGCATGCTAATTTTTATAAAAAGTTTTTCGGACTGTTTATCCACAAAATGCATTTTCCTAAGTCTTTGAAAAAAATCAGGTGTGGGTTCCGGTGTCTGTAAAACACACTCAAAATTTTCCAGGGCAAAAACCAGGCGGAAATCTAAACCACTCAAATAAATATTCCTTAAATCCCCATAATTCAACTTCCGCTCCGAATACATCGAGTAAATAACCTCTAGATACAAATATAACAAACAGTACTCCCCGTAACAAAACGTATCACCGAATGGTCTGGGAATAATGGGATTTTTCATATTTTCGCTAGCCATTTTAATTAGTGAATTCTCTTTTCGTGCAAAAGAAGGTAAAAAACAGCCCATGATATAATTACGTCGTTTATTGACAATACCAAAATAATTGGAAATATTTTCATAAGAACAATTGATTTTCAATAGGTAGATCTAGTGTATTATGTCTTCAATTCCGTCTACGTCATTATCTGTCAGGTTTTCGTCGATCTTATCCTCTCTTTGCCATTCCATAATTTCCGGAGGAATTTTCATGGTATCACTCATATTATATTAAGTTAATTTATTTTTTTAATAAAATGTATTATTTCATTCTTTCG
>JARKQC010000230.1 GCA_029974985.1 Bacteroidota bacterium | reverse complement strand
AATATAGTCTCATAAGATGGATATTCCCTATTTTTTTCATATTCAAAGGAATAATATAAGCATAAAATAATTAAGCCAATTAATAAGATGCTTATTATGAAGATTCTCGACGAAACATTGGTTTTCATAGTGATCCTGAGTTTATTTGTTCAAGGTATATCCCAATTTAATTAAAGAATTATCAATACTCTTTTTTTGATAGAATGATTAAAAATTCAAATGTATAGCATAAAATCACGAAGGAGCATAGGATTCATAATCATCTGAGAGTAAAAATGTCCTTGCAGTTAGGTGTTCCTGTGGTTTATGTAAAAAAAGCAAATTGGATTATTAAAAAATACAGATAAAAAATTTAGATATAAATTTCAAAGACACAAGGAATAAGACAAGGAATATCTATAGTCCCTATCAACAAGCAATTACATATCAACAAGCAATTAAAGTAGAAATAAGCTAAAAAATCAACTGAATACCATTTAACTGAGGGATTATATTGTTAAATTTCCATTTAAAAGAATAAAAATAGCTATGTGAGAGTATGATCAATAAAACTGAGGGAAAAAATGGTTTTAAATTTTTTGATTACAATAATACTAAAAATGAACTTGATTGGTTAACTATATTATTAAATATAGTTCCTTGTGGAGTTATTATTCTGAATAGATGGAATAGGTCTGAAATTCTGGTGAACAAAGAATTTATGAAGATTTTTAATTTTGATGAAAAAAATGCTGTGAAACCAAAAATATTGAGTACCGGTGATATCAAAAAAATTAATTTATATGAGTCTAATGGTAAAAAATTGGATTATGAAGATTTTCCTACCATGAAATCTATTAAAGGCGAGAATATTAAAGGTTTAGAATTAATCGTGGATTCTGGAACTAATAAAGAAAAACGGATTATAACAGACTCTTTACCAATATTTGGCGAATCTGGAAATATAATAGCAGCTATAACGCTAATTTCAGATATTTCTAAGTTTAAAAAAATTGAAAAAGATTTAGTTAAAGCAATTAATGGTAGAAGACTAATTTTACAGGATTTCAATGACAGAGTGCTTAATATTTTAAACAGTATGGTCAACATTTCTGAGATAAATGAAGAATACGATAACATGGGAAA
>JARKQC010000206.1 GCA_029974985.1 Bacteroidota bacterium | reverse complement strand
ACGCTTTTGAAAGTGAACTTTCACGCGGTTTTTCCCGCTAATGCCCGCCAGTTTTTCTGAACTTCCATTATTTAAGCTGTTGACTATTTCTTGTACCTGTATTTTCATGTCTTCACGGTGGGCTCAAATTACACACAACGGTTTGCAGCTACCCACAGTAGGCGGCTAAGAAACTACAAATTTGACAAGAAAGTGTAAGTTTGAAAAGAATTACTAAACTTCCTATTTGCACCATCCCGCCTATTGTGGGTAGGTGCTGTTACCAAACGTATTTTTATTGTTTTAATACTTTTTCGACTATTGTTACTGATTGTGTTTTTAGTTTAACAAAGTATATTCCTGTAGGCATATTCTTTAAATCTATTTCATTAGTACCCAATTGCTTCATCACAATTTCTCCCAGTTCATTAAGAACTTCAATAGATTCAATATTTCCGACCTTACTCCTGATTCTTCCATTTGTCGGGTTAGGATACAGAAGAAACGCCTGATCTGCTTTTGTTTCATTCAAGCCAGTTATCAGGGAGATTTCACTTAAAAAGAAATCTGCATCTCCGTTAGCTGTTACAGTTTTACCGTCTAATTCCAATGTATAATTGAAGCTTCCTGTAGAATAAATATTGCCACTTGGTTCATGAAGATAAATACCTGATCCCTGATCCTGATCTATCCCATTGCCTTGTATCAGCCAATTAAAGCCTCCCTCAGGGTTAAACTTAGCTACAAAAACATCTTCTTCCTGAGCAGTAAATGGAATGCCTTCAAAATAATCAGTACCGGCAAGACTGCCAGTTAGATAAATGTTATTAAAATTGTCAATGGTGATTGTTTTATCGTGCCATAAGTTATGCCCCCCAATATGTTTTTGCCAAATTAAATTCCCAGAATTACTTATTTTCCCTAAAATCAGATCATAATTACCATTTGAATTGTAATGGTTTCCTTCAATTACGGTTGAATCATAAAACAAGTAAGTAAAACATATATCGTTATTGTTGTCAACAATTATTGATGTGCCATCGCCTGAAGCCTGACCTCCGCCATCATAAACCCATTGTGTTTTCCCATTGGGATTAAAACAGGCTATAAAAAAACTATATATAGAATTGCTGTTGGTTGAGATGCTGTCGAGAACTAATTCACCATGGTAATTCCCGGTTGCAAACATATTGTTGTTCTCATCGGCACAAATCGCATTAATTCCGGCATAACCATCTCCTGATTTTGCATACAGCAGATCGCCATTACTATTGTATTTTGCGATGAACAATGTATATGACCCCAAAATTGTTGTATCCCCAAAAGTTGCATTAGCACCTATTGATCCGGCAATAATAATATTGTTATTAGAGTCAACGATCACTGATTTACCCCAATTTTGATTATAACTACCACCTTGCCTTGCCCACTGAAAAACTCCTTCATTATTATATTTTACTAGGAAAATTTGATCATTTTCCATTCCTGTTAAAGTAGTATCCCCAAAAGTACAAGGTTCATTAAAAAAACCTGTGACATAAACATTAAAATCGCTGTCAAGATTGATTGAAAAAGGTAGATCTTGTCCTGAGCCACCGGCAGTAACAACCCATTCAGGATTTCCATTTTGATCGTATTTTGAAACAAAAATATCTTCATCACCATAAATTGGTAGTGTTTGCTGGCCTATTTGGGCATTGCCATTATAACCGCCTGTAACATAGATAAAGTTATTTTGATCAACGGTTATGGATTGTGAACGCTCATAAGATGCTCCACCTTCTCTGAAAAGCCAATTTACTTCTTGAGCTCCAAGATGTTCAAGTAAACAGAAAAATGTCAGTAAATAGAATAAATACTTTTTCATAGTGTAAGTCTTTAGAAATTAGGTTGAAAATTCGTTTTTAATATGTTTGGTAACGGTTTGGCGGTATGTTTTTGTTGCCGATTTCGAAGCACTGTACTGTCAAGTTACACGAAAGTTTATTAGATGTTAAAACGCTGAAACCTGCACTATCTCGGCAATAAAATATACCGCCTGTTACCGCCTGGTGTTCTGTCTTCCAGTCTTGTAAACCATTTTCGTTATTCAGTTTCCCAGTCATTTTCATTCTACTTTCTTTCTTTTCTGTCGGCTCGTGTGTCTGCGTTTTTTATTTTTTTAAGTGTCGGCAAATTTTTTAAAACAATTTTTCTAGGCGTGTTGGCTTTGCAAGCTCTTTGGCAAAGCTTTGGTTGTAGCGTTGGCTCGTGGGGCTTTGGCAATGTGCTTGCAATTGTGGATGGATTAAGAATCATATTTATATGTAATTCTGTTAGAAAATATTAGTTTAGAGAAAAATAGTATCTGAAAAGCTGATAAAATGGAAATTATTAATATTAGGAAAAAGAATATAATATCACCCCAAGATTCAATCTGTTTTTGGAAGTTTAAATTTATGAAAGATGCTAAGACAACCGAAGCAATTGCAATATAGATATCAAACTTGAACCAATATAATGTAATTTTTTGAGGGATTTTTATTTTACGAACAGAATAAAGTTCACTAAAACCAATATAGACTGGAATATTCCATAAAAGAATCAGTGCAAAAATAATTGCAATGTATAAATACCATGTAACATTAATATAACTTAAGAAAGGAATTTTAATCATTTGAGATTCCTCACTAAAATAGATAGGAAAAAACATTATTAATGTTGTCCATACAAATCTAAAAATTAGCTCAGTATTGCAAATATATTTACGCTGTCTATCATTTTTTATAGGAGCAATTATACGATTTGTAAAGTAGGTTTCTTCAATCGCCCAGGCATGCAGATATAATTTCAAGCCAATAAACATAAAAATAACCACACTAAAAACTGTTTCAACTTCTGCAAAATCATGAAATAATATCTCCTTAAGCTTTAGGTTTTCAAGAATCTTATCTTGATTTAACCAATAACCTGCATTATAGATAATAAAAGATATTAAGGCAAATATTGGCAAGCTGGTTTTTTTTAGATAACGTAGCCCAGAAAAATTCTTTTCATTGTTTTTACTTATCGAATCGTTGTGTTTATCTATCTCAAATAAAATCAGTTTATTTTCCCAACCGGGCGAAAAATATTGATGACCTAAACCACGATGCTGGTATATTACTCTATCAGGCAAGTTGTAAAGATCAACAGCTTTTGCATGAAAATCACTTTGAATAGTAATTAGTTCAATTTTTAAACCAATTAAATACCACCAAAAGTTCTCAATGTAACCATCATCATGAATTGTGCTTGAATCGTTTATTAATGAGTATGATTCTTCAATTTTTGATTTGATATTTTTGTTGGAAGTAAATTTACTTTTATTGAATAGAAAACCTATGCTGCTTAGTAATTCTACACATTCAATTAAACGAAATGCAAAATGACCTAAAGAAAAATAGTAGCGAGATATATCTTTGAAATACAAATTATTTTTTAATAAATAATCAAGTGTAAAAAGCAACCTTAATAATAAGGATTTTACTATTTGTCGATTTTCATTAATTATTTCAGGGTAATGCATCGCAAGCATACGCAAAGTCGTTACAGTAACCATAGGATCATCACGTAGATTGCTGTTATACTTTTCAGACCCTTGACCAAAAAAAACAAATAAGGCCTTTTTATAAGGACATGAAATGTTTGCATTATTTTTATCAATGCCAATATTTTTATTTTCAAAAATAGAATTCTTGAAAATTTGATTCAAAGTCTTTGATTTAGGTAATATTTCATCAACATCTACTGCAATTTTCTTATAATTGTCTGCTGCTTTAATAAAATCAATTGCTTTTGCAGTATCATCCCAATCCAGAGGGAATTTCGAACCAATTGTTGGATTTTTTTCCCATCCCCAAAAAGAGCATTTTTTGTCGTTATTAAACTTCTCTTTTTCATCAAATAATAATTGGTATAGGCCATCAACAAGGTTGTCAAAGCCCTTAGAATTTGGCTTTGAAAGAATGTATGCCTCACCAAGATAACAACTTAAACCGCAATTTGGATGAATAATCCGGACTAAAGTAGGCCACCCATTCCGGAGCAAAGTAGGCCAGTTATTCCGGGGCAAAACATGCCAAAAAAGGTTGACATGTTACGCTCAGGAATAGGCTGGCTTATTTTTTTTCAAAAAAAATTACTGCCATTCCGGCAGAAAGTAGGCCACTTATTAGTGAT
>JARKQC010000185.1 GCA_029974985.1 Bacteroidota bacterium | reverse complement strand
ATTGTAGCAAGAGAGTTTTCGACATTAATCAAACCAGGAACCTTAATATTAACTTCTCTTTCAAAAGAAGGTATTACTTTTCTAGAATAATTATCACACTTACAAATCCCTAAATCAAAATCATCTGAATCAAGATTATCTGAATCAGAATCATCTGAATCAGAATCATTTAAATCAAAACTATCTGAATCAAGATTATCTAAATTAAAATTATTCAAATCATAATTAATTTTACCACAATTATTACAAACTAAAGTTAAAATATCTCCAGACTTAATCTTATAACTTGACCCATCTAAACCATTAAGCTTAATATTAGTAGCTACTATATCATAATCAACATTATCATTATAGTAAGTATTACCCTCAAACTCTACAGTTTGAGGATTTTGAAGACCATACACAATATAATCATGATTAAATGTATCTAATCTACTACTAATAATTGGATCATCACCATTAGCAAGAACCAAGCCATTCTTTTTAAGAAGTTTCTCAATAGCTATATTCCTAGTAATATAATCCTCATAATTTTCAAATTCATCCATATGATCAGGTGTTAAATTAGTAATAACACAAAAATCAAGTTCAAGACCATCAGCCATCCTAATAGTTCCATGAGGAAGTTCAAAAATAGCTAAATCCTTATTTTCACATTCAGAATTAACTACCATTTCAACTAACCCTTCAATAACTAAAGAATCCTGAAGAGATGAAAAAATAAGAGTATTAAACTTATCTTTCAAAGCAAAATTAATCATATTGGTTGTAGTAGTCTTACCATCAGTTCCAGCTATCCCAACCATAGGTATAGCTATCAGTGAATTTAAAATATTTCCAACATCTTTATTTTCAATAATATCAAACTTTCCTTTAGAAGAAAGTTCATAAATCTTTTTTACAAAATCAGCAGTTTTTGGAATATTGGGAGATATATAAACAGCATCAGGAAAATCTAAAAGATCATCATTATGATCTCCTAATTCAAAAGTAATACCTCTATTTTCAAGTAATTCTATCTTTTTTTGTGCTTTTTTAGGAAGGTTGTCAAATGAATTGGAGTCAGTAACAATAACATTCTTTTCTAAATAATTAAAAAGATTAGCTACTGGTCTTCCTGCATTCCCTGCACCAACAACAAGAATATTTTTTCCAAAAAACACAACATTCCCCGTTTAGATTTAATATAAATAAATAAAAAAATTATAAGATAAATTTTAATATAATCATATAGTTAAGCTTTATATTTGTAAATTAAAGTATATAATTATTACTATTAAACCAATATTGCAATAAAATTAGTATTATTTAAAATATAAAATATTTAAATAATTTATAGTGGTAGATTTTTATGAAAAAATGAAGGAAATATAA
>JARKQC010000182.1 GCA_029974985.1 Bacteroidota bacterium | reverse complement strand
TATATCGAGATTCTGCAAGTTATATAGATTCTGTTGTATTAGAAAAGGTATGGGTAGATGATGGGTATGAACTAATTGTATCCGACAATTCTCGCAAGGCTACATTTTCTGCATATTGCCACAATTGCTGTATTTGAATTAAGATTTTTTCTCGTCTTGTCTTTATTGATCTACCCCAAACAAATGTATAACGATTTGCATTTGCTTCTATCTTGCTTCCATCGGTATAGATTTCCTTTATATCCAAATATCCAGACTGATGCATCATCATCACTACTTCGGAAAATATTTGTTTTAAAGTATTTTTTAACTTCTCACTTCTAAATCTATTTATTGTATTATGATCTGGGGTTTGCATACCGCTTAACCACATAAAATGGATGTTTTCTTGCAACAACCTTTGAAGTATATGTATAGATAATATATGAATACACTAATTTAAGCTATAAATAAGCATAATTCAATTGTTAATATTTTCTAATTCAATATTTGAATTTAACAACGAATAATATTAAAATTCTATATTAAACGTATTTATTTATATAGTTATTTATTCAAATTATTAAAATTTAAAAAATGCGTGGCGATTCTTTTGGAGCTGAATTTCAATCTATAGATTATAAATTAATAAAACGCTTAATAAAATTTCTAAAGCCTTATCGAAAATATGTAATAATTGCAATACTTTTTACGATTTTTGTTGCCGCATTAGGTCCATTACGTCCTTTTCTAAATAAAATCGCAATTGATGATTATATTGCTAAAAATGATAAAAATGGGCTATTATTAATGATAGTTGCAATTTTTGCATTACTCGTTGTTAATGGTACATTAAGAGTTGGAATGACATATATTATGCAATGGGTCGGTCAGAATGTTCTTAATGATATTAGAACTAAATTATTCGATCATATTCAGAAATTATCTTTATCATATTATGATAAACATTATGTAGGCACGTTAGTTACAAGGGTTACTAATGATGTGGAAGTATTAAATCAACTTTTTTCCTCTGGTCTTGTGATGATGCTTGCTGATATAATGTTAATATTTTGGATAATTGGATTTATGTTCTATACAAATTGGGAGCTTGCACTTCTTATATTAACAAGTTTACCTCTTTTACTCATAGCAACAGCATTATTTCGCTCAAAAGTAAGAGTGCTTTTTAGAGATTTAAGGATAGAAGTATCAAAAATGAACTCGTTTTTGAATGAGTTTATTACAGGTATAAATACAGTCAAGTTATTTGTTCAAGAAAATCGTATGACAAATAAATTTAATGAAACTAATTTACAAACACGTGAATTAAACATCAGAACAATATTTTATTATGCAATTTTTTATCCAGCTATCGAAATGATAAGTGCAATTGCTCTCGGATTAATATTGTGGTATGCTGGTGCAAATATATTGTCGGGAGTGATGACTGTGGGTGTTTTAATCGCTTTTATCCAATATTCTGAAATGTTTTTCAGACCGGTACGCGATTTAAGTGAGAAATATACTACTTTGCAAAATGCTATGGCATCGTCGGGAAGGATTTTTTCATTACTCGATACAGAAGATTTTTTAATTGATTCGCCCTCGGCGCGCGATTTTGATAGAATAAAATCAAATATTGTATTCGATGATGTTTCTTTTACTTATGATAAAGAAAAATGGGTGTTAAAAAATATTAATTTTGAAATTAAAAAAGGTGAGACAGTAGCAATCGTAGGAGCAACGGGTTCGGGCAAGTCGTCAATGATAAATCTTTTATGTAGATTTTATGATTTTCAAAGGGGAAAAATTTTAATTGATGGGATTGATATTCGAGAAATTAAACAAAATTCTTTAAGGAGTAAAATTGCACTTGTTATGCAGGATGTTTTCCTATTTTCGAGAACGGTATCTGAAAATATTTCTATGGGAAATAGTGAAATTAGCAAAGAACAAATTAAAGAATCAGCTCGCGCTTTGGGTGCTTTGTCTTTTATAGAAAATTTACCTGAAAAATTTATGACCCAAGTTAAAGAGCGTGGCGAGACTTTATCGTCAGGCCAGGCGCAACTAATTTCATTTTGCAGAGCTTATGCATCGAATCCAGAGTTATTAATACTCGATGAAGCTACATCAAGCATTGATACAGAAACCGAAAAATTAATTGAATCATCTCTTGAAATTCTCTTAAAAAATAGAACTTCTATCGTGATTGCTCATAGATTATCAACAATCAAAAGAGCGAACAAAATAATTGTCTTACACAAAGGGCAAATTAGAGAAATTGGCACACATCAAGAATTATTAGAAAACAAGGGTATTTATGCAAAACTATATGAATTACAATATAAGGAATATAATGCGGCATAAAAAAAACGAGATTTTTTTTAAATAAAAAATCTCGTTATCGAGTTTAAAATGAAACGATACTAACTTTATCTAATAAGAATTAACGATTTGGATTCTTTAAAATTGTTTGTAATTAAAGTATAAAAATATGTCCCGTTTGCTAAATTTTGAGAACTTGCATTAAAAGAATAAGAATTTAATCCAGAATTGGCAATTCCTTCGAATATTACAGCAACTTCATTAGCATAAACATCATATAAAACTAAACGTGCAAAAGTACTATTAGATAAAGAAAATTTAAAATTAATCAAATCACCAGCTGGATTAGGTTCGTTTTGAAATAAATAATCTCCACCAGCAACAGCAATTTCTATCCCCGGTGAATGTGGAATTTCAATATTAACTATAACATTATTGGTTTGTGTTACTCCGCAGACACCATCAACAATAGCATAATAAGTACCAGCATCGCTTAGCTTGGCTGATTTAATTATTAATTTATCGCCCGTTTCTTTATCTAAAATAACGCCATCTTTATACCATTGAACAATAGCAATATCATTAAGATTGTTACAGACTAATTTAAGCTCATCACCTAAAACAACACTTTTATTAATAGTATTATTAATATTTTGTGCGGAAGCAAAATTTAAACTAAATAACAATCCAAAGATTAATATGTATATTTTTTTTCTCATTTCTTTCTCCAAGTTATTGTTTTTGTACTTTACGAAATAATATCAAAAGTATTTTTTTTATTTACAAATATAACAATTTTTTAAAATTATCTAAAATATTTGAATATAATTAATCATTATCTGGTGATATAATCTCAAACGAGCATACTATAGGGCAATGGTCTGAAATATTTTCAACATCATATTTAGAATATGCGTTATAAATATTATAAATAAATAGACTATTTAACTGAAAGCGTTTTTTTGCCGAATTATTTACAACAATATGATCAATCATATCCCATCTAGGATTTTTGCAACTAATTAAATCTTGTGTAAGAAAAGTCATATTATTATCCTCAACAAGTGGCAGCATATTTTGAGTTTTGTGTCGCTTAGGATTATCATTAAAATCACCAACAATAATAATATCTTGTTCTTTTGTATTTGTAACAATAGAATCAGCCCAATTTTTCAGTATCTCTGCTTGTTTTTTTCTTAACTCATAACTTTCTATTCTAAGTGCTTCTGTACTATCATATCTTGATGTAGATTTTAGATGAACAACCATCATTATCCAATCAAAATTCCCTTTTTTTACCGAAGCTACTAATCCCGCTCTTGTTCGATTTTCTTTTACAACGAGTTTATCATAATTCTGTATAAATTTTACTTCTACATTTTTTTTATATACAATAGCTGGATTTTGTTGAGTACCAGTATTTCCTAAAATAAAATTATACTCTGGCAAGTATTTCATTACTTTTTGTAGAGCCGCTTTATTTTCAACTTCTTCTAAACCGAGAACGTCAGCATCGGTATTTTCGATAACCTCTGCAATTCTTTTGTAATCACTCTCGTTTCTTACCTTTTGGTCATTTATTCCATCACCGAGCCATTCGATATTAAAAGAGCCGATTATAACAAAATCGTCATTATTTTTAGTAAGTTTACTACTACAAGAAATTAAGGTAGTAGTAAGAAATATAATAAATAAAATTCTTTTCATTTATATTTTGCCAAAATTAATTATTAATTATTTTTCTAACTCCGATACCTGCAGAAATTCTGCGAGACGCTTCTGGATTGCGAGACATCACATTTTTTCCATTTATTACCATAACACTCGAGCCACCACCATCGAGGTTCATCGCATCGTAGCAACCAATTTGATTCATTATCTGAGCCAGCTCTCCTAATGAAGAGCCTTTTTTTCCAAGAGATGAATTTGCATGGTCTATTGTAACTAAATAAAATTTATTTTTTTGTTTATTATAACCGATAGAAGTTCTCCCGAGCTGACCGTCTATAAACCTTCGAGAGCGTGAGCCTTCGAAATATGCTTCGTGCTGAGAAACCCCATTACGAACAAGACGAGGAGTAGCAGTACAAGCGAATATAAAATTTTTATCCATTAATCTATCAGTTGAAAATAGAAATTCGAGTGTATCGCCGGTAAAAACGACATAGTCGGGTGGCAAATAATATCCTAATGATAAAACACCTTGATTTTTTCCAATTTGAACTGACCCCGTATCAATATAATTAACAATTGCTCTAAATTTTTTATTAATTTGTGGTTTATCAATAAATTCAATTACAGCTTTGTTTATAGAACTTTCGATTTGGTCTGCTCGAAGTTTTTCGATTAATTTATTTTCTAATTCTTCATAAGTGTAAAGCACTTCGGTTGAGTCGCCCGTAATAAGAACAGAATCTGCATCCATATCGCTATATGCTTTAGCAATCATATTATCAATAGTAGAAAATTTGATATGAGGTATAATATTACCACCGTATTTATTATAGAGAACAACTCCAGAAGAATCACGTCTGCGATTAACATTAGATAATTTAAGAGTTTTTCCGTCGTGAAATTTTACGATACCACTAAATTTAAAATTATCAATATAAGGAGTTCCTTTATCGTCAATAAATATCGAAGACCATTCTTTATATGGATTTAGCTCGATAACTGTACCATCAATTATACAAGGACCAATTGGGTTATTCAAAACAGCACGCCAAAAACTTGAATTAACAGCACCGATAGTAAATTTGTTAGAAATAGAATCGCTAAACTTTATTATTTCTTGCAGTTTATCGAGTTCGGAAATATTATTTTTTGCTTTTATTACTTCGATTGATAAATTTGGATTTGTCAAATCAACCTCGATAATATTAGCACTAATTCGCAATTTCCTTTTTCCAAAAAAATAATTTTTATATCTAATACCCTCATCAATTAATGTGTCTATATTACGCTCCATTTTAAATTCACCTTTAATTGGACCCGTGGAGTATTTTAAACTGCTTTTAGTACGTTTTTTAATATTTTTTTTATTATTACTTGATTTTATTTTAGTCTTTTTAGCTTTCTTTGGTGTTTTTGAAAACGAATCAGAATAATTAATCAAGTTTATTGAAATTAATAAAAGTGCTATTATAAGTTTATATTTTATCATTTATTTATCCAAATCAATAATTTTTGCAGTTCGGGGTATTGAAAAATTTTCGGGCAAACTTGCTTGTGAATTTATTTTAAAATTTTCCAATTCAATAATAAGCTTTCCGCCAACTGTTGGCATAGAGAAATTTATTTTTGTCGGGATTTCAATTTTATCAACTGATTTATATGTATTAAAAGTAGAGTTTAGAATTAAAATATCGCCCTTTTCTTTTCTCTGATATTGAATTAATTGTTTATTTGAATTTGATATTACGGCAAAATCTGCAAAATTATTATTGTCAATTCTATTATAAATTTGATTTTCGTTATTTGTTGAATGAAACTTATAATCCGTTGAATTAAAAGGGGTTTTTCCTTGAAATAATTTGAGAAAATCATTCATAGAAATACTTAAATTAGTAGCTTTCTTTATATTTTCTTCTGTAGGGCTACCCATATAAATGGTATTTTCCATAGTGTTATAAAATTGAAACTTTTTTGAATCACTAAATAATTTTCCCAAAGTGATACCAAAAGGACCAAATAAAGTTAGTGATACGCTATCATTTCCAGCGATAATAACTTTTGCACGAAAATTTAATGATTGTGAATTTAGCTCAGAATTTGCAATACAATTTGCTTCTATTCTATATAATTGAGTATTAAATTCTTGTAAAGTAATAATTTTTTGTGTGTCTGTGTTTTGCTTAACACTTGAGCAGGACACAATAATTAATAATAAATTTAAAGTTATAAAAAACTTAAAAAAATGATTTTGCATATAAAAATTTCAAATTGAACTAAAAACTAATATTAAAAGTAATGCGTTTTGCAAATTTACCCAAATTTATTTAACAAATATAGGTAATTGAATGATATATGTAACAAAAAAAATTGAATTTTCTGCCGCTCACAGATTATTTAATCCCGAATTAACAGACAAATTAAATGACGAAATATTTGATAAATGTAACAATTATAACGGGCATGGACATAATTATTTACTCGAAATTACTGTTGCGGGCAATCCAAACCCCAAAACAGGGTATGTAATTGACCTAAAAAAATTAAAAAAAATTATTATAAATGAAATAATTAGCAAAGTTGACCATAAACACCTCAATTATGATGTTGATTTTCTTCGAGGAATAATACCAAGCGCAGAAAATTTAGTTGTAAGTTTTTGGAAAATACTTGAAAATAAAATCACAGAAGGTAATTTATATAAAATTAGATTATATGAAACTCAAAATAGTTATGTTGAATACTTTGGTGCGCCAATTGATATCCCCGTTTATGATTTTTCAAAATAAATTATTTTCAAAAAAAATCAATATAAAATTAGTTAGAGTGTCTAATTATTCTTAAAATAAATTTTACCAATAAAAATATTCGGGAAATATTGATGGAGAATGATTTTCCAAAAAATAATTTTTTAGGATTTGAGAATTTTGATGCAAATGGTAATAAGCCCATAAGTAGTGAAGAAAAAGAACAAATGCTACTTTTAGTAGAAGAAAAATTTAATGATATTTTCGATATATTAAGAATTTCTCGTAACGACCCTAATAGTACGAAAACTCCTCGAAGAATATCAAAAATGTTGATAAATGAATTATTTTCGGGAAGATTTGAAGAAGTTCCCAAAATTACAGTTTTTCCAAATCGTAATAATGTTAATAATTTAATTATTAGTCGAGGTATAAAAGTGATGTCTGTATGCTCGCACCATTGGCAACCTATCTCGGGCTTGTGTTCTATTGGATATATACCAAATAAAAGTATTATTGGGCTATCAAAACTGTCCCGAATAGTTGATTGGTTCTCTCGTCGCGGGCAAATCCAAGAGGAATTAGGTGAGCAAATTGCAGATTACCTCGAAAAACTTATTAAACCAAAAGCATTAGGCGTAGTTATTAATGCAAAGCATTATTGTATGATAGCCCGCGGAGTAAATGCATCGGAAGAAGACTCATTAATGACAACCTCGTCTATGCGAGGATATTTACTCGAAGATTTGAATTTAAGAAACGAATTTCTTAAATTAATTGAGAACACAAATAAATAATTATATTATAATAAAAAAATTGATATTAATGGATTATCCTAACTCAGAAATAGAACAAGAATATTGGAATAAAAATCAAATAGTAGCTGGAGTTGATGAAGCTGGGCGTGGACCATTGGCTGGTCCCGTAGTTGCCGCCGCAGTAATACTTAATTCTGATTCAATAATAGTCGGGCTAAATGATTCAAAAAAATTAACGGATAAATCTCGAAGAAAAATTTATGATTTGATTTATAAAAATGCACTCGATATTAGTATCGGATTTGTACATTCAGAAGAGATTGATGAAATAAATATTCTGCAAGCATCTGTAAAAGCTATGAGGATTGCTGTCGAAGGCTTGAGAGTTGTACCAAATCATTTATTGATAGACGGAAATTATTTTTCAAACTATGATATACCATTTACTACTATTGTAAAAGGTGATGAAAGTTCTATTTCTATTGCTGCCGCTTCGATAGTTGCAAAAGTTACCCGTGATGATTGGATGATAAATAATGCTCATAAACTATATCCCGAATATCAATTTGATAAACATAAAGGTTATCCAACCGAATTGCATTTCAATAGAATAAAAAAATTTGGTGTTAGCCCAATACATAGAAAAACATTTTTAAAATCTCAAATCGAATCGCAGACAAGCCTATTTTAAAAAAAAGAGCTGTTCTCAAAAATTTAATAAAACAGCTCTTTAATATAATTTTTTATATAACTATTAATAGTTATCTATTTGCGCTCTTTGCAATTTATCTGAATAGTCCACATATACAGTTTTCCATTCAGTAAATATATCAAATACAGTCCAACCACCCTCACGATGACCATTACCCGTGCCTTTTACGCCGCCAAATGGCATGTGAGCTTCAGCTCCGATAGTAGGTGCGTTGATATAAGTGATTCCAGCTTCGATATCACGAATAGCAGCAAAAGCTTTATTCACATCACGAGTGAAAATTGATGATGAAAGACCATATTCGCAATGATTTTGTAATTCTATTGCGTGTTCAAAATTTTCTGCTTTTGTAATAGCTAATACTGGACCAAATACTTCTTCATTAAACAATCTATTTTGGGGAGTAACATCTGCAATTACTGTAGGTTTGAAGAAATTACCTTTTGCTAAATCACCTTCGGTTGCTGGCTCGCCACCACAAATTAATCTGCCACCATCTTCAATACCGATATTAGTATATTTTTGGCAATTTTCCAATGATTGAGCGTGAATTACTGGACCAACTTCTGTTTCTGGTTTTAATCCATCACCAAGACGAAGTTTTTGCGATCTATCAGAAATTAATTCTATAAATTTATCATAAATACCTTTTTCGACAATAACGCGTGATGTTGCTGTACAGCGCTGTCCCGTAGTTCCGAAAGCACCCCATAATGCACCTTCGATAGCTAAATCAAGATTTGCATCGTTAAGCACGATTTGAGCATTTTTTCCACCCATTTCGAGAGAAACTTTTTTATTCATTTTGCCACAAATTTCACCAATTTTCGTTCCAATATCAGTTGAGCCAGTAAAGCCAATTAAATTAACGTCGCGATGTTCTACTATCATATTACCCATAGATCCCTTTCCGAGTAAAAGATTAAATACGCCTTTTGGAATGCCAGCTTCTTCGAGAATTTCTGCAAAAATAACACCAGAATGAGGTGATTCTTTAGAAGGTTTGTAAACTATAGTATTACCCGCGGCTAAACCGGGTAAAATTTTCCAAGAAGGGACAGCTACGGGAAAATTCCAAGCAGTTATAATTCCACATACGCCAATTGGAGTACGAAATGATAAATTCATCTTATTATCCATTTCAGAAGGTGCGGTATATCCAAATAATCTACGAGTTTCCGAAGCTGAATAATAAGCAGTATCAATAGCTTCTTGAACGTCGCCTTCTGTTTCGAAAGTTGGTTTACCCATTTCTCTTGTCATAATTTGGGCAAGCTCTTGTTTGCGGCGTACAAAAATATCGCCAACTTTTTTTAATATATCGCCACGCTTAGGTGCAGGAATTTTGCTCCAAGTTTTAAAAGCTTCTTTTGCTGCTGCAACTGCGGCATCAACATCGCTTTGACCAGATTCTGGGAACTCTCCAATTATATCTTCTCTATTTGCTGGTGAAATATTTTTGAAATACTTTCCGCCGATAGGTTCAACCCACTCGCCATTAATATAATTTTTGAATTTTTGCATATTTACTCCATTTATTTTAAAAATTTGATGGAAATTATTATTTCCAATTTGTGATTTTTATAATTAACAAAAATAAACATTTTAAATTAATTATAATATTAAATATGTATTTTATTGAATATTTATAAATTAGTTATTTTATTGTATAGATAAGATAATTTGTTAAAAATCAACATAAATTAATAATAAATTTAATAATGATTAAAATAAAATAATAAATGTAAATAATTATATTATAATTGCTTAATTTTAAACAAAATATTTATTTAAAAATTTAAATTAATTTTTTAGTTAATATAAAATTATTATATTTGAAAATTATATAATAATACTTTTATTCATTTATTTTGAGTGGATTATGAGAATTTTTAGAACTTTGTTGATTATTTGTTTGCTTTTTCAAGCAACAATATTATTTTCGCAAGAAGATGTTTTGCGACCAAAACGTACTACTACTACAACTAATGAAGAGATTCCAGATTATCAGATTAGATTTGGAATAGAAGGTGGTTTTAATTATAATATGGTTAATCAAACTATGAATTGGAGTAGTGAAATTCCTCAATCAATTTATAATGTATTTCAATCAGCATCCGGTCTTTCACCATATTTTGCAGCATTAATTGATTTTCCTATTGATAGTAAATTTGGTATTCAAACAAAATTTGCTTATGATTTAAGAAGTGCGTCGAATACTTATACGGGAATTGCAGATTATCATACACCAGATGGAGATGTCGTTGATGGAGATGAAAAGCAAGAATTAACAGCTACTGGTGCCGATATTTCAATTTCTGCAATGTTAAGGTATAATATTTCACAAGAATTTGTTTTTACAATTGGTCCTATGATTTCTATACCAACTGACAATTATGATCAAAAATTAGTTCAAACAAGTCTCACTCCCGGTAATTATTTTTATGATGAATATGGTAACCGTTCTACGCAAAGGACTTTGACTTATAAAACATCTGAAATTAATACTCGTTTCGGATTTGATTTGGGTTTTGCTTATAATATTCCAATTTCTGAATCTATGATTTTATCTCCACAAATAAGACTTAATTATTATTTAGATAAAATTATAGATGATAGATATGGTATATATGATGATACAAGAGAATCAATTTTTGGTGTAGCTGAAATTGAACAAAAAGATGAAAAATTGCATGCTATAAAATTTGGTTTAACATTGTGGTTTTAAAAAATTTTTAAAAATTTAAGTGAGAAATAGTTATGAAATTTTTTCAATATTTTATTCTTTTGATTTTAATGTTTGGCATTTCGTATTCACAGAAAGTAGAAATTATTCCGATTGATTTTAATTCATCTTATGATGATTTTAATTCAAATATCACAAAAAATGGCAGAGTAATTTTCTTTACTTCTGGTCGAGATGGTAGCCAAAAAGTTTATATTAGTAGTAGAGATGGCAATTCGTGGTCTAACCCTTATAAAGCTAAAGGGAAAATTAATGATGGAGACCAAAACGGCGCTGTATCGCTTACATCAGACGGGCAATATATGCTTTTTGCCGCAACAAGCCACGAAGTAAAAGGTTATGGCAGAACTGATATTTATAGTGCTGAAAAAGTTGATGGAAAATGGACTAATATCAAAAACTTAGGTCCAAATATTAATTCAGAATATTGGGATTCCCAGCCAATGATTTCCAATGATGGGAATATATTGTTTTTTGTTAGCGACCGTCCGGGTGGCTATGGTGGTACTGATATCTATATGTCAGTAAAAAAAGATGGAGAATGGGCAAAAGCAGTAAATGCAGGAAAAATGATAAATTCTGAAGATGATGAAATGGCACCAGTAATTGGAATTGATGATATTAACTTTACTTTTTCATCTGACCGTCCGGGTGGATATGGTGGTTTAGATATTTATGTATCGAAATTCAAAGCAAATTCATTTTCAAAACCTATTAATGCAGGTAGCCCGATAAATTCAAGTGGCGATGATTTGTATTATTATTCAATGCCAAATTCAGACGAAGCGTATTTTTCATCTTCAAGAGATGGTGGAAGCGGTAAACTTGATATTTACAAAGCAGTTCCCAATCCATATAATTCGGAATCAGTTTACTTATTAAGCGGTGTAGTTAAAGATATTATAAGCAAAGATTTTCTTGGTGCTAATATTGTTATTACTGATTTAAAAACTAAGAAAAAAGTTGCGGATTTACGCTCTGATGATGAAACGGGTGAGTATTTTGTTGTATTACAGCAAGATAGAATTTATTCTATCACAGCAGAAAAAGACGGCTATTTATTTTATAGCGAAAGATATGAAGTTCCAAAAGTTGCAAAAGGAACAGAACTTCAAAAAGATATTGAATTATCTCCAATTCGTGATGGAAATACTCGTTTATTAATATTTTTCGATTTTGATAAAGCTACATTAAAAGATGAATCATATCCTGAATTAGATAGAGCTGTAAGATTTTTAACAAAACACTCGCATATCAATATCTCTATTGAAGGACATACCGATGATGTTGGCACAGCTGATTATAATAAAAAACTATCAGAAAACCGCGCTAAAACAGTAAAAGATTATCTTGTAAAAAATGGTATTTCAGCCAATAGAATTAAAACTGTTGGTCATGGATTTAGCATTCCAATTAAAAAGGAAAAAACCGAAGAAGCAAGGTCTCTAAATCGCCGTGTAGAAATGAAAATTATTAAATAATTTAAAAGAAATATTTTTTGTAAAAATTAAAAAGGTTGAAAACTTTAAAATTTTCAACCTTTATTTTTTGATTTTATAATATAAGATAAATCAAAGATTAAATTTTAATTTTATAAATCCAACCTTTTTCATCTTTTATTTCTCCATATTGCATACCTGTAATAGTATCATACATTTTTTGAGCAACGGGACCAATTTCCATATTATTAATAATAATGGTCTCATCATTATAATGTAATTGACCAACAGGAGAAATCACTGCCGCCGTACCAGTGCCGAATACCTCTTTAAGCTCGCCTTTTTTATTAGCTTCGAATACTTCATCAATAGTGATTGGTCTTTCGCTAACTTTAATTCCGAAATCACGAGCAAGCTCTAATACAGATTCGCGTGTTACCCCTCTTAAAATTGTACCAGAGTCGAGTGGTGGAGTTACAAGTTCGTCATTAATAACAAACATAATATTCATCGCACCAACTTCATCTACAAAATGACGATTAACAGCATCAAGCCATAGTACTTGTGAGTAACCAGCTTTTTTAGCAGTATCACCTGCAAGAAGAGATGCCGCATAGTTAGCGGCTGTTTTTGCTGAACCAAGTCCACCTCGAACTGCACGAACAAAATCTTTTGCGACTAAAATTTTTACGGGTGCTAATCCTTCGGGATAGTATGACGCAACGGGAGAGGTCATTATAATTAATTTAAATGTTGGTGATGAGTGAACGCCTAAGAAATTACCATCGCCATATACAAGTGGGCGGATATATAACGAATGTCCTCGTTGTGATGGAACCCATTTATTATCAATTTGAATTAATTTAGTTAATCCTTCGAGAAAATGATTCACGTCAAATGGCGGAATACATACTAATTTGCCAGAAGTATTTAATCTATTTGCATTTTTTTCGGGGCGGAAAACGTTAATTCCACCATCAACGGCACGAAATGCTTTAAGTCCTTCAAAAATTGTTTGTCCATAATGGAGAGTACACATAGCAGGTTCAGTTGGAATTGGACCATAAGGAATTATCTCGCCATCATTCCATTTACCATCTTTATATTCAGAAATATAAACGTGGTCAGAAAAATATTTGCCAAATCCTAAATTGTCCCAATTTACACTTTCAAATTTTGTAGTTTCAGATTTTGATATTTTTATATCATACATAAAATCACCTTTATTATTTTTTTAATATATATATTTAGGTAAAATATCTCTCGGTATTTGTTTGAGAGCATTAATTTCATTTTCAATTTCAGGGGTTACAATTCCGTATTTATCAAGAATTTCACCCGCTTTATTATAATCGCCTATTGCTTGGGTAGTAAGAATTAGGTTTGCTAAATCTTTAACAGCTTCGAAGAAAATATCCTCATTTATTTCAAATTTTCCATCATCTTTTTTAAAGATTGCACCTTTTTCTTTTAAGAAATTTAATTGAATTAAGTTTGCTTTATAATGCGCCCCACCACCAAATCTTATAGAGCGATAAAGACCAGCGACGTAAGTTGTCATTGCTTGTTTAATATATTCATTTGTATATTGATTAGTTTCCAGTAAATATTTATGATTATACATACTTACAATATCAGCTTTACATTCTTCAATAGCTGAATATCTATCTTTAAGAGCTAATCTAATTTCCTCCTTTTTATTATTAGAAGTATATTTTGGACCTAAGGCATGAGAAACTTCGTGCAAAGTAACAAAACTTGTAAACGCTTTGCCATTCAAATATTTACTACGCTCGGGGCTAAACATTAACTCACCAATTGGCTTAACAATTTTCTCATATTTAGCTTCCATGTGATTTTTGTACATTGATAGTTTCCTACCCTTTTTATCTGCAACTTTTGGGTCGTTTGGTAAAGCCGCGGCAATCGTTTTAACTGCTTGATTACAATCTCCACCAAAATAAACGACATTACAAACTTGAATAATATTACCATCACCAATAGTTCGATTTTTAAATTTTTCATCTATTGGCAAATTCTTTTCAAAATTATTCATATTGTTTTTATACATCTCGAGTTCTTTTGTAGCTTCGGGGTCTTTAACCATAATAACGGCTTCGTAAGCAGTTTTATAATTAAATATCTCATCTTGATAATTTTCTATCGGTCCAATAACAATATCAATATTGCTATCATTAATATCCATCCAAGCTAAATCACTTGTGAAATAATTATCTGTACGAATAGAATTAGCACGCATAATCAGATAATTTTTTAAGGTCGGATTATCTGCATATTGTGCGGCTTCTTCTAACTTCATAGCTAATTTATGAGACTGGGCATAAAATTTTGAATATGGAACAGCAGTTAATGTACCATTTTCGCGAGTAATTACGGTATAATCATTTTTAAATAAATTTGCTTTATCGGGATTTGATAAAACATAATTATTAAATTCATCTTTTGTCATATCTTCGGGATAAAATCCGCCGCCCAAAGGTCTGCGAGCAGGTCCTGAGCCTAAAAATCGTGCTTTATCGCTTAAATCATCATAAGGACCGTAATTTATCATTACATATTTCAACATATCTTTTGCTTCTTGGGTTTCAGCATTTGCTAAAGAATCTCTTGTTTTTATTGCATCGTGAGATACTTGTTGCCAAAAGATATCGTCTGCGATATGACCTGCTTCGACTAATAAATTAATGAGTGTTCTTTCATTGCTCGTTAAATGAGATAAATCAACATTCAAATCAATTGCCGCATATTCATTTAATTTATCTAATACTGCTTTATGCTCATTGGTCATTTGTGCCTCTTTGTTTTCTTGCGGTAAATCTTGCTTTTCACAACTAATTAACAACACTATTATTGAAAAAAATAAACAAATTTTTAGTATATTCATTTTTTTAAAACCTTTTTTAGAATTTACATTAAAATAAAATACAATTTACAATGTTTAGAGCAGTTAAACAAAAAATAATTAAGATTTGTGAATAAAATTTAACTTTCTTTTTACAAATCTTTTATTTTATTATTTTTGAACAAAATTAAATATAAAATTGATATTTAGAAAATGCAAAAAATCCCAAATTATCAAAATGTTATTGACGCTTACGAACGTATAAAAAATCAAGTTAAATTGACCCCTATTTTAACTTCTTCTTCTATTAATAAAATTTTAAATTGTAATATATTTTTTAAATGCGAGAATTTTCAAAAAGTAGGTGCTTTTAAATTTCGCGGAGCCTCGAATGCTGTACTATTATTGAATAATGAAGAGTTAAAAAATGGAGTTGCTACGCATTCGTCGGGAAATCACGCTCAAGCTTTGAGTCTTGCCGCAAAACTTCGTGGAATAAATGCCTATATCGTTATGCCAAATAATTCACCAAAAGTAAAAATTGAGGCAGTAAAATCTTATGGTGGGAAAATTATTTTTTGCGAACCAACTTTAGAAGCAAGAGAAAAAGCTCTCGAAAAAGTTGTTTCAGAGACGGGTGCAGAATTTATTCATCCTTATAATAATTTTAATATTATTTCGGGGCAAGGGACTTCAGCTTTAGAACTATTAAGAGAAATTTCGGATTTGGATATAGTTTTGGCCCCCGTTGGAGGTGGTGGATTAATAAGCGGCACATCTATTGTATGTAAATCTATAAATAAAAATATTAAAGTTATTGCGGGTGAACCAAAAGGAGCCGCAGATGCTTATCAATCTTTTGTGGCTCGTAAAATTATTCCTATGATAAATCCTAAAACTATTGCTGACGGGCTTAGAACATCGCTTGGCACTCTTACTTTTGAAATAATAAAAAATAATGTTGATGAAATTATTACAGTAGAAGAAAATACAATTATTTCTGCAATGAAATTGATTTGGGAACGTATGAAAATCATTGTTGAGCCGTCAAGTGCTGTGCCTTTGGCGGCTATTATGGAAAATCCTGATAAGTTTTCGAATAATAAAATTGGAATTATATTAACTGGTGGAAATGTTGATTTACAAAATATTCATTTTTAATTGATTTATATGGAAAATAAAAAAAACTTTTTTGACACAAAATTAGCTTTTATTTTAGCTTTAATCTCTGGAATAATGGGACTTATGTTTGTTATTTCAATAATATATACTCCGCCAGATAATGGCTATGATATGTTTCAATATATTTATTTGATGATACTATTTTTCGGATTTTTTTTTTATTATTTTATTCGAAAAAACAAGAAAAATAAGGAAAATTAAAAAATTAAGTTAATAAGTTGAAAATAAAAGAAATAAATATTAATAATTTACGAAACCATAGTTCGACAAAAATCGAATTTTCTAATAAAATTAATGTAATTCGTGGCAATAATGGAATGGGTAAAACTACGATTTTAGAAGCTATTTCTATAGCTTCTTTATCTAAAACTTTTTTATCAACACCAGACGCTTCATTAATAAAAAATGGAGAAAATTCTTATCAAATTAATTTATTAGCCCAAAGCGATGTAGATGTGAACTATAAAGTAAATATCGAATATAGTAAAGCAAGTAGAAAAAAAATTACCTCGTCAATTGGTGAAAATCTAAATCCTAAAGATATAATTGGAATAATTCCAATCGTTGTTTTATCACCGGATAATAAATCACTTACTTATGGGGCGCCCAGTGATAGAAGACAATTTTTAGATACCGTATTATCTCAATCGAGTAAACTTTATATTAATGATTCTTTAAAATTAAAAAAAATTTTAAAACTGCGTAACGCATTGCTAAGTCAGAATTTAAGAGATAATACACTTAATAAAGATTATTTTGAAATCTTAACCGAGCAGTTTATTAAAACAAGCATAGATATACTTATTAGAAGAATAAAATTTATTGATGAATTTTTACCAATTTTTAGAGAATCATATTTATATATTTCGAATCAAAACGAAATACCGAATATAATTTATGAACCTGATAATATTAAATTACAAAATAATGAAATCTCGAAAGAATATTTAGAAAATCAATATTGGGCAATATCTAAAAAATTAGAATTATCTGAATTAAAGCGTGGCACAACGCTATTCGGTCCTCAAAAAGATGATATGATTTTTACAATAAATAATCTTAAATCTAAAGATGCCGCTTCGCAAGGGCAACATAAATCTCTATTAATAGCCATAAAACTTGCCGAATATAATTATTTATCAAATATATTAAATGAAACTCCAATTATACTTTTTGATGATATTTTTTCGGAATTAGATGCAAATAGAAGTAATGCTGTGTTTAGTAAAATAGTTGAGTACCAAGCCCAAACAATAATCACAATGACAAATTCAGAAAGGTTAATGGATCATTTCCACGATATTGCAAAATATTTGGATATTTATAATGGTGAGTTAAAAAATAATTATGTTTAATAAGCCCGAACCCGAAAATATACAAAATATTCTAAATCGAATTATAAAACAATTCGGTTGGCAGGAGAAATCTGATTTTGCTATTATTATAAATAAATGGGAGGATATTTTAGGTGAGAAAATGTCGAAGATATCTAAACCAAATAAGCTAAATGACGGCATTTTAACTATAAATGTTGATTCTTCGGTATGGCGTTCTGAAATATTTTTACATAAAGAACAAATAATCGAAAATATTAACAAATTATATGGAAGAATAGTAGTAAAAGACCTAATAATTCGCTGAAATTTATTATATTTGTAAGTTTATTATTAACAAAATTTATAAATGATTAAATATGATAAAAGATAGCGAAAACCTTGATATTGAGCAAAATAGCATACTAACAAACCCTAATCCAGAAAACAAAGAAGATAATTATAGTGAAGAAAGTATTACCGTATTAGAAGGGCTCGATCCTGTTCGTAAACGACCTGCGATGTATATTGGCGATGTTGGTGATCGCGGTCTTCATCACTTAATTCAAGAAGTAGTTGATAATTCAATAGATGAAGCATTAGCTGGATATTGTAAAAATATAACTGTAACTTTGCATAAAGATGGTGGCTGTAGCGTTGAAGATGACGGGCGTGGCATTCCTACGGGTCCGCATCCGATTAAGAAAATTTCAACACTCGAATTAGTTATGAGTACTCTTCACGCTGGTGGAAAATTTGATAAATCAAATTATGCAATTTCTGGCGGTTTGCACGGCGTTGGTGTTTCTTGCGTAAATGCTTTATCTGAATTTTTCGAAGTTATAG
The DNA here is from genome assembly GCA_029974985.1 of Bacteroidota bacterium. GTDB lineage: Bacteria > Bacteroidota > Ignavibacteria > Kapaibacteriales > UBA2268 > JANJTB01. Next base: position 9,897 of record JARKQC010000182.1, on the reverse strand, counting down.
TAAATAGAGATGGGGTAATCTCGAGACAACGGTATCAAGCTGGTATTCCAACATCAGAAATCGAAATAATTGGACATACAGATAAAACAGGAACAAAAGTATATTTCAGACCAGATAAAACAATCTTTACAAGTGTTGTTTTTAAATATCATAAAGTAGCTGAACGGTTAAGAGAATTATCATTTTTAAATAGTTATATTACAATTAATTTTATTGATGAAAATGAAGGAATATCCGAAACTTATCATTCTGAACAAGGGCTACTTGATTTTATAAATTATATTGATAGCGATAATAAAACATTAATAAATCCAATTTTAATAAGCGGTTCTTCGAATGGTGACGATAATCCAAAAACATTTGTAGATATATGTTTTCAATATAACGCTGGGTATGTTGAGAATTTAGTATCTTATGTAAATAATATTAATACTGTCGAAGGCGGTACACACGTCTCAGGATTTCGTTCAGCACTTACAAGAACATTAAATGCTTATGCAAATAATTTAAAAAACAAAACTAATAGTAAAATTAATCTTACGGGCGATGATTTTCGCGAAGGGCTTACAGCGATAATCTCTGTTAAAGTTCCCGAACCACAATTTGAAGGACAAACAAAAACAAAACTTGGTAACGGCGAAGTAGAGGGTATCGTAAGAACTATTGTAAATGATAAATTAAATCAATTCTTGGATTCAAATCCGCAAGAAGCAAAAAAAGTTATAGATAAAGCATTAGTTGCCGCACAAGCACGTATCGCCGCAAAAAATTCACGTGATTTAATTCGTAGAAAAAATTCACTCGAAACCTCAACTTTACCCGGTAAACTTGCTGACTGCTCACTCGATTCACCACAAGATACTGAAATATTTATTGTCGAAGGTGATTCTGCTGGGGGGTCTGCTAAACAAGGACGTGATAGAAGATTTCAAGCCATATTGCCTCTAAAAGGTAAAATTTTAAATGTGCAAAAATCTGGTCCAGCTAAAGCTCTGGAAAATGATGAGGTCAAGACTATTATTACTGCTCTTGGCTGTGGCTTTGGTGATTTTTTTGATTTAACAAAATTGCGTTATGGTAAAGTTGTACTTATGGCTGATGCCGATGTTGATGGCTCGCATATTCGTACTTTGTTATTAACATTATTCTTCAATTATATGAAAGATTTGATAATTGAAGGTCATCTATATATCGCACAACCACCACTATATAAAGTTAAAAAAGGAAAACAAGAGCTTTATGCTTTTAATGATTCAGAGCGTGATGAAATTATTGATAGGTTTAGAAAAGAATCTCCAAAATCAAAAGTGATGATAGAACCAGAAGAAGGCGAAGTGTTAATACCATCGGATATTGCAGTTTTAGAAGAAGCTCGAAAAGACGGTATCGTTATATCCAGATTCAAAGGTCTTGGTGAAATGAATCCAGAGCAGTTGTGGGAAACCACTATGGATCCCGAAAAAAGAACGATACTTCAGGTTAGCCTTGGCGAAGCGGCACAAGCTACACGCGTATTTCAAATGTTAATGGGCGATAAGGTTGAGCCTCGAAGAGAATTTATTGAAAGAAATGCTCAATATGTTAAAAATTTAGATGTCTAATTTTAAAAATATAAAGAATTGAGATGAAAAAGATATTCATTATTAGTATGATTTTATTTATGAATTTCATACATTTATTTAGCCAAATATCCCATAATGAAGCTATTAATATTTCTAATAAGTTTTTAAATTATTTTACTAAAAATGATGGAAAGGCTATGTATGATATGTTTAGCCCAGAAGTTAAAGAAAAACTTTCATTAGAACAAACAAGCCAAATTTGGGAACAAATTATTGGTATGTTTGGAGATTTCGAAAATCGTGGTGATATCGAGACTACTGAATATAACGGTTTAGTATTATGTAGAAATAGGCTAAATTTTAAAAAAGCTAGTTTAGAAGCAAAATTATCTATTGATAAAGATAAATTAGTATCTGGTTTTTTTATTACTCCAATTCAAGACGAAAAAAATTATGTTATTCCAGCTTATGCTGATTCAAGTAAATTTGTCGAGACTTTGATTAAGTTCGGAAATGATGATTTTATTTTAGATGGCATACTTACATTGCCAAAAACTGATAAAAAAACGCCTGTTGTTGTACTTGTTCATGGTTCGGGACCACACGATATGGACGAGTCCATAGGTCCGAATAAGCCTTTTAAAGATTTAGCTTGGGGATTAGCAAGCAATGGAATTGCTGTTTTACGCTATAACAAACGTACTAAACAATATCCTGATAAAATGATTGAAATGCTCGATAGTGCTGACGTTTATGATGAAACTATTGATGATGCGGTCTATGCAGTAAATTTATTATATCGAAATAGTGTTTTATATAATATTGATAATAGCCAAATTTATGTTTTAGGACATAGCCTCGGTGGAACTTTATTGCCAAGAATAACAAAAGAAACAAATTATATTAAAGGAATAATATCAGTTGCGGGTATGACGAGAAAAATCCAAGATGTACTACTCGAGCAATATGATTATTTGTATTCTCTAGATGGTGAAATATCCAAAGATGAACAAGAAAAAATTGATGAATTAAAAAAACAAATCGAACTATTAAATTCTGATAGATTGAACTTAAACACACCACAAGATTCTTTACCAATGGGATTGCCACCATATTATTGGATGACTTTTTTAAAAATTGACCCTGCAAATGAAATAAGCGATTTTAAAAATAGAATATTAATTATTCAAGGCTTACGAGATTATCAAGTATCAGTTGAGGATTTTGAAATTTGGAAAAAGGCTCTCAAAAATAATAAAAATGCAGAATTTAAGTTATATGACGATTTGAATCATTTATTGCAAAATGGCGTTGGTCGAAGCAAACCCGATGAATATTACAATCAAAATTCTGTGGATAAAAGAATAATCCAAGATATTTCTACTTGGATTAAAAAGTAAGAAAAAATTATAATTTTATTATTATTCAAAAATAGATTAGATGATTTTTCTAATCTATTTTTTTATAAACACTATTTTTTTTATTAATCATTGCAATATAAATAAGTAATTTATTCAATTATTATGATATTTCAATATTATTTCATAATTTTGCAAATTAATATTTGTTTAATTATAAATATTTTAATTGAATATTCAATATTTTTCTAAAATGAATTTAATATTAAATAATAACGGAGTCGTTATGAAAAAACTTATCCCTTTATTTCTTTTAGTTGCAGTAATCGCTACTATGACTTTAAACGACGCTTATGCGGCAAAAAGATGGGTTTTAATTGAAGAGTTTACTAATGCTTCTTGCGGACCTTGTGCTTCGCAAAACCCTGGTTTCCATAATTATTTATTAAAAAATATGAATAATATTATTCCTATAATTCATAGAACAAGTTGGCCCGGTTCAGATGTGATGTATTCAGCTAATCCTAATATGTATGATAAACGTGTTCAATATTACGGCATTAATGGTGTACCAAATGTAAGAATTAATGGAAAAGTTCACCCAAAAACTGGTCAATGGTATGAGGGTGCCCCTGGTGATGAACAAGGAATGAACTCTGAATTAGATAAATATCTCGGTGCACCTTCACCAATTACTATTACCCCTTCATTTACTAAGAATGGCAATGTTATGAGTATTAAAGTAAATGTTGCCACTTCAGAAGCTATTTCAAATAAAACATTGAGAACTGCTATTATCGAAGGTTATCATTATTATGAAAAAGCTGGTTCAAATGGTGAAAAGAAATTCTACTATATTGTAAGAGATTATTTGCCAAGTGTTGATGGTCAAGCAATTAATATTAAAGCTAATAATGATCAAGATTATACCTTTTCATATACTCCAAATCCAGCTTTATATCAACAATTTATTTATGTAGTTGCATATATTCAAGATGATGCTACAAAAGAAGTACTTCAAGCTGGTTCTTCACCAATGCCAAATTTAGATAATGTTGATAATATGAAACAAGTTCCTGTCACTCTTGCCGCTAATGCAAACCAAAAACATGGTTTTTTAGAAGCAGGTAAAACGACTACAAGGACTGTAAAAATAACTAATCCTAATAATAAACAATATACTTTTGCTCTTACAACTACATTTAATGCTCCAACTGATTGGTCTAGTTCAATTAATAAAAATGAAGTTACTCTCGCCGCTGGCGCAAGTGAGGATATATCAGTTAGTATCACTGCTGGTGCTCAACTAGCTTTAGCTTCTGTAAAAATTGATGCCGCACCAATCAATTTAGCAAATGATGAATTAGGTGGCTCGGCTTCTGCTGATGTATTTGCAATGCATAAAGGCACGAAAGTATTAGCATTATTAGGAATGGGACAGTTCGATAATTATATTTCGGCTGTTGAGTCTCAATCTCAAAAATATAAAGCTATGACTAATTATGTTAATGTACTCGATATGGAAGCTATGGCTGCGTATCCTGCTGATAATTTTGAGGTTACGGTTTATAATTTTGATTTCTTTGGAATCCAACAAGCTGCTGGATTATTAGGAAATAACTTTACTCAATCTGTTGCTATTAGAGATAATATTAAAAAAGCTATCGATGCAGGTAAAGACGTGCTTATTTTTGCTGAATATGAAGCATCGAATACATTTAAAAATGCTAATTATACTAATGGACAGAATTTTTATAAGAATTTACTTGGAATTACTTGCCAAAACACTACTATGAGAGTACAAACTAATAGTAGTGGGCAAATTACGGGTATAGTATCATATAAAGTTAATGGAGTAACAGGTGATCCTATTAGCAATGGTTTTGATTTTACTTGTAATGCACATCAATATGCACAACAAGGACAAATTTTTAGCGTATTTACTGATATTTTAACTCCTGGAGTTGGTTCGCATGCAATTCCATTCTTATATTCTGATAATAATCAAAATAATGTTGTGGGTATTCGTTTTGAAAATTCTGCAAAAGGAAAATTAGTATATATTTCCGCTCCAGCTAGTGGCTTTGAAATCAACAACTTAATGACATTATACGAAAAAACTATTGACTGGTTTATGACTACTTCTCCAACTACAGAAGGTCCAAAAATTGCTGTTAGTGCTAAAAATATTGATTTTGGCAAAGTTGATTTAAATCAATCTTCTGAAAAGAGTTTGACTATTACTAATAATGGTGACGAAACCTTAATGATGACTTCCATCAATTATAATAATCCAGACGAGGTATTTAGTTTAGTTGGCGCTGAACAAGCCGCTTCTATTAAGCCGGGCGAAAGTGTTACTATTACTGTAAAATTTGAACCAAAAGAAGAAAAAACTTATAACGGTTCAGTTACAGTTACTACAAATGCTAAGAATGAGTCAAGCACAACGGTTAATTTTGTAGGTATTGGTAATGACCCATCAAGTGTAGCTTATGGTTCGACAATTGATGGTAATTTCAATATGACTTTATCGCCAAATCCAGTAATTACTGATGCACAACTAAATTATTCAATTGCTAATGATAATAGTACTGTTCGTATTTATGTTATGGATATTACGGGAAAAATTGTTACTGAGCTTGTTAATTCAAATATGAATTCTGGTAACTATAACTTGAATTTCTCTGCGGCAAAATATGTAAGTGGAACTTATTATATTATGGCTGAAATCAACGGTTCACAAGCTCAGATTCCAGTTGTAATTGCAAAATAATTTATTAATTTTAATTATTAATACAATTTTTTACTGAGGCTGTCATTTTTCAAATTGACAGCCTCTTTTTATATATAATATAATTTTTCTCAATAAGCGAAAATACTTACTCTACCAACTATCCGCTCTCCCCTATCAACTATATTGGGATTATTAGCGATCGTTTCGGAATGAACTAAGACCTCACATAATTCTCTACAAAATGAAGAGATAATTCACATTTTTTAGGACAAGCAAGAATAATTAAGTTACCAATTTGAAAATGATACTTAGTAAATTGAATTTATTATTTTTTGGGGGTTATATATTATTTAATAGGTATATAAATTCTAACAGTTGTATAATCATTAATAACGCTATCAATTTGGAATTTTCCATTAATATTTTCGAGAATTTTTTTGACAATTGCTAAACCAAGTCCTAATCCTTGTTGCTCAAATTCATCGCGATTAAATTGTATAAAAGCGTCAATATTAGCAATATTATCTTTACTCATTCCATAACCAAAATTAGTAATATTCAAGATATAGAAACCATTATTTACTATACTAATTACTTTTATTGATTTATTTTTAGTAGAAAATTTTATGGCATTATCAATTATTTCAAATATAATTTTTGAGAAATATTTTTCTGAAATATTTATTGGTATATCATTTGTAAGGTCGAAACTAAAATTAGATTGACTTAGTTGATAATGTTCTGCTGATTCGAAAGTTGTTTCTTTTATAATTTTACAGGGGTTAAGTACTATGGGTTTAATAATCTCATCAATATTAATTAAATTATTAAGTAAATCATTATAAATATTATAATTTTCGACTAATCGCAGTAAACGTGTTCCCGAATCATGAATATGACTAATTAAATTATTCATATCCGAGCTATCAATATCGCTTGTATGCCCCTGCAAAAGTTTTGAATAAGTTCTAATAGCATTAAGAGGAGCTTGTAATTCGGCTGGCATTAAGCCCGAAATATTTTTTATAATATTTTCAAATTTAGTTAAAAAAGTATCCTTCATTCTGATACTTTTTGCTAATCTCGTATTAATCGCTTTTATTAATTCACTACTTTTATATGGTTTTGTAACATAGTCATCAGCGCCTAAATTCATACCGAGACGTACAGAATCATAATTAGAATTAGCAGTTAAGAATAAAAATGGTATTGTATAAAATTGCGGATGATTTCGAAGCTCTCTAATCAAATCGAGTCCGCTCATTACTGGCATATTAATATCGCATATTATTAAATCTGGATTTGTAGATAGAATTTTTTCGAGTCCAACTTTCCCATTATTTGCAGTAATAACATCAAAATTATGAATTTCGAGTAAATCACATATATTTGCAATAATTTCTTCTTCGTCATCAATTACTAATATGCGTGTCATAATACCTTTTTTTTGACTATTGTTTAAGAAGTAGGGACGGTTTATTATATTATTAATTATTAAAATATTTTTTTTTGACTAAATTATTTTTGGAAAAATTATTGTTATTAGAATATTTTTTGTATTTAATTTTAAAATAAATTTAAATCAGAGCTTTGTCGAAAGAGTTTTATATTGAGCATTGTGAAGAAATTATTTTTTTCATAAGTAAAATTCTCAAGCTTTCCTAAAAAAAAATTAAAATATTTTTTTTTATTTTTTGTTATTCTATGATTATATATTTAACAAAATTAACTATTATTATACGGAATAGCTAATGTCGGTAAGAATGAAAAGTTTAGAGAGTATAAATTCAAAGAATTCGTCGGAAATGATGAATATGCCTCTAATGGATAAACCCGTTTCGGAATATTTTAATGAGTTTGTTTTCGGTCCAGAAGCCAAAAGAAAATATTTGCCCGTACAGGTATTAGAGAAATTAAATTATTGTATTGAAAATTACATTCCATTAGATAAAGAAAATGCTGATATAATTGCCGCTGGACTAAAAAATTGGGCAATTGATAATCACGTTACTCATTATACTCATTGGTTTCAACCGCTTACGGGAAAGACTTCTGAAAAACACGATACTTTTTTTCAATTTGATAAAAATTGGCGTGCTATCGAAAAAATTTCTGGTAGTGAGTTAATTATTCAAGAACCCGATGGTTCGAGTTTTCCGACGGGTGGATTACGCTCAACACACGAAGCTCGTAGCTATACTGTTTGGGATCCTACATCTCCTATATTCATTAGATGTACAAGATATGGTAATACGCTATGCATTCCCGCATTTTTGATTTCTTATACTGGCGAATCGCTCGATATGAAAGCGCCATTATTGAAATCAATGAAACTAATAGATGATATTTCTACAAAAGTTTGCAAATTATTTGATGTTAATATCAATAAGGTAATACCTACTCTTGGTTGGGAGCAAGAATATTTTGTCGTTGATGCTTCTTTATTTAATGCGCGTCCCGATTTAGTATTATGCGGCAGAACTTTATTTGGCAATGGTTCAGCACGCGACCAACAGCTTGCAGACCATTATTTTGGTACAATTCCCGAGCGTGTTTATAATTTTATAATCGAATTCGAGCAAGAGGCTTTAAGACTTGGAATACCTATAAAAACTCGTCATAACGAAGTTGCTCCAAATCAATTTGAGTGCGCCCCACATTTTGAATTTGCAAATATTGCCGCTGACCATAATTTATTACTTATGGATAAAATTGATAAAGTTGCAATTAGACACGGCTTACGTGTATTAATTCATGAAAAACCTTTTCAAGGAGTAAATGGTTCGGGAAAACATCATAATTGGTCTCTTGCTACTGATACGGGATTAAATCTTCTCGAACCGGGGAATGAGCCTCATAAAAATTTAATGTTTTTAACTTTTTTTATTAATACGATAGCCGCTATTTTTAAATATTCTGATATTTTACGTGCTACTATTGCAAGTGCGGGTAACGACCACAGACTTGGCGCAAGCGAAGCGCCTCCAGCGATAATTTCTGCGTCTATTGGTGAGAATATGGAAAATTTTTTGATTGCATTTATTGAAGATCGCCAACCAGATATTCCATTAGACAAAATTGGAGACAAATTAGATTATCTACTCGTGCCTTTTAAAAAGCAACATACAACAGATAGAAATCGCACCTCTCCATTTCCGTTTACAAGTAATAAATTTGAATTTAGAGCGCCCGGTTCGAGTGTGAATGTGTCCTTTCCTACTACAATTTTAAATATAATAGTTGCAAATCAACTAAAAGAATTTTATAGAAAAGTAGAAATTGAATTTGAAAATTTATCAGACAGCCCTAATATAATTGAGGAGCAAAATCAAATTATAAAAAACATATTAAAAGAAATATATACTCAATCTACTCCAATTTTATTTAATGGTGATAATTATAGCAAAGAATGGGTCGAAGAAGCTGAAAAGCGTGGTTTATCAAATATAAGCTCTACTCCCGAAGCGTTAGAAGTATTACTACAAAAAGAAAATATCGAATTATTTGTGAAAAATGGCATTTTTACAGAAAAAGAAGTAATTGCTAGATATAATGTTGCAATCGAAGAATATGTAAATAAACTTGAAATTGAATCTGTATTAGTAGATGAAATTGCACAAACACTAATTATACCTGCGGTTGTAAATTATCAAAATAACTTAATTAAAAATGTTAAAGGTTTAAAAGATTTAGGTTTCGAACAAGAGGCTGAAGTTCATAAAAATCAACTTAAAAAAATATCAAAACACCTTGACGGAATAATGCAAAATATCGAAAACATGGAAAATCTAAAAAAAGAACTTGTAAATATTACAAATTTACAAGATAAAGCAGTATTTATTAATTCAAGAATTAAACCAATTTTTGATATTATTAGATTTCATGCCGATAAATTAGAAATGATTGTAGATGATAAATTCTGGAAATTACCTAAATATAGAGAATTGTTATTTGTACATTAATAAGGTTGTCGCAAAAGGGTAGCCTCTTTTTTTTGAGTATTCCCCAAAAAATAAAGTTATCCACAATTGAAATCTGTTAAGTATATAATTGTCATAGACTTATGTCTCATATATTGTGGATAAAAAAGTGAAGCCAGTTTTTAAGCAGTATAATCAAAATCAACAAATGATTCTACCGCCTTTTTTAGAAAAATTAATACCTAAATATCATCCGGTAAGAGTTGTAAATAATGTAAACGATAAACTACAAATCACCTATATTTTATCTCAGTATAATA
>JARKQC010000174.1 GCA_029974985.1 Bacteroidota bacterium | reverse complement strand
CATATTAGTGTTGTTATTACTAATAAGAATACTGATTATGAATTAGCTAAAACAGGCATTGATATTGCTACAAAAGAGATTATTAAAGTTATTAAAAATTCAATTCTTAATAAAAGACAGTTCAGATGGACAGAATCAGATATAGTTTACATACCTCCTGTTTATAATATAAAATATAGGCGTCTAGATCTCATATTCGCTGAATCATACTCGTGGGATAAACAAAAATATGATTCTGGTGATTTGGAATTATTATTTGGTGATGTTGATATTGATAATTCTGTTAGTGAAGAGAAATTAATAGAAAATGAAATCATGGAAATTATTGAAAAAATGAGAGAATATAAAGAACAAGGAATAGACTTGTTCCCTTTTGTTTTAAATGATATTTTCTAAAAAGAAGGAGATGATTAATTATGGTTGCATTTGAAGACGTGCCCGAAGTAGGGGAAAAAACAGCACAAAAACTACGAGATGCGGGTTATAATACAATCACTGATTTAGCTATTGTTGAACCTGATGATTTGGCTGAAAAAGCTAAAATTGGTAATAAGTTAGCTAAAGATCTTGTAAGTTTTTCTAAAGAATTGAAAAATGCAGCTGAAAATATTGAAATAGATTATACTAGTTTAGAAGAAAAATATGATTTTGATTTAGAAAAAGAAAACCAGTATCTTGTAGCTGGATTCAAAGCCAGTACAAAATATAATAAAGAATTGAAAGGTGGAAAATTAAAAGAAGCCTTTGAAGAATATAAAGGAGGAAAAATAGAATGATAGGTGAACCAAAAATTAATTATAGTGAAGGAACTGAAACTATTAAAAATATTGGGAATAGAAATGTTTTATGCATTATAGCACCGTTTAAAGACGGTTCATTCACGTTTAAAGCATATCCTACTATCGAACAAGCTGTTGAAGATCAAAAAACAGAAATTACCGAAGCATTAGGATATAAATATTTAAAATTATTAGAAAAACATTTCCCAGCACTTAAGGATATTGTGCTTGTTAATATCACAACTGGTACAGGTACATTAGATTATACTTTGACAAATGAAAAATTATCTAATGCCTTTGAAGAATTAGAACAAACTGAAATTAGTATAATTAATATTCCATACTTACTAACATCAGATCAATTGGAAATTTATAAAACATTTAGAGATGAACAATTCCAAAATATGTTTGGTTTTGGTTTAGTATACCCTACAACTCCAGAAACATCAAGCTTAACTAGTGTTTTTGATCAATTCAAAACAGGAGGAATTTATGGGATAGCTACCACTCCCCAAGAAGTAGATTCTGAAGAATATTCAATAACTGATATGAGCGTTTATTTCGCTGGTTTAATGGCAAGTGTTGATGAAAATAGAAGCTTAACTCATTATGTTCTCGACGGAGTGGTTGGAGAAACAAGCAAAGAAAAATATGGAGCAACTATTTATGAATCTATATTGAATAATGGTGCTTTAGCTACTGGTTATAGGGATAAGGTTAATAATATACTTCAGATTGTCAATAGTGGGACTTGTACTTGGAATGAAAAAATAGAAGATACTAATGATCTTAAAATAGACCGTGTACATCATTTGATTATGAATGAAATTAGAAGAGCGATATTTAATATTATTGTAAAATATAATAATCGTATTTCTTATGAAGACTTTAACATGGCTGTTTCTAATATTAAAGAAAAATATCTTAAAGCAGGTTTTATAACTGATTTAAAAACAAGTATTAGCAAAACAAGCTCACCTAAAGTGGAAATTTTAATGAATGATAAACAAGACAATATTCTAACTATTGTTGATGTTCTAGGAAATATTGATATAATAAACACATAGGAGGATGATTTTTTATGTCTGGAGTAATAGATCTTAAAAATGGTGTTTTAAAAGTATGGCTTAAAGAAGGTGCAAGACCAGTTGAATTTAACTTTTTAACAAGTTTTTCACCAGAAAAAGCTGATGATACTAGCACTAAATTAACCAGTGA
>JARKQC010000159.1 GCA_029974985.1 Bacteroidota bacterium | reverse complement strand
TCATCAACAAAAGCTAATTATCTGATTCCATTTAATTACAACCATATTCTATCTGCTATTATTTATCGTAAGATAGCAGACCTTGATTTAGCTGCTAAACTTCATTTTTCAAAGGATTTTAAATTTTTTACTTTTTCTCAGATTTATTTTTCAGATTGGAAGCGTATTAAACAGGGTATCATCTCTAAGGATGGAAAGCTTTCCTTTTATATTTCTTCTCCTAATGATAATCTGATAAAGAGCCTGGTGGAAGGCCACTTGGAGAACACCGAAGTGGATTTTAAAGGGACCAAACTGCTCGTTGAACAGATCGAACTACTCAAGAAGCCTGAATTTAAGGAAAAGATGAGGATGAGAACCATGTCTCCAGTGTCTGCGAGTATAAAGAGAGAAGTCGATGGGAAGCTGAAGATATGGGATCTAGGACCAGGAGATGAACGATTCTATGAAAGCGTTCAGAAAAATCTTATAAATAAATATGTTTCCTTTTATGGGGATTATGATGGCAATAAATGGGTGCAGTTGAGGCCGGATATGAAAACAGGTAAAAGACGCCGGATAGAAATTAAAGGAGATTTTCATCGAGGTTACATGATGGAATTTGAAATGGAGGCTGATCCCAGGCTTGTGAAGTTTGCTTATGACTGTGGAGTTGGTGAGAGGAATAGTATGGGGTTTGGGATGGTTGAAGTAGTTGATTAATAATTAAAGGATAAGTGATTAAATGATAGTGGACTTAATAGAGTTTGGTGGATGGTTAAGCAAAAATAAGCAAGATGAGTTTGGTAAAAATCTTAATTTGGATGGAGATTATTTATTCATCATTAAATTTAATCAAGATTTGGAGAATTTCGAATTTGAGGATATAAAACCCATAAAGGATAGAGTACCCTATTATAATGAATCTATCTATAATACTTATTATTACATCACAACGGACCAAATGGTTATAAAACCTTCTAATTCAAATTTAATCGGGATTACACCTTTTCTTTTAAAATTAGACCATGATTTCTTAGATAAAGCTAACGAAAAGGATGATCAAAAATTAAATAAATTTTATAAAAAAGTAGAACGTTCGAAAAATGCTAACGGGAATGATAAAGAATTCATTGAATTAATCAGTTCCATTTATAAAAATAGTAATGATTACGTCTCTAAAGTTCCGCTTTCATCAAAAGAAATTAACGATTTAGTAACGTTTTTTGAAGATTTTTCCCTTGAACATACCAAGAGTCTTATAAAAAATTATTACAATTGGATTTATGAGAATAAAGCGTTCATAGTTGATGAATTAATTAAGTTTAAAGAAGAAAAGGGTTCTAAAGCCCTAAAAAGAAGTAATTTCTATTTGGCATGTCATTTTAATTCAGAAATAGATTTACTTAATGATATTTTTTATTACTACTCTAAATTCATTAAAAAACGAAAAGAAAATTTCGAAGAAATTGACGATGCTCCATGTTCATTTTGTGATTCAAATGGCAATGTGTATCCTTCAATGGGCGATTTTGTAATGGGTAATGCAGCTTTTTCCTTTAATTATGATGATAACAAGGATACGGCGATGAAGAACTCGAGACTTAAATTCTGTAAAACATGCGCCATTTATGCTATGCTTGCTGAGGATAAACTAATGAAAATTTTACCCAATAACATATTAATCATTCCTAAACGTACTAATGGTCACTATGGTGATTTTTTAAGAGAGATGAGTAAAGAAAATTCTTCTTTTGAGAAAATAAATAAAGGTTTGGATAATATTGATGGTTTTAATTTTGATTTAGCTTTGTATACCAAGAAAAAGCAAGGTAAAGGTTATGTTATAGAAAAATATATCGAAAATTATAAATCCTATCTAGCCCGGGTGCGAAATGAAGAAAACAAAAATACAAATGAACTTAACAAGATATCTCTTTACAAAGGGGATAAGCTGGAATATTTGTCTTTTAACGAAACAGTAAAACCTTCAAAAAATGAACATCCAGTTATAACAAATATATTTGAATTTGAACAAATTTTTAAACAATATTTCATCAATATAAGAGATTCTAAATTGGATTATACTAAATTATATCATTTTTACCAGATTTACACTAGGGATTTGAGGGGAAGGACAGGTATAGTTGGTAATTTAGATTCTAAAACATTCACTATTTTTTCAAAATACATGCATGCTATATTCAACTTAATTTATGAATTGAATACGGATGCTATTGACAAGAGTATGCTGAATGAAATCGTTTTAAACTGCCTAATAAAAATCACCAAGAACATGGAAGAACCTAAATATCTGATCTTAAAACGATTGAATTATTATTTAATGTTAAATAAGGAACTTTTAGGTGATAATATGTTGAAAAAAGACGATGTAGACGAATTAAAAATAGCTATTAGCTCATATGACCGGGAAAACCCGGAAAATATGACAGAAATTTTGGAATTGATTCAAAAAAATCCCTCTTTGAAATACTATCTGATCGGTAAGTTTCTGAGGTTAATAGATAGCACCAAATATCAAAGTGGGAAAAAGCAGGACATATTCGGTAATTTCGTAACAAATGCCAATAGAAACAATATCAAAAACCTTTTTGTCACCGAAGTTCTGCAGAAAAATAATTATTACATACAGAAAATGAACCCAAAAGGTAAATTGGTATTTAATTTATTTGAAAGTGATTTAAATTCGCTTTTCAATGAAGAAACGAATCTGTCTTTTGAAGATTATCTGCTTTCAATTTTTGCAGGTTATTATACTGAAAATATACTGAAAAAAGGTGGTGATTGAAATGAGTGAAGATGTAAGGAATTATTATCAGGGCATATATTTAACGGAAACAATAATGGGAAACCCTAACGGTGATTTTGTCGATAATTCACCAAGAAATTTTGATGGAAGAGTTTTTACAACCGATAAGTGTATAAAATACAATATTAGACGATATATTCATGAAACAGTTGAAGATATTGATCAACAAAAAGATGTAGTTTTCTTCTATCCCCGTAAATCACCTGATGTAAAGGAATCCGATGCAAAATATCTTACTAAAGATACAATCTTCAAAAATATTTTTGGTGATGATTTCGATAAATTATTAGAGAATTCCCCAGATGTTAGAATGTTTGGAGGGACTTTCAGTTTTAAAAATGAACCAAAACAAATATATGGCCCAATTCAATTAAGTTATGGAAAAGATATAAATGACGCTCAAATTAAACGATTACAGATAGGTGCGCCCTTTGCTGATGGAGCAGATGGTAAACAAAAAACAACTGGTTCTGAAGCTGTAGTTGATGATGCAGTTATATCTTATGATATTACTATAAATCCTAATAACTATTCAAAACTTTTATCACAGGGAGATCTAGAACTCTTCATAGAATCATTATGGTATGGAACAAACCTAAGAAAAACTACCAGTAAAAAAACTGACTCAAAACTGCTTTTATTAATCAAGTTTAAGAATGATAAAGATGATGGGAATGTTAAAGCATTAAATCTTGGAGAACTCAAAGATCTGATTCAGATTAAAAATAAAATGGAGAGAAAAAGACTTAAAGACCCTGAAAAAATTGTCAAAATTGATACTTCTGCTTTAGAAGCCAAGTTATCAAAATATCAGGATCACATAGAGAAGATAGATGTGTATCATGATCCAGCCGAATTAGAGATAAAGTTAACACTTCCCAACATTGAAATTAAATATTCGGAGCCCAATGATCTCCTTAGACAGTGATAGGGATGCCATATAATAACATAATTGAAATGGACATGTGGAGTAATTTCGGTTGCTTCACAAAATCATTTTCTAATACTGGAGGACTGCTCACTTATCTAATTCCACCAAAAACAGTACTTATTGGGATGATTGGAGCTATATTGGGCTATAAATTCGACGATTTTCATGAATCTGATGGTAGAAGAGTGTATAAAATTGAAGAACTATATGATGTAAAGATATCAGTTCAATCGTTGTTTGACCTTAAAGTTAAAAGAGTGATATTTAATTCTCACTACGGGAATGATAAGAAAGATATGCTAAATGTTAAACAAGATTTACTTATTAATCCTAAATACAGATTATATATAAGCTTTCCAGAACACTTAAAGAGTCAAGAGAAAGTCTTTATAGATAATCTTGAAAACTATTCAACAGTTTATAATTTATATATGGGTAGAAATGAATTTCCAGTTAATTATGAATTTAAAAATTATTTAGAAAATGTCAACACATTTATTTTAAATCAGGATAATACCTCGAAATTTTTTGAAGCGAAACCACATATTTATGGAGTTTTAAACAGGAAAATCGTAGATAACCCACAATTATCAACAAATCTTGAAACAGTTGTCTTTGGAAGATTAAAAAATCAAATAAAGCGTCTTGCAAGCCATTTTGAATACATAATAAAAGAATATCCTGTTAAAAGATATAACTTCACCAGCTTTGAGTATATTCCATTATCCTTTTATTCTATGAATGAAGACTTCGACTGCTATTTTAACAATTTTGAATTAAAGTCAGATCAAAATATGTTTCTTAAAGAGATAGGTGAAAATCAATGGATCTCTTTGATTTAGAATACAATCCAGAATCTTCTATTTTTTATATTGGGGATGATGAAATATTAATATGGGGTCATCCCAATGAATCATTAAATGACCATATAGACAAGACTAAATTAATTTTTAATGAATTTATTGATATTAATACGATGAAGAATTTTTATAAGCATTTCCAAAGACGAGGTTATATAACAATAACCTATGAATTATTTTTGGAACTTTTAGATAAAATGGTAGAATTTCATGATTCGGCTAAAGTATCGTTTAATTTTCAATTAAATAGATTAAAAAATGAGAATACTTCAAAGGTACTTAAAAAATATGGTATATATGAATCTATAGATTTAATTGAGATAAATCATTCTTATGTTAGTTCTTTATTATATTCATCGTATTTAATCGATAATTTGGACTTAAAAAATAATATCATAATGTTATTATGTTCATATATTATATATGGACACCATACTTCGGTAAGAGATATTTTAGATCAAGAAGAATTCGTTTGGGATTCTAATGAACTTTCAGAGAATACTTTCTATTTATTCTCAAAATATTACTTCAATAAAGAACCCGATGATATTGATGATTTAAGTCCTCATCAGGATGCTCAAAAAACTTTGTACAAATTCTTAATAGAAAGTAAAGATCCAGCTATTTCATTCTTTTACTCTTATCTATACTCTTTATTAGTTATTTCTGATGTCATTGCCAGTTCCATGGCTAATGAAAACTTAGAATCAGTTAAAGATTATTCAAAAATTTGGAATAACAGAATAAATGAGTCTGTTCAAAGTTCCATGGAACAGAAGTTTTATAAATTAGGTTATAATAAAAATTCCAGGAATATTTCGCAGAAAGATTTACTATCTGAAGAAGAAATAGATGCTATAACTGAAATCAATGAATTAAGGACAGAAAGTCTGAAAGAATCATCATATAATCTGATTAAATCATTGAAATCGATTGAGGATAATAAGATATTCTACCTGAACATGCCTACAGGTGGTGGGAAGACTAACACTTCAATGAAATTAGCTTTAGATATACTAAAAAATACGGGAATCAATCGTGTAATTTATGCAATGCCATTCATAAACATTATTGAGCAAAATTATGATGTCATAAAGGATAATTATGGTTTAAGCGAAGATAAAAATGAAATAAGGAAAATATATTCTGCGTCTGAGAGCATATTCCCTTATGTATCTGATGAAGATAAATCAGATATTATAATGAAAGACAATTTTTTCGATTATCCTGTGATATTCACAACATTTGTAAGTTTATTTAACCCTTTAATAAAAAATAAAAAAAGATATAAGTATTCGCTTTCATCTTTGACGAATTCAGTAGTAATATTAGATGAGATTCAATCTCTTCCATTAAGAAATTGGACCAGTCTTTATTATCTAATTAATGAACTTTCAGACAAGTATAATATCTACTTCATTATAATGAGTGCCACTTTACCGGAATTTAATAAGTTGAAAATCAATAAGGATGTTCCGTTTGATTATAGCAATGTTCATTTAATCGAGGATACAAGAAAATATTTCTTACATCCTATTTTCGATAGAGCCAGGGTTCAAGGCGCAATAAAATTGTTAGAGTCAGAGAAGACATCTGAATTTAATACCCATTTTGAAAGTATTTTGGAAGAAAATTTTCATAAGGGGTACACTAAGGGTTTAATTGTTCTAAACACCATTAAAATGTCTAAATTAGTGTACGATATGATTAATGATTTAAAAGAGGAGTATGGTTTCGAAACTGATCTATTAAACTCAACTATAATTCCTTCAGAAAAAAGGAAGATTATCTACAAAATTAACAATACTACTGATGAGAATAAATATATTTTAGTTAGTACTCAGAGTATTGAAGCAGGTGTTGATGTTAGTTTCGATTTTGTAATAAGAGATTTCGCAACTTTAGATTCTATTGAACAAGTTCAAGGACGTTGCAATCGGAGTCGTGAACTTAACGATAAATTCAATGACGAACGGATCAAGGGAAATGTCTATATCATAAAAATTAAGCGGAAAAACCAATTTGATCATCTTTATATTTACGATAAGGAAGAAGTGGACACGAAGATAAAAGAAACAGCAAATACTCTTGATAACTTCCTAAATTACAGTTATGAGCATGTTTTAGATTATTATAATGCAGTTTCCAGAAAGTTAAATGAAATACATGATAGTAAAGAGGATAACTTTGTTATCATGGATAGGAATAATCTTGAATCTTGGAATACACTGAAATACTCTCAACTCGTGGACAAGCACGGAATTCATATTATACAGAATAAAGATAATGAATGCTCTTTTTATGTTTCAAGTACTATTGATATCCTTATCAACAGTGAATGGCTTAAAAATAAAACAATAGAATCCATGAATTCAGGCGAACTAGAAAAATCATATGAAAAACATGGAGATGAATTCATTTTCACATTAAATGAGTTAAAATACTTGAAAGATAGATATGGGATCCGTATAATTAAAAATAATATTGTTGATGGAACAGAATTAATAAATTACTATAAAAATTCCATTGAGGAAGTTCAAAAAGACTTTGGCGCCAAGAAATTATTGCAAAAAGAATTCTCATCAATTTTATACAAGTTTATTTTCCAAGTAAGTGTTAATGATTTAGATGATTTGATAGCCACTCAAGATCTTGATAAAGTGGGTTATTTCCACATAATCCCTGAAGGAAAAATTGGTGATGGGGAGGAATGCATTTATTCCATGAAGAATGGGTTTAATTTTGATTTTATGAAGAATGAGGATGATTTAGCTAAGATACTTTAAAAACTTAATTTAACATTAAGGAAACCATATCTTTCGATATATATTATTAAATAAAGTTAAATCTGTAATGGACGCGTTAAAATGACAGATGAAGAGCTAGTGCCTGAAATTCATGATATACTGAAATTATGTGAAAATACAGAATTTCCTGGAGTTGAAGGAGCTGTTTCTCCACATAGTAATCCTCATTTAGTTTATAATTATAATAAAATCGAAAATTCTACGTTTGAAGGTGTCTGTAAACATCATCATGGGAAGGATTTTGAGATATTTCCGGATTCATCATCTCTTTTTCTTTTAGATATGGCTGATAATCTTGCAGCAAGTACATCAAGGGTTGGTATTCGTAATATTGGCACAAATGATATGGTTTTCAAATTATGGAAAAATTCGTTTAAAAAAATAAAAAATAAAAATGTATACTTTAGGCCACTGAATTTAGATGAAATCTTGAAGTTTATAAGTGAAAATTCTGGGAAAGAAGACTTTTTCGAAAAATATTATAATTACCTTATTCAAAGGGCCGAAGATTCCACCTTAGGGGCGAATATAACCAGTTTGTATACCCATTCAGCACTTACAGGCAAGTTTTATAGAATATTAAGAGATGCTGGTTATTCAATTGAAGATGAATTATTGAATAACGTAAGCAAAGAAATTATAACCAATATTTACAATGAAAAAGAAAATGAATGGATACTTAACGTCATTAGAATTAAGTTAAGATTCTCACAGAAACCATTCCGTGTTAAAGATTTAAACATTTTTAGAAGTTTAAAAAGTACAATAGAAAAGATAAATAATGATTTAAGTGACTTTATTTTGTTTTCAGCATCTGAAGAGCTTCTATTAGTTTTACCACAAAATAGAGAAATTGATTTGCTAAAACAGTTTTTATCAAAATATAATTTCTGGTTTGAGTTTGCTGAACGATCACAAACAATAAGAAATGTTCATCCTGATCCAGAAAAACTAAACAAAGAAGCAAAAAATCTTAAAAACGAAGCAGAACTTAAAATAAAACAACAATTACAGAGAATACCTAAAAGTAAGCAAAAAAAAGCCGAAATTGGAGTTAGAAAAAGTTGTGAAAAGCCATGGAAAAAGAAGATAGAAGAAATAGAAAAAGAAAAAAATAATTATTTAATGCAAGAAGGAACGGAATACATAGAATTATTTTCAGAAATTAAACCTCCAATTTGTGAAATATGTCAAATGGCTCCAGCAGAATATCCTAGAATCGATGAAAAGAGTGAAATAAAGGAAGAATTATGCAAATATTGCCAGAAAATACAGGAAGAAGGAGAAAGTTTAAAAAAATTGGCAAAATGGACCTATGAAGATGGTATCAGGACAGCATGGTTAAAAATTTCAATTGATTTCGATATATTAATTGATGCCCTAAAAGAACTTTATATTAAATATTTAAAGGATTTAGAAATTCCTAATCCTGAAGAAAATGCAGATATAAGATTTTCGGTAATATCTGAATTTCAATGGGACTATGAAAACTTTCTTAGTCTATTTAATGATCATATAATCTCTGAATTCGGTGAAGAAAATGTTGAACAAGTGTTAGATGATTTACTCTGCATAAAAATAGAAAAATCAAATAATGTTGAGAAAATACTTAGAATTTATAATTCTCTGATTAATGAATACTTTCCCAGATTTAAGAAAACAGTAGAATCTCCCATTAAACTGGTTATCTCAGAATCTAATGTTAAATATCCATTTTTTGAGCATTGGAAATATTTAGATAATCCTGAAAGCGATATTGACATAAAACTAACGGGAAAAGGGGAGATGAAAGTTAAACTAAGCCATCTCAGCGAATTGCTAAATTTGAATCTTGGAGGAAAAACTGCATTATACAAATTGGCAAAAATGGCAGATGTTTCCAAAGAACTGGCATATATGGAGATTGTAAGTATTGAAGGAAAGAAAGATCATCCTGATTTACAGAAAGCCATATTCAAAATGGGATTTGAACCTGCTGATATTCTGACTTATATCAAAATAAAGAGTGATTAAATGCCAAAATACTTAGAATATACACTAAAATCTGATTCTTTGATTTTGGGAGAGAGAATAAAAGGTGGAATCTTCAGACCATCTTCTAAGACCTTAAGGTGGAGTACTATAACCATGGCACTGAGGAAATGGACAGGAAATAAAAAACTTCACGCAGCTGGTGTTTTGGATTCATATAAATCAAATTATTTTGTTTATTCTCCTACAGAGAGATTTACAAAGATAAGTAAAATCCCATTACAGGTTGAAGTTCTAAACAATGTTGAAGGACGAATTTATATTGTAAAAAATGATGATTTAGAACTTCCAAATGAATTTAAAATATTTTTAGGGGCATTGATTTCGAAAGGGTTTGGTAAATGTGAATTGATCTGCAACAATGAATTAGAAGAGTTTAAAATAGAGCAAGGTATTTTGAATACAAGAATTCCTTGTGAATATAAAGAGAAGTTCTCAATTGAGGAAGTTATTAAACCTATTTATGGCTATCTTTTTGAATCAACTTCAAAGACAACTGGTTTTTATATTAAAAGCTTATTTGAAGGCTCAGAAGTCAAAGGACCGGTGTTTTTATTGGGTGATAACAATGGGGGATGAAATAAAACATATAATCAAAGAAATTTTGAATGATCGGGATATATTTTTTTATCATCCTGGTGCAGAACTTTTCGGAAAAGAGGAAATGAATAAATTAAAGAAAAAACACGAAATGAACATAGAAGAATTTATAGTTATGGTTAAAGACAAAATAAGAATTATAGATGAAGAAATAAAAAATAAAAAGCGAAAATTACAAAATACTCATGATCATAAGCAAAAAATGCAAATAAGACATTTTATAAGAAATAGAGAAAAATGTCAGAGATTAGCTCGATCTATGATTGATAATTCCTCTAATTCCTTTTTAATGATGAAATTGATGGATTATTTTAATGATTTTGGATTTTTATCATGTAGTATTAGTAATAGCTTGTTAGATGACATTAGGAAAGTTATTGAAGAAACAAATTTGCAGATAACTGAGGAATATGTTTTATATAAAATTAAAAAGAATCGAAGAGCAAAAATGCCTCTTAAAAGTCTCTTAGAGTATATTGAAAGATTATATGCTTCAAATATCTCTTTAGAGGAGAGAGCATTCATAATCGGGAAGCTTAGCAGTTTTGTTGAATTGCCACAGGTGATGATAGATGAATGAAATAAAAAGTTTAGAGGAATCTAAAATAGAGAAAATAGGGACAGATGAAAGATATTGTTTTAATATAACCGTTGATGTCGAGGAAGGATCTTTTTTGCATATAGGGGGTAGCCCGAATCCTCTGACAGGGAAAAAGTCACCTATATTTATGATAAATGAAGTGCCTGCAATTCCAGCCACAAGTTTTAAAGGCGCTTTAAGGCATGCTACAGAGTTGTACATTCAAACACATTTTGACGAATTAAGGAAAATTTTTAATTTAGACCATAAAAATTTGTTAGTTCCATGTTTACCTGCATCAAAACCAACACCAGCTGAAAAAAGCTTAAAAAATTATAGGTCCAGAAATTGTGAAATAAAATTTGAAGGAGAAAAATTGAAAATTTCAGAGAAAGGTATATGTCCTGTATGTTATTTATTTGGGGCCAATGGTTTAATGGGATTCTTAAGATTTAACAATTTTTTAGCTACAACTCCTGGACAGAAAAGAATGGAACAAACTAACATACGGATAGATAGAAAACTAAATACTGCTGCTCGTAGTGCGATTGTCAGTGGAGACCAAGTTTTACCTGGGACCAAATTTGAGGGTAGTTTAGAAATAATATTGAAAGATGAAAGTTACACATTCGGAAAAACACGGAAAATTGGCGATAAAGTTGTAGATCAATGGTTAAATGGAGTAGAAATGGATGATTTGGATGAAAATAGAATTAAGATTATTAATAATCTAGTTTTTAAGCCATTATCAAATATAGATAGACTTGGAGGCCAAAAATCAAGAGGTGGAGGAAAAGTCTATATTAAGATAACTGAATAACATTTTATCTTAAAATGAAAAAGCGCAATCGTAGAGTTAAAATTAGAAGAACTTATGCTTTTCTGGAATAATGGAAACTATAGTATACGACGTTGAAAATTTTAATTATTTTCTTTTATGAATTTTTTTATCCATCTGTTGTAAAATGTTTTATTTTCGACTATTTCTTCATAAATTGATTTGAATTTTTGAATTAGGAATGTTTTGTCTTTTATATAGATTTTAGAAAGTTCACGTTTTATTATTCTCCATACTTGTTCTATAGGGTTTAGTTTTGGAGAATATGGTGGTAAAGGAATTAGGTGAATATTAAGGATTTCACTGGCTTTTTCTGCTAATTTAGCTTTGTGTACAGGGTAATTATCTAAAATTATCACTATTTTTTCTTCTTTTTTTGTTTGACTTTTGATTTCATTATTGTTTAAGTTTTTTACAATGTTTTCTCTTTTTAATTTATCTATTCTGTTTTGATTCTTTTTATTTTCGTTTTCTAAGAGAATTCTTATTTTTTTCTTGACCTGTTCGATACTTAATTTATTTTGTGGAGAAAAGAAATCACATATAATATCTTTTAATCCTATTTTATCATGATAATCTGCTTCTAAAAGTGTTTTTAGATGTGTTTCATCTATATTATCATCATTTAAAACTTTATTTAATTCTTGTACTAGATATGGGTTGTTTGTATTGTTAATTTTGATTTTAACTAAGAATTTGATAAAATCAAAGGTTTTAGACTTATTTGGAAAGTCTATTACGGATTTCCCGTTAATAGCTTGGAATCCTATTCCTGTAACTGAAAATTTATCTGGATTTTTCTTTAAAATGTTTTTTGTTCCTTTTTTATACCAAATACGTCCAGAATTGCCTATATTTTGACAGGCTGTCTGATCTAAAAATCCAATTATGCTATTTTCAAGACTTATTCCTTGGAGTTTTTTTTAAGTAATTCCTCTGCATCTTCTGGCATTTTAGAATATACGGTATATGGTTTAGAATATCCAAATTTTAAATCTCTTAAAATTCTTTCCACTTGTCTAATACTGTATTCAACACCAAATTTTTCTTTTATCAACTCTAAAGCCTGTTTAGAACTATAAATTTCGTTTTCAATGATAATTTTAGATAATTCCTCTTTTTGCCTGGGAGTGAGTTTAGATTGACCACCACTGCCCGTTTTCCTACCTAAAAAATCGAAACCACCTTTATTCCATTGTTTTAACCAATTAGACCCTGTAACATTTGTAATTCCCAACTTTTTACAGGATTCCTTAATAGAAACACCATGATAAACATCATTTATAAAATATAACTTGTTTAAAACCTTAACATCATATTCCAACCTCTTAATCCTAAATTGAAGTTCTTCAACACTTGCAAAATCCTTATTTATATTCGGTTTTCTTCCCATAACAAACAATATAAACACACTAATATATAAAATTTTACGTGTCGTAGACTATAGTATAGGAATCAATGACCATAAGCCGTGTATAATAAAAATAGGTTATGAAATGGCTTATTATTGGTTGGGGTCGGATTATTTAAGTGATTCACACGGAGAAAACTTAAGACGCTTTTTATTTGATTTAACTCAGGGCATGTCCGTTGAAGATTCTCTCGATAAAAATAGTATAAATGGGACAATTGATTTTATTCATGAAAATAAGCCGATGTTTGAATTCCCGTGCGAGGATTGTCATGTAGCTTACATGTTTAAGCGGGAAGGTAAAATTCTTTGTTATATAAAAGTTTTTGATGTATTTGAAGGATTAATATGCATTAGTCAAAATTCAGACTTGTATCCAGACTTTACAAGCAAATGCATGTTTTTTGAATATAAAACAAAAAATTATTCTGAACATTTCAACGTTATCTTAGACTAAATATACTAACAAATTTGGCATTTCGGAAGAAAGGAAGTTTGATGAAATTTTTTAAATTTTATCAAAATGGAATTTATCAAATATATTTTTAAGAACGTTATTTTATGTTTATACAACCAAATGATAAGAAAATATTGGCTGGGACTATGTAATTTAGTTTTTTTTATACTAATCAGATTACAAAAAAATTCTTTATCCAATATTATCAATCATACTAATGTTTCACCTATGAGAATAAATTAGACTTGAAGTAAACTACGGGGGTTATTATCATGTTTATTGAAAGCATAGCAAACTGGAAAGATTTTGAGAAATTTGTTAAAAGATTATATGAAGAAGACAGTACAGTATTAGTAGAACATAATCAAAAATTAAAGGGCAAATCAGAATCTATAAGGCAAATTGATGTATTAATAACAAGTAAAACTAAATTACATACATATATAACTATTGCGGAAAGTAAATGGTGGAATAAAAGAGTAACCAGGGCTATTGTAGATGAAATGTATGCTACTATCGACGATCTCAATGCTTCAAAAGGAGCTATTTTCACTAAAGTAGGTTATCAGAAAGGAGCTAAACAATATGCAGAACACAAAAATATTGATATATTCGTTGTCCGGGAACTGAAACCTGAAGAATGGGGTAGTCCTGGAAAAATTATACAATTTTATATTCATATATTCAGTTGCAACATCGGGAAAATTAATTTTCCAGATTCTAAATTAAGAACTCCATCAGGTTATGTTCCTAAAGACCTATCATTGGACATTAAGATTAATAAAGATGAAACTTTAGATGATGCTTACACCCTTTATTCAAAAAAATATAAATTAGGACCAAATTTAGTGACTCTTTTAAGTGAGCAAATTATTCGTGTTCAAAATGCCATTGGCAAAGTAATTGGAATTTTTGAAGGAGGTAAAAATGCTGAAA
>JARKQC010000151.1 GCA_029974985.1 Bacteroidota bacterium | reverse complement strand
ATCTAAAGGAACATAACGAATATTGATAATAGGTAATTCATCAATCATGTCTACAGAAGGCTTTGCAGGGAAATATCTATAATAATCAGGAATTATCTCAGCTTTTACACCATGATTTTCACAAATATCCACCAACCTAGTTAAATTATCATAATATTTAAGAGGAATAGCTATTATAACCCTATCATATTGATTATTAGCTAAAAAATCATTTAAATCATCCATTAATCCAATAACAGAAGCTCCATTAGTTCCATCAATTACATGACCAATTTTATGATGAGACCCTAAAAATCCACTAATAGAATAACCTAAATATTTCTTAGATATGATTTTTTTAGCAAATTTAATAGCTAACTCCCCATCCCCAACAATTAAAATATGTTTAAGATTTTTATCATTGGATCTAATATGTTTTAGTATAGATCTAAATATTGCTCTTTCAATTATAGCAAAAACAGTACTAAAAGAAGCAAAAACAAAAATTAACTTCCTTGAATAATTAGGCTCATCTATAATAAATAATAATGCAATTAAAACTATAAAAGCCATTAAATTAACTTTAAAAATCTCCGTAGCCTCAGATATTATACTTGATTGATTTCTAAAAGGTTTATATAACCCTGAAAAATAGTAAAAAATTAGATACAATGGAATAATAAAGAGTGCAAGTAACAAATAATTTTCAAATGGAAGAAAACCTCCCAAAGGTCCAAAAATAGTTGTTTTAAATCTTAAAAACCAAGCAGCAATAAATGCTAAAACGACCACCAAGGCGTCAGTTGTAATTAATATAGCATTTAAAAGTCTTTGGTTTTGTTTTATCATGATATCCCTATTAATATAATATGAATTAATTTAAATTAAATATAAACTAATATAAATTATAATATTTTAATATGTTAAATAATTATACAATTATATAATATAATCACTATTATTTATATCATTATTGTAATTTAAATAAATTTATATAAATACAAATATGAATACATTATTTAATATTTATAGAAATTAAAATCAGCATCATTTCTTAAAAGCATTTAACAATAATTTAATAGTTAAAAGAAAGATTATACCTAAATATACCGATAATCTAGTAAAAAAAGAGTATTTCTTATCATAATGTTTATTATAAAAAAGATACATAGCTCTATAAAACTCATATATTAGCTTAGATTTTTGTTTTTTGCTACTTGCACCTTTATAATGGATAATTTCAGATTTTCCATAGTAGATAATTTTCCAACCAGCACTTTTTATTCTATAGCACCAATCAATATCCTCACCATACATAAAATAATCTTCATCTAAAAGACCTACTTCATTTATAGCTACCTTCCTAACAAGCATAAACGCTCCAACCAAGCTATCTACCTCATAAACTCCATCATCATCAAGATTATCTAAATTATAATCATCAGAATTAGAATTTTTAATCTTATTAAAACCAAAAAGCTTGTAAAAAGAATTTTTAGGGTTTGGAAAACTACGTTTACAAGATTTATCTAAATCACCATTAGGTAAAAGAATCTTACAACCAACAGCCCCAACATCATTATGATTCTTTATAAATTTTAAACAATCATCGATTGAATCATCTTTTACAATAGTATCAGAA
>JARKQC010000138.1 GCA_029974985.1 Bacteroidota bacterium | reverse complement strand
GAACCCTCATCACCTTTTTCAGTATGAACAACATCTCCAACTTGCCAAGATTGACCATCCATTTCAATACTATCTGGAGCACTTAAAGCACTAATTAACACACCAACACCAACAACAGCAACAACAGCTATTATAACTCCTAAGATAATTTTTTTATTTTTCTTCATAAATTTGTACCTCTTTTTTCTTAATTTTTTAAAACCTTTTTTTATGTAGTATTGGACATATAATTGAATAATTCATTTTTATTTAATGCATCATCATTGTTTGAATCGTATGATAAGAATTCATCTGCTATACTTTCAGGGTCACTACTAGAATTGAAATAAGTTATTAATTCGGAACGATCTATTAAATTATCATTATTAATATCTCTTTGTGCTAAAAATAATTGAGTTTTAGCTTCAGGATTATTATTTAATGCTTCCATTTCTGCTTCATTGTTTAATTCAGTAATATAATTAATAATAACTATGCCAATAACTGCTATAACAACTATTGCTATTATAATTCCTAAGATAATTTTTTTATTTTTCTCCATAAATTTTAACCTCATATAAATTTTTTATAAACTTTTTTGTAGATTTTTTTTAATCTATATTAATATAATATAAAATGGAATATAAATGTTGTGTAAAAAAGATTAAAAAATATTATTTCACATTTAAAACTTTATTATAAAATATTTTAATACATATATATGGATATTAAAAAAGAGTTTTATAAAGAAATAAGTTTTCTTAAAGCTGGAAAATATAGAATTTTAGTTATTTCAGATATTAATAATAAGTTTAAAACTCCAACAGATATTTCCAAATCTCTTAAAATTCCAATGCGAGAAACAAGTAGAGCATTAAAAGAACTTAGAGATCATAAAATGGTTGAAGTTTTAGATGATGATGTTAAAAAGGGTAGATTATATAAATTAACCTCTAAAGGATTTGAAGCTCTCGAAATATTAAAAAATAACACATAATTAAAGAAAACTATATAAAATAACAGATTTAGGAAAATAAGTTTTAAAATATTAAATAACAATTACTTTTCATGTGCTATTGGAAATTTTTTATAATCTTATATTAATAAAAATTTTCTTATCAAATAATGATGAATTATGAAAATTGAACTAAATAAATTCATATTAATAGTCGGAACATATAGAAAAACATTTATTAGAAAATAGTCAAAGATTTTATTAGATATGCTGAGTCATGCTCAAAAATTATCATAAAAGGGATAAAAATAAACAATACTTAGATACTAATGTTGGAACGATTATTAAACATCTGAAAACAACTTTAAATAGCTTTTAATCTAATTTTATCCCAAAAATAGAATGAAAACTAAAAAGGAATAAAATAATGGTTGGAAGTAAACAAAAATCATTGATTGAAACTGAAGAAAGCAAATCAAAAAAAGAAAAAAAGAAAAAACAAGAGAAAATTAGTTCTAAAAAACTATTTTTAAGTATGTTTAATTTTACAGTAAGGAAATACATGGGTAAAGATAAGACTCCTTATGATTTTGATAAGATACCTAATTATAATAAGAGAACTGAACAAGATCCAAAACATTTTCACATGATTGATATAATTAATCAAATAATAAGTGAAAATGATGAGCTAAAACTTGAAAAAGAAGATAAACTTTTAGTTGCAAAAATAAACAAAGATTTTTCGGAAGAATCTCTTATTTGTGGGTTGCTTCAATATGGTTCTGATAGAGACCCAAAACTCAGAGTCAATTGGGATAATACATCTGATAAGAGGGATATAAATACGAATGAAATAGTATTAAGAAATTATTATTTTCTCCTAAAATTACCTACAAATGAAGATGAAGGGTGCTTGATTCTTCAAAGAAAAGGTAGTAGCAGTGTTCAAAAGATATTTATGCGTTATTTGAGAAAATATATTCGATTGTATCCTAACCATATGGGAGCATTCCCTGAAATATCAGATAAAGTACCTAAAGAAACAGAAAAATATTTTAAAGATGGAATAGCAATTAGTTTAGATTATATTTACAAAGATATTACTGATGACTCTTTCGATGATTGGGGAATAAAGAAAAAAAGGTGTGTTGTTAGAATTCTACTTGGCGAGGATGAATCTCCATCAACTGTGTCAAGTAAGATAAAAAAGAAGCTGCCATTCTTTGAAGATGATCCAATAGGAGTTAAGATCGAATCAAATTATAATGGTAGTAAAAAAATGTTTGATTTAGACGATGAAGGTAATGTAAAGCCTTATGTTGAATTAACTGAAAATTTATCTAATGATGATTACAATGGAAATAGCTTGAGATTTGAAGCTATAGATAGAGAAGCTAAGAAGATGATGAAAAATAACTTTAGTAATATATGGGATGAAGATATGGTAGAATGAGCTTAAATAAAATAAACCCTATGAAAATCATCTGTAAACATTTAGATAGTTTGTACGATGCTTCTTTGGAAGAAAATCAAGGAGTCGAAAAAACTAGAGACCAATCTAATATATCTTTATTTTTTATTTTTCCCTTGTTAGTTAGTGTTATTTTAGTATTATTTACATGGAATAATAATAATTTTGAATCAAATAAACAACTAATGGAATCCTTATTAATATCATTAACTATTTTTACACCAATGATGTTTAGTGTATTATCTATTATATATAGTATGAGTCAGAAAAAACTAACTTTAAAAGGCTTTAGGAAATTAAAAGAATTTAAATATAATGTTTTGTTTGTTATATTAATTTCATTAGTAGCGTTATTTTCATGTATAATATTTATTTTAAACATATGTAATTTTTGGTTATATATTGTGATTTTGAAGACTATAATTTTTTATCTTTTAGGAAATATTGGACTTACAATTTTAATGATAATAAAAAGATTTGATTATATTATGGATCAAATTATTAATAAAGAAATTAAGAAAAGATTAGAATGAAAGATAAAATTAAAACGCAACCAAATAAAAAACAAAAAACAAAATTGAAAAAAATCTAAAGTTTTATCATTGCTAATTTAGTTAATTATGAAATTAAACAAGGAATTTAACAATTAAGAGATAAAATGAAAAATAAAAATTTAAAGTATATTGGATAATATTATTTTTCATGAGCTAGGGTTAAAAGCATATTTAATAAATAATTAAATTATTCTTAAGAATAAATTATTAAATTTAGATGCTATTAATCAACATAAGAGAAAATAAACATGAAGAATATCGAAAATAACTTATTTAGTGGTAATAAGAATAAAAGTGAAACATTTTCAGATAATTATACTATTAGACAGTATTTAAGATATATAGAAGATGCGAAAAAATATAAAAAACTCATTGAATTAGGTATTTTTAATGAGATTGATGAAAATTTTAATTCTGAATCTGCTTTAATCAACCTTTCTTTAATTATCCAGCAAGAAGATACTATTAAAAATTTAGTTGAAGTTAATGATAAATTTAATTCTTATTTTTCATCTAAAGGGTGGATTACATACGAATCATTAGATTTAAAAATTGTTAATAAGGCTGTGGAGTTAGCTGAAGAAAGTCATTCTGATCAAGCTGAAGACTATTTGACTGAGGCAATAAGTAAAACTTTTGATTTACATATTAATCTCATGAAATATATGGAAGAATTTAGGCCTAGATTTGATCTTATAAAGTTAGCTCATGAAGATTATTTTGATGGAAAATATCATTCATCTATTTTATTATTATTTACTATAATTGATGGTATTATTATTGATTGTAAATATATTGAAGGAAATAAAGGATTTTTTGCTAAAGATGATGAAAATTTGTTTGTACAAAACTCTATAGCAGCACATATTACAGGGTTATCAAAACTTAGAACATTATTCAATAAGCCTATTGGCAAGACTATCACTGAAAAAATTGATATTCCGTATCGAAATGGTATTATTCATGGCAGAATTTTGAAATATGACAATAAAAAAGTTGCAACTAAACTTTGGAACACTTTATTTGCATTAAGGGAAGGTATTGTTGCAATAAAAAATAAAGAAGAAAAATCAAATAAAGGAGAAAATAGTTTACTTGATTTTATTTTAGATCTAGAATCAATTTCAAAGGAACATAATTTAGCAAATAAATATTTAAATGATTGGAAACCACGTAGAATGATTAAAGGAGTAAATTTTTCTGAATCTGGATCTTCTATTGATTATGAAGAAGGAACTCCAGAAAAAAAAGTGGTTGAATTTTTTGAATATTGGCAATCTGATAATTTTGGCAATGTTGCTAAAGTTCTTATTAGTGATTATTTAAAAAAGGATTCTATCAATAATTTAGCAGGAAAACTTCGTCAAAATGTTTTTAAAGGTAAAAAAATTGTTTCATATAAAATTTTAGATATAATTGATGATGCTGCAGGGTCATCGAAAATTACTGCAGAGATAGAAATTCAAAAAGATAATAAAAATATAATTAAAGAATTAATATTTACCTTATTATATGAGAATGAAAATGGAATAGTTGAATCTAGAGCATCTAATAATGGTGAATGGGGATTTGTAAGATGTTTTGATGAAATAAAAGAGATTTGAATTGTTTCTTATTTAAATAATATATAATAATTTATGGTGAGTTATGAATAAAATTACAAAAGAAAAATTAATAATCGGGTTTTTAAGCATAATAATAATCATTATTGGAGCTTATATATATTTCTATTTCTCTAATAGCCTTGGTGCTATAATTAGTACTATAGCAACTATATTTGTTGCATTTGCATTATATTTAATCCCTAGAATTGAAAATTATAAAGAAAAAAAATATAGAGAACTTTATATTAAGGACCAAATTTTTGGTTTTTTGATTTATGAAATAGACTTTATTAATTTATATATTTGTCAAATTTACAAAGAAGAAATTGGTTTTAAGCAAAATGTGACTGATTTAGTACAGTTTTACAAAAATGATTTTTATAGCAACTTTAATAAAATAGATTTAGATGGAAAAGCTAAATTATCTAATTTAAATATTACGCCTAATATAATGAATCTTTTACCTACTTTACATCAAAATGAAGAGTATAGGTTAATTAAATATATTTTAATGGGTAACATTAATTTCAGATTGGAAAGAATAAAAAAGGAGTTTGATTTATTTAAATATAATTCTCCATTTATAAAGTTAAATTATTTGCTTCTTTTTTTGTTAAATAGATATGATTCCCAAAGAACTTTAGCATTAGGTAATAGTAAATGTGAGTTTAAAGAAAGTGTATGTATCTTAAAAGAATTGTTAGATCCTTTGATTTTGATAATGGGATATATTGAAGAAAACTCCTCATATAAATTTAAGTATGATAGTTTAAGAAATACAACGAAAATGATAGAAAAAAATAAAAAACATAAAAATAAATAAATGGATTTAGAAGATATTTAAACCCTCAATCTTAAAATTAATAATATTTTTTTCAATAGCTTACTTTATAATATTCTTTTTTTCAATAACTTATTCTTATATTTCCATTAGTTTAAACCAATACTTACTTGAAATCTAGTAGTTTAATTAATAGTTTCTACAATAATAATTAAAGTATTCTAAAAATTAGTATTTTTTTCAATGTTTAATCTATATCTTCATGTTAAAATGTAGTGAACGGACTTGGCGAGATTTGAACTCGCGCTCTAACGATTAGGAGTCGTTCGCCTTATCCAAACTAGGCCACAAGCCCTTTATATTACTATTATATGAAAATTAGTATTTTTAAAACAAAAAGTAGTTAACGGGCCGGGAGGGATTTGAACCCTCGATCTACGGATTAGGACATTTTATGTTATTTAATTTTAGTTTTAAGCTTTTTTATTTCTTTTTATTTAGATTAATGACTTTTGATTTTATAAAAGCTTTTTAAGATAGTGTGTTGGTTTGAAAATTTTTTATAATATAACTATATTTATTATCTTCAAATATGGTAAAAAGATTTTATTTGAATATTTGATTTTAAGATTTTTTTTTGAAAAGATTTATATTATTCCTGTTTTAAAATGATTATTTATTGTTAAAATGTCTGAGGTTATGGTTTATGGATTCTGGAACTGTTCTTTTAAAAGTTATGTTTTTCTGTTTCGTATTTTTTATTTTTTATTTTATTTTTTGGTTTGGAAGAGGTTCTATTGGTAAGTTTTTGGATAAAGTATCTCCTTTTCCTTATTTACGTGATGGGGGTAGTTATAAATTTGAAAATGCTCAAGAGGAGTTAACTTCTCAAGCTACTATTTTATTATCTTTTTTTGGTATTAGTGTTGGGTATTTTTGTTTTCTTTTAGTATTTGGACTTAATTATTTTATATTTTTATTTCCTGTGTTTTTCCCTTCTTTAATGCTTTTATTAAGAATTCATGTTTTTAGCGATGATAATATTTTATCTGAAACTGGGATTGGTTATAATCCTATGGAAATCTATTTATTATCTTTTTTAGGTTCTTTTGGATTGGTAATGTTAGTTCCTGCATTTTTTTCTGATGAAATTCATTTAGAATTTGGATTTATTGTTTTAGTTTTAAGTTTGGTTGTGTCTTTAATACCTATCTTTCCAGATTATGTTAATAGATTTTTACCTTATGATGTTAGGACTGAAAAAGGGCAGAATCTTTTTAGGATAATTATTATATCATTAATCGTTATATTGTATGTATTTATATATGGATATTTAATTTTAGTGTTAAATATACCAATATCAGATATTCTTCCTCCTAGGCTTGGAGGAAGTTAATTCTATGATTTTAGAGAAAATTAATAATTCTAAAAAATTATTTTTTTATATTTTAAACATTTTATGGTATGAATTATAATTATTTTTAAGGTTTTATCATTTTTTTAAACTTTTTTTTGTTTTTTCAGATATTTTCATAATGCCTTATTGATGTATTTTATTTAATTATATGGGGCTTATGCTTAAGTTTTTTAGGAATTTAGAGCCTTTCCGTAAGTTTTTATACGAGTAGAATGAATATATTATTATGATTTTGAGTGATATTAAACTTAAGCAGATGTTTTTGAGAAAGAATTTGTCTGAGTCTAGGGAGCATCATTATGTAAAGACTTTAACTGAAGTGTATGAGATTACTGGTAAAACTCCGTCTGAGCTTATTGTTGAAGCTAAAGAAGAAGAACAGCCATACTTAGTTAATGGTGTGCCTCGTATTAGGGATATTGATGATAGGAAAATTACTTCTTATCT
Organism: Bacteroidota bacterium; assembly: GCA_029974985.1. Classification (GTDB taxonomy): domain Bacteria; phylum Bacteroidota; class Ignavibacteria; order Kapaibacteriales; family UBA2268; genus JANJTB01. Next base: position 28 of record JARKQC010000138.1, on the reverse strand, counting down.
TTATAATTATTATGAGTCTTTATTGAAG
>JARKQC010000122.1 GCA_029974985.1 Bacteroidota bacterium | reverse complement strand
TCTTAATGATAGTTATGATGGAGGGGAGGGATATTACATTTTAAGTGACTCAATAAGGCAAACTGGAGTTAGTGGAAATGTTGCTTCAGATGGTAATTATGTGGTTTCAGATAAACTATGTTATTATCTAAATTGTAAATACTATGGGGGAACTAATTTATCTGGACCAGAACTAAATTCAGAATTGTTAAAAAACAATATTAGTTATTATTTTGTTTGGAAAGAAGAATCAATTATTATAAATGAGTTTGAGGAATCAAAAGATTTTAATAATAAATATCTAAGAATTTATAAAAGATTAACCTAACACATTTATCTGCGCCCGATTATGATTGTTAGAGATGAAATAATTTAATTGATTAATATGATTCCCAATTACAATTTTAAACATAATTTAAGGGAAAATTGGGATTTATTGGCTGTGATTTTAATTTATTTTTTCTTAGGACTTTTTTTATTCAATTATTATTTGTATATAACGGGCGTTGATGGAATATGTTACATAAGTATTGCCCAAAAATACGCCACTGGTGATTTTTCTAATGCCATAAACGGTTATTGGGGTCCATTATATTCATGGCTACTCGTTCCATTCTTTGTTAATGGATTTACGCCTTTATTTTCCTTGATTTCAGCTAAAATATTATCTTTAATCATCGGATTTACTACTCTTATTGGGCTGCGCTGGTTAAGTCACCGTTTAGAAATTGATGAAACTATCCGGAAATTATTTGTTTTTGCTTTAATAATCCCAATTTTATGTTTTGCTTTCACAGAATTAACGGCCGATTTGTTAATGACATGTTCATTAGTATTTTGTCTGGTTTTTTTATTTGATCCTAATTATCCAAATAATTATTGGAATGGTTTGATATGTGGATTTACAGGTACTTTGGCATATTTTAGTAAGAGTTTCGGCTTTCCATTTTTCTTAATATTATTTGTATTATTTAGCCTTTTTTACTATTTTAAAAAATTTAAATCTGATAAAAGAGTTATAAAAAATCTTATCCTTGGATTAACGGTATTCCTTTTATTAAGTGGAAGTTGGATTTTAATTCTCCATGAAAAATATGGGGAAGTTACAATTGGAACTTCGGGCACTTATAACTATAATGCATTGGGGCCTGATGTACAATTACAACATCCAATGAACAAGTTTGGGGTGATTAAACCACCTAATGACAAGGCAATTAGTGGATGGGAAGATCCTTCATACGTGAAATTAAGATCGTGGAGTCCTTTTGAATCATGGCCATCATTCCAGTATCAATTAAAACTTATTGGTGAAAATATATTAGGATTCATAACATTGATGTTTTGGTTTTCTCCAATTATGCTTCCAGTGTTATTGTGGGGATTTATAGCATATCTAAAAACTTCAGATAAACGATTTAAATGGGGAATAATGAGTATTTTAGTTACTATCTCATTGTTCATTATGGGTTATTTGCCATTTTTCATTCAGGCCCGATATTTCTATTTAGTTTATTTTTTGTCTTTTATATTGGGGGTTTACCTCCTAAATGAAATAATAGAAAGAAAAAATTTTAAAAATCATCGCAAAAATTTTCTATTATTTATTTTCTTCTTTTTATTCGTGGTTTCACCCTTTATTACACTTTCCTATAATGCAAATTCATATGGGGGTATATATGAACTCAGTGAAATTCTCCGAAATGATTATCACGTTCAGGGGAACATAGCATCAGA
>JARKQC010000097.1 GCA_029974985.1 Bacteroidota bacterium | reverse complement strand
GAAAATACAGTTAATCGTTGGAGAGATTTATGGGAATTTATGGTAACAAAATATAATGACGGTTTTATTAATGACGTTAATAAAGATAATGGCAGAAGTCCGAAAGGCGTCGGTTATGGCAATGAATTTTTTAGAAAAGTTTTTAAAGAAAGACCAAAATATTATGATTTAAGAATGCGTAAAAGCCTTGATGATTAAAAGATAATTTTCATATCGTTTTTTGCACCCCAATTATTGATTTAAAAATATTTGGGGTGTTTTTTTTTATAGATAGATTTTAGCCTATCAATGAACGTAATTACACGTACCCTGAGCATAGTCGTAGGGGAGCTTTCTTTAGTTGTCCTACACTTTGGAAGTGTAGGACAACTTAATTACTACCTCACCCAAACCCTCTCCAAAAGAAAGGGCTTATCCATTTACTCCCCATCTCCTTTGGAGAAGGGGCTGGGGGTTGAGATTGAAAACGACAAACAAGAATATCTATCCTACCGTTAATAGAAAAAGATGTCCAACGACTTGAAGGCGTTGGACATCTTAAGACACTACATTTTCACAAACTTCTCTACCCTATCTCCCACTTTAATAAAATAAGTGCCGCGGGGCAAATTAGAAATATCTATTCTGTTATTGCCGTCTGTTAGCTCCTGTTTTGAGACAACAAGACCTAATAAATCAAGTATTTGCACCTCACGGGCAAGTAAGTCTGCATCATTATCTATAGCAATATTGATAAAATCACCTGCAGGATTGGGATATAACTTAATACCATTATTATGAATAATAATATCATCATTTACGCTAACAGTAGATAGCATGTCGCTTATTTTTGCTCGAAAAACGCAAGATCTTGTTATGGCTACTGTGTAGATATAGCCATCTTTTGCTACAATATTTGTTGTTCTACCTCCCATATCAAAAAAGGTAGTATGGCTATTAGGGAGTGTTTGGTCTTTTCGTACCCAAGTATCACCCTTATCTTTTGATACATAAAAACTATTTACTGCATATCCTGCTCCCGTGGCGCTTATAAATAAATTACCTTCATAGTATAGAAAATTAGTTACAAAAGGTAAAGAAATATCGTAAAATTTTTGTACCCAGGTTTCACCATAATCAGTAGAATGATAGAGTCCTTTTTGTGTACCGACGAAAATATCATTTCCACTTATCTCAATTTGATAAACTTGTAATGAATCTAAGCCCTTTGATTGCCAAGTATCTCCATAGTCAGTAGATAAATAGAAACCTAAGCCAGTAACACCCGCAGTACCTACAAATATATTATTACCATCTATTGCTACGCACCGAGCACCCTTAGGACCGTTTTGATTGTTATTCCAAGAATTGCCCGCATCTGTTGATACTAAAACACCTAATGTGGAAGTTGGTATAGCCCAAATATCACCATTTATTGCTAATGGGTAAAGACCGTATACATTTTCATTTATATTAATTAATTCTTTTTCATTCCAAGATTCACCAAAATCTGTTGAATAAAATATTCCTTTGCGATCACCAACTGCAAAAATCGTATCTCCCTTTGAAACTGTTGATTGAATACTTACATTCCCGAGTCCTGAGTTCCAAATATTGCCCATATTAGTTGATTTGTATATGCCGCCTATAAGATTTAAAGTAGCACCCAATGTTTTTGATGTTACGAATATGTGTGAACTTGTTACTAATATTGAAGTAACAGCATCTTCCCAAAAAGATTTCGCATGGAAAGTATTACCATTATCCGTTGATACATTGATACTATTATTCCTTGTACCAACTATTATATTATCATCAACGAAAGCGAAAGATACTGCCCCTTTACTAAAAGCAGAACCTTTACCATCCTCTGAATAAGTGTAACTCAAGCCATATTTATTTATCAATTCCCAGGTATCGCCCATATCATTCGATACCCATAATTCACTCGGAAAGTCAGGTATTCTATATAATTTATCATTATAAAATTTTAATATGGCTGGATAAATATACTTCTGTGACCATGTTAAACCCAAGTCTTTGGAGGTAAAGATTCCCTCTTCTGTACTAATTGCAACGTTATTCCCATTTAAATCTAACGAGCGTACTTGTATGATTTCGCTTTCCGATAAACCCTCATTTATTGGTGTCCAGTCATTACCCATATTATTTGAGTAAAACATTCCACCGCCATTTGTGCCTACAAATATATTTTCACCGTCTATAGCTATTTTTGTAATTTCAAGATTTGATATGCCATTATTTCTTTCCACCCAAGTATCACCATTATCAGATGAGTAAAATATACCTGCAGCATTCGTACCCGCAAAGATATTATTCTCGCTTGCGGCTATTGCATTCACTTCTAAAGATACGAGACCATCAAGCAAGTTAATCCAAGTATCACCCATATCATTAGAGCGATATACACCGCTATCTGATGTAGCTACAAAAATATTATTCCCGCTCAATGCTATATCCTTTACTCTACGAGGCTTAGTATCTCCGATATTTTTTGGCGTCCAATTTACACCCTTATCTTGAGATAAATAAACACCTGCTGTGGTACTACCTGCATACACATTATCTCCAATTGTAGCAAGTGAGCCATAAAGTAATTTCGCTGGGAGTGGTGGTACAGCTTCCCATTGCGAATAAGATAAGTGATATGCAAAAATAATTAGTAAAACAATTAATTTCTTCATTTTATTTTTTCCTTCTTTTAATCTTAAACATATTTTTATTGTATAGTTATAATAATTACAAGTCTCGTGGACCGCAAACAGCAGTACACTCAGTTGAATTAACCCATATTATATTATAAAGGATACCATCTATTAAAATTGGCTGTGCTGCAGGTCCTATTCCGGGCTCTGGACAGGGCTCAGTCGGCAACGCATCATCACAAATACCACCGCCTGTTTTTATAATTTCTCTTTTTGTACTATCTGCCACAACATCTTTACAGTATATATATTCAGTTGCACAGCAAGCTTTCGGAGAGCAGTATTTGGGTAGCCAAAGTATTGCATCTGGATGTCCTGGCGCTGATAATCCAAGTACGCATAACATTTGACAAGATGCTTCAAAATAGTAGAAAAACTTCTTCTTAGTTTCACATGGGTAGTCATCAGCAACAGCATCAAAGATGTTGTTAAAAAGTGTTTCATATATTCTTGACTGCAACCACTGATATCCTTCCATGTTCGGTGTTGGGAAATTTGGATGCACATAGTTAATAAGGGCGACACAAGGAGGTGGAAAATAAATATCTACCCTTATATAAAGTATTTCAACAAAAGTCCGAGGCTCTGGGCAGTTGCAATTAGAAATTTTATAAGTAACTTTACAAGGACAGTCATCAATTATGATAGTTTCTGTTACGATCGCTGAATCGCAATCAGTACATCCTGTAAACTGATCTTGATAACATGGTGAATAAGTAGTATCTATTACATACCAAGGTACATCAGCTAAAACACTATTAGCTATTGTAAATGTAAGTAATCCAAATACTAAGGCGATAAAATTTGTAGATTTAAACATGATATTAACCTTTATATTAAGCTTCAAATATTCTTTTTTTTCTTCTCAACAATCTTAACTTTATTATTGAGACATCAATAAACTGTTTATGCAAATCAACTCATAAACATAGCATTAACTTTGATAAGCGACAGAAAAGACTTAAAATAATCTTAACTGCCGCAAACTCGCAATGCCCGGAATTTTAAATTTATTATGATGTAAAAATAATTTAGATTTAATATAAAATAGTTGTATTCTTTTGATATTAGGATATACTATATCACTTGAATTAGTGAGAGATAGAAGAGAGAGGTAAAAAGATTCTAAGAAGTTTGAATATATAAATAGGATTAAGCTATGCTTCGCTTTAGTGAGCATTGCGAATACCTTGTAAAATTTGCAATATCTACAGTTAGCAACCATTATATATATTGTAAAATAAAAAATGATCATCCACACAATACTAACATAAGTAAAGTTTATATATCCTCCAAATTAATTTTACAAATTGTACATTTTCCCAGTTGTCCTACACCTGTGAGGTGTAGGACAACTAAAGCAATATATAACAGTTGTTTAGATATTTACTTCTTTCCCAGTTGTCCTACACTTAGCAAGTGTAGGACAACTTAAACAAAACACTACATCTTCAAAAATTATTACATTAACAATCATTTTACAACAATTACCTTTGTTACAATGGATTTATATTTGTCCGAAAATTTTACCAAATATATTCCGCTTTCAGTATTTTCAGTATTCCATTTAAATTCTATCAAATTATCTGATAAAAGATATGAATTGATATATAGTTCATAATTCTTTTTAATGCCGTATATATTGTAAATATCTATATGGCACTCCGAATGATTTATTTTTTCACCTAAATAAAATTGTAAATTTACATTATTTACTGCAGGCTGAGGAAAAGGAGGAACAGCAAAAATAATTTTGTCATTTTCTATCTGATTATCATCTACACTTGTTGTGGATTTAGGATAAAATTTTTGACCTGAACAGTAAATAATGGAATCATTTGTATAGACTACCACAGAAAACAATGAATTATCCCAGAAAAAATTCACTTTTTCCCATTTTGGCGAGTAAATATCCTTTACACTACATTTTACATTTTCGCCATATTTATTTTTAATATATACATAATCTTTATAAATCATACGTATTTGAGGGCGGTCTTCAGATAAGCCCGTTGCTTTATTATAAAAAGTTGTATCATAATACATTCTAGTATATGATTTGCTTTTAATATCTATGTAATACAGGCTATATATTGAATAGCTTGAATCTTCATTTACTTTTACGTATTGATTTGGTTGTTCTATCAATAGAATATTATCTTTTTTATATCTACAGTGATCTATAGAATTACTATCAATTGATAGTTCAAATTCATAATTCCAATTTTTACCCATATCAACTGAACTTGCAATCCATTTTTTTGTACTATCAAACCAAAATGGAATATCTTTGCTTGGGTGGCGTCTCTCCCACATTAATGCGTAAAGTTTATCCTCAAATTTTGTCATTGCAACAATTGATATCGAATCAATTATTGTTGATTTGGAAATCTGATGTTCAGGGTCAATTTCAAAAACAAATGTCCGGTTGTTTTTGGTAAAATCACCTTTTTGCGGAACAATTGAAGTGATTAAGGAATTATTAATATTAATAGTTTCTACTTCAAACTGAGATGCAAATTCTCTTACATAAAATTTACTCCAAAACCCCCAATCCCAAACACCTATAAAAGTTTCACCGAAATCCTCTGTATAAAGTGTATTATATATTTTTGTTGTATCTTTTATTGGCACGCCACCAGTAACAAACCAATAGAAACCAACTCCATTTTCATTCATAAAAAATGTAGATTCCAAAGAACCTTCATATTTAGCATATTGTATATAACTATCGGTAAATTTTTGAGGAAGCTAGGTAATGCCGCCATTTTCGGTTCTGAAAATTTGTCCTTGTGTGTTTATTGAATAACCAGATAATTCATTAAGCCAGTATTTGTTGCCATACAGTTTATACATAGATTTCAAAGTAAATTTTTCTCCCTTTGAATTTGAAATATAAATCGTTTTATTTGTGCCTACTGCAATTAAATTATTTGCATCTACAAATTTATAATCAAGAATATTTAAGTCTGGTGTTACATATCTGTCTATCGAATCCTTGGTAACTAACTCAAAATGAGTATTTTCAAACTTATATAATTCGAGCCAAGCTACATTTTTTGAAGTATTCGATTTTTTTCGTAAATCATATATGTTGTTACCATACAAGCCGAGAAGTGATACTGAGGTAGATAAAAATTCTATATTTCCGGATAATAAGTTCAATTCATAAGCATTATTGTCAATATTCAATAAAAGTGAATTGTTTTTTGCTATTATCTGCTTTACATCCAGACCGGAACTGCTGATATCAATCAGTGAAATTGAATTATTATCTGAAAGGTTTACTGATACAATTTTACCTTTCTGCGTTGCTAAATAAAGATAACTATTAAGATAAACAATATTGCTTACTGGGTACAAAGTATCAATTAAAATTTCATCACTTTGCTTAAAATCTGCATTTAACACTTTTATAGAATTATTTGAGCTTAGAATATAAGCATTTTCATTTACTACGAAATCATAGTATTTGCTCGAATTATTATTTTGGCTCCACGAGATCAAATTCAAATCAGAGTCGGTTTTGAATATAATTCCATTAAAACATATACCGTATATAGAGCCATTATATATCAGCATTTTCTCGATAGTAACACTATCTTCAAATATTTTAACAGAATTCCAGGTTTCACCGTTATCCATAGATACTAAAACATGACCAGAACTACCGTAAGCGACTAATTTATTTTCTAAAGATATAACGCCACTAAGATCAAAATGAAGCTTTTCATAATCCATTTCCTGTGAAATAAGTTGGACTGAGCAAATTATGAATAGTACTAATATGATTGACTTTTTCATTGTCTTCTCCAAAATTAAATTTTTAAATAAGGGGAGAAAACATAATTCTCTCCCCACAAAACCTTCTACAGATTATCTATAAGGACAATCTGAATCAAACATAAAACATCCTGTTTCCCAATATCCTGGTATAAGTTGGTTAGGTGGTTCGCCGTATAAACCACAAGATTCACCTGGCCAAGGAAACTGGTGATCGAACACCTCGTTTAGATGTGAGCCATTTTGTCAAATACTACACATACCTTGTAAACATAATTACACGTAGCACTTCCTTCACAACTCTTATAAGTAACCTGTCCGATAGGTGTACCATCGTAATGGATTTTATTCCAGCATTTAACATAGGAAAAAGTTGCTGTTTTATTAGTCCATCCATTCCAATCACATGGTGCAATACAGGTCGAATTATTTAAAAGGTCATTAAGCATAGTAGTTTCAGCTTGCCTCCAAAAATCCGGATTGATTGCCACATCGTCATCGAATTTCGTAAAACTATCAATGTAAATATCAAATCCTATTCCAGTCATACTACAATAATAACAGTATATTAGTTGAATAGAGCTTTCAGCCGCTATTTTATTAATTGGATAATCTGAAAATGTCCTGTAAATAAAGTTAATCGTACCTTGTTGATAACCTGCGGGACATTCTACTTTTGTTTCGTTCTGGTAAAAAAATACCAACATAGAAAAGAATACAGCCGATATAATAAAACTACCGACTTTTTTTGTTTTAAAGTAAACATTTAATTCACCATAATTAATAAAAAATTTATTATTTATTTTTTTTCTTAATCGCATCAATTTTTCTTTACCGACTGAGTTTTAAAAAACTTAAGTCTCTGCGAAACTTCAATTTTTTAGCGGCAGAAAAGTTTTAAATATTAATCTCTCAGCCGCAAACCGTGTCTCCGGGAATTTTAAATTTATTATGATGTGAAAATAATTTGGATTTAATATAAAATAATTGTTTTTCTTTGATATTAAGATATACTATATAACTTGAATTAGTGAGCGGTAGAAGTGAGAGACGAAAAGATTCTAAAAAGTTTAAATATATAAATGTAATTAAGCTATGCTTCGCTTTAGTAAGCTTTGCGAATATCTTGTAAAATGTGTTATATCTACAGTTAGCAACCATTATAAATATTGTAAAATAAAAAAAGACCACCCACACAATACTAACATAAGTAAAGTTTACATATCCTCCAAATTATATTTACAAATTGTACATTTTCCTAGTTGTCCTACTCTTTTAAAGTCTAGTAGAGTAGTTTATAGACAACAGGGCATACTCCATTGCCTCAGTTTCCCAGATGTCCTACTACTTTTAAAGTGTAGTTGAGAAGTTTATAGACAATGTGGCATGCCCCGTTGCCTCAGTTTCCCCAACTATTTGTCTTAATTCTTAAAATCCTCTAATCTAGTAAATCATGGTTCTGACAATGTTTTCAATCTGTTTTTCAGTTCATTTTTGTAATTTCCATTATAAAGAAATTTGTAATCAAATAATTGCATTTTTTTATCTTTTATTAATATAATTGAAGGTGAATATGTTATCTTATAATCAAACAAATAAATTGGCAAATTCCAATCATTAGTATTTTGCTCTATAAATAGTAATTCATCATAATTTAGTTTGTTTTTAAAAAACTTCTTAATTTCTAAAACAGATCGTTTATTTTTGCTGGATTTAACAACTAATATAGTACGAAACTTTTTTGACCAAATATCTTTATGTTGAATCAATTGATCAAAACAATCTCTGCAATATAATGTATTGAGAACAATGATTACACAATTGTCAAGATTATGCATTTTCACTTCTTCAAGATCAACCGAAAAGATAGACTGCATAAAAATATAACTAATTATTAAAGGGATAAAACTTATAAATATGGTATTTTTCATCATCTTCATTTAATTGCAAAGAATAAATTTCATTATTAAATATTTTATAATTTTGATAAATTGATATTTGGGTATTTGAGTTAAGTACAAAATTGTCATTGAATTCATTTTGAAAAAGCCATTTAGTACCGTTATATCTCCATAAATCATACTTGAATGTATATAATTGCCCCTTACTTGCATTGTCATTTTTACCTGAATAACATATTAACAAAGTACTATCATTTAAAAAATTAGCCCGATGTATAAGATAATTTATAGTTGTGTCTTTCTGAAGGTACTCTGCGATTTTGGCAGGGTGCATATCATTAAATTTATCATTACTGAAAGTATTTGATTGCCAATTTGGAACATTTCTAATGATAGTATCAATTGTACCTTGTCTAAAATTATTTATATAAATTTTATAATCTGTTATATGAGTGTATAAGAATTTTCCGTGAGTGAAATCTAATACATTGCGGGGTTGAAAAATTGTCCAGTAGAAACCTTTTGGCAAATCTAATGAATAAAATTCACTTATATTGTCATTCAAATTTACTTTAAAATAATACAAATTCATTTCAGTTCTTTTGGAATTATAAGATTCTTTCCAACCATATAGTATTGGGTAATCAAGAAATATTATATTCCCATAATATAAGATTTGTTTTTGGAAAATATTCTCTAAGTCAATTACTTCAAAAAAATCAAATTTGTCTTTTATTGGATTATAGTTATATTTACAGATCTTATCTGAAGTAACGAATATAATTGTATCATTATACATTTGAATATTCGAAATCAGAATCTTATTGCATGTATTGAATTTACTAAATTCTGGTTTAATTTCAAGTATATACTCTTTTTGTTGATTTTGAAGATTTTTTAAAATAATTTTACAATCTTTAGAAATTGCAGTTTCATATATGTAAGTTTCGTCATTGATATTTATATAATCATAGTACATAGCACTATAATAACTACTTTCATTTTGGATTGTAAATTCATAAAAGCCGTTTAATAAATAAATAAATAAAAATAAAATGTTAAGCATAAATCACCTATTTTAAATAGGAAAGGAGTTGTAACTCCACCCCTTTATTATTAATTACCATCAGAAACTGTTATATTTATAAATGATTTCATACTAAGTGTATCTACATTCCAATTTACAGTACGATAAATTGTAATTCCTAAAGGGAAATAATAAATATTATTGGAATAAACTCCACTATATATACCTGTAGTTATCTGATTTTTGGCATAGTTAAACATTTCACTGCTATTTGTGTTATCATAAATTGACCATGAATTTTCACAGCCATGACAAGTAGTTGCACCGAACCAGGTACATTCGTAAGAAACACCAGGTTGAAAGCATACTAATTCGCATCTATTTGATAAACAATATATGTGAACTGTTTCATAATAATCACCAAATTTTGGAGTACCATCACCTCTATCCTCCATATCAATAGTAGAATTGAATGTTTGTATATATGAGAATGATGTTGAAATATGCATTATTATAAGAAAGATTACAAGACTAAATTTTTTCATTTATATCACCGATTTAAATTATTTAAACAAATTATATATTTCTTTACCTGACAATTTAATTTTACACTACAATTAAATGTCAAAGAAAGGCTCAAAAACAAACTTCGGATAATTATTCCTATGTTTTAGAATTATCCTGCAAAGCGACAGAAAAGACTTAAAATAATCTTAACTGCCGCAAACTCGCAATGCCCGGAATTTTAAATTTATTATGATGTAAAAATAATTTGGATTTAATATAAAATAGTTGTATTTCTTTGATATTTCTTTGATATTTCTTTGATATTTCTTTGATATTTCTTTGATATTTCTTTGATATTTCTTTGATATTTCTTTGATATTAGGATATACTATATCACTTGAATTATTATTAGGAGGAAAAGAGAGGTAAAAAGATTCTAAGAAGTTTAAATATATAAATAGGATTAAGCTATGCTTCACTTTAGTAAGCATTACGAAAACTTTGTAAAATGTGTTATATGTACAACTTTCATGCATTATAAATCATTAAGAGTAATCATTGTGTACAAACTTAACTATTTTTTTCATATTCAACAAATTATTTTTAAAAATTTCACATTATTGTTACAATAAAATTAAAAGACCGTTCATTTCGGCTCCGCTCAATGAACGTATTCAATATATAATTATAATAAAATTGTTTAAGAAAGAAAAATATGTATCATTCACACTATGAGTGTGGATTTACGCATCAATTTATATGCTCATCTGCACAGCAATTATAGAACTTATAAAAAATGGAAAAATGCAATGTTAGTTTTTTTATAATAAATAAATGATTTCAATACTCCAATTTCAATATTTTTAGTTCGAAAGAAGTGAAATTAATCTTTGCTATGCCGTCAATTATATTTATTTCTTCTTTTGAATTAAAGAGATTTATTAACTTCGTAGCACCCGCGAGCGAGCTAATTTCAATATCATTTATAGTTTCTAATGAATAATTTGTAGCAATAATAATTTCATTTTTCGCAATTTTATCCCTTCTTATAAATCCAACGATATTATCATTATTACAGTCCAAACTTACTATATCATTTTCTTTAATATCATCTTTATCTTGAATTACTTGCGACTTAATATCATTTATTTTACGAATAAAATTTGTGATTTCATTTTCATTATCCCAATTAAGAGTAGTATAAGAGAATAGCCCTAATTTTTGAGCGGGATACTTCTCAATTTCATCATTTGTAAAGTCCAAACCCGTATTTACGGGCTGAGATTCCGCAAGCTCAAATCCAGAATGAATAAATGTAAGTGCTGGTAAAAATAGTGTAAAAGCATATATACTTTTTAGATAATCTATATTATTTATTCTCGAAAAGCTACGCGGAGTATTGTGATTTTCGGCACTTAAGAAAAAATTAATATCAAAATCTCGTCTTACAAATCGAGCAATTAAATCTTTCATTTTATAATGCTGATGAGCATCAAAAATTAAATATCCCAGCACAGCCGAAAAACCTTCTTCTTTCGATTTAGCAGAAATATCAAAATTTTCTTCCCAAAAATAGAAATTCTCCTTCATATCTTTGGCTTTTTTGATAATATTTTTCTGTAAATCGTGCGGAAGTGCATGCCCCATATCAATCATTACACCATCAATATCGAAATTTACGATATAATGTGGAATAATATTTGTGATATATTCCCAAAGTTCCTTATTGATATTCTTTTTTGTAGCAAGTTCATTATCATACATTCTAATTGTATTATATGCAATGTAGTTAAATTTAGAATTGTCATATAATTTTAAATAAGTAACATCGCTCCAAGGGGGTTGATTATCTTGTGGGGGCCAATCCGCAAAAGCACTCGGAATGCGTACTTCGGTCTTTTTATCGCTAAGCAATCCGCGAATTTTACCTTCTACGCGAGCAACTTTTTTTGGAGTTTCAGTAAACATTTTCTTATACTGCTCGTGTGGTGCAGGCAATTCATCAAAATCACCCGAATTTACTTTTTCAAATATTTCGTTTAACTCTTTTTTGAGGAAAATTGGAGAACCATATTTAGCTTCGGAAAGGTCTCCAATTTCTCTATTTTTCACCCTATTATTAATCCAATAAAACCATTCAGGATGCTCTAAAGTCAAGTCGCTATCAATACTTGCAGTGCGAAATATGAACTCACAGACTAAATCCATACCCAAAAGATGTACCGCTTCGGAAAATGCTTTAAATTCAACTTCTTCACCTAATTCTAAAAGCGGTTCGGATAGATTTTCATCTTGCTTATATGGATTACGAATAGAATATGGCGACCCTAAATCACCCTTTTTCCCATCTTCACCAATAGAAGTAATTGGCAATAAATAAATGGTATTCACTCCAAGCGATTTTATATATGGCAAAATAGAAATAGCTTTGAGGAAAGTACCCGTCTCACGGAATTGCCCTTCTTTATAGCTAATATTTCCATCATTATTATGATCATACGATGTAGTAAGCCTAATATACATATTATAAATAAGCTTATCTTTTCGCGAATTTAGATTTTCACTTTCCGACTTAATTTTTTCTATTCTTTCTATAAAAAAATGGTATGGATTTATTTCGATTTTACCAATTTCACCATTAAGCCACAAGCCCGGTATATAAAATTTTGACTTATATTTTTTCGACTTTAATTGATTTAATTTCTCTAAAATTAAATTAAGATTATTAGTATTACTCATTATTTTTCAATTTTATAAAAATATATCATTGTAGAAACGAATTTTAAAGTCTTATATTAGATATTGTTTATTAGCAATTTTGTTGAAAGTGCCATAAATAATATAATATTTTAGAAAATGTTTTGCATTAAGTATAGATTATTGGGTTTATCCTATTTATGAGTTGATAAAAATGGAGCTAATTAAAGATTGGAGAGACTACGAACTTGAAAAAGATGAGATAGAGCTACTTAATTCAGTAGAAAATGGCGAATGGAAAAGCGTTGGCGATATTGAAGAGCGTAAACGCAGTATTAGAGAGTTCTTTTCAGACGATATAGAACAGAAAAACACACTAAATATCACTCTCAGCAAAGAAGATTTTGATTTAATTGTAAAAAAGAGCAATCAAAATGGTATCAACTACAAGGAATTAGTAGTAAAACTTATCAAAAATTATATTTCTGGCAAAATAGTCTTATAATGATGTTACTATTTGATTTTGTTAATCTAAATCCTCTAATATAATATACCCTAAATTCTGGTGAAATTTTAATATTTTCCCTTTTTGCATCACAAATCACGTTTTATTGGCTTTTTAACCCATTTATAAAATATAAAAAATACAACTATACCAATGATGAAAAATGGCCACAAAACTATTAAAAGAAGCACAAATTCAGCGAGAGCTTTCCAACCTTTTACAAAAGAAGACCATAATCTTTCAAAAAAGCTATTTGCTGGTTTTTCTGGAGAGTCGAATTCTTGATAAATATTCAGATTAAGAGTGCTTAAACTAACTTGGTCTGATAAATATTTTAACCTTCCCTTGACAGATTCAATTTCCTCTTCAATGACTCTAATTTTATCTTCAACTTCGAGGATCTCACTAATTGTACGAGCTTGTTTTAAAATATCTTTATATTTTTCCAAATATGCAGTTTTGTTTGATAAACGCATATCAAAATCGAGATATTCGCTTGTAACATCATTAGCAGAAAAATTTTGGCTTGTTATATTACCTTCGAGTGAGTTTAATCCTTTTATAAAATTATCAAAATTATCACTTGGAATTCTAATATCTAAATTATAATCATTTCTGTAATCACTTTTATTAAATGATTCAGAAGAATAATAGCCATTAACTTTTTTTACTAAAATATCAATTTTTTGTTTTGTATCGTTTAAATTTTTTGATTTGAAAGATATATTTCCAGTTTTAATAATCTTTTTATTAATTTGATTTGAATTTTCATTGGATTCATTAGATACTTTCTCAAGTTCTCTATTTTCGATTTTTAATAAAGAGCCTTTTGCTGGATTTTCAATTGATGATTCATTTGATGAATCATTATTGCTATTATTCTCACAAGCAATGAATGAAATAAAGAGCAAGAAAACAATTATTTTTTTCATAAAAAAAATTAAATATTAGTTAAGAAAATATTTTATTATATGTAGATAAAAAATAATAATTATTGTAAGTTAATTTTAAAACTTATAAAAAAATACTTGAAATAAAAAAGGAATCTAACGATAGACTCCTTTTATAAATATTTCAATTGCAATTGGTTAAAGTTTAATTAGACCCTCTTTTAATTCTATCAATTACTTTAAAAGTAATATCAATAGATTGGTCTGAGTAAATAGTAGCCATTTTATCAACAACTATAGCAATTTTTTCTTCTTTTGCAACACTTTCGATAGCTTTACGAATTTTTGTTCTAATTGGGTCGAGCAATTCTTCGCGTAATTTATTAATTTCGCCTTGTTGTCCAAATTTTACTTCGCGATATTGTAATAAATTTGCATTTTGTGCTTGTAAACTTTCTTCTTCTTTATGTTGTTTATCTTGTGGCATCATAGATTTTTGCTTTTGATACTGCTCTAATTTTGTTTGTAAATCTTGTTGCATTTTCATTAAAGTATCTTGCCATTTTTGACCTTTTTCTTTAATTACTTTATCTGCATCGATTGCTTCGGGCAATTCTTTTAAAACAGATTCAACGTCCACAACACCAATTTTAGATGCATTTACTTGACTAAAAACACTATTTGCACTAAAAAAAACAAACAATATTAAAGACAAGTTAAGCAACACACACAATTTCTTAGTCATAAAAAAAATACTCCAAAATAAAATAAAAAAATATAATAATTTATTGTCCTAAATGAAATAAAAATCTCCAACCCGAGACTTCGCCTGTCGAGGATAATTTATCAAAACCATATCCATAGCTAAATCCCATTATACCAATTGGCATAACCATCATTTGGATACCAAAACCAGCAGAACGTTTCAAATCAAATGGATTTGCCGAACGTAAATCAGACCATACATTACCTGCTTCAGCAAAGCCATAAATATAAATTGGCATTGGATCGAGCGAAATAGCGAATCTTAATTCAGCAGTATATTTAGCTAATAATTTATCACCAGTATTCGAACCGATTTGATTATCGGGATAACCTCTTAAAGGAGTAACGCTAAAACCGCTTAAACCATTTCCACCCATACGATATAATTCAATAGGTGAGATAGTAGTATCAGAGTTAAAACCATTAATATAACCAAATTTTGTTGAAAGCATAGCTACTAATCTATCATTGCCTTGGATTTTTGCAAGAGTATTATACATTTCAAAACTTAATTCATTTTTGAAATAGTCAACTTCCCCAATACCTATTGCGCCCATAGCGAAATTTGTTGATAAAGTTAATTTAGATCCCGCAGTAGGGTAGAACATATTATTTACAGAAATTCTTGATAATCTTTGCCCCAAAGCTACTTCTGTAAATCTTCCCTGCCTATAATAATATGACTCAGTTTTATTATCATTAACTTGAACTCTGGAACTCCAATCTCCGCGCCAATAATCATCGGGCCATCTAAACCTTCTTCCAATATTTACTCCTACACCAGTACGGCTTTGGTCTAAATCTAAATAATTAAAATAAGTATCAAAAATATTAAATCCTATAGTAGTTGGTTCATCAAAAAGCCAAGGCTCAGTAAGCCCAAGAGAGAAATTTCTATAACGGTTAGCTTGTCCAAATTCCCAATTAAAATTAAAAATTTGCCCACCACCACCTTTTAGTGGCTCTAATAAAGAGAAATTATTAAAAGTAAAGCCCATCGCACCAGTAAGACCGAAACTTCCAGCAAAACCAATAGAAGCATTGAAGGTATCCGTAGAACGCTCCTCGACCTTGTAAATAATATCAACAGCAGTATTATCAGTTTCCGACGGCTTAACATCAGGTCTTAATGATTCGGGATTGAAATATTGTAAAACTTGTAATGCTCTAATACTACGAATGATTGCAGAACGGTCAAAATAATCACCGGGTCGAGTAAACAACTCTCTACGAATAACTTTATCTTTTGTCTTTGTATTTCCAACAATTAGAATTCTTCCGTTTTTAAACCTTTCATTCTCATATACATTGACAACAATATCAACAGAATCAGAACTAACTCTAAATATATCTGGCATCAACCTTGCTTGAAGGTAGCCATTATCCATATATAAGGACGACGCATCGGTTTGGTTCTCGTTTCCAGTTAAATTTTGTTGAAAACGCTCTACATTATACTCATCACCTTTTTTAAATTCAAGACGTCTCATTAATATATTTTCTGGGTAAACAGTATTCCCTACAAATTTTACATCTCTAACAAATACTTTTGGACCTTCATCAACAGTGATGGTAATATTTACAACATCATTATCAAAATCATACTCTACAGTATCTTTTACAATTACAGCGTCAATAAAACCATTTTTCTTATAAAATTTTTCAATTAGTTTTTTATCATCTTCATATTTCTTTTTATCAAATTTAGCACTACGCCAAATCTGCCACCATGATTTTTCCTTTGTTTCGGATAATTCACCTCTTAAATCACTTTCATCAAAATTTACATTACCAATAAAACTAATAGAGTTAACTTTAAAATTAACTCCTTCATTAACATTTATAATCATTTTTGCATAAAGCGAAGTATCTGTGTCCTCAAGGCTTGCTTTTGCTCTGGTAAAAGGGGACCCCTCTTTTTCATATAAATCTTGAACAGATTTTTCAGCAAGGAATAAATCATATTTCGAGATTATATCTCCACGCATTTTACCAATAGCTTTTACAATATCTTTATCATCAATATCATAATTATCTTCGATTTCAACAGAGCTAAGTCGAGGATTTTCTTTAACAATAATTTCAAGAAAAATACCTAATTCGGAAATTCTATCAATTTTAATATCAACAAAAGAAAATTGTTTTCTTTGCCAAAGAGTTTGAATAGCTTTTTGAATTTTAGGTTCATTAATTAATCTAATATTCTCCCCAGGTAAAAGTCCACTTAAAGCAATAATCGTTTCGGTATCGGCAAATTGATTTCCAGATACAGTGATTCCTGCAATTTTATATTGCTTGGGTGCTTGCATTTGTAAATTACCTTGTGAGTAAGATACAAAGTATGGCAAAAAAGTGAAAATAATAACAAGAAATATTTTTTTTAGCATAATTTAATGGTTTGAAATTCCATAATGTTTTCTTTAAGTCTATATTTGACGAATAATCATTTATTTTTTTAATACATTCATCATTTTTTGTAAATAAGTAGCCTGTTTTTCCTCTTGATTTTCAGCAACTATTTGGGAACTAATTTTTCCATAACGTCTTTCACGATTCATAAAATTTTGCAAAGCTATATATAAATCATCACGTCGAAATTCGGGCCAATATTTATTTGAGATATAAATCTCACCATAAGCTACTTCCCATAATAGAAAGTTGCTTATTCTCATTTCTCCACTTGTCCTAATCATTAAATCAGCATCGGGAAGATTCGAGGTTTGCAAATATGAGGCAAAAACAGTTTCAGTAACATCTTCTGGTGAAATTTTCCCACGACGAATATCTAAACCAATCATTTGCACAGCACGGACAATATCCCAACGTCCACTATAACTTAATGCTAATGTAAGGTTTAGCCCTGAATTTTCACTTGTTCTTTCGATAGATTCTTTAAGTAATTTTTGAACAACTTTTGGCAAGGAACTTAATTTTCCAATAGTATGAATTTTTACGTTATTTTCGTGTAACTCGTCAATTTCTGACCTTAGATATTGCTCTAATAAATTCATTAATCCTGTTACTTCCGCAGTAGGTCTTTTCCAATTTTCGATAGAAAAAGCATAAAGGGTAAGATATTTAACACCTGTTTGTGAGCAAGCTTTTACGATATCTTTAACACTATCCATACCAGCTTTATGCCCAGCAATACGAGGCAAACCCTGCTCAATTGCCCACCTTCCATTGCCATCCATAATAACAGCTACGTGTTTTGGGAGTTTTCCCATCAAAGCAATTTCTTCTTGCTTGGCTATATCTTGAGTGCTACGCTGCTTATTCCAATTCACTTTTTCCTCAAAAGATATATGAAAATCATATAATAAAAGACTTCAAAATTAATATTTATTTACGAAATACACAAAAAATAAATAATTTTCTCATCTTAAAATATAAATAATAAAATAATTAATTTATCAAATTTTAATTTGAATTATTTATAGACGATTTAATAATTAATTTATAACAAAAAAATTAAAAAATCCGTCTAAAATATTTTCAAACGGATTTATAATTAAATTTTTATAGATAAAATTTACTAATCTTTAATCAGATATTTATCTTTAAGAACTCTTTTATGAACAACATAATCTTTTTGATATTTAATATAAGCAATTAAACCATTACCAGGTTTCCAGTATTCTTCAACTCTTACCTCATCTTTCATATTGTATTGATATTTAATACAATTAATTGTATCTTTTAATATATAATATGGCTCTTTCACCGAAACGCATTTTATTGTAATAGTATCATTAATAAAATTATAAATAACATCATTAAAATAATGGCGAGTAGTTTTCCAAGATGAATTTACATCAACGGGATATTTATATAAAATATTTCTAAAAGAATTATTCGGTGGCTCGTCCTTACTTCCATAATTATATAATCCATCGAGTTCGTTACTTAAAAACATGCGTCCAATTTGATTTTTTTGATTATCTAGTATAGAAAGTGTGAAATATTTGTATTCTTTTGTCCCGATCATTACAGAATTAATTTTTGTAAGTTTATACGAAATCTCACTTGTAGTAATTTTTCCATTTTCAAATAATGAATCCGAATAAACCCACACATTACCAAATCGAAGATATAATAAATCATTAGATTCGTTTTTAGGATTCGTGGGATTAGAAGTATTTTCACAGCTAATCAAAAATAGACTTATTAAAAAAATAACAAAAGAAATTAGAAAAATTTTTCTCATAGCATAATTCCTAATTAATTAAAGAATATTTATTTTGTATTCAAAATACAAACTTAATAAAAATTCATATAATTATTCAAAAAAACTATATTTTTTCTAAAAAAAGTCTGTATTTTTTCTAAAAAATACATATTTGTTCTTAAAAATATGAAGAATTATCAAATTAATTCAATTTTATAATTATATAATCAAAAAAAAATTACCAAAATTCATAAAATATTATTAATTTTGAATTGTTTGGAGGGGGAATTTTGAGTATTTTTAATTATTTTAAAGAATTTTATAAATCTTTGGATCTTTCTGATAAATTTATTGAATGGATTAGAAAGAACCGTTGGGGATTAATGCTTACAATTGTAATCATTTCTGCGTGGGGATTAGTGTTAGTTCTAAATGTCAGAAATGTTGATACAATACTTGTAGAAATCCGCGAATTAGAAAAAGAATCAAGAGATATTGAAAATCTAAATGAACGATATTTATATGAAATTGTAAATTTACAATCTGCTGAAAGAATTATTAAAATTGCCGAAGAACAACTTAATATGGAGCAATCCCAGAAAGCTCCCGATATTCTTAAATAGGTGTTTAATATGAATATTGAAAATCCTAATATTAGTCCTATGAATATTCGAGAGAAAAAATTCTGGAAGTTTTGGCTTGTGATGTTTATTTTTACTTTAGGACTATTCGCAGTTATTTATAGATTATTTAGTATTCAAATAATAAATGCAGATAAATATAAAAATATTGCTAAAAAACAGCACGAATCAAAAGTTCCATTATCTTCGCAACGTGGAAAAATTTATGATAGATATGGGAGGCTAATAGCTTCAAATCTTGAAACAGTTTCAATAGCTGTTGACCCAAATTTAATAAAAAATCCTATAAAACTTGCACAAATTATGCAAGATGATTTAGAAATTCCAAGAGATAAAACATTAAAAAAAATTAAATCTGCAAAAGGCTCATTTGTTTGGATTGCACGTGGAATATTTCCAGAAAAAGTTCAAAGAATAAAAGATTTAAGAGAGAAAGGGGTTATAATACTTAATGAGCCAAGACGCATATATCATTATGGTTTAGTATGCTCACAAGTAGTTGGATTTACTGATATTGACAACAATGGTTTGTCGGGCATTGAGCTAAAACTTGATAGTATTTTAAAAGGAAAAAGTGGCTATATGATTATGAATCGTGATGGAATTGGACGACTTCGCCCCGCCGCTGATTTGCCGCTTATTCCTCCTATTGACGGGAATTCTGTAAAATTAACTATTGATATTGAATTTCAAAGAATTGTCGAATATGAACTTAAAAAAGGTGTTGAGTCGGCAGACGCCGAAGCTGGTACCGTGATTGCAATCGAGCCGAGTTCGGGCGAAATTTTAGCAATGGCTACTTACCCAACATTCGATCCACACCAAAGAACAGATAAAAATCAGGGCAATATGCGTATGCGTGCTTTGACAGATACTTACGAACCGGGTTCGACATTTAAAATCATAACCGCCGCCGCCGCTATGGAAGAAAAATTAGTTACCGAAGATGACAAATTTAATGGTTATGGTGGGACAATGAAATTTAAAAGTTTTACAATTAGAGACGTTCACGGCTTAGGTGTTGTAACTTTTAGAGAGGCAATGGAGCATTCGAGCAATATAATTATGTCGAATGTTGCTAATATGATACCCGACTATACTTTTTATAAATACTTACGTGATTTTGGCTTTGGAATACGTTCAGGTATTGATTTTCCTGGTGAGGCACCAGGAAGATTACCCAAACCAGAAGAATATAACGCGGGTTCGAAACGTTATATGGGACACGGTTATGGCTTGACAGTTACACCTCTACAATTAACAAATGCTTATTCTACAATAGCTAATAATGGTGTTTTGATGAAGCCATATTTGGTAAAATCTATTTTTAATTTGCAAGGTAATAGCATTTACGAAGCTAAACCAGAGCAAGTAAGAAGAGTAATTTCCGAAAGTACTGCTCAACGACTTAATGATTTACTTAAGGGTGTTGTTAATAAAGGTACGGGAAAAACTGTTAGAGTTGATAATTTACAAGTTTGCGGAAAAACAGGAACATCTCAACAAGTTGTTGATGGAGTATATTCAAAATCAAATTACAATGCTTCTTTTGCCGGATTTTTTCCTGCAGAAAATCCAAAAGTAGCGATGATTGTTGTGCTTGACCGCCCTCGTTCTTCAATATATGGTGGAGCAGTATCTGGACCAATTTTTAGAAATATTGCTTTAAGATGGGCATCTGTGAGTGATGAAATAAAAAGTGGAAATTTATTAGAATTTGCAAAAATTGATACATTAAAATTAGATGTACCCGATGAATTTACTATTCCAAATTTAATTGGAAAAAGTAAAAAAGAAGCTATGAATATAGCCTCTATTGCGGGATTTAAAATTATTGCAAGTGATAAATCAGATGGCATAGTATTATATCAAACACCAATGAGCAATACTAAATCATCAAAAAATATTCCAATAGAAATTAAATTAGATACTGATAAAATTTCCACAAGTGATACTACAAATTCTGAAAAACCTAATTTAATTGGATTGCCATTACGCTATGCTTTATCAATACTTAATTCAAAATCTTTAAAATCAAAAGTAATTGGACGCGGACTTGTAAGACGGCAATATTGGGAAAAAAGTAAAACAGATAGTTTGATTTGTATTATTGAATGTTATTAAAAAATAATAAATTATTATGAAATCAATTTTAAAAATTATTGCTTTATATTTTCTTGTTAGTTTATTTTCATGCTCTGATGACAAAATTTCATATCGAAATGATTTAAAATCAGAAATAGATTCTACTGGATTTGATGGCTGTTTTGTAATGTACGATATTAGTAAAAATAAAAAAACTTATGTTAATTATGAAAGATGTTTAAAAAGATATTCACCTGCGTCAACTTTTAAAATCCCTCATTCGCTAATAGCATTGCAAACCAGTGCAGTAAGTTCGGTTCGCGATACGATTAAATTTAACGGAATTCCCAAAAGTATCGAATCTTGGAATCAAGACCACGATTTAGAATCAGCATTTAAAAACTCAGTAGTTTGGTATTTTCAAGATATTGCAAATAGAATTGGTAATGAAAAAATGAAGATATGGTTAGATACGCTAACTAATTATGGTACAATGATCAAAGCTGGCGAACTTGATAAATTTTGGTTAGATGGTAGTTTGGTAATTTCTTCAAACGAACAAGTTGATTTTTTAGAGAAATTATTTACTTATAAACTTCCATTTAATAAAGAGAATATTGATATTGTAAAACAATTTATGCTTTGGGAAACTAATCCAAATTACAAAATTTATGCAAAAACTGGGTTAAGCGATGTTGATAAAACGGGTTGGATGGTTGGTTGGGTAGAAAAAGCTAATGAGACTTATATTTTTGCTACCAATATCACATACAAAGATACGTTAAATAATAATTTTCTTTCTACAAGAGTCTTACTAACTAAAAAATTGTTAAACAAATTAAGAGTAATTTAATAAAATGAAAATAAAATATACTTTAATTATAATATTTTTAGTGATTTCATATTTAATGTCATCTTGCTCTAAAGGACCATTAAGGTTAGAGTTTGCTGTAATTGATAGTGTCTATAAAATAGATGGAATTGAGTATTCTGCTGATTACTGCAAAATGCAAGTTTTAGAAAATCCTCAAGATAATAATTCAAAAATTATTGATATACCCGTAATACGTATTAGAACTAACTCAAAAGACCCGGGCGCACCAATATTTTTTCTTAATGACGGTCCTGGATTAAGTAATTTTAAACAAATGATGCCAACTTGGCTTGCTACTAATCACGATATTGTTATAATTGGATATCGGGGAGTAGATGGTCTTATAAATTTAGATTTTCCAGAAATATCTGCATATTTTAAGAACACAAATTTTTTATCTCAAAATAATATTCAATCAACGGGAAAAAGTTTTGCTAAAGGATTTAAAAAATTAGAAGATAGCCTTAAAATTGACTTAAAACAATATAATATATATAATATGGCACTTGATTTAGAGTCTGTTCGCAAAGCATTCCAATATGAAAAAATCAATATTTATGCAGTCGGATTCGGTGCAAGAATTGCACAAATTTATTCAAATATATCACCTAAAACAATATTTAGATTATTTCTTGAAAGACCTAAAGCCTATGGTGCTTTAACATTGCAACCTTCCGAAATTGATAGGGTATTAGAATATTACGATACTGAATCAATTAAAATTAATTCGGGAAGAACTTTTAAGGAAAATATCATAAAAGCTATTAGTATCTTACCCAAAGAATATAATGGACATATTTTTGATAAAGATAGAATTATTTATCAAATCATTAACTTATTAAATAAATCAGATGGAGCGGCTTTAGTAAACGAAGCATGTAAATCTGCTATCGAGGGCGATTTTGAAAGCATTAAATATATTGATGAGTTGTTTAATAATATATCATTGCAAATTAATTTGATTGATTATGCAATTAAAACAATGACAAGCGAGTTTGACTACACAAAAAATTATTCAAATGATTATGGATTTAATCCAGCGAATAATTCATTAGGTTCGCCATTAAATCAATTTATTTTAGGGGCAATTCAAAAATCTGGATATAAAATCGAAACATTGAGTAAAGAAAAATCTAATCCCGATAGCTTGTCTGGTGAATGCATTTCGGTGATGGTAAATCTTGATATATATTCACCAAGTTTTTTAGGTGAATTTGAATTAGTAAATAAATATTATAATCCATATATAATTTTATTATCAGACTATACTCCACAAGATTTATATACTTCGCGTATTGCTGAATATTCAAAATTGTTAGAGAATTATTTGTATATTGGTGATTATTATTCTTATATGCCAGAATTAAAAAATATTAATTTAATACCCAAAAAATCATTTAAACAATTATCATTGGAAAAAATTCAATAAATTTTGTAACAATTATGATTAAATGTTGTTATTATTAAATTGAAAATATATGAAAATATTAATATAAAAAATTTAGGAGTGTAAATGTATAGAATAGTTTTGTTTTTTATTATTGTTTTTTTAATATCTTGTTCTGAAAATCAATCGAATCGAAATGATAATTCGCAAATTGATTATAAAAGTGAATATGCTAATACTATTAAAAAATATGATAATACATATAACGAAGAGCCCAAAGAAATTACTAACCGTTTTATGTATGTAAACGGATTTCGTATGGCAAGAAATATGCAGCGTGATTCAATTAAATTTGATATTGAAGCTTTTATACAGGGCTTTGTTGATGGTTTAAAAAATGAAAATTTAAAAATTTCTATTGATTCTATGGATGCTGTTGTCGTTGAATGGGGAAAATATATAGGAGAAAAAAAAGAAATTCTTAATAAAAATAAAGAGATTCGTGCTTCTGTTGAACAAGTTAAAAATTTATCCGAAGCTGATTCTTTCTTAGTTGCTAATAAAGAGAAAAAAGATGTGATTACTTTACCGAGCAACTTACAATATAAAGTCATAAAAGAAGGTAATGGACCAATGCCAAGTGCCAAAGATTATGTGCTTGTTCATATTACTTCGTCATTTGTTGACGGTACTATCTTCGACGATACTCGAAAAAGTGAGCCAAGAGTAATACCAAATGAAAAAATGATTGCGGGTTGGTTAGAAGGTATAACAAAAATGAAAGTTGGTTCAAGATGGATATTATATATGCATCCTACATTAGGTTTCGGCGAATTTGGAATAGAAAATAAAATTCCACCGAATAAATTTGTAATTATGGATGTTGAATTAATAAAGATATTAACTCAAGCTGAATTTGAAGAATATATAAAAAAACGTCCACCTACACCAATGATACCAGACGGGCCTGTAAAAGGTTTCTAATATTTTATAAATAATTAATTAGAAAAGGTAAAAACTATTATTTTTGAATATTTTAGTTTTTACCTTTGATATTTTTAAATTGAAAAAAGTTATTATAATAATATTATTATTTTTTATGAATTTTCATTTAAGTTTTTCCAATTTAACTGAAAATATAAAAATCGTATGGAATGGGCTGGAACAAAGTATTAGCTTGAAAAATATTAATTCAATACTTTATATTAGTATAAATGATATTTCGAGACTTTTTAATAGCCAAAGTAAGATTATTGATTGCTCTTTTATTTATAAAAATGAGGAAATAAAGTTTTCGCGAGGCTCATTTTTTACTATTTATAAAAAAAATGATAATTTAAGAATCGCACAAATGTCATTGCCTGTAATTCAAAACAATGATATAGTTCTTATTCCTTTTTCGTCATTTTTGTATTCTTTATCTGGTATTGGAATTTTAGAGTATTTTATTACGAATGGGAAATACTATATTAATACAGATATATTTAATTTTCACGAGGAAAAATTAATAAATATTGAGAAAACTGTTAAAGATAACAAGCAAAAGTCTGAAATTACTCAAAAAATTAAAATTGATTCTTTACAAAATAAATTATATGATAATATAAATATCAATATTAATATTGATACTATGAGAAAACCATCAAAATATTATATCCCTTTGAATATCAATAAATAATATTTTAAAATTATTCTCAATTATATATAAAATTCTAATAAGATAATTTTTCAGCAAAATTTATTTGTTATTATTCGTCTCAATAACGTTATATTAGTACAAAAATGATTAAAAAGACATTATTATATAAATATTATAAAATTGCGATATTACTTACAATTGCAATATCTTTAAATCATTGTAATATAAAAAAATTAAATAAGGAATTAGTAATGCCTGATAACAATATGAGTTCTGAAATTAATAATTCAAATGAATTTTGGAAAAACAAACTTAATGCTGATGAATATTATGTTATTCGTGAAAAAGGTACAGAAATACCATTTTCTGGTAAATACTATAATCATTTTGAAGAAGGTAGCTATTATTGTAAGGCGTGTGGAAATTTATTATTTAAAAGTGAGGATAAATTTAATTCTGAATGCGGTTGGCCCAGCTTTTCAGATGTGATAGATAAGTCTTCTGTTACTAAGCTAATAGATAAGTCGTTTGGAATGATTAGAACAGAAGTTCTTTGCTCTAAATGTGGCGGACATTTAGGTCATATTTTTGATGATGGTCCCAAACCAACAGGATTACGCTATTGTATAAATTCAGTTTCTTTAGATTTTAAACCTAAAAACGAAGATTACGAAAATGGAAAGAATTAAAAAAATTGACGAATTTATTATTTCTCTCATAAATAAAAAACCAGATATTGAAGAGGGGAAACGTCTAATCTATGACGCGATAAAACAAATAATTCCAATTTATAATATTAGTTCACTAAAAGGATTAGATTTCGATAGAACTCTTATTGAGTTTGAAAATTGGTTAGTTCAGACAGTAACAAGCGACCCGTTACCGATTTCTTGTAAATCAATATGGTTCGGTTTAGCTGATGTTACAAACAAAGAAGATGCAACGACGGGAGTTGGCGGTGAAATTCAAATGACAATTAAAGGTACTAAATATTTACCACAAACACGCCCAAAAGATTGGTATAAAAAAGATTTATGGGATGCTACAAGTAAAACTGCCGAAATTAAAGCATTTAAAACGATTTCAAATTCTTTAAAAAACTACACCGAAGACGCACAAGATATTCAGAATCTTGTATTAGTGTCGCTTGCCGCTTTGTTGATAATTAACGGATTTGATATTATTAAACACGAATTTTTAATATATCAAAATTCATTAGTTATTGGTTGCGGATACGAAACGGGAAATCAATATATAGTCGGCAAATTAGTCGAAGATGGATTGATTAATTGTTAATTGTTTAAATTATTTTTAAATTAAATGTCAAAATCACAAAAATATTTTTTATTAACATTTTATAAATTTGTTAGTTTAAAAAATCCATTAGAATTTGTTGAGGAGCATAAACAGTTCTGTAATGACATTGGTCTAAAAGGACGCATTTTTATTGGTGAAGAAGGTATTAATGCTACTTTAACGGGCAATACGGGACAAATCAAAGCATATAGATTATTTCTAAATTCTATTCCTGAGTTTAATGATATTTCTGATATTGATGAAAAAACTACTATTGTTGATTCGCATAAATTCCCCAAAATGATAGTACGATATCGTAAAGAAATCGTCTCTCTTGGAGAGATTTTCAATAATTCAGATATCAAACAAGCAACTCATAAATTGTCTGTTGATGAATTTAAGAATATTCTTGATGAAAGAGCAGATGATTATGTTATTTTGGATATGCGAAATCATTATGAATATAATTTGGGGCATTTTAAAAATGCTATTCCAGCGGGTACAATATATTTCAGAGAATTAAAAGATGTTTTGAATAATTATAAAAAAGAATTTTCTCGTAAAAAGATTATTATGTATTGTACGGGTGGAATACGTTGCGAAAAAGCTGGTGCTCTGCTTGAACGCGAAGGCTTAGAAGGCGTTTATCAGCTCGATGGCGGTGTCGTTAAATATGTAAATAAATTTAATGATAAAAATTGGCTCGGTAATCTTTATACTTTTGATGATAGAATTAGCACACCCATTGGCGATGAATCTACTCATATTGTTATTTCCAAATGTCATTATTCTGGAAAGCCCGCTGAAGAATATTTTAATTGTAGATATTCAGTTTGTAATGATCAAATCATCAGTACAAAAAGCGAATATGAGAAACATTTTGGTTTTTGTAGTGAAGAATGTCTAAATTCTGCAAAAAAGGATTTATTAGTTCGAAATGAGTATTTTGATATACTAAATTATAAAATTCTTCGAGGAAATATAAAATCAAATCCAGAAAAAAAAGATGAGATAGCTAATTTAATAAGAGAAAATCTTGATAATTATACGAGAAATATAATTTTTTCTATAAAAAAATCAAAAAAAATTAAAAATTATACTAATTTAGAAAATAATTAACTTTTTATTTAAAATATCGTCATAATGATAAATATTTATAAATAATTTTGAAAAATAGGTAAATATAAAATGATAAATAAATCAATAATAGCAATATTAAGTATTATGATTGCTTTTGTGCCAGCCATTTCACAAAAACAGTCAAACCAATTTATGAATAAAGAAGTACAAGAGAAATTTGAAAAATTTAGAGATATGAAGAAAATGAAAGGTGGAGTTAATTCTTTAGAAAAAGCTCTATCTAATCCAAAGGGAGTGAAAAGCCTTATTTTATCCGGCGACTCTTTAACTATCCTTTCACCAAGAATAAAAGAATTAGTTGATTTAGAAAGAATTGATTTAAGTAATAATTTATTAAGTGATTTACCGCAAGAATTAAGTAAATTAGAAAATTTAAAAGAAATAATTTTAGAGAAAAATAATTTTACAAAAATTCCACCCGTTATATTTAAAATAAAGAATTTACAAATTTTAGATATATCAAATAATCAAATTCTATCAATAGATAATGATTTTTCAGAATTAGTAAATTTAAGGAAATTACATTTATCTTATAATAAAATTAATAATTTTGTAGGAAATTTTACTAATTTAAAAAATCTTAAAGAAATATTTATAAATAAAAATAATTTATCATATATACCTGAGACAATTTTTAATTTACCTTCTTTAAACGAATTAAAAGTTTCAGATAACAATATTACAAATATAAGTCCAAAAATTATTGAATTAACTCAACTGATGACTTTTGAAATTGAAAATAATAAAATCAAATCAATTCCCAAAGAAATGAGTAAATTAGTGAATTTAAGACGTTTGAATTTAAAGAGCAACCCACTTGATTCTATAGGTGAAGATATTTGTAATATAAGCTCACTTATTTATCTTAATATGAGCGAAACCCAGCTAAAAAGTGTGAGTAAAACCTTTAAAAATCTAAATTATTTAAAAACATTAGATATAAGCTCAAATCAATTAAAACAAATTCCTGATGCCATTTTTGATAATACATCTTTACAAGATTTAATTCTTGATGATAATCATATTAGTACCATACAAAATGGATTTGAAAAATTATCAAATTTGCGTAGCTTATCAATAAAAAATAATATGTTGAATGAGATATCTGATAATATGATAAAATGCATAAGCATCAATCAATTAGATTTATCTTCTAATAAAATTGTAAAAATATCTCCACAAATAAATAAATTAATTAAATTAACAACTCTAAATTTATCTCAAAATCAATTAACAAATGTTCCTAAGGAAATATCTGATTTATTAGAGTTGAAATCATTAAATTTAACTGATAATAAAATTTCTAATATTCCTAATGATTTTGAAAAACTTAAAACATTAAGAATTTTAACGCTTAAAGGAAACCCAATTAATGATGAAACTAAGTTAAATATTAAAAAAATTATGCCTTTTACTCGCTTAATTTATTAATTATTGATATAATTTTTGATTCATTAATTGTAATATCAAAACCCGTTTCAATAAAAGGACTTTTATTTTTTTTATAAAATAGTAATTTTTTATAATACAATAAAGCTTCTTTATAATTTCCTAATTTATTAAGAGCTTCTGCTTTGATGGCAAGCCCAAGCTCTTGATTTTCTGTTATAGACAATGATTCGTTTACCAATAACAAGGCTTTATTAAAATCTCCATCAATACCCGCAAATTGAGATAAAATATTCAGGATTGATGAGCGAATAGCCGAAGAAATATTTGTTTTTTTTAGAGCCAATTCTAAAGATATTTTTGCATTTTCAAAATCTCTAATCATAATATAGGTTTGTCCTAATTGGAATAAAATATATCCATCATTAGGATTCTCTTCTAAACTTTCCTTTAAAAGACGAAGATTTCTATTTATTTTTTTATTAATTATCTCTTCACTTGCATTATATCCCAAATGCTTAATAATTATGTCCGAATCAATAAGGGATTTATTTAATCTATTAAGAGAAGGCAAGATTTGCTCGTGGATTTTCCCTTCAAATTTTATATTTGGATATTTATAATTTCTGAAAATTCGAGGATAGAAACAAGACTGCACTTCACTCTCATTAAAAGAATTTTTAACTATGCTTTCAATAATGCAATTTATTGCACCGATACTTTCATCTGAATTTTTTAGCAATTCTTTAAAAGAAATTGGATTATGTAAAAATAATCTTTCATCAGCATCGAGATATAATATCCATTTTCCTTTTGCATATTTAATAGATTCATTCCTTGCTAAAGAAAAATCATTAACCCATTCAAAATAATAAATTTTATCTGTGAATTTTTTAGAAATTTCAATAGTTTTATCTGTGGAACCAGTATCAACAATTATTATTTCGTCAACAATTCCCACAACACTTTTTAAACAATCTTCTAAATATTTTTCCTCATTTTTTACAATCATACATAACGATAATAAATTTTCATTTTCATCATTATTTAATTGATTAATTATTTTTTGAATTTTCTCTATATCTAAATCAATTTTAGTACTATTTACACCTATATTTTTAGCTTTTTGTAAATATTTAATGGCTAATTCATAATTTCCATTTTTGAAATGTGCATTAGAATATAAATATAAAATATCTGCATCATCGGCAAAAAAAGGTAATTTGCTATTCATATATTCTAATGCTGATAAGAATTTTTTACTAATTAATAGTAATTTTGATTTTTTAAAAATTATTGATTTGTAATTAATAATGGGTTGAGCAGATAAATTATAATTATTACTAATTTTTTCTTCCAATAAATCAATAAATAGTAAAGATTTTTCATAATTTTCTAAATGAAAATAAATATTAGCTAATTGAGAAATAACATATAATTGAGTATTATCTAACTCGAATGATTGTAAATAATAATTTGCTGCTTGTTCTAATATTTTTTTTGATAAATACATATCTGCTAAAATATTAAGTGATTCAATTTTACTATTTTTATTATCTGAATTTAGAATTGAATTTCTAATAATATTTTCTGCATCATCATTTTTTTCTAAAGCCAATAAAGTGCGAGCTTTATGAATTAAATAATACTCCGAATAATTGTTTTCTAATTCTTTATTAATTAAGAAAAGATTTCTTTCATATTTTTTAAATAATTCCTCTTTATTCTGATTATAGCCGCTATGAAGAAAATTCAACTTAGATTTTGCAATTTCGAACTTATTAGAAATTATTGAATCAATAATTTGCTCGTGGACTAATCCCGTGAATTTAAAATTTGGATTATTTCTAAAAAGTCTAATTTGTGGCGATAAAATTGAGTATTGATTATTTTTTGAATTGAAAGAAATAATATTTACAAGATATGCTCCGATTCTTTGTGGAGTTTTAGAGCAAATTTCTCTTAAAAATTCACCATTTAATAAAGTTTCGTCAGCATCGATACATAGTATAAAATCATATTTTGCAAAAGATTTTACAAAATTACGTGCTGAAGAAAAATCATTATTCCATTGATATGTAATAATATTAGCATTGAATAGTTTTGCAATTTCAATAGTTCTATCACTCGAACCCGTATCAGCAATAATTATTTCATCAACATATTTTTGTATTGATTTTAAGCAATTATAAATATTATGCTCTTCATTTTTAACTATTAGGCAAGCACTTATCATTTATAAAAATTAATTTTTATTAAAAAAAAATTCATTTAATCATTAATAAAACAAAATAAATTTTCAATTATTGTGTTTATTATAAAACTCATTATAATTAATTTGTAAAATACTATAATTCTTAATATGAAAAAAATATTTTTATATCTATTAATATTTTCAATAATTTCTCAAAATTTTAATTTAAACGCACAAAATTGGTCAAAATTAGATACTAATAATTCAAAAAATTTTTATGACATACAAAAAGTTTTTAATGAATATTGGCAAGGTAAAGAATATAGAAAAGGAAATGGCTGGAAACAATTTAAACGTTGGGAAGAGTTTTGGGAAAAAAGGGTATATCCGAGTGGAGAGTTTCCTAATACTATTAATTTATTAAATGCTTATGAGGACTTTTTAAGAAATGAACATAAGGGTAATCAATTTTTAAAACAAAATGAAGAGTGGAAAGAAGCTGGTCCTATAAGTATTCCCGTTAATAAATTATCTTATCAATCTACTGGACTTGGTAGAATAAATGTTTTAAGAATACATCCGCAAAATGATAATGTATTATGGGTAGGTTCATCAAGCGGTGGAGCTTGGAAATCTACCAATAAAGGGCAAAGTTGGCAATTAGCAAAATTCACTGATGTTTTATCACTCGGAGTTTCAGATATTGCAATTGCACCGACAAAACCAGAAGTAATGTATATTGCTACTGGTGATAAAAACGGCTCTTTTATGTCTAATTCATTTTCAATCGGGATACTTAAATCTACTAATTCAGGCGAAACTTGGAGTCTTGTTTCTCAACCATATACTACTACTGATTATGTATTAGCCGCTCGAATATTAATAAATCCTACAAATCATAATCTTGTATATTTTTCTTCGAGTCGTGGAATATTTAGAACAAAAGACGGAGGCAAAAATTGGGAAAATGTATATCAAGCCTATTCATTAGTCTATGATATGGAATTTCGACCTGATAATCCCGAAGTGATTTATGCAAGTAGTAATGGTAAAATTTTGCGTTCTACGAATGGTGGCGATACTTGGAGCCAAATATTTACTTTCAGTGGTGCTTCGAGGATTGAGTTAGCTGTTTCGATTGCCGATCCAAATTATGTTTATGCCGTAGGTGCTAAAAATTCTTCGGGTGCTTTCGCGGGAGTTGTAAAATCTACTGATGGTGGAAATACATTTTCTTATGTATCAACTACTCCTAATATTTTGAGTATTGATGTAAATGGTAATGAAGCCACGGGACAAGGAACTTATGATTTAGATATTGTAGTTTCACCAAAAGATAAGGACTTAGTTTTTGTTGGTGGTATTCATACTTGGAAATCTATTGATGGAGCTAAGACTTGGAAATTGCTAAATCATTGGACTGGCTCGTATTCCTTGCCTTATGTTCACGCCGACCAGCATAATCTTATTATAAACCCAAATAATAGCGAACTATATAATACTAATGATGGCGGAGTTTATATTACAAGTGACAATGGGGTAAAATGGAAGGATATTAGTAACGGCTTGGCTGTTACTCAATTCTATAAAATTAATGTTAGTCCAGCAAATAATGAAATGATAATTGGTGGTACG
Source organism: Bacteroidota bacterium (assembly GCA_029974985.1). Taxonomy (GTDB): domain Bacteria; phylum Bacteroidota; class Ignavibacteria; order Kapaibacteriales; family UBA2268; genus JANJTB01. Next base: position 68,425 of record JARKQC010000097.1, on the reverse strand, counting down.
CAAGATAATGGTACTTTATTATTCAAAGGTGGTTTTTGGGCACAGGTAAATGGTGGAGATGGAATGGACTGCGCTATTGACCCAATTGATGATAAATATGTTTATTCAACTACTCAATATGGAAATTTGTATCGCTCTACAACGGGTGGATATGGCTTTACACGTGTCGTTGGACCAGATTTATTTCAAAATGAACAAGCAAATTGGGTAACACCCGTTGCACTTAATCCTATAAATCCAGCAAGTATTTATATTGGATATAAAAATGTTTACAAATCAACGAATCGTGGTAATACTTGGATTAAATTGACAAATCTTACTTCTGCACCAATTAGACAATTAAAAATTTCGGAAAAAGACACAAATGTAATTTATATTTCAATAAATGCAAGCCTATATAAGTCTGTTGATGGAGGCGCAACTTTTACGACAATCAAAACATTTACAAATATGATTTCTGGGCTTGTATGCGACCCCACGAATGAAAATAGAGTATTTGTAGCATTATCGGGATATAATGCAAAAGAAAAAGTTTATGAAATTTTAGGAAATCAAGCAAAAAATATAACATATAATTTGCCAAATATTTCATTTAGTGCTATCGAAATACAAAAAAATACTTCGGGTAGGCTTTTTATTGGCTCCGATATTGGAGTATTTTTAAAAAATGATGATTTTTCGAATAAATGGGAAACTTATAGTGAAAATTTGCCACCAACTGTTGTTAATGATTTAAAAATAAATTATAGTACTGGCAAATTGTATGCAGGTACTTTTGGACGCGGCGCTTGGGAAACAAAGTTGTTTGATTGTAATATTGAAAAACCGAAAATTAAAGTAATTGGAAATACTGAATTTTGTACTGGCGATAGTGTGAGATTAGAAGCTGTTTCAAAATATAAGCAATTCCGTTGGTCCACTGGCGATACTACAAAATCTGTTGTTATTACTACAACAGGTATATATTTTGTAAGTGTAAAAGATGAAAAAGGATGCACTGAAAAATCAGAATCAATACAAGTTTCAGAACTCTATGTACCGCCGTTTACGATTCGCACTAACAAAGAAATGGTGCTTTGTGGGCAAGATACAATTATATTATCAACTCCAATTGGATTTAATAATTATCTCTGGTCCACAGGAGCAACAACAAATAAAATAACAGTATTTAAACCGGGAATATATAAAATCACTGCTGAAAGTAAAAATGGGTGTAAAGTAAAAGATAGCGTATATATACCATCGAGACCAATACCCCATAAACCAAATATTTATGTTAATGGCGATACTTTAAGCACTGATTCAGCGCATTCTTACAAGTGGTTTTTCAATGATAAAGAAATACCAAATTCAAATACGCAGTCAATTGTTGCAAATAAGAGCGGTGAGTATTTTGTTATGATTTTTAATGAATACCAATGCTCAAATAATTCTGATGTAAGCGATATTGTAAGCAATGTTGCAATCAAAAATTACGAAAAAGGTTTTGTCATTAGCCCTAATCCATTTGATGATTATGTGCATATTATCCCAAAATCCAACTATGAAAATATTGAAATTAGTATTAGCGATTTGTTAGGTAGAGAAATTATTAATGATAAATTTAATAATATAATTAGTGGAAATGACATTTTAATACAATTACCAAATTTAAATAGTGGTTTGTATTTTGTAATCATTAAAATGAAAGATAAAATTTACTCTTATAATATTAGAAAAATCAATTAAATTTTTTAAAAATCATTTAATCTCATCAATTATTTTTGATAATTGGGCAGTATCATAACCTAATACTGCCTTTTTTCCAAATCTAATAATTGGAGTTTTTATTAGAAAAGGGTTTTCTAATAAAATTTGCACAGTGTCGTAAACCATATATTCTAAATTTAATCTCTTGTATTCTTTTGAATTTTTATCGAGTAAGTTGTCGAGTGAAATTGAATTTTTAATGTTATTAAGCTCTCCCAGACTTAAACCCTTAATATTCAAATCAAGAAAATGAACTTGTACAGCTCTTTCTTTAAAAAATCTAATTGTTTTTTGAGTATCTTTACATTTTAAAGTGCCGATTATTTGGATTTGATTCGCCATAAAATAATTATGAAATTAATAATAAAACTATTAATTTTGACTATTAATTATTACAAATATTTGAAAAATAAAAAAATATAATGAATAATCTATACAATTCAAATTCGATGTCTCCTCTTGCTGATAGAATTCGGCCGCAGAATATTGATGATTTTTTTGGTCAAGTGCATTTATTATCGAAAGACTCCCCATTTAGAAAATTTTTCGACAATGCTCAGTTTCCATCTATGATTTTTTGGGGTCCGCCGGGCGTTGGCAAAACGACTTTAGCATATTTAATATCAAAATACGGAAATTTTGATTTTGTTAGAATCTCCGCAGTTGAATCGGGAGTGAAAGAGTTAAGAAATATTATTTCGAAAGCAGAAAATAATTTTAGCAAAAATAAAAAAACTATACTTTTTATTGATGAAATTCATAGATTTAATAAATCACAACAAGACGCTCTTCTTCATGCAGTAGAAAAAGGTATAATTACACTTATTGGTGCAACGACTGAAAATCCATCTTTTGAAGTAAATTCTGCATTATTATCACGTTGTAGAGTTTATAAACTCGAAGAACTAAATAAAAATGATATTAAAAATATTATCACTTTTGCAATTCAAAATGATGAGATTCTAAAAAATTATAATATTGAAATTTCTGATGATGATTTGCTTTATGAAATTTCGGGAGGCGATGCTCGAACAATATTAAATATATTAGAAACCGCGATTCAAGTTTATGGCGATAAAAAGCAAGAAAAAATCGTTATAAATCAAGAACTAATCGAAAAAGCATTAATAAAAAAAATACCGAAATATGATAAGCAGGGCGAATCTCATTATGATACAATTTCGGCATTTATTAAATCATTGCGCGGTAGCGACCCCGATGCCGCGATATTTTGGCTTGCTAAAATGTTAGAATCTGGCGAAGACCCAAAATTTATAGCACGAAGAATGGTAATATTTGCAAGCGAAGATATTGGAAATGCCGATCCAAATGCGCTTAATTTAGCTGTGTCAGTATTTAATGCTGTAAAAATCATTGGACTGCCCGAATGCAGGATTAATCTTGCTCAAGGAGTTACATATTTAGCTTCGGCACCAAAATCTAATGCATCGTATTTAGCAATAGATTCTGCAATAAGTGATATACGAAAAGGAGTTGATACAATAGTGCCGCTTCATTTAAGAAACGCACCTACGAATCTAATGAAACAAGAAGGATACGGCAAGGATTATAAATATCCACATAATTATCCATCGCATTTTGTGGAAGAAAATTATTTTCCTAAAAATTTTAGTAAACAATATTATTTTCCACAAGATGAAGGAGTAGAAATTAAAATTAAAGCAAGATTAGCAAAATTATGGAGTGCTAAAAAATAATTTAATTACATAAATTATAATAAATTGTAAGTATTAAAATACTTATAACTTGCATACGTAAATAAAATAAATAATATTGGAAAAAGTTTAATAATGGCACAATTTTTTGATTATTTGATGTTTAGAGAGGGGAGTGATGAGGATAATTCCTCAAATCATCCAACAGTTACAATGGGATCTATCGTTTGGGGAGTGATTTTAAGGACTTCGATTGTAATTATTCTCACATTATTTTTAATTCGTAGATTTGATTTTGCTGAATATTGGTGGTATTCATTTTTTGCAATATGGCTTTTTGTAGCATTTCCCGCATATCGCCAATTTCAGAAATTCAATGATAGAATGAAAGTATTGTCCGAAGAAACTCTTTGCGGTAAATGTAAACATTTCAACCCGACAGCACAAACTTGCCAAATTTATGATGTTCATGTTAGTAAAAATCATATTCCTTGCGAGGGCACTAGCTGGGAGCCGAAAGAATAATATTTGTTAATTATTTATTATTATAAGGTTTTCCCTTGATTTTTATTAATGTAACACTTTCATCAAAATTAATATTTTCCAATTCCTCTATTGAGTTAATTATCTCAACACTATAATCAAAAGTTCTTTCAGGACCTTGTATTTGTATATTATTAGGAAATTCGATTTTCTTTTTTTCAAGTTTATTCTTTATTAAAACGCTATCTTTGCTTATAACGGTTGGTAAATATGGAACCACTTCATTTAGATAAGAATCAATTATTTCTGGCTCTTGAAAATATGATTGAGCGAATTCTATTGGTTTTAGGCTTGGCTCTTCATTGCTTGTAAACTCCTGTTTTAGAACCTTCATAAATTCATCTTTTTGAATTGGTGAATCAACAAAAGTTTTAATAAAACTATCTGTTGATTTAAAGAATTTCAAACTTTGGATTTTTGCAAGTGATTCAAGATTAAATCCTAAAAAATCTTTATAAAAATATTCAGCGGGTTTGGAGTCTATACTAAACTGCTCATCATAAAAATAAGCACCAAAAAAATTATTGGGATATTTTGTGATAGTATCAGACTCGTCTTTTTCATAAATAACACCTACTTTAAAGTTTTTCGAACTCGAATCAAGGAAAATATCATCTAATACTTTAATTACTGATTGTCTATTATGAACCTCATATCTTAAAGCGATATTCCATTCTGCTTTGATAGCAATATAACATTGTTTGAAATTCGAGGTCATTGCTTCGATAAAAATAAAAGAGCCTCCGGGAATATTATTCTTAGTCATTGAGCGAGCAAGTAGCATTGCAATATCAACAGATGTTGATATAAATTTTGCGTCTGTTTTACTTTTTAAATCCTCACAAAAAGAGAAAAAAGTTCCGCCCATATAATCAAAAATTTCTGGCTCGAATGCCTTAGAAATCTTAGTCATAGACTTCGCTAATCGCTCTTTGATAATATTAATTACGTCAAAAGATAAATCAAATAGATTCTCATCAGCAACGATTGTAGCATGCTCTATACCATTGGATTTAGCTACAATTTGATGTAGTACAACTCGTTTAAATTCTAAATCATAAAAATTAATCATTTATTTTTTCCGTTATTTGTTTTGTTATATATTTCTTTAAGTTTATTTTCGTATTCTTTTGCTTTTTGATGTAGCCCAATTTTAGTATAAGTATCATATAAATAGTTTAAAATAATTGCATTTTCAGGGTCAACTACAAGCCCTAATTTCAAAGATTTTACAAGTGCAACATTATCTTTTTCAGCTAAAAATTCTTGCGACCATAAATAAATTTCATCTAATAATTCGACTTTATCTTTTTCTAAATCAAAATTTTCTTGTATGAATTTTGTAGAATTTACAAAATCCTTAATTTTTAAATAAATATTTAAAATATCCCATTTTACATTTGGAAATTTTTTAGGGTCCTTCGCAAGAGGTAATAAAATTTCAATAGCTTTTTCGTATTCAGAATTATTAAAATAGCAATTTGCAAGTAAATTTTGAGCATTAAAATTATTTTTATTGATTAAAATAGCTTTTTCAAAATATGGAATTGCCGACGAATAATTTTCTTTAGAAAAATAATAATTAGCAATGCTAATATAGGATTTATCTAATTTATTTATGTTAATTTTAGTATTATTTAATAAATTTTCAGCATCAATAACTTTATCATTTTCAATTTTTAAATCAATAATTTTATTAAAATAATCTATTCTATTTGGATTCGACGTTAATAAAGAATTATAGAAAATATCAGCTGATTTAAAAATCATTGAATTATTGATATTTAATGATATTAAAGTAATAAATATATAAAAAATCAATAAATGAAAATTTTTATAATTCGCTAACATTGCTGAAATTGAAATTAACAAACCAATGATAATTAATATTGGAAATTCAAAAACATAGTCATTTGTTGTATTTATAGTAAATTTAGTTATAAATAATATTGGAATAATCGCAAAAAGCTGAATTAAAATTCCTAATAATAAAATCTTATTTTCCCGAAATTTTATGAAAAATAAAATGATTGAAATTAGAAGAATTAAGAAACCTAATATAATTCTAATAATTGAAAATGTATCAAAATTATAAATTTTAATAGGAAAAATAAATGCGCCAATTACTTCTGGTAAAATTATTAATTTGGATAAATCTAATAATATAAATCCGAAATTTATAATATATGAATTATTATTATTTGTTATCGAAAGATTACTATAATTAAAATTGATAAATACAAAAAATAGTATTAAATATATTATAATTATAGAAATTTGAGAAAATAGTATTTTATTTCTTGAATTTAGTTGAATATCATTTTTATTCAAAAATAGATATGTGATATTTAATATAAAATATGAAAATCCCGTTTTATCACTTAATAGTGAAAATAGTAGCATTAAAGCTGAAACAATCACGAAAGAATCAATATTTTTTCTAATATATTTAATAATTTGATAAAATGAAATTAAGCCAAATAATGACGATAATAAAATATCTCTACCCGGTATCCATGTGATTTTAAAAGGCATTAATGGCAAAGCGATAAACATTAAAGTAAGAAATAAATTTAAATTTTTATGTTCATTAAATTTATTTAAAAGTTTATAAATTACCGAAGCTAAAGAAATTAAAATAAAAATATTAAATAAATAATATGAATTTGTATTTTGAGCAGAAATTAAAGCATTAATATGATAAGAAATCATAGTAATTGGCTTATATTCATTGTTTACTAGATATGTTTGTAAAAACTCATTCAATAAATTTTCAGCAGAATTAATTCTTTCAAAATTATCAATTATAATCTTATCGTCTTGGAAAAAAGTTAAATTATAATTAATAATTGGTAAATAAAGAAGCAAAATAACTATAGAAATCGTAATTTTATAGTTATTTGTTAATAAATTCCAAAATTTCATAAAATAATTTTCTGTTTATTACTATTTCAAAATACAAAGATACGTCATTATGATAAATTATTTTTAAAGATTAATTCGTATTTTTGAAATTTTGTAAATTTAACAATTTAGAGAACAAATATGTTTAAACTTGACACAATTATTTCCTTAGCAAAACGCAGGGGTTTTGTTTTTCAATCTTCTGAAATTTATGGTGGATTAAATGGTTGCTGGGACTTAGGTCCATTAGGAGTTGAATTATTATTAAATATTAAAGACGCTTGGTGGAAATCAATGACTTATCGAGATGATATAGAGGGGGTTGACGCTTCTATACTTATGCATCCACGCACTTGGGATGCAAGCGGTCATACAAAGCAATTTAGCGACCCTATGATTGATAATAAAACAAGTAAATCACGCCATAGAGCAGATAATTTAATTGAAGACCATATAGAGAAATTAATTAAAAAAAATAAAAATGACGAAGCTAAAATAATTCAAGATAAATTAGATAATGTAAAAGAAAATTCTGATTATTATAATATTATTATAGAGCATAATATAAAAGATCCAATTTCGGGAACTATGGATTGGACAGAGGTAAGAAATTTTAATTTAATGTTTAAAACTTACGTCGGGCCGCTGGAAGATTCAAGTAGTATAGTTTATCTGCGCCCCGAATCAGCACAAGGAATTTTTGTAAACTTTAAAAATATTCTCGAAACAGCTCGCCAAAAAGTGCCTTTTGGCATTGCTCAAATAGGAAAAGCCTTTCGTAATGAAATAAATACAAAGAATTTCTTATTTAGAACAAGAGAATTCGAGCAAATGGAAATGCAATATTTTGTTAAACCGGGAACTGAAAAAGAATGGTTCGACTATTGGAGAGACGAGCGCTGGAATTGGTATTTATCATTAGGAATGAAGCCAGAAAAATTAAGATGGAAAAAACACGAAAAATTAGCACATTATGCAAATATGGCTTATGACATTGAATTTGAATTTCCATTTGGTTTTGGTGAAATTGAGGGAATACACTCTCGAACAGATTTTGATTTGAAATCTCATCAAGAGTTTTCTGGTAAAAAAATGGAATATGTTGATACTGTTAATAACGAAAGATATGTGCCTTATGTAGTTGAGACTTCTGGCGGGGTATCTCGTGGATTAATGGCATTTTTATGTAATGCTTATGACGAAGAAACTGTAAGCGATGAAAAAGGTAGTAGTGAAACTCGTGTTGTAATGAGATTTAATAGTAAATTGGCGCCCACAACAGTTGCCATATTTCCACTTGTAAACAAAGATGGAATGCCCGAACGCGCTCATAATATTTACAAAGATTTACAAAAGAATTTTAAAGCACAATATGATGTTTCGGGGGCTATTGGAAGGCGTTATCGCAGACAAGATGAAATCGGTACACCATTTTGTATAACAATAGATGGCGAAACTTTAAACGACGACACAGTAACTATTCGTGAGCGTGATTCTATGCAACAAATACGTATTTCTGCTTCACAAATAAAACAATATATTATGGATAAGGTATAGTTTAGTGAAAAAAAAATATATTTACATTATATCAATATTAATTTTTGTTGTCTTATTATTTGGCTTTACTAAAGACTATTATTACAAATTAAATAAATCTTTCGAAGTATTTGGAGCAGTTATTAAAGCTCTAAACGAAACTTATGTTTTGGAATTAGACCCTGAATTACTTGTAAATGAAGCAATTAAAGGAATGTTATCAACATTAGACCCTTATACTGAATATTATGACGCTTCTGAGCAAGATGAATTAGATTTATTAACTGATGGAACTTATACTGGTTTCGGAATTAGTTTATCAAATATTGATAGTATGCTTACAATTACGAATTTACTAGATGACTATTCTGCACAATTAGCTGGTGTGCGTATTGGAGATAGAATTATTAAAATTGATAGCACTAATGTATTATATAAAAATTATGACGATGTAAGATATTTATTTAAAGGCGAAGCAGGGACTAAATCTAATTTATTAATAATGAGAGATGGGAACCCGGATACATTAGAATTTGAATTAATAAGAAAAAAAATACAATTAAAAAGTGTATCATATTATGGTATGCTTGATAGTAACACTGCATATATAAAAATTGAACAATTTAAAAAAGATTTGATTTTTGAGTTTAAAAATGCACTATTCGAGCTTAAAAGAAAAAATAATGTTAAATCTTTAATAATAGATTTAAGAGAGAATCCGGGAGGTTTAATAGGTGCGGCTGTTGATATATGTGAATTGTTTTTACCTAAAAATAGCGTTGTAACGACTACAAGAGGGCGAGAAGAAAGTAATATTTATGAATATAAAACAAACTTTACTCCTATCGAACCAAATCTTCCGCTTGCAGTATTAATTAATAAAAATACTGCAAGTGCAAGTGAAATTGTTGCCGGTGCATTGCAAGATTATGACCGAGCAGTAATCATTGGACAACGTTCTTATGGAAAAGGTTTAGTTCAAACGGTATTGAATCAACCTTACAATGGAAATATTAAAATTACGACTTCGAAATATTATATACCATCGGGACGATGCATTCAAAGATTAAAATTTGGACAAAAATATGAGGATCAATCCAAAGTGGAGTCGTTGCCTGATACTAATATTTATTACACACAAAATGGTAGAAAAGTCTATGAGGCTACAGGAATTAATCCAGATACAACATTAAAAATATTAAGAATTAGCGAAGTAATTTTGAAATTAGATTATGATAATATATTGTTTAAATTTTCTAATATTTATACCTCTAAATTAAAAGAATTACCCAAGAATTTCAAAGCAGATGATATTCTTTTTAATCAATTTAAAAAATATTTAGCGGATCAAAAATATGAAATTTCACTACTTTCAGATATGTATTTAGACGATTTCAAAAATTCAATTATAGAAAATGAATCTTCTAAAAATATTCAAAAAAGCATTAAAACAATTAAAAAAGAACTCGAAAAAGATAAACAAAAATCCTTAGAAAAAAATAAATCAGAAATCCTTAAATATTTAGATATAGAAATAAAAAGTAGATTTAAAACTAATAAAGAAATATATCGCTTCGAACTTTTAGATGATTTGGAAATCAAACAAACAAAATCTATTCTTCAAAGCGATATTTATGATAAAATATTATCACCCTAAATTTCAAATATAAATTTTAATTTATCGTTAATACAATTTTTTGAAGTAATTTTTATCATCAAGGTTATCAATTAAATGAGAATAACGAAACAATATACTAATCGTGAAAGTCAATCTCTTGACAAATATCTACAAGAAATTGGAAGAGTTGAACTACTTACTTCTGAAGATGAAGTTGATTTAGCACAGGCTATCAAACGTGGAAGTGGGGAAGGGATACGAGCATTAGAAAGATTAGTAAAAGCTAATCTTAGATTCGTTGTTTCAGTTGCAAAACAATATCAAAATCAAGGGCTTTCGCTTGGTGATTTAATAAATGAAGGTAATTTAGGGCTTATTAAAGCCGCAAAAAGATTTGATGAAACTCGTGGATTTAAGTTTATCTCTTATGCAGTTTGGTGGATTAGACAATCAATTTTGCAAGCACTTGCCGAACAATCAAGAATAGTAAGATTGCCTCTTAATAGAGTTGGCGCACTTAATAAAATCGGTAAAAAGTTTTCTGAACTCGAACAAGAATTTGAACGCGAGCCAACTGCTATTGAGCTTGCCGAACAGCTAAATATGAGTATTACAGAAATTTCTGATACTATAAAAATATCTGGGCGACATTTGTCTGTTGATGCACCATTTGTTCAAGGAGAAGACAATAGATTGCTCGATGTATTGCCAAATGAAATGCAACCACCACCAGATTCCGAGCTTATACGCGAGTCATTAAGAGTAGAAGTTCAACAAGTATTAACTACACTATCTCAAAGAGAAGCAGAAGTAATTAAATTATATTTCGGTTTAGATGGTCAGACGCTTACTCTTGAAGAAATTGGAGAAAAATTCAATTTAACACGTGAAAGAGTTAGACAAATTAAAGAAAAAGCAATAAGACGTTTGCGACATGCTTCGCGTTCAAAATCATTAAGATCTTATTTAGGTTAATTAACTACAAATTATAATAAAATCATTTTTTATAAAAAAAACACCTATATCAAAAAATATAGGTGTTTTATTTTAATATCAAATATCAAAAAACTTATTCAGCACTTGTTAATGACATTAACCAATCAACCATAGTTTTTAATTCCTCATCGCTACCTTTGAAAGCAACAGCATGTTTTTTGCTATTTAAAGTTTCTTCTTTTTTCAGATATTTAGCGAAGAAATCAGCGTCGTGACCTTCTGCAAGTTTAGATAAATCTGGCACTTTATCTGATTTTTTCTTAGCTTCGATACCAGCTTTTTCCACACTATGGCAAGCATTACATTTTGCGCCTTCAAAAATCTCTTTACCTGTTTTTTCTTGTGAATAAGCAAATTGTACTAAGCTAATACTTACTAAACTAAGTGAGATTAATAATGCGATTGTTGTTTTTATAGTTTTCATTTAATAATTCCTAAAAATAATGAAAAAAAAATTAAGTTCTTTTTTGTATAGACGACAAATTTTAAAAATGTTACATCATAAAATTGAATATTAACATATATAGATAAATAGAAATAAAAGCCTTTAAAAAAACCGACAAGATAATTTGTCGGTTTCGATAAAAAAAAATTTAATTTATTCTTTACTTATTTGAATAAACCAATCAACCATAGTTTTCAAATCTTCATCGCTACCTTTAAATGCAACGGGATGTTTCTTACTATTTAGCGTTTCTTCTTTTTTAAGATATTTAATAAAGAAATCAGCATCGTGTCCTTCTGTTAATTTTGATAAATCTGGATTCTTATCTGATTTTTTCTTAGCTTCGATACCTTGAGAAGCTACACCGTGGCAAGCAGTACATTTTGCATCTTCAAAAATAGTTTTACCTGTTTTTTCTTGTGAATAAGCAAATTGAACAAGCGTAACACCAATTAATCCAATTGCAATAATAAATGCGATAGATGTTTTAAAGGTTTTCATTTCTATACTCCATAAATATATGTATTAAAAATAATCAACTAGTGATCGTTAATATTTTATTAGACGAATTATATTCAGTTTTGTAATGAGTTAAATCAGCGGCTGTGCTAAATCCTTTGTTATCAAGGACTTTGCCGTCAACTAATGAAAATACAGCATGATGACACATACAAACCATATTACCATTAGGGTCGCTTGGCATTTCGAGATTACAATTTTGATGTCTGCATAATCCATCAATAACCATAAAAGTATCATCGGGATTATGTTTAATAATAACAGGGTCGCCACCATTAAGTTTATCAATAGTTAAAACTTTAAATCCACCAATAGCAAGTAACTCTGGATGTGTATTCAAATCAACTTGAAAACTTAATCCAGATGGTGGTTTCGGTGGCAATTCATCTTGCTCACAAGAATTAATAACAGATGAAAAAGCGGCTGCAAAAATGCCAAAGCCAGCAACTTTACCTGTTGATTTTAGAAATTCTCTTCTTTTATTATATTCATTCATAATATTTATAAACTCCTTTTCTATTAATAAAATACATGGATTTGGAAAGCCCACTGAGATGAATAGCCTTCGATGTGTTCTTTATCATTAATCCGGTATTCTGGAATAAATGCAATATAAGGAAGTATATATGCTTTTGCACCAATTACATAAGAATTTGTTATAAAGTTTTTATCTGCTTGTGCATAATCAGTATTTCCACGTTCAAACCTTGCATAAGCTATTAAAGGCTCCATAACTTGATAATCAAATTCGAACATTAAATTATTTACTTCTAATAATGATTGTTTAACTGTTCTCATATACTCGGTCATTATTGCAAATTTGTCTGCAATACCAAGATTTAAAAATACATTGCCAATATAATAATATTCATTTCCGAAATAAATGCCGTTATCAGTTTTAAGTGGTGAATTTAAGAATAATGTTCCACCAGCAAAAAGATTAAGACCATCAACAATTTCGGGCGGGAATAAGACAGCTCTGAAAACAGTTGAAATATGATTACCATTAACTGGACTACCCGATGCCGAAATTCCTAATGGAATTTTGGTTTCAGATAAATTTTCTGAATTAAACATCCCTAAACTTAATCCAAGCCAAGGAAGAGCTTCATAATCAATTTGGAAACCAAGTTCGGCATAATCATCTGGAACTACTGGAACGCCGCGCGTACCCGAAGCGAATTGACGATTTAACATAGTATGGTCCTCATACTTAGTACCAATTGTAGGTTGAAAGTAACCTACTCTCAATGTTGGTAAACCTTCGCCCGGTTTAATAATAGCACTTGCTGCGAATGGTTGCTGACCGGGATATCTCATTACAGAGTGTATATCATAAGCAAAATTATAAAGTCCTTCAAAAGTAAGCCAGTCAGTTGGCTCAAAAGCTAAATAGTTTGACCATTGCATTACCATGTGTTTTCTTTCAGAAGCGCCAGATTGTGAGCCCCAACGAGCAGTTTGATAACGAAAATCAAATCCATAAGTAAGCATTTCATCAGCAAATTGATTTGTTTCCTGAGTTAAATCAAATAAACCTTTCAAACCAATTGATTCTGGGTCAATAAGACCGCTTTGTCTTGACATCCAGCCCGGATTATTTCGTATTCCACCGCCTTGAGTATTAATATGGCAACCAGTACATTTAGCACCGTAAGATTGCAGAATTGAATATTGAGGTCTTGAAAATGATTCAGAACCAATCAATATCAAAATTAATATAATAAACAAAATATTTTTCATATTTATCTCTTTAATTTTATAATACATTGACGATTACATTTTTTATTTAAATAAATAAAAAAAAAATGGGAGAGAAAGAATAATACCCCTCTCCCTTTTAAAAAAAACTAATTCACAACTTATTGCAATGCATTAAGTGAATTTTTGATAACAGCTTTTAAATATTTAGGATTATGAACGCCCCAGCTACCATCAGAGCTTGCCCATTTATAATTATAAAGAACAGCTATATCTTTTGCTGGATAAGTTCCGGGTATTGCTAAATCGTGTAAATAAGCACCATGACTTGTAGTAGTATCAATTAATTTTTTCTCAACTAATTTCAAACGAAGTTCAGTTAATAAACCTTTAACGTCTGTTTGAACATTTTTATAGTTAAAGTTCTTTAAGTCTGGGTGGCAACTTGCACAAGCAGCCATATAACTTGCATTTGCACCATATTGAGGATATGACATCTTCATTGTATGACCACCAGCAACTGCTGCATAAGGCTCTGCCATGTGGCAATCTACACAAGAATTTTTAATAACATTTTGGTGAACAAACGTTTTTGAATAAGTTTCTGGTCCTTCGATTTCGATTGCACCAGTTGCTGCAAACATGTCTGCCGCTGTGCTATAATGAGGTCCCCAATATTTTGATGCAATTTTAAATGTAGCTGAAGCATCTTTAATTTTTTCAGCACTTAAATCTGCTGGTATTGCAGCATAAGATTGATGGCAAGAAGCGCATACTGCTGATTTACCAAAGTTGAATGTAGCTCCACTACCTCTGAATTTAACTTCGCCAGTAGTAGTTAAAGACCAATCTTCTTCTGAATATTTGTCATGGATTTTATGGCAAGTACGGCAAGTTTGGCCAGTTGGATTTGCAATATCTTTTTCTACTGTTAAATTACCAGTTTTCAAAAACTCATGAAAACCGTCATTTGTATGGCATACTACACAATTTTTTTCATTGTGAGTAAGTAATGAATTATCTGAGTGCATTGAGTTTGCCCATTGTATTTGTTTTGCAACAAGCACAGATGATGAATTATGGCAAGTACCACATTGTTCTTGACCGTTAGCGCCATTTGCACCATCTTTACCATCTTTTCCGCTTGGTCCTTCGCAACCAATCATAAAAAAGGACATACTTACTAAAGCCATTGTTACTAATAAAGTAACAAATTTTGTTGAAAATGTATTCATAAAAATCTCCAAAAAAAAATCTATAAATAGTAAAAAATACAATTAATTTTTAAATATTATAAAATTCATATATGTAAATTTAAAAAAATGTTAATTTAAAAAAAAATTAATTTTTATTTAATGTTCAGCGAGCAATAAATATAATATTATACAAGACTAAATATGATTAGATTTATAAAATTTATTTTTTAAATATTGTTAAATATTGATATTAACATATTATAAAATATAGATATTATAAAGTATGATATTTAAGTTATAAGTATAATTATACTTTAATATGATTTTTGAAAATTAGTAAATAGTGTAAATCAATAAATAAAAAATATGTGTTTTATAAAGTAGATTAAAAGCCCAAAAATTAATATAATAATTTAGTTATTGCTAATACCTTTGATAGTTAGTATAAATTCAATAATTATATGAATAATAATTTTTATAGATTAATAGATTTTAAATTATGAAAATAAATAAATTGATAATTGATTCATTATAACATTTTCAGAAAAATTCTTTATTACAAATTTTTTTCCAATAATTCCCATTTCTTGCCTTAATGAAATATTTCCCTGTAAAATATTAATTTTTTCTACAGCTTGTTCAATTGAATTTATATCAATAATATATCCAGATTCATTATTTTGTATAATTTCTGGAATACTTGTGGTATTAAATGCAATTATTGGTAATTCGCATAAAAAAGCTTCGACAATTGCATATCCAAATCCTTCAAATAAACTCGGAAGTACAAAAATATCACAAGAACATAATAAATCTTTAACATTATCAATAAATCCCGCCATTATAATATTATCATTTAAACTATTTTCGTTTATTAATGATATTAATTCATTTTCTAATGCACCTTTACCACCAATGAGAATTTTGTGCTTAATATTATTTTTATTTAAAGCAATAGATAAATAAATTAAAAATTTATGATTTTTTTCACTTGTAAGACGCCCAAGAGAGCCAATTACAATCTCTTCTGGATTTTTTTTATATAATAATTCAAATGGTCTATTAATAAACTCATCACAATTAATAGGATTATAGATAACTTTAATTTTATTTTCAGAAATAATTTTATTATTATTATTTAGAATAGACTCTTTTGTTGCTTTCGAATTAACAATTATATCAGTTAAAAAATTATTAAAAATATATCTATTTAAAAAAGTATTTTTAATAGGTATAGGTATTGTTCGTAAGTAAATAATACGATTAATATTTGCTTTTTTAGCAGAGTAAGCGGCAATTTTTAAATCTTTTGATAAGTTGATAATTAGATGATTAATTCCAATATTTGCAAATATTTTATTTAATTTATTTTGTTTAAAAGGATTAATAAATGATAAATTAGAAATTTTAACAAAATGGAAAATTACATTTTCAAATTGCATTAATCTATTGTGAAGTTCGCTATCTTTTGTTAAAAAAAAATGTACTTCAAAGCCCTTATTTAAAAAATATTTAGTAGCATCGTAATACCATTTCTCTCCGCCACCCCAAGTTTTTATTGAGTTAAAAAATCCGATTTTTTTCATAAATTAACTTTCGAGTTAAAATTATATGACAATATAATAGAAAGCAAAAATAACGATAAATTATTATTGTGATATTTAAAAAAAAATTATTCTAATACGTAAATTAGCTAACTAAACAACATTTATCAAAATCGAATTGACATTCATTAGTAAAAATTGGTAATTCTAAACAGCGAGCAACGACTTCGAGTAAAAGACGGTTCTGAACTTTTTTACTATGTCGAAAATTTGGCTTATTAATATTATTATTTATAAAATCATCGAAATTTAATTTAGAATAATCTTGTGTAAATAATGCTAAGCGGGTAAGACCATTTTCATCTTTACTAAGCATTTGCTTTGCAACCCAACTATTTATAATTGGATTAGGGTCATCTTTTAGTAAATGAAATTTTTCAAATCTCTTTTTGAATAAGATTGGTAAGCTATCATTATATAATTTAGTACGATAAAAAAGTCTTAATTTTACAATTTCAAGAAATTCATCTTGAATAGATAACAAATATTCCAAAAGCATATTTTCATCTTTCAAGCCAAGCTCGTGAGCAATATTTTGATTATTTAAAGAAAAATATATTCTTACTGCATCATTAATAAGCTTGTTTTCAGGCGATGATCTGGACAAACAGCAAGCAAGTTCTTTATCGCGATAATTTCTATGATAAGAAATTTTTATATCAGATTCGGGGAATGTTTGACTTACTGCATTAATACTTATTTCAGAGCCATTTGTAAGAAAAAAATTTGTATTGATGTTTCTTTCTTTTAAATTGTTTAGTAATTCAACCCAAATATGATGTGACTCACCAAAACATACATTATAAGCAAGTATAAATCCCGTCATTGAATCAATTGCGAAAGCTACAAACATCTCATTAAAATCCGGATTATTCCAAGAACAGTAGAATTTTTTACCAGATAAATAAATTTGTTTTGGATTTTTATGGCACTTTTCACTTAATAAATTATCAATATAATCGTGCCAATTTGGACTTGATGATAAAAATTGTCTTATCATCGAATTTATTCTTACGGGTGATGTTGGATATATTTTTGCAAGCTCACGAGAAGTTCGCCCATCTAAATATAATTCAGAAATTTTAGAAATTTGAGAATACTTATTTTTTTCTTTAATTTCTTTTTTTATGGTCCAAGTTTTATTACAAGATAAACATCTAAATCGTTGAGTACCTTTCAAAGTAAGACCATGTTTTACTATATCTGGGCTTTTACATCTTATACAAATTCGTTTTTCATTCATTACTAATACAATTTGTAAGAAAAAACAACATTTTGATTACAAATAAAAGAAAAAATATCTTATCTACAAAATTATAAAACACCATTGTTAAAAAAAAATTTAATTTTTTTTAATATAAAATCAAAATTATATTTTTATATAATTATCAAAACGGCATAAATTTTGATATTAATTTTAAAAGAAAAATAATATTTATTTTAATAATGGGGGAATCAAAAATGAATGAGTTTTTTCTAAAAGCATTTTTTATATTGATATCTTTGATAGGTCTTATTATGATATTTAGTGATTTTTCAACATATAGAAATCATAAATCAATATAAAAAAAATGAAATTTTTAAAATCATATAAAAGCATATTTTTTCTAATATTTCTTGCAATTCTTATTCAGTCTTGTCAATCGAGTATTAGATTTTCATCGAATAAATCTATTAAAACTTCTAAATCAATAAAAAATAAAGAGAAAAATGATAAGAACTCTAATATAGATAAAATTTATATTAATGATATTGATAAAAATCAAATTGTCGAAGAGGCTGAAACTTGGATTGGAACACCATATAAATATGGTGGAAATAGTCGCGAGGGAGTTGATTGTTCAGCATTAGTTTATCAAGTGTATTTAAAAGCAGGTGAGACCTTACCTCGAACATCTCAGCAACAATTTGAATATGCAAAACAAATTGATTTTGTAGAGAAAAAACCCGGTGATTTATTATTTTTCAAAAATAACTCATCTATTAGCCACGTTGGAATTTATGTTGGCGATGGATATATGATTCACGCTTCAACAAAATCGGGAGTAATAAAACAATCTATATTTGAAAGTTATTTTATGAAAAAACTTGCTTCTGTTGGAAGAATAGAGCATTAGTAACTCTATTATTTAATATTTGAAATCTCTTTTAAAATATTATTATTAGAATTTACTGCTTTTCCATTTGGAAAATTTGTATTATATGCTCTTATAGCACTTGTTAATAAATCATATTTTTTCATATAATAAAGAGCATCAATTTTTCCAATATAAGCCAATTCATAATAATCCGAATCGCTATAATTATTAATTACTAAATCAAAATATACTACAGCAGACTTTGGGCTATCCATTTTTCTATATAATTCGGCAGTAAAAAATTCTCTATAAGCGAGCTTGTTTCTTAATTCTTTAATTCTATTAGAAGATTCAATATTTAAGGAATCATCTGGATAAAGATATTGAAATTCCATAAATGCTTCGATAGCTTTTTTGGTATATTCTTGATCACGATCATAAGTTGGTGAAAGTAAATAATAGCACAAGGCATTTTTATACATACTTTCTTTACTATATTGGCTACCGGGATATATTCGTCGCAAAGTACTATAATTATATGCCGCCAAGATATATTCTTCGCGTTTAAAATATACCTCCGATAAATAATATTGAGCTTTATCTGCATATTGACTCGCGGGGTATTGTAATTTTATTATATCAAAATAACTCTTTGCCTCTAAATATTCTCCTTGATGAAAAAGCTCTAAACCTTTGTTATAAACTTGTTCAGCGCTAATATTTTCGGGGGTTTTTGTGCCACCACAATTAGCAACTAATATTGAAAAAAATATAAAAAATATAATTGATTTAATTTTCATAATTACTTAATTTTTAAATAAAAAAATCTATTTATCTTGTCTTAAAAATTTTTCCCAATTTAGTGCCGATGATGTCATATCATCAATGGAATAAATTGGTTGCCATTTTAAAATTTCATTAGCTTTCGAGGGGTCTGCCCAAATTTTTTCAATATCGCCCTGTCTTCTTTCTGTAATTTGGTATGGAAGAGGACTAGTAAGAAATTTATTTATACTGTTAATTACCTGCATAACTGAGTAGCCTTCACCCGTTCCAACATTAAAAATGTCATAAAATTTCGTAGGCTTATCATTTAGATAATTCATAGCAGAAATATGAGCATTCGCTAAATCGCTAACGTGAATATAATCTCTAATTGCAGTGCCGTCATTTGTATTATAATCATTTCCAAATACCATTAATTTCTCTCTAATACCCAGAGCAGTTTGAGTAATATATGGCATTAAGTTATTTGGAATTCCTTGTGGTAATTCACCTATTTTGCCACTCATATCCGCACCAACGGGATTAAAATATCTTAGAATTACGGCTCTAATATCTGCACCTGAATTAATAAAATCAATAATAATATCCTCACTAATTTTTTTTGTATTTCCATAAGGTGAATTAGCGGGCTTCAATTCTGTTTCTTCTGTAACGGGCAAAATATCGGGCTGACCATATACAGTGCAAGATGATGAAAAAATCAAATTTTTGACACTATGTTTTGTCATAGTTTCGAGAATATTCATCAAGCTAATTAGATTATTGCTATAATATGAAATTGGTTTACTGACCGATTCGC
Source organism: Bacteroidota bacterium (assembly GCA_029974985.1). Classification (GTDB taxonomy): domain Bacteria; phylum Bacteroidota; class Ignavibacteria; order Kapaibacteriales; family UBA2268; genus JANJTB01. The sequence continues at coordinate 48,275 of JARKQC010000097.1, read as the reverse complement.
CAACTGCTTTGTAAGCTGCGAAATGAATTATAGAAGAAATTTCATATTTTTGAAAAATGTTATCTAAAAAAGATTTATCGCAAACATCACCATACTCGAATTTTGCTTCAATACCAGTAATGCTTTTAATTCTTTCTAAAGATTTAATATCAGAATTAGATAAATTATCTATAATAACAACATTAAAACCCAATTTTTGTAATTCAATAGTTGTGTGCGAACCTATATAACCCGTTCCGCCAGTAACAAGTATAGTTTTCATATAAAGTTATTTTTTAAGATTGTATTTTTCAAAAAATAAGAAACGCTTTATAAAACATCATATTTTTTTAAAGTATAGTTATATTTATTAATTGATATGAAAAGAAAAACTTTTCAACAATTCATCAACATTTTTTTTTTTAAGTTGTTAATAATTATTAAAAATAAAATTGCATTTTGCATACTCTTTTTTAGCAATTTTAGTAAAAAATATTAAAAAATGGCAAAAAAATCTAATAATATAAATTCCAATAGCTTAACTAATGATATTCAGGGACGTGTGCCACCACATAGCGACGAAGCCGAGCTTGCAGTACTCGGCGCAATGATGATTGATAGGGTAGCAGTAACTAAAGCTATTGAAAATTTAAGCGAAGATTCCTTTTATCAAGAAAAACATAAATTAATTTTTAAAGCAATAGTCAAAATTTTTGAACGAGCAGAAACTCCCGACTTTATTTCAGTTAGCGAGGAATTAAAAAGCCTTGACGAACGGAAAATTGTTGATATAGTTTATTTATCAAATATAACTTTAGCAACTCCAACGAGTGCAAATGTCGAGCAACACGCAAGAATAGTTCAAGAAAGATATTTGAAACGATTGCTAATAAATACTGCTGGAACAATAATTGCAAATGCTTATGATGATTCTACTGACGCACTCGAAGAAGTAGATAAAGCAGAAAAATATATTTTTGAAATTGCTGAAAAAAGACTCCGAAAAAGCTATGTAGGTATTAACAAGCTAACAAAAGATGCCTATGATATGATTGCAAAACTTATGGTAAGAGACCAAAAAGGTTTAACGGGTACTCCTTCGGGATTTAAAGAACTCGATTATTATCTTGGAGGTTTCCAAAAATCTGATTTAATAATAATTGCGGCTAGACCGTCAATGGGAAAAACTGCACTTGCCTTGTCAATAGCAAGGAATGTGTCAATGCAATATAATATTCCAACTGCATTTTTTTCGATAGAAATGGCTTCGATGCAACTTGTAATAAGATTATTAAGTTCAGAATCAAGGATAGACCAGCAAAAATTAAGAACTGGAAGAATTAGTCATCAAGAAGATGAGCAAATTATAAAAGGCTTAGGACGTTTATCTAATGCACCATTATATATAGACGATAGCCCGATGCTACCAATTATGGAATTACGTGCAAAATGCCGTCGTTTAAAAGCTGAACATCAAATTCAATTAGTAATAGTTGATTATTTGCAACTTATTATGGCGCCTAAATCCGAAAGTAGAGAGCGTGAAATATCATTAATTTCTGCATCATTAAAACAAATTGCAAAAGAACTCGATATACCCGTAATCGCATTAGCACAATTAAATCGTTCAGTTGATAATCGAACAGATAAACGCCCAATGCTATCTGATTTACGCGAGTCTGGCTCTATAGAGCAAGATGCCGACGTTGTAATGTTTGTAAATCGCCCCGAAGTATATGGGCAAATGCACTATGACGACGCAAATAAAACACCAACAGAAGGTACCGCAGAATTAATCATTGGTAAGCAAAGAAACGGACCTACTGGCACTGTTAGACTTGCATTTCAAAAAAATTATGCAAGATTTGAAAATCTTGCTATTCAATATGTGGATATGCCCGAAGATAAACCAATTGAATCTTATGAATATGCAGAGTCGCTTGAACACATTGATGACGACGAACCATTCTAATCTAAATAATATCAATAGTAAAACAAGCACATTACTTGTTGAAAATTAAAATGTGTCCAACATCTTTGAGCATATTGTGCTTTTAAATCCTTGCAAATCAGTAGGATAGATGTTCTTATCAGCTATTTAATTTATTATACTCTCTAATATATAATTAGTATATAAAAAAAGCTCGATTTTTTAAAAATAGAATCGAGCTTTTTAAAAATATGAATTAAAATTTTATAAAACAATCGTATTTTCGTTCATACTTTCGAGACTTTTTACCATAGCCGCTAAAGTTTGTCCAGCGAGCATACCGTCAATTACTCTATGGTCATAAGTAATAGAGCAATACATAATATGACGAACTACGATTACATCTTCACCATCTAATTCCTTTACAACGGGGCGTTTCTTAATAGCTCCTACTCCAAAAATACCACACTGAGGTTGATTAATAACTGGTGTACCGAATAAAGTGCCAAAAGTACCAACATTTGTTAACGTGAAAGTTCCGCCTTGAATTTCGTCTGGAGATAGTTTCTTATTTCTTGCTCGTGTAGATAAATCATAAATTGAGCGTGCTAACCCAGTAATATTTAAAGATTCAGAATTCTTTATTACTGGAACAATTAAGTTGCCATCGGGAAGTGCGGTAGCAACGCCTAAATTGATTTTTTTATGACGAATAATATTTTTACCACTAACGCTTACATTTACCATTGGGAATTGGCGAATAGCATCGATAGCGGCTTTAACGAAGAATGGAGTAAATGTAAGTTTAAATCCTTCTTGTTTTTCAAATTGATTTTTATATTTATTTCTATAATTTACGATATTTGTAACATCTACTTCAGCAACGCTTGTAACGTGAGCAGAAGTATGTTTTGAATATACCATGTGTTCAGAAATTAGCTGTCTAATTCTATCCATAGGTATAATTTCTACATCGCTACCTGTTGGTAAAGGCACTTCTGGAGATTTAACAGGGGTTGGGTTAGCAACTGCTTTTTGAGGTGTTGCAACTTGTGGAGCTGGCGATGAAACTTGTAAAGCAGGTTTACTTGCAACAGCTGGCGAACTCGCTCTCGTAGCAATATATTTATTTAAATCGTCTTTTGTTAAACGTCCTTGAGTTCCAGAGCCTTTAATTTGCAATAATTCTTCGAGTGTAATACCATTTTCTTCAGCCATAGCACGAACAAGTGGAGAGAAGAATTTATCATCTTTGCGTGATGGTATTTCTGTTGTTCCTCCTACAACTGGTGTTATAACGTTTGTTGCTACTACTGCTGGAGAAGTAGCTTGTGGAGTATCTGTTACAGCTTTTGTTGGCTCAGGGCTTGGAGCTGAAATAGTAGCACCCGCACCAGTTGAAATTTTAGCAATTGTTACACCGACTTCAACAGTATCACCTTCGTTTGCAAGGATTTCAACGATAGTACCAGCTACCGGTGATGGAACTTCGGTATCAACTTTATCAGTAGAAATTTCGAGAATCATTTCATCACGCTCGATAACATCACCAACTTTTTTAATCCATTTAATAATTGTGCCTTCTTGCAAAGATTCGCCCATTTTCGGCATCACTACATCAATAACTTTTCCACCGCTCTGTGCTGGTGTTGCTTGTGCTGGTAAAGGAGTAGTTTCAACTTTTGCTTCAGCTTGAATATTAGTTTGAGTAGCTGGTTTAGGGGTTTCAGTAACAACGGCATTACTTGCATCAGTTTCAATAATTGCAATTACAGTACCAACCTCGACTGTATCTTGTTCATTAGCGAGAATTTGAAAGAGTACTCCGCTATTTGTTGCTGGAACCTCAGTATCAACTTTATCAGTAGAAATTTCGAGTATCATTTCATCACGCTCGACCTTATCGCCAACTTTTTTTAACCATTTAGTAATTGTACCTTCTTGAAGAGATTCTCCCATTTTCGGCATTACAACTTCAATTTTCATTACAAATCTCCAATATTTAATAATTTATATATGCTAATATTATAATCAAAATAATTTTAGGGATAACTTAAATAGTATTTAACATAAAAAAAGCGAATTTATTGTATAAAAATAAACTCACTTTTAGATATATTTAAAAAACCAATGGTAATTATTTTACTTTAAAATCAGAATCATTCATTTCACTATTAATTTGAATATTTTCAATTGTAATTTTTTGTTGGATTTCACCATTTTGATAAATTTCTATTCTTTTTGGGAAAAATATACCATCTTTCTTTTGATATTCAACAATTTTATTTTCAATTAAAAATTTAGAGCCTTGCGCCTCGACTTCAATTTTTGTTGAATATATTAAATTAGTAATTACATCAAAATACATATCAAATTTCGAACCTTCTTTTTCAGAAAATTCAACTACATTGTATTTTTTTTCATTAATATCTTGTACGCCTTTATATGTAGTCGTAACTTCCTCTGTGTTGTAGTCTAATACAGGTGAGGATATCATACTTTTAAAGCTATTGATTTGTTGTTTTATTTGTGGAACAGCACTTTCTGGTAATGCAGATTTAGCATCTGAGCCCGGTTGAGTAGCCCAAAACTCTTTTCCATCAGTTCCAGCTTCCATTTTCATAGACATCGCTGGAATTTCAGTAATAAAACGTATCATATCCGGTTTTTTTTCAAAAATGGTAAGCTTCAAATTCATATTTTGAGAAGGGACTTCCATATTTACTTCAAAATATAAAGTTTTTATATTGCCCAATTTTTCCTTGCCGCCCATTGTTTTAATATTAGCATTAATTAACTCATCTGATTTTGTATCTGAAAAAGCAGTAAAAGTAATGCTAAATAGTCCTAAGCAAATTGCAAATAGTTTTAATTTCATAAAAAAATTCCTATAAAAAAAGTTTAATTCGGATAAGAAAAATCAATATCTGTAAATCCCGAATTATAAAAAATGTTATCAATATTAATTAAAAATTCTTTTTGTCCAATGTAAGCACTGATTTTTGTGGGAAATTTAATACCCTCAAAATCTTTATAATTTTCAAAATAAATCTCCAATAATTCATTTAAATTCCCGAGATTTCTAATTTCTCTTAATTTAATTAAGGAATTGTCTATATTATTAATATATATTTCTACCTCATTTTCGAGAATTAACTTTTGGCAATCAAAACCCAAAATTTTTTCGAAATTTTTTGATAATTTTATATCATTTTTTTGATAATTAAAAAAAGGTCCGTAAACCACATTTTTTAAAATATATAAAATAGTTTTATTAAAAGAATCTATGGTTTGAGTTGGAAAAATTCCCGCTTTAACCCAAGATTTATCATTATTTTCAATAATTTTATTAGTTTGCTGACCAAATTGCAAATCAATTCTATTTTTATTTGGTATAATACATCGAAAATCAAGTGTGCTTTTGTTATTATTATTTTCTAATTTATAACAATTTATATATATATCATTTATTTCTTTTAGTTTATTGAGATTTCTAAATTCGGAATATTTATTAATAATATTACTTGTTTCATTTTTTGCATTCAAAAAAGAAATATTAAAACAAATAATATAAATTAAAGAAAATGTAAAAAATCTCATAATTTTCTTAAAAAATAAATCAAAAACAAATATATTAACGTAAATATAATTACTAAGTTACAACCTTATTTTAAAAAAGAGCTTAATTTTAAAATAAACTCACTTGCCTCTCTTTTAGACAAACCGTTATTTACTAAAGTGTCAATATCTGGAATATTTTCAGTATTTATTAATTTGCTAAGTGCCTTTATTTCTTGACCACTAAAATTTATTGCATTAAAAATATAATCCTCGAAAGCCTCCCAAGCCAGAGGAACAGAAGATTTTACAATTTCAGCAATAGCATTTCCATAAACTTGGATTTCGTATTGAGCATGTGAGTCCATTCTTAATCGTAGAAAATGAAAAAGGTTGTGTAAGTCAATTTTCCAATACCATTCAGTATAATTAGAAAGCGGAAGATTTATCCTTGCTAATTCACGTGCTAAGCCTAAATTTAGCATTTCAGTATATTCGTCAAAAGAACTTTTCTGACTTGATTCAAAGATTTCATTAATTCTTGAAATAGAGCTTTCTTGTAGTGTTTCATCGCTACGACCTTGCTTATTTACAGTGCTTTGAGTTCTTATTTGAGATTTTTCTGGGATATAGAACTCATCTTTCATTTCTGAATATCGTCCACTATATTCATTAACATTTGCAGTGCGATGGCGTATCCATTGGCGTGCAATAAAAATTGGTAATTTTATATGAAATTTAAACTCAACCATTTCGAATGGTGATGTATGTTTATGGCGCATTAGATATCTAATAAGGCCTCTATCTTCGCTAACAGATTTTGTACCTTTTCCGTAGGAAACCCTTGCCGCTTGTACAATAGCTGAATCATCGCCCATAATATCAACTAATCTAACAAAGCCATAGTCTAGACATTTGATTTCTTTGTCCAAATATTTATTTACATTTTCGCTCAATTTTCATTACTCAATTTTTTTAAAAAAATATATGACGTTCAAAACAATTTTTTACTAAAAATTATTTTTTTAAGCATTTTTTGGTGTTGAACTTTCTTTATAAAAATAATAATAAAAAAATATAATCTCTGGAATAAGTAATAGAACTAATGATAAAGTATCACTTGTAAAATAAATACTATTCCAAGATTTTGGATAAAACACATGAGCGATAGTACCCGTCAAAGCCCAACCAATACTAAAAAACAATCCAATGATAAGAATTGCAAATATCCCATCTTTAATATTTCCTTTTTGCCAGTTTTTTGTAAAAGCATATAATGCACCTACAATATGCAAATAAAAAATCAATACTTCTATCATTCTTACGTTCTAATTAAATAATTTTTTTATTTTTTGAAAAAAATACAATTACAAATATATTTAAAAAATAATGGATAATGCAATAGAATTTCGTATAGTTTATATTAGTATTGATAGTTATGACAATGCTTGTAAAATTTCTCAAATTTTAGTAAAAGAAAATTTAGCCGCTTGTTGCTCTATAATACAAAATGTTACATCTTTTTTTAAATGGGAAAATGAAATTGTAAATAGAAATGAGTTTATAATAATGGTCAAAACTCATTTTAGCAAATTAGACTCTTTGTCCAAAATAGTAAGCGAAAATCATACTGACGAAGTGCCGGAAATTATTTCTGTTAATCTTGCCGAATCTATTGAACCTTATCTTATCTGGTTAAAAAAAGAGTTAATTTAATCATTATGTCAAAAAAAAATAATTCAATTAATTGCGAAGAAAATCAATCTATCAAGCATTGGCGTGAAGATGACAGACCTCGCGAAAGATTAATCAAATACGGCACTACGGCATTAGCAGATAGCGAATTACTTGCTATTTTACTTGGTTCTGGCTCAGTCGGGCGTTCTGTAATTGATGTATCAAGAGAGCTTTTAAAAGAATTTTCATCTTTATCTAATATGGCTAAATGCTCTACATCTCAGTTTCAAAAAATTGAAGGGATTGGTATTGATAAAGCTGTATTACTTAGTGCCGCGTTTGAGTTAACAAGAAGAGTAAATGTTTCGCCTTATTTAAATAATAAACAATTTCTTTCGATAGAAGAATTAGCAAATTATTATATTCCACGATTAAGAGATTTGCGTGTAGAGCAGTTTAGAATTGTACTATTAAATTCTCAAAACTATATTCTTAAAGATTATATCGTATCTGAAGGGATTTTAAACCAAACCTTAGTTCACCCACGTGAGGTATTTAGACCCGCAATTTTAGAATCTGCGGCTTCGGTTGTATTAATACATAATCATACTTCTGGCGATGTAAACCCTTCGAATGAGGATAAAGAAATAACTAAAAGATTAATATCAACGGGCGAAATTATAGGAATTAAAGTATTAGACCATATTATTATTTCGAGGACTAAATATTTTAGTTTTAAGCAAATGGGATTAATGTAAAAAAATGATTATAAATTATAAAAATTCAGTTAATAAATTTTTTTCTAACGAAATTTATCAAACTCAAATTAATGAGAATTTAGTTTTAATTAGTGAGGAAATTCCTAATGTAGAAAGCTATGCTCTTGGATTTTTTTATGATATTGGCTCACGCGACGAAACGAAAAAATTAAATGGAATTGCACATTTTATCGAACATTGCACTTTCAGACGTACAACAAAATTAACATCAAAACAAATAGCGTCAAAGTTTGAATCCTACGGAGCTTATGCAAATGCTTATACAACTCAAGAGACAACTTGTTTTTATGTTCGAGCATTGAAAAAGAATTTTTTAACAGTTTTTAAATTATTGAGCGAAATAACATTAGATACACAATTTAATTCCTATGAAGTTGATAAAGAAAGAAAAATTATTAACGAAGAAATAAAATCCTATGATGACGACCCCGAAGAATCAATTTTTGATTATGGTGATAAAATCATTTTCGGCGATCATCCTATGGGTGAGTCAATTCTTGGAACAGAAGTAACATTAAACAATATAGAAATTAGTGATTTAATTGATTTTCATAAAAATAATTATAAAAATGGTAAATTAATTATTTCTTATGTTGGTCCTCATTCGCATAAATATTTATTAAGCGTTATTTCCAAATATTTAATTAAATCTAAAGAAACTATTTTTAAACGTGGTGAAAGAGTTAAACCTGAAATTTTACCCGCTACAAATTATGAATTTGAAAAAATAATTAGCCAATCGCATATATTACTTGGCGCGAGAGTACCCGGATATGACCAAGAAAATAAAAATATTCTTGCCTTGTTTAATATTTTATTTGGCGATGGAATGAGTTCTCGTCTATACCAAAATTTAAGAGATAGATACGGAATTGCATATTCAATTTATTCAACCTTGCAAATACATTCCGATTCTGGAATATTTTATATTTATGCGGCTACGGATACAAAAAAAATAAAAAAAATTCAGAATTTGATTCTTGAAGAAATTGATAAAATTTTAAATTCCAAAATTGGAATTAATGAATTACATCGCTCGAAAGAGCAATTAAAATCGAGTTTGATAATGGAGCAGGAAAGCCTTTCTGCAAGAATGCAATATTTGGCTAAAAATATTCTAATGCAAACAGAATTTGAGGATATGAAAGATACGATAAAAGCAATAGATTTAATAAATGGTGAGGAAATAAAAAATTATATTTCCCAATATATAATGCAAGACAAAATCAGCGTTATAAAAATGATAGGTACGGGATAATATTTTTTAAAAAAATAGTTTGTAACTTTTTTTCATTTATTTCTTCTATATATAAAATATTATTTTTAATTTTTTTAAATAAGGAATAGAGTAATGAAAAAGTACCAAATTGTAATTTTTTTAATTTTTTTATTTACTTTTGATAGTTATAGTCAAAATTCCACAAAAATATTTGGAAAAGTCCTTAGTAAAGAAGATTTAAAGCCAATCCCCAATACTATAATTGCCCTTGATTATGGCTCATATTATACTTATACTAATATTTCAGACGGTTCTTTTCTTATTTATCCTAATGAAAAAAGTAAATATTTATTGGTTTTTATCAATGATTCATTAGTAGAAAAAATTAAAATTGATGATAATGAAAAAAATTATATTATAAAAATTGATAAAAATAAAATTCCGAAAGAAAATATATATCTATCGCCTTATGAAAGAATGGCTTTGAAAGAAAAAAGTGAAGAAGCTAAAGATGAGAAATCTACGAAAGATAAAAAAACTCCAAAAGATAAAAAATTACCCAAAGACTCCAAAAAAATTGCTTTTAAAAAAGCAAAAGATGGTGAATATAGCGAAGCATTTGTAGGTTTAGCAAGTAAAACATCTTCTATAATTGCGGGTGGCGGAGAAAGTTCAGATTTTAGACCAATGGAAATGGGTATGCCATTGCCTTATGATAATAACAAAACAGCGGCATCGGGACTGCTCACTGCTGGCGAAGTTAATGATTTTTCTAAATGGGTGATGTGGAATGACTTAGCAGAAGGTGATTTATCTAAATATAAGGATATCTGGAAATTTTATCCATATAAAAGATATACTTTACAAATTAATAATGAATATAAATCGCCCGTATTCGGAGCAAAAGTTAATCTTCTTGTAAATGGTTATTCTGTTTGGGCTTCCGTTAGCGATAATACGGGTAAAGCTGAATTGTGGATAAATCCATTTACAAATATCGAAGTTTCGGAAAATAATATTAGCCTCGAAATTGAGTATCAAGGAAAATATAATTATATAGATAAACCTAAAAAGTTTTCAGAAGGAATTAATTTTTTAGAATTAAAAACATCTTGTATTAAACCCAAATCTATTGATATTGCATTCGTTGTTGATGCTACTGGCTCGATGGGAGATGAAATTCAATATTTAAAGCTTGACTTACAAGAAATAATTAAAAAAATTAATGATACCTTGCCACAATTAAAAATAAATCTCGGTTCAGTATTCTATAAAGATACTACTGATGATTATTTAACTGTATATTCTGATTTTAGTCAAGATATTAAAGTAACTTCTGATTTTATTGCTGATAAAAGTGCGGGTGGAGGAGGCGATTATCCCGAAGCTGTTCATCGAGGATTAGATGTAGCAATAAATAAAATGTCGTGGACAGAAGAATCTATTGCTAAAATAATATTTTTAGTTCTCGACGCACCACCACACGAAACGCCATCGGTAATTGCCGAATTGCAACAATTAATATCAAAAGCATCTGAATATGGTATAAGAATTATTCCACTTGCTTGTAGTGGAGTTGATAAAAGCACGGAATATATATTGCGTTCAATGGCTTTATTAACAAACGGAACATATACTTTTTTAACCGATGATAGTGGAATTGGAAATCCGCATATTAAACCAAGTACAGACCAATACGATGTTGAAACTTTAAGAGACCTTCTAATAAGACTTGTATATCAATATTCATATTATCCAAATTGCTTTACTGAATATCCACTATTAGTAAATGACACATTAGATGTTAAACTTCCACAAACTGGTGCCGATGAAAATGATACTAATGAAGAAATTGAAGAAAGCAATATATTAAAAAGCTTTAAATATTATCCAAATCCAACTTTTGGTCCCCTAAGAATAGAGCTTTTGGGCAAAGCAGAAAATTTATTTATTTCTGATATTAGTGGAAAAATAATATATAAATTAGATTTTGGCTTTAACGATTATGTGAATATTGATCTTTCGAAATTCACTTCGGGTGTATATTACATTATGTATGAATACAAACCAGATAAATGGCTAAAAGGCAAAATTATATTAATGCACTGATAATAAAAAAAACGAAGTAAAAAATAAATTTATTATAATTTACTTCGCTTAATTTTTTAGAAAAAGGAATTATTTATAATCACCAAATTTATAAGCAAATCCAATAGCAATTACGTGTCTAATTTGTGTGTCGGGACCTTTTGTGCCGTCGTCTCTATTAATATTAACTTTTTCATCATAAATTAAATCTAATCCAAAACTTGCATTAATATAATCATTAACTTTCATATTAACAACTGTTTCGGAATTTACAACTAAAGTAGTAATGCTTTTATAAGGAGCGAATAAATTTAATCTACTTTTAAGATTTACATTTTCAAAAATATCTCTTTGGAAAAGAATATTTGCAGTAGCACCAAGCTGGCTAAGGATTTTTTCTCCACTTTCAACTCCATAAGCGCCCTGCTTAGATAATTCATCATCTAAAACAAAAGTTATGCGATTAGATACAGGGGAGATGAAAAATTGCCAAAATACATCGGGTTTATAATTAATACCTAAACCGAGACTTAAATATGCAGGCGACATAAAATTAGATATGAATAAATACTTTTTGTTTGTATCAGTTTTATTATAATCATATCCAGCATCGAACTGAGTACGAAAATCGAGTAATGCTGTATAATATAAGCTTTCAGAAGCATTATAACCAAATTTTGATGTAAGAATTATCTTATCATCACTTTTTCGAACGCCTTCGTTACCTTGTTTAACAACTCCATAACCAAGGTCTAAACTATTATCCCAAAATAAATTTTCGAGTTTATAATTTTTTATAAAAGAAGTAAGCCAAGATAATGAAATCATATCAGAGCCACCACCAGCCCAATTTTTTAGTCCAACGTTTGAAAAATTAATTCCAATAATTCCACCTTGTGACCAATTAGTTTTATCAGTACTTGTAGTATCGCTCTGCGAAAAAGCAGTAAAGCTAAATGAAAAGATTAAAAAAAAGAAAATTAAAAATTTTTGTTTCATAAAACCCTATAATTAAAGTTATAAAAATTATTTTTCTTCTATCATAATAATTAATAATTTGTCAGTTCGCCAAAAAGTCTCGGGGTTGATAATACGCAAAAAATTATTGCCAGATTGAGAGTTCTGTATTTCGAGTAACTTTCTGCTATGAGTAGAAATAATCTCTTCTATAATAGAATTTGATGGAAATGGCAATAAAGTATCTTTTACAATATCAATTTTGGTAAAATATTTAAGTTCAGCTTCGGGCGATAGTACATATTTACCACCAATACCCAAGAATCCTTTGCCTTCCATTTTGATAATATTTTGTGATTTAAGAGTTTTTTCGTTACCAATTATAAAATATGCTGTATTCTTTTTTATTTCGGTTTCAGAAGCGAATTTTTCGATATTTGCTTTTTCAATGTTTGCCAAATCACGTTCAGATTTTGTTATTTGTAATTCATTTTCGAGATAGCTAATTCGTTCTTTTTGATTGTTAATAATTTTATCTTTTTCTTCTATTATAATTTCGAGTGTTTTAATTCTTGCAAGATATTCTTTGTTTTCTTTTCCTAAACTTTTTATTTTTAGTTGCAATTTATTTATTTCAGAATTTGCAGATTTAAGTTGAAAAGAAAAATAATCTATTTTTTTAAGAATATCTTGCTCATAATTCTGACTTTCAGAAATACTTGGAACATTTGATAATTTATTTAACTCACCATCAATCTGATTAATTAATCTAATTGCTTGAGAATAATTACTTAAAATACTATCTTGAATTTTTTGAAAATTGTTCTCATTTTTACTTATAGAAGTACTATTTTTTTCTGTATGCTCACTAATTGGCAAATTATCATTATTATCACACGAGATAATCAATAATATGACAAACAAATAATAAATTAGTATATATTTTTTCATTATTATTCCTTTGTAAGTTTATATTTAGAATTACTTTTATCACTCGAAGTAAGTAAAATTATTTTATCATTTTCATTAATAGAACATTTTAAATTGCCAATAATATCTGATTTTATAGTATTAGTTTCTGGAATATATAATGCAGTTCCGACAAGTTTTTTATTTACGCCAAGATTTATTGTAAAAGTAAAAGAATAATCACTTAAATTAATATTATCAATTTGTAAAAATACAGCTTCGATAGTGCCATCTAAACTCTCTTTAATGCCAGAGTATTCGCCTTGTAACTCATTAAAATTAATTTTAATATTTGTATTATTTTCAGAACTAATATTTGTTTTCTCTTTTGATACTTCTTTCGAACGATGTTCAGTCGTAGAATTAATATCAAAGAGATAATTTAATCCTTTTATAGTTAAAATACCCAAGACCAAAACTATTATAATCCATATAGTTCTTTGTTTTTTGTTAAATATTTCTTTATGTCTTAAGTTACTCATTAAATATATTAAATCGCTTTAGTTTTTTCAAATAACCATTTCTTTTTGTCATCATCGAGAAGTTCTTTCACTTCATTATAAACAAATTGATGATAATCATTAAACCATTTTATTTCCTCGTCGCTTAATAACGATTTATCAATAGCTTTTGTGTCTATTGGGCAAAGAGTGAGAGTTTCAAATTTTAAGAATGAACCGAATTCAGTCGTTTTATCTTCAACAACAAGGATTAAATTTTCTATTCTTATACCATATTGACCCGCTCTATATAGTCCCGGCTCGTTTGAAAGAATCATTCCGGGAACTAATACTGTGGGATTTTCATCCATTCTAATATTTTGAGGACCCTCGTGAACGTTCATAAAGCAACCAACTCCGTGACCCGTTCCGTGTAGATAATTCATTCCTAAATCCCAAAGACTTTTTCTTGCTAAAATATCAAGTTGTGAGCCGCGTGTCTGAACGGGAAATTTAGCCATTGCTAATTGAATATGACCTTTTAAAACCAAAGTATAATCAATTTTTTCTTGCTTTGTAGGTTCACTTAAATGAAACATACGAGTTATATCAGTAGTGCCATCAAAATATTGGCCGCCAGAATCTAATAAGAAAAATCCTTCGGGTTTTAAAGTAGTATCAGATTCTGCCGTTGCACCATAGTGAACTATTGCACCATTTCCTAAATAGCCAGCGATAGTATTAAAACTTTCACCAAAATATAAAGGAATTTCAGAACGGAATTCTCTTATTTTGTTCATTGTAGTAATTTCAGTAATTTCAGTTTTGCCAATATTGTTTTCAAGCCAATACGCAAACTTAATCATAGCAACGGCATCGCGTTTAAGAGCATTTTTCATACCTTGAATTTCTGTTGGATTTTTGCACGCCTTTAATAAAGTAGAAATATTCTGCCCTTCGATAATCTTACAGTTTGTTGGAATAGAATTATATAGCCAAAGATTAATTTTATTAATATCAACTAATATATTTTTATTATTTTCAATTTTAGAAATTCTTTCTGCGATTGCATCATAATCATATAACTGAATTTCATCATTATGTAATTGTGATTTTAATTCACTTGGAATTTTAGTATTATAAATAAATAATTCAGCACTCTCTTGTGATATAATTGCATAGCAAACAGCAACGGGATTAAAAGCAACATCACGACCACGAATATTAAATAACCAATTAATATCATCTAAAGTAGCTAAAATATGGTAGTCTGCACCTAATTTACTCATTTTAGTTCTGATTTCATTTAATTTTTCAATTCTTGATTTTCCTGCATATTCTATTTTATGTTCAAAAATTTCATTCATTGGTACTGCTGGTCTCATAGTCCAAATATCATTAATGAAATCAAAATCAGAGTTGATTTTAATTTTTTTCAATTCAAATTGTTTCTGTAAATTTTTTGCTAAATTTACAGTAACGACTTTGCCGTCAAATCCAACAACAGAATTATTAGCTAAATTTTCTTTCAACCATTCGGGATAATCAAGAGTTTCAGGAAGTCCTAATTTACATAATTCAATTCCCGTACCTTTTAATTGCTCTGCGGCTTGTAGAAAATATCGTGAATCTGTCCATAATCCAGCAAAATCCTTTGTAACAACAATCGTACCCGCCGAACCAGTAAAACCACTAATCCAAGCTCTCGAAGACCATCTTTCAGCTACATATTCACTGATATGAGGGTCTGTACTTGGAATAATATAAGCATCAATATTATTTTCTAACATTAATTTTCTTAAACTGCTAATTTTGTCTGTAATTTTCATTTTATACTTCTTTTAACCAATAATTTTTAAAATTTCACTAATATAAATTTAAAATAAATTCAAATTTAATAAAAAAGATGATAATAATAGCATATTTTTTTATTTAATACGTATAAATCTATTATTTTTGAATATATTTCAATTTTTTACAAATAATAATAATGAAATCTGAAATCCAAGATATTTATAAAAATAGTTTTTTTTATATACTAATACCATATATTTTTCTTGTTATAATTCATATTACATTGAGTTTACCGATGAAAGTACCCGTAATATGGCCCGATGAATTTGCTTATTTATTTTTCGGAAAATATATATCGGGAGTTGGCGATTTACAATATATACCAAGAGTAGAATTAACAGGAAGTTTTGGATATTCAGTTTTATTTTCACCTATATTTCATTTGTTTAACGACCCACAAAAAATTTACAGCTCGATTTTAATTTTAAACGCAATTCTTGGTAGTACGCTTTATATAGTTTTATTTATTTTCTTAAAAAATCTATTTAATACAAGTAATGTTCGCTCATTTTGGATTTCTTTTATAGTATCTTTATATCCAGCGTATATATTGCAAACCGATGTCGTTTTGACTGATGCTATTACAGCTTCGTGTTTTGTTTTTGGAGTCGTTTTATTTCATACTTTTATACAAAAAAAATCAATTTTTTATGGTATTTTGTTTGCATTAGTATCTGGATATCTGAATTGGATACACATTAGGATGTTACCATTTACTGTAATATCAATATTTTTTCTGATTTTTCTTGTATATTATAAAAGATTACCAATAGCAAGTACCGGGCTTGCGATAATTATAATGATAATAATGGTACTGCTCGGAGTTATTATTGGCGACCACCTTACTTATGCAATATCTGGAAAAATCGAATCAAGCCAAAGAATAAGCACAAGTCTAATCGAAGTTGCAGAAATGATTTTCATATTTTTTCTACTATTTTCATCAGTTTATCTATATTTTAAAAAATATTATTTATTGATGTTCTATACTTTGCTTGGATTAATTAGTGGTATTTTTGCCTCCACTAACACTACTATTTTATGGATAACTCTAATATCGGGCTTACTATATTTGTTAATATTAATTTTTTCAAAAAAGATAAAAATAAAATATGGTATTTGGGCAACATTAACATTATTCTTGGTATCAATTTTTACATTTTTTGTTTTACCAGATTTCGGATATTATACTATTATATTAGATAGAATTCAAATTTGGTTTATAAATATATCTGGCTCTTTATTTTATTCAATGTTTGCAACATACAACCTTTTCCTTATTGGTTTGATTTACATTGTAATTCAATTATGGACTGAATCTACTATCGTTGTACCCGCAGTCAGCCATACTGATTTATTTAAAGAAGAGAAAAAAAATCAATTTAGTTTTTTCAAATTACTTAATAATGAAAAAAATCTTACATTGCTATTTTTATCTGCTTCAGCTTTTTTGATGATTTTTATTACTATTTTTCCAAATAAATTACAAGTCAATCATTATAGAGCCGACCATTTATTTTATGGGCGATATATAGAAGTTGTGTTAGCCGCATTTATTGCAATTGCTATATTAAAATCAACAACATCAAAAGTTACTGAATTTCTTATTTCAACATTGTCATCTTGGGTGTTTTTTATAATACTTAGCTTTGTAATGATTATTACATATAATAATATTATTCCATCAGAATTATCTTTTCGTAGTGTATTGAGCTTCTTTCCATTAAGAGCAGTTCTTGGAAATATTAATATTATGCTGTTTTTCCTTGCCTCAATAATAGTTTCGATTGTTGCTGTATTTGGATTAAGATTTAAAGTAAAATTTGGTATAATAACGCTTGCATTGGCATTTGTTTCATTTATCGCATTTACATATATTTATGTAGATTATTATCATCAAGTAGAAAAAGCTCAGCGTAATAAACTAATCGAATTTATTAATGATAATTTCCCTAATGATAAATTAATTAGTTATGATAAAAAGGTATTTTCAGAATTATCACAAAATGGATTAAGTTATGTTTGGTTAATGAATAATCATAAATTTGATTTTTTCAACTCTGTAAAAGATATTCCGAAATCCAATTTAGTAATTAGCAACTCAGCTTATGGATTGCTACAAAATAATAATGCAATATTGCTTGACATTGAAAAAGATGGTAATGACCACTTATGGCTTAAACCCTGCAATATTCAAGATAGTATAAGATATAATTTAATGCCATCGTATTATAATATTCCTTTAAATAAAAAATATGTCGGTGGTGTGTTACGAACTGGATTATATAAAGATAAATGGATAAATGGAAAAGCAGTTATTACTACAAATCTTAATAAAAAAGATTCAGTGTTCAATGTTGAATTTGAAATTGGTTCAAATGATAAAGAACCTCATAATTTAATTATATGGCTAAATAATAAACAAATATTTAATCAAGATATTAAATCTGGTGTATGGAGATATAATCTAAAATTTGTTACTGATTCATCATTAAATAAACTTGAATTTAAGTTTTTCTCTGATTTAACTAGAGATAAATCAAATAATAAACGTTTAATAGGTATATCTTTAAATTCATTTATTCTTAAAAATGAACTTGATTTATTAGGAGATTCTTATAACAATTTAACTATGAGTAAAACTAATATAGACGACATTCAATATACTATTTACCCAAGACGGAATATTGATTTATCACAATTAGAATTTAGACCCGAAGATACATTAAGATTACCATTTGTTATTAAAAATTTAGGTGATAAAATTATTGATTTTAATAACAATTCAATTAAATTTTCTTATATTTGGAAAGATTTTGTTTTTAAAAAAATAAAAAAAGAAATTATTATTGAAAATGAGTTAAATGGAATAATATTACCGGGCGAAGAAAAAGAAATATTTATTACTTTAAAAACTCCAGAAAATATTGGTAAATACTTCTTAAGTTTTAACCTTATAAGTAATAAATATGTAATAATAAAGCCACAAATTCAACGTGAATATCTATATAATATCAAGTTGATATTATAATTTTTTATAATTTGGATAGAAATTATTGATAAATAATTACAAGAATTTTAATGCTAAAAAATAAAACAGTCGCAGTGGTTGTACCTTGCTATAACGAGGAACAGCAAATAGGAATGGTTATCGAAACTATGCCAGATTTTGTTGATAGAATTATTATTGTAAATGATTTATCGAAAGATAATACAGCGCAAGTAGTTGAATCATATATAGAAAAATATAAAAATGACCATAGAGAACTGCCTTCTCGAAGTATTAAACTAAAAAAAACACGTTTTAATAGAGCTGAATTTGTTGTTGAAGAGGAAAATATTAGGGAAATTTCATATTTTACAGATTTTGAAGTAATGCAAAAAGACGAAGCAGAAGATTGTTCAAGAATCGTATTAATCAATCATTTACAAAATGGTGGAGTAGGAGCCGCAATAGCCACAGGGTACAAATGGGCAAAAGACCATCATATTGATTGTACTGCCGTAATGGCTGGAGATGGACAGATGGACCCCGATGAATTAGAATCAATATGTTTACCCGTAATAGAAGAAAATGTTGATTATGTAAAAGGAAATCGCTTAATACACCGTAGTGCTTTGCTTGTAATACCAAAAGTAAGATATTTCGGAAATTCTATTCTATCTATTTTAACCAAAATAGCATCGGGATATTGGCACGTTTCTGATACTCAAACTGGTTATACAGCAATATCATTAAGAGCCTTAAATGCCATAAGATTACACGAAATTTATAAAAGATATGGTATGCCAAATGATATGCTTGTAAAACTTAATATTGCAATGTGTACACTCAAAGAAGTTGAAATTAAGCCTGTTTACGAAGTTGGTGAGCAATCTAAAATGAAAATCCACAAAGTAATACCAACGTTAAGTATGTTATTGTTAAAATTATTCTTTAAACGACTATGGTTTAAATACTTATTTAGAGATTTTCATCCCTTGTTCTTATTATATCATTTTACTTTTTTAATAGTATTAATAAGTATTCCGCTCGGACTTAGTATTGCTTACTCTTATTTTGTTGAAGGTTCGAGTGTTTCAACGCAAGCACTAATTGCCTTTTTGTTCTTTTTTATTAGCGGATTCCAATCACTACTCTTTGCAATGTGGATGGATATTCAAGATAATGAACGACTGTATAAATCATAATTAATTAATAAATAATGATTAGATTCGCTATAACTGGAATCGCTGGCTATATTGCTCCGCGACATTTACAAGCAATTAAAGATACAAATAATATATTAATTGCCGCAACAGATCCACACGATTCTGTTGGAATTATTGATAGATATTTTCCACAAGCAAGCTTTTTTACTGAGTTTGAAAGATTTGATAGACATCTTGAAAAATTGCGTAGAAGCTCGCCCGAATGTGCTATAAATTATCTTTCAATATGTTCCCCAAATCATTTACACGATGCCCATACTCGACTTGCATTTCGTCTCGATGCAGACGCAATATGTGAAAAACCACTCGTTATCAAACCGACGAATCTCGATGCCTTACAAGTATTAGAAAAAGAGTATGACAAAAGAGTTTATAACGTGCTTCAATTAAGAATGCACGATAAAATTAAAGCACTTAAAGATAGTATTGCTATAAGTGATAAAAATAAAAAACACAATATTATATTAACTTATATTACATCACGCGGAATGTGGTATAAATATTCTTGGAAAGGAAATATCGAAAAATCTGGTGGTGTTTCTACTAATATTGGTATTCACTTTTTTGATATGCTAATTTGGATTTTTGGAAAAGTACAAGAATCGCAAATACATATTTTTGAAGAAAATCGAACTTCTGGATTTATTGAACTTGAAAATGCAAATATACGTTGGTTTTTATCAATAGATGAAAATGATTTGCCTCAAGAAGCAAAAGAAAAAAATCAAAGAACATATAGATCAATTTTAATAGATGGCAAAGAAGTTGAGTTTTCCGATGGATTTACAGATTTACATACAAAAGTTTATACAGATATTTTAAATGGCAGTGGTTATGGTATCGAAGACGCGAGACCCTCAATTGAATTAGTTTATAATTTTAATTTTTTAAAACCTAACTTAAATCTAGAAAAATCCCATCCTTATTTATTAAAAAAGGAATTGATATGAGCTATTTTGTACACGAATCATCATATATAGACGAAGGTTGCCAGATAGGTGAAGGTACAAAAATTTGGCATTTTTCACATATTCAATCAAATGCAAAAATTGGTAAAAATTGCGTTTTAGGACAAAATGTTAATGTCGGAAATAATGTAATAATTGGTGATTTCTGTAAAATTCAAAATAATGTATCTTTATATGAAGGAGTGGAGTTAGAAGATTATGTTTTTTGCGGACCATCAATGGTTTTTACTAATGTTATAGACCCGCGCTGTAAATATCCACAAGTAGGCTCTCAATATTATCATAAAACACTAATTAAAGAAGGAGCTTCTATAGGAGCTAACGCAACGATAGTATGCGGAAATACTATCGGAAAATATGCTTTTATAGCGGCTGGAACAATTGTTACAAAAGATGTACCCGACTATGCACTTGTAATTGGTGTGCCTGGAAAAATTGTTGCTTGGGTAAGCGAAGCGGGAAAAAAACTCGATTTTGATAAAAATGGCTTTGCTTTTTGCGAAAAATCACAAAAAAAATATAAATTAGAAAATAATAAAGTAATAGATATTAGTGATACTTAAAATATTATTTTAGAATTAATATTTTATTGGGAAATTCACCTTCTGCAAGGTATTGATTTATAGCAAGTATGGTATCTTTGGTAATTGTTTCGCCTTTTGACGCTATTTTCAAACCATAAGAAGTAAAATGATCTTCAGCAAAAATATAACCGGGAACTAATGAGTTCGATACAACTCTCGCTATTGATTTCGAACTTAATGCTCTTCTATCTCTTTCGACAATTCTAATAAAAATATTAACAATATTGGAATCAAATAATATATTGGATTTTTTTTGAAGATAATTTATTGTTGATTCATATAAAGGTTTTGTTGTTTCAATATATTGAGCTATACTAGTATATTGCGAAGAAAAGTTGATATTTTCACGCTTTTGTTTGTTTTTTTTAAATAGCATATTATGATAATAATCAACAACTGCAATAATTTTAGCACCAATATGTATTTGTTCTCTTGTTAAATTACGAGGGAATCCCGAGCCGTCTAATTTTTCATGATGTTGATAAATAATTTCTCCAATATTATCGAAATATTCATAAGGCGTGAGGAACTGTTTTCCTAGTATTGGATGATAAGTATATTTTTTATATTCAAAATCGCTCATTTCAGCAGGGAATTTGTATATACATACTTCTGGGAAATTAATTTTTCCAATATCATGAAGAAGAGCCGCAATTTTTATCTCGACAATATCCTCAACGCTCATCCCTAATTCAGTAGCAATTTGTGCAGACTTTTCAGAAACATAAAGCGAGTGACTACTTTCATAAAATTTGTCATTAGTTTCTGTAATACGTTTTAAAATTTTTATAACTTTATAAAAACTTGTAGCTAAATTACTACTTAATTTTTCAATTTTATTTTCTAAATATTCAATATTATTTTCTAATTCATTAATCATAATAAGATTTTTATTTATTGTTTTAATAAAAATTTTATAAACTATATAAGATATAATATTAACATTTTTATTTTATAATAAATTTTAATTAATTTATTACAAAAAAATATATAAAAAAAGCGAAGTATTTAAGAAAAACACCTCGCATTAAATATATAAAAATACAAATTATACTAATGAATTAGTCATATTATAAAAAATACATTGTTCTAATCCACACGATTTATTTCGTAAGGAAAAAGTACATTTAGGTTCTGATTGATTTAATTCTAAAGCAAAATGCTCGTTAAGATATTCGATTGATGTTAATAATGAGAAATAAGTATCACGTTTGCAGCATCTTGGTCCGCCGTGTTCTTTTATTCTTTTAAGAGTTTCAGAAATTATTTGATTATTTAATGACCAAGCATCGTCGTGAATATGCTCTCTATCTAAAAACATAGATAAAAACACGCCAGTACCAATAGCTGCACCACAGAATCCATCGTGAAAACGGCACACGTCGGGAGTTTCTGCCATAGCTCTTTCTTCGGCTAAATCGAGTTTTTCAGCAATATTTTCAGGTTTTTCTTTCATATTATTAACGCAAGTAAGAAGCACTGCTGGAACAATAAAATGATGCTCCGTACCGTGCATTTTTACAGAGGGTGAATTCATTATATCAATAGCTAATTCAATAGGATTAATGCCTTTGTATTTCAAGCATTTTAATTTAATCATCTCGTTAACGGGGATATTATAACAGTCATCACATAAAAAATGCGAACTTTCGCATTGATGAGTCGTGTGTTTAATCTTTCCGCAAAAATCACAATGAGTTTCGATAGCTGTTTTAAGAGCAACTACTCTATCGCCGCATAGAATACAACTTATATTATCGGCGGAATTAAAAATCTCTATCTTTGCCATATTTTCTTCTCTTTTAAAAAATTATCAATACAAAAATAAATTAATTTTATAAATTAATTTAATTTACAAATCAAATATAATAATTATTCAATAGTAGGACAATTAAAATAAATTTTTTGTAATCAAAATGTAATTATTAAAACAATATCATTATTAAATTAACATTTAATAATACGTATTTATTTAAAGATATTTTATAAAATTATTCAAATTTTTTTAGCTAATTTGATTTATATAATGAATTTTAAAAATAAAAATTTGATAAATGAATTTACTTATCAATTTTTCTTTAAAAAAAACGTTTAATAATTGTTTAATAAAATAGTTTTTTACAGATATTTTAACAGGAATTGCTATGTTTGATATAAAGGAACTCAATGAAAGGATACAAAACGAGAGCGCCTTTGTAGATTTACTAATGATGGAGGTAAGTAAAGTAATAGTCGGGCAAAAATATATGGTAGAACGGCTTCTAATTGGATTACTTACAAATGGTCATGTATTGTTAGAAGGAGTACCGGGGCTTGCCAAAACACTTTCAATCAAAACTATGGCTTCGGCTATTGATGCAAAATTTAGTAGAATTCAGTTTACCCCTGATTTGTTGCCAGCAGATTTAACGGGTACGATGATATATAATCAAAAAAAAGAAGAATTTACAGTGCGCAAAGGTCCCATTTTTGCTAATTTAGTACTTGCTGATGAAATTAATCGCGCCCCTGCTAAAGTACAATCCGCATTACTCGAAGCAATGCAAGAAAAACAAATAACTATTGGTGATAATACATATAAACTCGACGAGCCTTTTTTAGTATTAGCAACACAAAACCCTATCGAACAAGAAGGCACATATCCATTGCCCGAAGCACAAGTTGATAGATTTATGTTAAAACTCAAAATTGGATATCCGACAAGAGAAGAAGAAAAAAGCATTTTGAAACAAAATGTTGCTAAAACATTTCCAAAATGTAATGTTGTGTTGAATCCAAACGAAATACTAAATGCTCGAGAAGTTGTAAAAGATGTGTATATGGACGAGAAAATCGAACAATATATACTTGATATTGTATTTGCTACAAGATACCCACAAGATTTTAGTCTTGCTAAATTAACTGAATTAATTGGATTCGGCGCTTCGCCGCGTGGTTCGATTAATCTTGCTATGGCATCGAAGGCTTATGCTTTTATTAAAAGACGTGGATATGTAATTCCCGAAGATGTTCGAGCTGTATGTTTAGATGTAATGCGTCATAGAATTGGTTTGACTTACGAGGCAGAAGCTGAAAATATTACAAGCGAAGATATTATAAATGAAATTTTAAATTCAGTAGAAGTACCATAAAAAATGGAAACAACAGAATTAATAAAAAAAGTTAGAAAAATCGAAATAAAAACACGTGGTATTACAAGACAAATGTTTTCTGGTGAATATCATAGTGCTTTTAAAGGGCGTGGTATGGCATTTAGCGAGGTTAGAGAATATCATATAGGTGATGATATTCGTTCTATCGAATGGAATGTTACAGCACGGTATGCAAGCCCCTTCGTAAAAGTTTTCGAAGAAGAAAGAGAATTAACTGTTGTTTTATTAGTTGATGTGTCCGCTTCTCTTGGATTTGGTACTGAAATACAATACAAAAAAGATTTAGTTACCGAATTATGTGCTGTTTTAGCTTTTTCTGCAATTCAAAATAATGATAAAATTGGAGTTATACTTTTTAGTGATGAAGTTGAAAAATATATACCACCTAAAAAAGGCAAACACCACACTTTAAGGATTATACGTGAATTGCTGGAATTTAAGCCTAAAGCAAAAAAAACTAATCTTAATAATGCTTTAGCCTTTTTGACAAATGTACTAAAAAAAAGAAGTATAGTATTTATATTATCTGATTTTTTAACTAATGATTACGATTCGGCAATAAAAATTGCTTCGAAAAAGCATGATACTATAGCAGTTCAGATTTACGACAAAGCCGAAGAAAATTTACCCAAAGTAGGTATTATTAGAATGAATGATACCGAAACGGGCAAACAAGTTTGGATTGATACATCATCTAATTCAGTTAGAGATACTTACAAAGATTGGTGGGATTCTAATCAAAAATTTTTAAATGTAATTTTAAATAAAAATAAAATTGATTTGATAAAAATAAGAACAGATGAATCTTATATCGCACCATTGAAGAATTTTTTCAAAAAAAGAGAAAGTAAAAGATAGTTTAATATTTAGGAGAGATTTCTAATGAATAACAAGATAATAACTTCTTCGATAATTCTATTATCAATTATGATAATAATTTCAGTATTATTCTTAAATACGCCTGAATCAAATATTAAAGCAAAGAATGAATCCGGACCAACTTTTACAAAAGAAAGATTTAGGTATTTTTGGGAACGTCAGCATGACCCTGCAACAGGTGAAATCCCTAAAAATATAAAATCATTAGAACTAAATTTTGTGAAAAATCGTTGGCTAAATAATGATAAAAATTCTAACAATCAATTTTTGTCTAATAATATTTGGCAAAGAAGAGGACCTTGGGAAGTTGGTGGGCGAACACGCGCGTTGGCTCTCGATATAAGAGATGAAAATGTTATTATTTCTGGCGGCGTATCCTCCGGTATGTGGAAATCTACCGATAATGGTAAAACTTGGATAAAAACTTCAAAAGCAAAAGATTTACATTCTGTATCTTGCCTTGCTCAAGATAAACGAAAAGGAAAAGAAAATAATTGGTATTACGGTACTGGAGAATATTGGGGAAATTCTGCCGCAATTACTGGTGATGGGATTTATAAATCAAATGATAACGGCTCTTCTTGGAATGTGATTCCATCAACCTATAAAGGCACACCAAATATTTGGGATCAACCTTTTGATTATTGTTGGAATATTGTTGTTAATCCAAATGCACCGCTCGAAAATGACGAGTTGCTCGTTGCTACTTCGCAATTTGGAATATTGCGAACAACAGACGGTGGAGGGAAGTGGATAACTGTTCTTGGAAGCGACTCAAAAGCAAGTTTTTCTGATATTGCAGTAACAAGTAAAGGTGAATTTTATGCTACAATTAGTTCAGAAGGACAAACTAAGAATAAAGGAATATTTCGTTCTTTAGATGGAGTTAAATGGTATAATATAACGCCACCAAATTTTCCTAAAACATACAAAAGAATTGTTATTGGAATAGCTCCATCAGATGAATCGCAAGTGTATTTTATTGGTGAAACTCCCGGATATGGAAAACAAACATATAATTCAGTAGGCGATACTCTCTGGCATAGTTTATGGAAATATAAGTATTTTAGTACTGATGGAAATGCCGTGTTAGGCACTTGGGAAGATAGGTCAGAAAATTTACCAAAACCCGAACTAACAAGAGGTCAAATGAACTCTCAAATGGGTTATAATCTTGTTATTAAAGTTAAGCCAGATAATCCAGATGTTGTTTTTTTAGGTGCAGTTGCGATGTATCGCTCTAATTCGGGATTTAAAAATAATAATGATTGGGTTTGGATAGGGGGTACCTGCCCAGATAATTCTTGCGATTATTCATATAGATATACTAATCATCATGCAGATAATCACGAAATTATTTTTTCAAATTCTAACCCCAATATATTATATACGGGTTCTGATGGAGGCATTCATAAAACATATAATAATATGTCGGATAGTGTAGTTTGGGTGTCCTTGAATAATGGATATTTTACAACACAATTTTATACAATTGCCATTGACCATGGAAAACAATTAAATAGACAAATTATTGGTGGGCTTCAAGATAATGGTACACTGCTTTCTCGAAATCAAGATATGAAAAATAATAAATGGTCAGAACCGCTTCGGGCAGATGGGTTTTATTGTCAAATACCCGATGATGCACCATATTATTATGCTTCTCAAAATTCAAGTTGGCAACCAAAAATTAATATATATAGAGTAGTTCAAAATGAAAATAGCACTAATGAAATTTCTACAAGAATAGATCCCGCGGGAGGTGCTGATTTTATTTGGAATACACCTTTTGTACTTGACCCGAATAATAATCAAATTATGTATTTGGCCGGTGGTAAAATGCTATGGCGTAATAATAATTTAGCAGAAATTCCATTTGTAAATTCAAAAGATTCAACATCAATAAATTGGGATAGTTTATCGCATACAAGAATTGATTATATTAATACCGCACCATTAGGTGAGCGTATTACAGCAGTTTCAGTATCTAAAAAACCAGCTAATATTGTATATTATGGAACAAGCTCTGGCAATGTGTTCAAAATAATTGACGCTAATATAGGAAATCCAGAACCAATTAAAATATCTAATCAAAATATTCCTAAAGGATATATAAGCTCGATTGCTATTGACCCAGATAATGCTGATGAGGTTATAGTATCACTATCAAATTATGGAATTTTAAGTGTATTTTATTCGAATGATGGAGGTGATAATTGGGAATCAATATCTGGAAATCTTGAAGAAAATCCAAATGGAAGTGGTGCCGGACCCGGTGTCAATTGGATCAAAATATTAAAACTTGGAAAAAGAAAAGTATATTTTGCCGCCACTACTGCTGGATTATTCTCTACTGCATTTCTTAATGGAACAGGCACAGCTTGGCAAATGGAAGGAGCGGAAGAAATTGGAAATATTGTTGTTTCTATGATAGATTTACGCGAAGAAGACTCTTATGTCGTTGTGGGTACACACGCTACGGGAGCTTATGAAGCTTTTTATAAAAATTTACCAGAGCCGCCAGATGCCGTTGCATTAAAAGACCCTGTTTCTGGAACAAAAAATATTACATCTTCGATAACATTAACTTGGGAAAATTCTTCAATAAATGGTTTTTATGAATTAGAAATTGCTAAAGATCCAAATTTTGTAGAAATAATTCACTCTGTAAAAGGGTTAGCTACAACGTCTTATAGATGGGACGCGGTCGAACATGGACGAGTTACATATTATTGGCGAGTACGTAACGTTGGACCCGGTGGATTTAGTAAATACTCAGAAGTATGGAGTTTTGTAAGTGCTATTGCCGCACCAAGATTAATATTCCCAGCATCTGGCTCGGACCAAGTAATGACATATTTCACATTTAAATGGGAAAATGTCGAATATGCTACGAAATATCACTTACAAGTAGCACAAGGTTATAATATTAATAATTCTATTATTGATACTATCATTAGTGAAACAGAGTATTATGTTGAAAATTTTGAAAAAAATAAAAGATATATTTGGCGAATTGCTTCGATAGAAAATGATTTTCAAGGAGAATTCTCTGATTTAGACTATTTTATAACAAGACACCCTTCTTCGGTTAAATCTGTTGAAAATGTGGGAGTAGATTTATCAATTTATCCAAATCCAGCTAAAGATGTATGTTATATTTCTATTGAATCAAATGTAATTTTGAATGCAAAAATTGTAATAATAGATGCGATTGGAAATATAATTGATATTATTCAATATAATTCATTAGCAAATAGTGCTGCGAGCATTCCAATTAATACTCAAAAATATCCATCTGGAATGTATAATGTAGTACTAATATCAAATAATATTAATATTAATAAACAAATGCAAGTAGTAAAATAATAATTAATATTGGATAATTATTAAAATGTATAGAAATTTATTTTTTATAACAGTTTTTACTTTTTTAATTTTAAATACTGTTAAATCACAGGAAATAACTGCTAAATTAACTAATGATACAAATAATGTATTAATTGGTGAGCATATTACATTAAATATTAATGTAAAATTTAAAAATGTAAATAATATCGTTTTTCCCGTATTTGCTGATACATTAGAAAAATTAGATATAGTGGAGTTATTTCCTGTAGATACTTTTCGAATAAATAACAAAATCGAATCATTAAGTAAAAAATTCATAGTAACTGCTTTTGATTCAGGTTATTATGAAATTCCACCTTTAATTATTAGTTATCAAAGACCTAATGAAGATGATATTAAAATCACTCAAACTAATTCATTGGTATTAAATTTTAACACTATACACGTTGATACAAGCGGAACAAGTCTAAAAGATATAAAGCCTCCGATAGAAATTCCCTTTGATTTAGAGGATTTATTGCCGTACTTAGTTATTGTATTAATTATTCTATTATTATATTATATATTAGTTTATATTTTTGGTAAAAAACGCAAAAAAAATGAGAAAGTTATACCTAAATATGACCCAAGAATTCCCGCAGACCTCGAAGCGATAGAACATTTGCAAAGACTCGAAAAAGAAAATCTATGGCAAAAAGGTGAATTTAAAAAATATTATACTAAATTAACTGATATTTTGAGAGTATATATTCACCGTAGATACCACTTAAATTCGCTTGAAATGACTTCCGTTGAGTTGATTGATGAATTAAACCGTTATGAGCAAAATTTTAATGCAATGAATATGATACAGTATATTTTAAATATTGCAGATTTAGCAAAATTTGCAAAATATGAACCAATAAATGACGAAAATATCGAATCAATTAAATATTCATATAGTTTTATTAATTTAACCAAAGTTGTTGATATTAGTGAGGAAGATATAAAAAAATCGAATATTGATGGAGGCGAATTATGATAGTTGCACAAAATATTAAATTTGCTAATCCAGAGTATTTTTATTTACTATTATTTATTCCTTTATTGTTAATTTGGTATTTTTATAAAGAAAAAAAGCAAAGTCCATCTTTTAAATATTCAACAATAATAGGATTTGCAAAAGCTAAAAAGTCTTATAAAATTTATTTGAGACATTTATTATTTATATTTAGGGTTTTGGCATTCATATCTCTAATAATTGCATTAGCACGCCCTCAAACAAGTTCTTCGATGGAAAAAATTTCATCAGAAGGCATTGATATTGTTATCTCATTAGATATTTCAACTTCGATGCTTGCCGAGGACTTTAAACCGAATAGATTAGAGGCGGCTAAAAATCAAGCTATGGAATTTATTGACAAAAGAGTAAACGATAGACTTGGATTAGTGATTTTTGCGGCAGAAAGTTTTACACAATGTCCAGTTACAGTTGACCACACAGTTCTAAAAAATTTAATATCAAATATCGAAACGGGAATGCTTGAAGATGGCACAGCGATTGGTATGGGATTAGCAAATGCAGTATCACGTTTAAAAGATAGTAAGGCAAAAAGTAAAGTTATTATTTTATTAACCGACGGGGTAAATAATACAGGTGCAGTAGCTCCGCAGACAGCCGCAGAAATTGCTAAAACTTATGGAATAAGAGTTTATACAATAGGTGTTGGTACGAAAGGAACAGCTCCATACCCTATAAAAACAGCTTTTGGCATTCAATATAGAAATATAGACGTACAAATTGATGAAGCATTATTGAAGAATATAGCAGATATGACTGGTGGTAAATATTATAGAGCAACTAATAATAAATCTTTGACAAATATTTATAAAGAAATTGATGCACTTGAAAAAACAAAGATTGATGTTGCAGTGTATTCAAAGAAAAAAGAAGAATATCATATTTATGCACTTTTGGCCTTGCTTGCTTTCTCTATGGAATTATTAGGACGTTATATTTTCCTAAAAACTCTTCCATAGATTAATCGCTTTCAACTAATATAAGTCTATCTTTTATTAATTCTTGGGCTTCATCTTTATAGATTTTGGGCAAAATTACATCTTTTTGCTCATTTAATGGTAATGCCGCAATTAATTTATTATGAATTATCATTGGTATATCGCCGCGTTGAATAGATTTTACACCCGTAGTTATAATGTTTATGACTGATATTTCTTCATCGTGTAAAAATCTTAATTTGTCTGCAATTGGTAACCAAACAATATTAGCCATAAATATACCCCAAAGAGTAGCAATAAATGCGGACGCAATATTTGCAATTAAAACCGAGGGGTCAGAACCAACAGAAGCAAGTGTAGAAATTAATCCCATAACAGTACCAATAATACCCATTGTTGGAGAGTAACCTCCTAATTTATTAAAAAAACCGATAAATGTAAGATGCCTTTCAGTAAGGCAAGCAATTTCATTATCAATTAATTGCTCTAATGATTCTGATTCAGTTCCGTCAATAACATTTTCGAGTAATTTTTTTAAATATGGGTGTTTGGCGTTTGAAAGTTGCTTTTCGAGAGCAAACAATCCTTCGCGTCGTGCTATCGCAGAATAAGTAACGATTTGGGAAATTATACCTTTTACATCGTATTCGGGGGGCGAAATAGTTAGTTTAATAAGAAAAGGAATCTTTTTTACAACTTTAAAAGAATGCCCAGCAAGTCCCGCAGAAAGAGTTCCTACAATAACTATCACCATAGGTGGAATTAAGAATAAATATTCGGTTTTTCCGCCTTCTAATAAAAAGGAACCAAGTATAGCTACTGTTCCTAAAATAATTCCAAATAAAGTACTACTTTTCATTAATGTAAAAATAATGTTTTTACCTGAGAAAATCAAATAATGAGTTTTGCATTATTCTACTTCCAACTTGTAAACTATATTGAAGAGCATTTTCTTCTAATTTTAAATCAATAGTGGTACGTGCATAATCAGTATCGGATTTTATTGATTTTATTTCATTAAGTCTTGTATTTTCATTTATTAATTGATCGCTTAATGCCTCTAAACGATTGTATTTAGAGCCTAACATTGCAACAGAATTTATTAATTTTTGATGATTTTCTAAAAGAGATTTTTGCAAAGTCTCTATTTGTACGCTTTCACTAGGCGTATAAAAATCTGTTTCTGTTCGTAATGATCCATCTGGTTTATATTTTATAATATTATAAATTTTTATTATATCTTGGAATAATTCTGGCTCTGTTCCACCCATGCCAAATAATTCATCTGACTTTAGATTTATGATTTCACTTGAATTTTGGTCTTTATTTATTATTCTATTTTCGTTATTTCCTTTAAAAATTACAGTTAAACCCGAGGGATTAGCAGGAGTTGCCGCTACATTAATAATTTCATAAGGTAACTTATTCTTTGATAATGCTTGAAATGGTGCAAGTGGTCCCAATGGGTCAATTTCAACAGATTTTTCAGTTGTAGCAGTACCAGAAAAAAGAGACTTCCCATTAAAATCAATATTGGCTTGTGATACTATATCTGAAAGTAAATCTTTGATTTGTACGGCTATTGTTTGTGGATTAGATGAATTAACGACTTGGATAGAATCTAAAGTTAATTGTCTGAGATTTATTAGCGTATTTGCAACATTATCCATACTTTCCATAGCTGTACGCATTTCAGACATTGAATTTTGTAAATTAGTAAGATAATTTTCGTTATTAGTAATTTTATGCTGCAATAATTTAATTTCTGCTAATTTATTCGGAGCTTCTTCAATATTATTAATTTGCTTACCCGTATTTAGCCTTATTTCTTCTCTAAATTTATTATTTTGAATATTTTCGAGTTGCCCTAAATAATTGATATAAACAGATTTATTTGTAATTCTCATTATTGGCTATCTCCCAAGATTTATAACAGTTGCCATTAACTCATTAGTCATAGTAATAATTCTCGAAGCGGCTTCGAAAGATTTTTGATATTTAATCAAATTAACTGCTTCCTCATCAAGATTTACTCCCATAAAAGATTCTCTTTGAGAATTTAGTTGCTCGTCAATTAGTTTAGAATTAGACAAGCCATCAATAGCAGTTTTTGTTGCATTGCCAAATCTTGATATAAAATTTGAGTAATATTCTAATGGAGAAAGATTTGACATAAAAGTTTTATCATTAGCAAAATTAGAGATTTTTCGAGCTATCTCAGTATTTCCCGGTTCATTAGCTTTATCAGAAAGTGGTATATCTTGTGGGTTTTGAACTAATAAATTATTAACTCCTATATTAAAAGCAGTAATTTGAGAATTGGGATTTACTAGACTTGTGTCATAAGGAATGAATAAATATCTATTCGGAGGATTTAGTGGATTAGTATCATTTAATCCAAATCCAGTAACAAACATATCATTTATTTTGGTTGCAAAAGTATTAACAAATGAATTAAGCTCTTTGGAAACTGAAAAATTACTGCTATTATCAATTGGGTCGAAAACTTCATTATGTAATTTTAAATATGAAAAAACAGAACCAGATTGAGTTTCTAATTTAGTTTCCACTCCAGTTTCGCTATCAAATTTATACAAATTTGCAGTAATTTCGTTTGTTGAGGGGTCGCTTTCAATTTTATATTTAATATCTGTATGATAAATACCTGTAACTAAATTAATTCCATTCACAAAAATATTTACAGAACTGTCCTCATTCTTTGCAACTTTTATATCAATATATTTTGATAATTCTTGAATCTTATTTTCGATTTCATCATTAAATTTTTGAGATGTCTCATCATTTTTATTGACATTGTTTGTAATCATTTTGTTTAAATCAACAATATCATTTAAAAGACCATTAATTGAATCAACATCTGATTTAATTCCTATTATAGTTTCAGCACGTAAATTTTGTAAAGAAACAGCAGTATTATTAAATCTATCAGTAAGTTCTTTTGCTTTTTGGAGTATATTTGTTCTTAAACCAATATTTTCGGGATTATTAGAGGCTTGTTCGAAAGTTTTAAAAAATTCACTAATATTATTATCAATAGTATCACCATTTGGTTCTCCAAGTAGAATTTCAACTCTTTTTAGAAATTGTGAGTCCACATCATAAGCCGCTCTTTTCGACTCATTAGTGCGTATTTCTCGGTCATAATATTCATTTCTGAAAGATTGAATTTTTTGTACGACAACACTATTACCCATAAAAAAACCATTCTTTCGGATTGAATTATCCTCACTTAATATTGCAACTCTACGAGAATAGCCGGGTGTGTTGACATTTGCAATATTATTCGATGTAATATCTAATCCAAATTTTTGGGCTAAAAGTGCTTTTTTTCCTATTTCGAGCGAACTAAATCCAGCCATATTGAAAAACTTTAATTAAGTGTACCACTATTAATTAATAATAAATTTGATAATTCATCAATTTTTGAAAAAGTATTTCCAATTATTATATTGGATGATTTTTGAACATATTCAAGATAATCTTTACATTCCATTAATTTGCCGACTATATTTACAAACTTTCTAACTCTATCAATTTTATTTGATAAAGCAAAAGCGTCAATAATTTGCCCATCTAAATTATTAATCAATTCAAGCATTCTTTTTCTTACTTGAAATTGTTCATTATGAGGCAAAGCATAAGCAATTTCACTTATTTGAAACTTCACTTCATTTGCTTGCATTAAAGCAGAGTCAGTTACTGAACGTATTATACTCATTTTTGTTTCTAAATTTATTATTTTTATAAATATTATACTCTTACATTACAAGCATTATTTGTGCCATTAGTTAAAATATCTATTAATTCTCCAACTGAATTTTTAGCTCTATTTGATAATACTCTATTTGATAAATTCAAATTTTGTAATTGTTCGCTTAATGAATTCATTGATTCCTGCATTAATGACAATACTCTAAAGTTATTTTTATCAGAAAAATTTATTAATTGTGACATAGTCATTTTTGAAGCTGATGTTTTTGTAATTTTGAGCCATTCAGCTAAAAAATTTATTCTTGCTTCTTCAACTTTTTTTAAATTGATTAATGATTCTTCTTGTTTTTGGCTAATATCGTTCAATTGGCTAAAATTCATAGTAATTAAAGCTCTTTGTTGTTCCTTAGCTAAATTTACAACTTCTTGAAGAATTTGTTCTTCATATCTAAGATAAATCATTAGTTTGTCAATCATAATTTAATTCCTGCATTACTATTTATTTCCTTTTGGAAAATATCTAAATATTTATTGACTTTTTTTACATAACTTCTTGTTTCGTTAAAAGGAGGGATACCACCGTATTTTTCAACATTCCCCGGTCCAGCGTTATAAGCGGCAATAGCTAAATCAAGTTTTTCAAATTTATCAATCATTTTTCGTAAATAATAAGTACCGCCAAATATATTTTGCTCAGGGTCATAAGAATTTGTAACGCCTAAATCGCGTGCAGTGCCGTCCATTAATTGCATTAACCCCTTAGCGCCAACTTTGGATTTAGCATTAATATGTCCAGCTGATTCGGCTGTTATAACAGCTTTTATTAATTCCTTAGGGATATTGAATTTTTTTGAAGCATTTGTAATTATGTTTTCATATATATCAATACGATTCTTTACTTTATCTAAAAAATTCCCATTAATCGAAATATTTTCAGTATTTTTATTAGTTATATGAGAAATATTTGCCGTTGGATTATTCGTGTTTTTTTTATCTTTAACATTTTTTTGAACGGACTGCGCTGACTGAGCGGGCTGAATTATTTTATTAGCTTCGAGCTCTTCACCAGTAAGAAATTTATATACTTTTTCTGCGATACCAACTCCCGTACCTTGATTTGATATATGCTCAGCAAAAAGCATATCGGTATATTCAACAAGTGAACCAGCAAATTCTTCATCATCATTTTTATTTAATGATGATTTCATTTCTTTTATAAGCATATTTAAGAATATTGCTTCGAAACCACGTGATACTTTTGCAAATTTACTTTTTTCTTGCTCTGATAATTTTGATTCTAAATTTTTCTTAACAGCATTACGATTTAATTCCTCAGTTTTTGAACCAAGAAAGCTATTCATATCAATATGATTTCGTAATTCGTTCATTATTGTAAAATTAACTCACCTTGTAAAGCACCAGATTCTTTAAGTGCCTGAAAAATAGCTATTAAATCTCTTGGACTAACTTTTAATAAATTCAGTGCATTTGCTAAATCCTGTACAGTGGCACCTTGAACATTTAAAGGAGTAGCCTCGCGTATATCTTCACGAGTATTTATTCTCGAAAACCTTGCATTAGGTTGAATTTGTGTTGTAAATGGTGCTTGCTGAGGCACGATTACATCTTGTTGTATGGAAATTTCCAATCCGCCGTGAGCAACTACTGTAGGCAATAACTGAACATTACTACCTACAACAACTGTACCAGTTCTCTCGTTAATTACTACTCTTGCAATTGGGTCGCTAATAATATTTAATGACTCAATTTGCGAAATCATCTGCATTAATTGTTGAGGAGTTTGATTTTGTGGCATTTGAACGCTAATTGTAGCACCATCAAGAGTAGTTGCAGAGTTATTCATACCTGATAATGAATTTACTGCATCAGCGACTCTTGATGAAGTAGTAAAATCTGGATCTCGTAATATAATTCTAATTTGATTATTTTGAATAAATTCAGTTTTAATCTCAGTATCAAGGATTAACCCATTCGGAACGCGACCTGTTGTTGATACGTTTTTCGAAACACTCGAACCCAATGAGTTATAATCATAACCACCAACGGATAAAGGACCTTGTGCCAGACCAACAATTGAACCATCACTTGTGGACATAGGAGTCATTAATAGAACTCCACCTTGAAGTGAATTAGCATCGCCCATCGAGGAAACCACGATATCAACTTTCGAGCCTTTTTTCATAAAACTTGGAATTGTAGCTGTTACCATAACAGCCGCGACATTTCTTACTCTTGGATTTCTTTCTGGAACGGTTAATCCAAATCTTTTTAACATATTTGAAACTGACTGAACAGTAAAAGTTGTCTGCTGATTATCACCCGTTTGATTTAGACCAGTAACCAATCCATATCCAATAACCTGAACCCCGGATACACCTTCAATAAAAGCAATATCTTTAATCCTTGCAGAATATAAATTACTTATATTGCAAAATATTACTAATATTATAAGCCATATATAAAAATTTCTTTTCATTAAAATAATATTCTCAAAAATTTTGTGATTAAACCGGGCTCTTGAATTTCTGAAACTGAACCATCACCTTCTATAAATAAAGATAAATCGAGTATTGAATACGAATAAATAGAATTATCTGGACGAATATCAACAGGCCTTACAATTCCTTTTATTACAATTGTTTGTGTTTCACCATTTATTTTTGTTGTACGCTTACCTTCGATTTGTAAATTTCCATTATCAACTACGTCCATAACCTTAACGCTTAGCCTCGAACGAATTGATTCGCTACGATTTGTATTCCCGCGTCCTTGATGATTTGTGCCGCTTTTTAAAGTGCCATCAGCTTTAAAGCCAGAACTTCCCGCTCCAAAATCAACTCCACCGTTTATAGAACTCGAACGACCTGATACAGTATTTGCAGAATTATCAGCCTTTGTATCCTCCATTATTAGAACAGTAATTGCGTCACCCGCTTTAAATGCTCTAACATCAGAAAATAATGAACGAGAATTATTCTGAATAAATTGAGAATAAGAAAATGTTACAAAAAATAAATAAAATAACGCAATATTTATAGTTAATCTCATATTTTCACCTAATTTAAAGATATATTATTTGAATAAATAATAACTTCACCCGTTGATGAAACTTTACCTGTAAGCACAGTTGCAGAACCATCTCTTTTTACTCTAATAATTTGTCCTGCAGAGCCGTCTTGAATAGCAGTACCATTGCAGCGAACTCTTATCGCACCCGTTTCAACAATTAGAGTAACTTTTTCATTTCTTTTTATTAGTAATTCGCCTAATAACATATCTTTGCTAACAAATTCATCTTTCGCAACGAAACGGCTTATTTGTTTGCCAATCATATCATTTATATCGGCAATTTCTAAATTAGAATTAATAAGTTTTTCTTTTAATATAAAATCATTTTCATTTAATATAGTATTCGCACTAATATTTCGAGATGTAACCCAAACTTTTTTAAATAATTTAACTCTCAAATTAATCTCTAAATATTTGAGTATTTTATTATTATGACTAAATTTCAATGCAACAATATTAAATCCAGGATTTAACTCATTAACTAAAAATATTTCTGCGTCAACATCATCTTGAAAAAATTCACAAGTTCTTGGATCTGAAATAAACTCAATGATGGCTTTGCCATTTGACTTATCAAAAATCAATTTTTCTATTGAACTTTTAATTCGTTCTGATGAAAAAGTAGATTTTGCAAATAATATATTATTTGAAAAAATAAATATAGTTAGTAAAATTATTAAAAGTTTACTAAATTTTAAATTCGATATATTAATATTTCTACTCATTATCGCTTAAGATTCACTGCTGTTTGTAAAATATCATCAGCTGTTCTTACAGATTTAGAATTTAATTCGTAAGCGCGTTGTGCATTAATCATATTTACCATTTCTTCTACTATATCAACATTTGATGATTCAAGTTGTGCTTGAAGGATTTCACCTGTATTATTATTGCCAGGTATTTCAAATAATGCATTGCCCGAAGCAGGTGTTTCCTCATATAGATTATTTCCAATAGATTTAAGACCAGCGGGATTAATAAAACGAGCTAAATTTAACTGACCAACAACTTGCTCATCAGTACTTCCTTGTGATAAAGTTGTAATTAGCCCGTCTCTTGAAATATTAATTTGAACTACATCATCTGGAATACTGATACCAGGGTCGAGTAAATATCCTTGTGGAGTTACTATTTGCCCATTTCTATTTAATTGAAAAGTACCGTCTCTTGTAAAAACAAAAGAATTATCAGTTTTTCTTAAAATAAAAAAACCATCACCATTTATTGCTAAATCTAAAGGATTATCCGTGCCCTTCAAATCCCCTTGCATAAATAATTTTTTTGTTGCAACAAGCTCTGTACCCGAACCAATTTGTACATCATTTAAAGGTTCTACTCCAGACCTTGTAGTGTTTCCAGAAGGTTTTAATGTTTCATAAAGTAAATCTTGAAATTCTGGTCGAATTTTTTTAAAACCTGTTGTATTTACATTAGATAAATTATTAGAGATTATTTCAACAAATTTTTGTTGTGCAGATAATCCCGTTGCCGCTGTCCGTAATGTTTTATCCATATTTTAATCCATTAAATTTGAATATTTTGCAAAATATTATTTAGAAAAATCTACCCATATTTATAGATTTTTCTAAAGTACCATCATTTGTTTGAATTACCTTGCTTCCTGCATCGTACATTCTTTGTAGCTCAATCATCTGAACCATTTCATTTATGATATTAACATTCGACCCCTCAAGCCATCCTTGGCGAATATTCAACTTATCTCCGTTTATCTGAATTAACGTGGTTTCCTCATCAATAGTGAATTGTGAATTGGAAGCTCGTTCGAGGGCATCAAAATTTTCTGGAATTACAATTGACAATTTTGCTATTTCATTATTATTGACAAAAATTTCACCCGTTGGGGCAACGCTTATAGTATTATTTATAGTATCTCCAGATATAGATTGACGGGCAAAAATATCCTTATTTAAACTAATTGGACCATCTGAACCAATTAGTTTTTTATCATCCATTGAAACGATATACCCGTCATCTGATATCTGAAAATTCCCTGCTCGTGTTAGGAAATAATTTCCATCTTCGTCCATAAGAGTAAAAAATCCATTTCCAGAAATTAAAAGGTCGAGCGGATTATTTGTATTTTCTGCCGCTCCATTAGAAAAATCAAAATACGAACCAGTTGGTGGGTCTTTCTGCTCTACATCAGTAGGGATAAAATTAAAATTATTCTGAACTTCAATTAGATTCCTTTCAAAAACCGAAGCTCTTTTATATCCAGCAGTCGAGCTATTTGCAATATTATTAGATATTACTTCGAGCCGCGTTATCTGACTTTGCATTCCAAGTGCCGCTGTATATATTTCTTTTATCACTATTTTAACCTTTTAATTTATTTACTCAATTTGATTTTATCAAGCATTATGCCATCAAAAATATTATTTGGAATTCAAATAGTTGAAATAAAATCTAATTATTTTGAAATTCAACAAGTTATGAAGTTATGCACATTAAAAATTTGTAAAAAATTATATTAGACAAATAAGAAAAAAATCGTATAATTTTAGCCAATGGTTAATATTAACAATTTTTATTGTACGAATTGAATAATTAACTACAATTTTTTTTTATTTATTAAAAAAAATAATATTTTTGAAATCATTTTTTGCCCGGATGGCGGAATTGGTAGACGCTCTACATTCAGGATGTAGTGAGCTTTGCTTGTGCAGGTTCGAATCCTGTTCCGGGTACTAATAATTATAAAGAAAAATATTTTTTTTTATTTTTTAAATATTTATAATCATTACATATTTACTACGTAAATAATTAAAATAATTGATTTATAATAACGTAAATCAATTAGATATATACTCTATATTTATATATACTATATAATAGTTATTTGATAAAGAAACGATCATTTAAAAAAAAGTAAAATTTATGCATCCATTTGAAAAAGTTTTAAGTGTTTCTATAAAAGATATTGAATTAGAATTAAGAGTAATTACTTTTATTGAGTGGTCGGAGTTTTTATTAAATCCAAGACGATTACGTGGTAGTGATTTTTTAATGCGCTGGTCTCAAGGAGTTTGGTCTGAGAAAAGACTAATTGATGCTGTAAATAAAACAAATCAATATTTTGCGATTCCTTATGGTCCAAGTGGTACTGCACCAACAAATGATGTAAGAGCATTTGAATTATATTTTGAGAGATTAGAAAATGCTGGATTAGGACAAATTAAGAGACCTGATTTACTTTTATTTTCAAAAAAAGATAAACAATTTATAGATGAATTTATTATCCAAATTGGTGGATTAGGAGAACTTCCATTTATTAAAGAAGAAGATTTAAAAGATTTAATTCAAAAATCATTAATGGCAATCGAATGTGAAAATTCATTATGGGTTGCTGAGAAAATGCCAAATTATACCACAGCATTAAAACCTCAAAAAAGATTAGACGGTAAATTAGGAATGCCTAAAAATGCGGTATTACCAACGGTAATTGTCAAAGAAGAAGACAGAAAACCGTTAAAAACTTGGCAAACTAATAATAAAATCCCTTTACATATTTGGCACGTTTTTTTTGATAGAGCTTACGGATTGGCATTTAATGAATTAGAAAGATTAATTGAAATTGGTTTGATAGAACCTACAATTCAAGTTTTTCAAGCACCAGGTGGTGCAACATCTAAAAAAGCAATTTACAAAGTTTATTATCATTATGCTTATCAACTTGGTATTTCAAAAACTAATCCACAATTAGTTCCTGAATTTATAGAAGATAAAAATGGACATATTTTACCTTATGTAAAATTTGAAGGCGGTGAAATAGAATTAGCTGATGAATGTTTAACCATTCTAAACAAATTAAAGAAATGAATGAGTTAAAAGTTAATCAACAAATTATTCCAACGAATTGGAACGAACGTGAAAAATTACGTAATAAAGGGCAATTTTGGAGTCCTGATTGGATAACTTTACCTATGGTAGAATATGTTTCCAGAAATTCAGATTTAATTTTCGACCCTGCTTCTGGTACAGGTGCTTTTTTACAGGCATTATTAATGTTGAATAAATCCTGTAAATATTATGGAATTGATATCGATGAAAATGTATTAAAAAGTATTATTTACAACAATCCGATTTGTGAAATAGAAAAACGTGATTTTATTAAAAATCCACCAACTCGAAAGTTCAAATCTATTGTAGCAAATCCGCCATACATTCGGCATCATAGAATTGACGAACCGACAAAAAAATTACTCAGACAACTTACTATGAAAATTATTGGTTCAACTATTGACGGTAGAGCAGGTTATCATATTTATTTCTTGATACAAGCATTAAATTTACTTGATGATAATGGTAGATTGGCTTTTATTATGCCTGCTGATACCTGTGAAGGAGTTTTTGCAAATAAACTATGGAATTGGATTTCAAAAAACTATAATTTGGAAGGTGTGATAACTTTTTCAGAAAATGCAGCACCTTTTCCAGAAATTGATACTAATGCAATTATATTTTTGATTCGTAAACAAAAGCCGCAAGCTAATTTATTGTGGATAAAAGTAAACGAAGTTGGTGATGAATTATTAAAACTTATACAATCAGATTTTGAATTAACCGATTTACCTAATATTGAAATCATTAATAGAGATTTAAGTGAAGCTTTACAAATAGGTTTATCAAGACCTCCACATACCGAAATAATTTCACCTTACAAATTATCTGATTTTGCAACAGTTATGCGTGGAATTGCAACTGGTGCAACAGAATTTTTCTTTTTAACAAATAAACAAATAGAAAAATTAAAGTTACCCAAAGAATATTTTCGATTAACATTAGGACGAACACGAGATATTGAAAATGATATTATAACTGAAAAGGAAATAATAGAATTAGATAGGAAAGGAAGACCTACAATGCTTTTATACATTGATAAACCCGAAAATAATTTACCCAAAAATCTTTTAGATTATATCAAAGAGGGAGAACGATTAGAATTAAATCAGCGGGCATTAATAAAATCAAGAAATCCTTGGTATAAAACTGAAAAAAGGGAAGTTCCCGAAATGCTTTTTGCCTATTTAGGAAGACGTAATACTCGTTTTGTAAAAAATGAAATTGGGGTTTTACCCTTACATACCTTGCATTGTGTTTATACTAAATCAAAGAACAAAGATTATATAAATAATTTATGGACTGTTTTAAACCATCCTGAAACACTCGAAAATTTAAAGTATGTCAGTAAAAGTTATGGTTCAGGATCACTAAAAGCAGAACCACAAAATTTGAAAAATTTACCTATACCTGAAAAATTTGTAAAAAAATATAATTTTAAAATTGAAAAGAAAATATTAAGTAATACGTTATTCTAAATGATTGATATAAGCGTACGATATAATAAAATGTGATAATTGTGTACTTTTATGATAGATTGAAACGTTAGTACAATTTGAAAACGTTTTACCTTGAAATCAAACAATATATACATATTATTTTACGATATAATAATAAATTAGTAATTAAATATAAGGGACTTATTGAGAGTATTTTTACATTGTAAAAAAATTTCAATTTATTAATATGAAAATCAAAAGAATTATATTTTATATTCTGCTTTCAATAGCAACTTATTTTTTAATGGGCACTTCTTGCTCAAACTATACTAATTTTACTACATATTTTAATACTTATTATAATATGGAACGGCTTCTTCACGAGTCAGAAGAGGAGTTTGAATTTCAAGATGAGAAAAAAAGAGTTCAGCCAAGAGTTGTCGTTCCACAGCCCGAATTTTATGTTGATGAGCAAACGACAGTTGGTCCGCCCGCATTTTTAACTGAATTTATTGTATCAAAACAAAAAAGACAGCCCGTTCAAGTTAAATTAGATTCTATAATTATTAAAGGTTCTAAAATTCTTGCTTTCAAAGGAAAAAGCGATTATGTTGA
This sequence comes from Bacteroidota bacterium, assembly GCA_029974985.1. GTDB lineage: Bacteria > Bacteroidota > Ignavibacteria > Kapaibacteriales > UBA2268 > JANJTB01. The sequence continues at coordinate 4,944 of JARKQC010000097.1, read as the reverse complement.
AGGTGCTTTATGGCTAATGGCAAAATCATTTTTCTATCAAGAGGATTGGCTTAATTCTCAATTAAAATGTAGTGAACTTGTTGATAAATATCCTGCTGGTGATTTATCACCCGATGCACATTTATTATATACTAAAAATCTTTTAATACAAAGAAAAATGCATGCTGGCGAAATTATGCTCTCTAGGACTGTTGATATCGCTTGGCAAAAGAAAAGATATGATATTTTATCAGAAGCATTTAGAATAGAAGCCGAACTCGCTTTGCTTAATAATGATTTTGAAAAAGCATTGAGACCATATAAAAATGCTATTGCACAAACAGATGACGGCTCTATTAAAGCTCGTTGGCAACTCGATATGGGATTTTTGATGTTTAGAATGGCAAAATTTGAAGTTGCTGAAACTACTTTTAGACAAGTGCATAAATTTAGTCCCGATTATCTTCAAAAATATGAGGCTTATTTATATCAGGCGGCATCGCTTGCAAGAATGGGAAGATATTTCGAGGCAGAAGATATTTTTAAAAGATTAGAAAATGATGGTAAATACGAAGAGTGGATGGCTCATACTTATATCCAAGAAATGCAATTAATGAGAATTAAATGGCTCGATCCCACTTATATTCCAGCAGAAAAAGAAATTCCACCAACCTATGAAAATCTCGCTATAATGGAAAAAAAAGCAGATTCAGCTTATGCAAATAATCCAGCATTATTAACATATTATTTTGAAAAAGGTATGAATATGTATAATCAAAACGATTATACAAAAGCCCGCTCATTATTTGCTAAATCAAGAGTAATCCGCACTCCAGTATTTAAAACTTCTGAAAAAATGTTCGAATTAATGAATAATTGGGATATTAAACTCCGAGCGGCTGAATTACTTATTGAAAAAATCAAAAAAAATGAGGAATTATCAGACTCTACAAAATTAGAATTAGCCGCTAATCTTTTTGCATTAGGGCGAATACACGAGGAACTTGGGAATAAAGATTCTGTTTTATATTATTATAAGTATGCTGTTAAAGTTGCTCCTTTATCAAAACCAGAAAGTTCAAGATATTATTATGGTTTAGCACGCGTAGTTCGAGCTGATAACCCACTGTTAGCTGATAGTTTGCTAGATATTATTGTGATGAATCACCCATTAACCGATTTTGGTAAAGACGCACAAGCACAACTTGGCTATACACAAAATTTTGTTATTGATACTGTGGCAGAACTCTATTCTTCCGGGCTTAATTTAATGAGAATCGCAGATTACAAATTTTCTTTAAATCAATTTAAAAAATTATATGAAAATTATCCAAAATCTAAATTTGCACCTGCCTCGCTATATTCTATAGGTTGGATATTTGAACGTTACTTAAAAATTCCAGATTCCTCTCTATATTATTATAATATATTAATTACTAATTATCCAGAATCGGAATATGCAAAGGACATTGGATTGAGCGTTACATATAAATTTGCTGTAAACAGTGGAAATCCAATTCCAGACTCCCTTAAAACTCGTGAAGTTATTTTGCTACCACCTACTGAACTTAAAATGGGCGAAATTAAATTAAAACAAAAAAGTGAACAAATAAATTATAAACCTAAATCACCAGATATTAATTCTATTATAAAAGATCCAAGCTCACTATTGAATAACCCAAACGGATTATTGCAAAATCCAGTAGAAATGCTAAAAGGTTTAGAATTGCCAGATAATCCGCTTAAAGACCCCGTTAAGTTCTTTAAACTCGATGAAGAGCCAAGTGATTCTACGCAAAAAGAGAAAAAACAATTTCCAGAGATGCCTAAAAAATAATTTTTTATAATATTATTAATTCTATTATACTAATGAAAAAAAATATTTTTATTCTATTTTCAATATTATTATTTTCAATAATGCTTACTTCTTGCGCTTCTAATTATCTATCATATAAGCAGATAATTGGATATACCACTATAAAAAAATGGATGGAAAATTCTGGTTGGAATAATTATTTATATTTGAATACAAATTTTTCGGAAACAGAAATTCGTGAGTTTCAATCATTTTCGCAGGGCTATCAATATTATATTTTTGCTTCATCAACGTGCTTAGAATGTGCCGAAACTTTACCATATTTTTTTAAGTTATTAGAAGATGCTAATATTGCAGAAGGCAATATATTTTTATATGGTCTTGATGATTATTGGCAGGAGCCAAGCGGTGCTTATAAACAATTTAAAATTAATGAGATTCCAATAGTATTTGCTGTAAAACACGATGAAAAAAAAAGAATAAGTAAACAAGATTTCTCAAATTTTGAAAATTTAAGACAAATATTTGATGGTTCGCGATAAATGGAATTCAAATCTATTATATTACTTTTATTTTTATTTTTATTAACTATTATAAATAGTAATAAAATTTATTCACAATGCTCTTCGTGTAGTGCTGCGTTTTCTGGTTCTCAATTAGCCGCTGGAACATCAAATGTCGGCGTATTAAAAGAAGGAACATTTAGATTTATAACTTTATATAGATATTTATATGGCTCGGAATTTTATCTTGGTTCTGAAACGTTAGAAAAGCATTATGGACAAGAATTAGATGTGCATTTATTAGGCTTTAACCTTGCTTATGGAATAAATAAAAAATTTACCATTGATTTAGAATTAAGCGCCTTTCCCGATAAAAATCTAAATTTTGGCTACTCACAAGATAGGATTTCTGGCTTTAATTCAGCTTCATTAATCGGAAAATATACGATTTTTTCTCATAAAGCAAGTTCGCAAGAGCTTACTTTAGGTGCGGGTCCAAAATTAAAATTAACAAATAATAGAATTCTTTCGGGCAACAATGGAGTAATTGCTCAATTATTCTATTTTATAAATATTTATGATGATATTAATATTGTTTTATTTAATAGATCAGAATTTTATATAGAAGATAAAGACCAGTTTAAATCGGGCAATAATATTAGCACTTCACTTTTTTTAACAAAAGAACTATTTGAAAAATTTAATGCAATTCTTGAATCAAGATATGAGGTACAAGGGATTTCATATCAAAATGATTCAGAAATGTTAAATACAGGTAAACAAATTTTATCGTTAGTGCCTCAATTTAGTTATAATTTTGATGAATTATCAATTTCATTATTTTTTGAAATGCCAGTTTATAAGAAATATGAAGGAGTGCAATTATCGGAAAAATTAGCTACGGGTATAGCTTTAATCTATATGTTTTAGATAAGTTAAAATAATTTTATAAAATAAAAGCAATTGCAATTGAAATAATAGCAATTATAACGGCTCCAATCGAAATTTGAATAGCCTTGTTTTGAAATGATTTTAATTCTAAAATTTGATTATTAAGATTATTAATCAAAACTTTATCCTCATTTGAAAAAGATTTTGATTGAAAATTTTGATTTGAATCTGAATATTTATATTTATTCGCATCTTTTAATAAATTAGCAAGTGTATCAATTCTATCATTCAATTCATCATATTTTGAATTAAGCATAGAAAAATTATCTTTAATTGCATTTTTTTTGATTTCATTATTAGATTGATTGGATTTATTTGTACTAATTTGAAATAAATTTACTACATTTTTTTTTAAATTATCAATCTCATCATAAATATTTTTTGTATCTAAAATTTGCTTTTCATAATAATTTTTTAATGATTTTTCGATTATACTTATTTTATTATTATGGTAAGAAATTCTTTGATTAATTTTATTTTCAGTATTTTTCAAATCTGATTTAATTGTATCGTTAAATCTATTAATAGAAGACTTTAAAAAATCGTCAATCTTTTCATCTGCTGAATTTTTAATACTATCAACTAAACTATTAAAATCATCAAATAAAGTTTTTAATTCATTATTTTGCTTTTCAAGATTCTGGTTTATCGTAACAATAGATTCTTTGGCATCGAAATAAGAATCTTGCAACATTTTTAAATCTTTTAATTCGGAATATTTTTGTGATATTTTTAAACTTTCGATTTTTAAAAGTTTAATATAATCCTCATAAGATTGCTTAAAAGCAAAAATCTCAGCATTAATAGAAAGATACAGTTCTTCATTAATTTTTTTTATATCTTTTGTCAAAGCAATATAATCAGCATGGCATTGCTCTAACTTATCAAAAGTATCAGCATACTGAATAGCCTGATTTTTAATAGTATCAAACAAACCTTTGATTTCGGGTCTTATTGCTTTTGTATCTTCCATAATTTTGTATATTCGTTGAAAAAGCTAAGTGACTCACAAATTGATTCCAAATAATATAATTCAAGTTTTTCGCTAACCTCTTCAGACCAATCATATAAAGAATCATAAACTCTATTTTTAAAATCAGGGTCTTCATTAATTTTATTTTTAAAAAAAGGCTCGATAAAATCTTCGAGAAAACCCTCCGAAGCCAATTCATCTAAATATGTTTTTGGCTTAATACTATTTTGTATTCTAAATAATTTTTGTAATTTTAATAATTCAAATTTTGTCATATTTTTTATTCTATTAATATAACAATACTTTATATAATTAAAATATCGTCTTTATTTGCAAATTCTAAAATAAAAAACAATATAATTAAACAAATATAAAAAATAAATTACTAATAATTAAGTTTTATTTTTTATAAATAAATAATTTTACAAAATTTTATAAAACTATGCAACATTTTAAAAGAACACTAATTTTAATTTTACTTTTTGTAAAAATTTCAATTTTACAATTATATTCATTAGATAATAATGCAAGTGTAATTCTTGTATCACTCGACGGATTTCGTTGGGATTATCTTAAATGAAAATATTGCACTTATTTGAATGAAATCGCAGATTTTGGAGTTAAAGCACAATCTTTAAAACCACAATTTCCGAGTATGACATTTCCTAATCATTATTCAATTATTACGGGACTTTATCCTGCAAATCACGGCATTATTGCTA